>NZ_NFKR01000055.1 GCF_002160495.1 Erysipelatoclostridium sp. An173 | reverse complement strand
TATTTAATATCACAGGTCCATCTTATCGAATCAAAGATAAATTAAATCCTAAAAAAACTGAGAACACTTAATTGCAACAAATTGGTCAAATTATCTTGACTTTTATACCTCGCGGGGATAACCCAACGGGGACCATAGCATGTCGGTAAAGCCAGGATTAGTCCTTTTAGGACGAGTGGCTTGGCGAGCTAGGCCATATATGGTAAAGCTTCTAGAGTTGAACCCAAGTCTTGTGGTGTTAGAAAAACATTCAAGTTATCACTCTTGTTTCTAGACGATATATCCAGTATTTGAAAGGTTGGATATAAGTAGGTCGTCTGGCACAGTTGACATCGTCAACCTAAAAGACCAATTGGATACCTAAGTATGGAGTTACTATATTAAGCGTTACCGTGATATACCCTAGTGCTCTGGTTTTCTTTATTTAAACTATCACGGGTAGAGAGTCTCTACAGTAGCCCAATGATTATCTGTAATGGATAATACATGGTGAAAGGAGACAGTTTCTAATTTCTATTTTTGAAAGGAGTTGACCCGAATGAGTCATCAAAACTTTTAACGAAACTAGAATGTTTTCGTTCCCGTAACAGTATAAATCACTATTACATCAATAAAGATGTTTATCGTCTTCTATACGATAGAGATTTCTATTACATTGCCTACAACAGTATCAAATCCAATGATGGTGCTGAAACTGCTGGCAGTGACGGAACTTCTCTTCATGGATTCTGTGAAGAATGGATTGATGAGCTGATTTCATCTTTTAGAGATGAAATCTATCAGCCTCAACCGAACAGAATCACTTACATCCCCAAGAAAAACGGAAAGATGCGTAAGCTTAGCTTTCCTAATGGAAAAGATAAGCTAGTACAGGAATGTGTTCGTATCATACTTGAATGTATTTATGAACCTACATTCTCAAACCTTTCCCATGGCTTTCGTCCTAATCGCAGTGTACACAGCGCCTTAGCTCAAGTAGAAACCTGGCGTGCTACGACATGGTTTATTGAAGGTGATATTTCTGCATGTTTTGATGAAATTGATCACCGTGTCCTGGAGTCCATCCTTCGCGAAAGAATTCATGATGAACGTTTTATTCGTCTCATCAACAAAATACTGAAAGCTGGTTACTTCGATATGGAACATAAATTCCAATCAACTAAACGAGGTAATGCTCAAGGCTCGTGCAGCAGCCAAATTCTTGCGAACATCTATCTTGATAAACTGGATAGATTTATGGAGCACATTATTGAACGTGATATGCTGGGCAAACATCGTAGACAGAATCCTGAATATGCCAGGCTGAGACATCAGCTCAACAAAGCGATATCGGTGCATGACATCAAGGAAATCAAAAGACTAAGAAAAAAACTGAGTTCAACATCATCCGTTGATAACTTTGATTCTTCATTTTGCAGAGTACACTACGTACGCTATGCTGACGATTTCCTAGTAGGAACTATTTCTTCAAAAGCATATGCCCAACAGCTCAAGCAGGAAATCAGACAATTTCTTAAAGATGAACTTCATCTAAGGCTTAGTGAAGAAAAGACACTCATCACACATGCTAAAAACGAAAAGGCACATTTTCTTGGTTATCTCATCAGCAGGAGATTTCCTAGCATTGACATCCTGATTGATAATCAAAAACTTATATGCAAACTACGTGACAACGGAATGTGTGATGCATTTGGAAAACCTCATTCCATAAAACGATTATTATCCAAGCCAATAGAAGACATCATTACCTATGGTAATCAGGTTCTTCGTGGGCTTATCAACAATAATCAGGGGTGCAGAAATTACTATGACATGCATAGAATCCAATACATCATTCAATATTCCATTGCCTATACGATTGCACGCAAATGTGATACTTCATTAAAGAAGGTCTTTAAGAAATATCATACACAACTGATTTATTCGTACACGAATGACAAAGGAAAAGCTAAAACAATCAAATTAGTTCTATACCGCTCATTCAAGCGTGATAAAACATTCTTCCCACAGTGGCTTAGTAAAATCAAGCAGAATGTGGAATACAAATATAGTGACACAAATCCTCTCAAAAGAAACTGTTACATATGTGGCAATCCACAACAACATGTCATGTTTCATAGAAAGAAAATCAGTCTATTACATAAGCCGTATTCCCATATCATCAAAGAAATGATAAGAATAAACCGCAGACAAATATGTTTGTATAGAGAATGTTTTATAAAGGTTAGCCAAAACCTTTTAGAATACAATCAAATTACCAAACGAAAACTCACTTAGAAATGGAGAGCCGTATGCATTGAAAGGTGCCCGTACGGTTCGGGAAGGGGCGAGGTCCTTAGACTTCGCCTATTTCATAAAGTTTATTGATCATTTTCAGTCCATTGGCTATAGTTAGTCCATCAATTATACTGTTAGTATGTTCTGCTAGTTTTTCACTGTTCCAGAAGATATCATCAGGATGGCTCAGCTCACTGGATATTCCCATTTCTGGAATATCCAGCCATCTTGTTTTACTGAATTCTATCAGATACACTCGATAAAGACTTCCTTTTCCACTTACTGTAAACCCGGTTATCTGCTTTGTATGTTCGATATCTTTTATCATGCAGTTCCATCTCATATTTTTATAACGGCATTCATATATCAGTTCTTTTTTATCCAATTTCATCTGCTGCCTCCATTACTGTATCATTATCAATTATCATCCTGTTTGCTGCTGCACCAACTATCAGACAGTGGGTCATCAGATTGTTCAGTTTTCTTGATGAACCCTGACATGCATTTGACAGTGCTGTTAAAGCTTCTGGCATGACCAGCGGTTCATTTCTTCCTGCTTTTTTTAATTTTATACTGATATAAGTTTCAATATCTTTTTCATTCATCCCGGTTGTTTCATACTGGATCACGATCCTCTGCTTGAGTGCTTCATGAACTGCTCTATTGATCGTATGATTTAATACTGGTGTTCCTGTAAGGATCAGAATTACATAGCTGCTTGAATCAAAATTAAAATTTAAAAGCATTATCAGATCATTCAGGATATCGGTTTTCAAAAATTGTGCTTCATCTAATATTATGACCGGCACTATCCTTTTTTTCATCGACCATCTTTTTTATATGGGCCTGGATATTTCTGAAATTATCTATTTTTTTATGATATATTTCCAGTCCCAGCTGATTGCTCAGTTCACGATAGAATTCAATCGTGCTCAGAGTCGACATTGGCATATATATTACTTTATACAGACCAGGATTCAGTGTTTCACTGAATTTTTTCATGATAAACGATTTACCTGTTCCGCTTCGGCCAGTAAATAATCCTATTCCTCTGACATCCTTCAGATAATTGAGCCTCCCCATTGCTTCCCGGTAATCACTGGTTTCTACTGGTATATCGGGCTGCCCTTTTTCAAATGGATTGAATTCCAGTCCATAATAGATCTTAAAATCTTTCATTGGTCATCCTCCTTTGAAAACAGTGGTCGCTTTCTTTTTATTTTTGAATTGTCTACTTTCTTTACTTCAGATATCTTGATATAGCTGTCATCATCAAATATATAAACCTCACTGAGATCAGGTTTATATTTGATGGTTATCCTGCTGCCTATGTATTCCTGCTTTGTTTCGAAAACTTTTGTATTGAGCCTGATCGTTGCATCATTGGCAACTTTTCTGGTTGCAGTATGATAGAATATTTTTTCAAGTCTTTCTGGTTCGACCCTCCTGATCGATGATTCATCATCCATAAATACATTTACCGGAGTATTTCCATTCAGTGAAGCATGTGGTGAATTATTTTTCTTATTGACATAGAGGGCAAAAGCTGAATCTATATCTTCTGTATTTTTAAACTGATCAAAGTCTGTATTGTACATCCATTGTTCCTTGACTGATTTGAAGCTGCGCTCGATCTTGCCCTTGCTATTTATGTGGAATTCCACATAAATAGCATTATGTGTACTTTATGATTATGTGGAGTTATTTTGTTTTTATAGCTTATAAGGCCATTTTTTGATACAAAAACTCCACATAATATTATTTTAAACTTTCCAGTAATTCAATCAGAGCTTCATCACCTGACCACAATGCCTGTTCTTTATTTATCGATAATACATCTGCTGCTAGTTTAACTGCTTCTATCACTACATCATTAGTGATATCCAGATATATTTCTGTTGTTTGTATATTACTATGTCCTAGGAAACGTTGTATAATAGGTAGTGCTGTTCCATTTTGGAGAAAATGAACAGCTTTTGAATGTCTGAATGTATGAGGGGTTATTGTTTTGTTATTTAACGTTGGACATTTTTTTTTGCTTTTTCATAATATTTATTTACAATTTTATTCACACCATATCTTGTGAACTTTTCGTTTGAATGATTCAGAAAAAGAAAACCAGATTTTATTTTGAATTTCTTCATATATTCCTTGATCATTGATACAACTGAATCATTGATATATACAAGTCGTTCCCTGTTTCCTTTTCCTGCTATCTTTATATATGGATCTTTATTAAAAAATATATCCGACACTTCCATATTGATCAGTTCACTGACCCTCGCCCCTGTTTCATATAATACCGTAAGCATTATATAGTGCTTATATCCAGATCTATACCTTAAATCTATACATTTGAAGAATGCTTTCATTTCTTCTACGGTCATAAAACCCATTTTTTTCTTTGGTACTTTTTTCATTTTGATCGATTTTGATGATAGATAGAGATCGATATAAACAGGATTTATAGATTGTGCATATTCTAAAAATGAATTAATGATTGTCAGTTTGTGATTTCTTGTTTTTGAACTGCATTTTAGCGACCTTTCAACATAATCCAAAAATGTCATTATATTTTTTTTGTTGAAATCATATAGTGAGAGTTCGTGCCTTTTTATTTTTAATTCATCACTTAGATAATTGATAAATTGTTTCAATACGGTCAGATAAGTATCATAGGTATTAATACTAAATTTTCTCTCAAGTTTTAGATGCTTTGAAAAATATGATTCTAAAATGGATGAAAAATCATTCTTAATCTTCATCGAACTTATCACCTCCAAAAATATCAGTTATGAATGATGAATAATCAGCCATTTTATTCTTTGTTTCTTCAAACAGGATGGGGGTCAACCAGACGTATTTCTGTGTTTCATGAAGTGACTTATGACCAAGATAGGCAGATAAATATGATAGAGATAAATTTATATTTCCATCGTTTTTCTGCAATTGGGTAAGGCTCATGACCGCAAAAGTATGCCTGAAATCATGTATCCTTGGACTACCATGCTTCTTCCTTTTGATCTTGTTATGCTTCAATGCCTTATAAAAATAATAATGGACATTGCTTTCTTTTAGTCTGTTATCGACATCGATATAAAGCAAATGTTCATGATTATCAAGTACAAAAGGCGTATTAACTATATAGTTCCTGATCTCATCCGTAAGTGTTTGGCTTATCGGGATCATTCTTTTATTATCATTTTTAGCGATATCGATATAGATAATATTATTGTTGAAATTGATATTGTCGGTTCTTAAATTCAAGACTTCTCCCAGGCGCATACCTGTAGTTATTAAGATCTTTATACAGATGGTCACTGCATTTATCGTGTTGGGTAATAGCTTATACTTTCCAAGAAAATCAGACTCAGGGTAGTTTTCCAGATAATTGACTATTCCTGTCAATTCTTTTTTGCTGTAGATATAAGGTATGTATTCAGCTTCTCCTTTTCGTGATATAGATGGAATGATATAGATATTTTCAATGACATTGTGACTGAATAAATATTTTCCAAACTGACGCAATACACTTGCCTTACTTATCTGAGTTCCGATCCGTTCATTTGAATCTAAATATAAGAAAGGTTCTACGATATCTCTTGAGAAAACAAGATCGTCGATGTTCAGGCTAGAATAATACCTATCAAAAAGGGATATGACAATTAGGCCTTTTTCGTATTTATATCCACAGTGAATCTTGTGTTCATAAAAATCAATCAGATGTTCTTTCCATGGGCTCATCAGTTCAAACACGATATGGAACCTCCAGAACGCACTTTTTTAGACCTTCCATATCAACTTTTGCATATATCTGAATACAATTTGTATTAGAATGACCTAATACATTGGCTACTGAAAATGCTGAAACAGAATTGTTGATAAGGTTGGTTGCAATGCTGTGCCTTAATGTATGTGGCCCGTAATGTCTTCCCTTCAGATCGAACGGAGCGTTAGAAAAGTAAGTATTGACTATATATGTTATCATATAAGTGTTAAGTTTTTGGCCTTTTTCTGTAGTAAATACATATTTTGATGATGATCGCCTTTCTCTTTTGATATATTCGATGATAGGATTACCAATCTCAGGAAGCAATGGAATTACATGCATTCTTTTTGTTTTATGCTGAATAATTCTGATTTCATTTTTTCTCCAGTCAATATTTTCAAACTTTAAATTAGCCACATCACTAGCTCTAATCCCAGAATAAGCCGTAAGACAAAGGACTGCATAATTTCTTAAATGATTATCCTCATACTTGAAATCTCTGGCTGAAATCAGTAACTCTCTTATTTCCTCAATCGTATAAGCTGATGGAATATCTTTATTTTTGATGCTGCTCATATTATCGGGCCATGCAAGCAGGATGTCTTTAGAAATGGCACTTTTTTCATAAGCGAATATCAAAAATCTTCTGATCAGTCTCATCTCGATTACATAAGCAGTCTTATTCATTACGGTCATTCGTTTATTCAGGTATTGGCGTAACGACTCCTTAGTAAGTGACTTGAAATCTGAATCAATCAAAAAATTACGAATCCTTTTACGTTTATTTTCTAAAGTTCTTTCTGAATTACCATCCTCTTTGCTTAATTTTAGATATTCTTCAAGAAGTTGATTTGCATCATGATCTAGCAGGAAATCTCTATGATAATGATAGTTTAGTTTCTTAAAAGGTATGTTTTTATTTGACTGTAACAGATTATTGAATGCGAGAACATATCTTTTTTCACATTGTGTAAGTTTACATTTGTCGATCACATAGATATCTTTTCCAAAATAATCTTCACAGTAATCATACACCATCCATTCTTCAAATAAAGCATCTTCCCCGTGCAATCGGATCAATCGATTCCAGATATACCAGTTTGCACCGTAAACAGTTTTATATGATAAACCAGAATCAAGTAGTTCTTGAAACGCTTTATCAGATAATTCTTTCAATGTGTACATATTATCTACCTCCTTGTCTTGTCATACACGTAGATAATTGTATCCTAAAATAATATTATGTGGAGTTTTTGTATCAAAAAATGGCCTTATAAGCTATAAAAACAAAATAACTCCACATAATCATAAAGTACACATAATGCTATTGCCGTGGTATACCTGAGCATGAATGATCTGAATCTGCAGCTGAGCACAAATGATTGGCAGCTGTTCATTTTTATAAGGTTTTCCATTATCGGCATATAGTCTTTTTGGAACCCCATATTTAGATATTGCCCGTTTCAGTACTGTCTGGACATTGACAGCATTGTCTTCAAGGAAAAATCCATATCCAACGATCATTCTGGAATGATCATCGATGATCATAATAAGATATGTTCTTAATTTATGACCTCTGCTGTCTTTGATATATGAACAGTAGGTCGTATCCAGCTGCCACATATCATTGGTATGTTCCATTTCAAATGCTCTCATATCTTCGACCGGTATGTGATTGAATTCCGGTTTTGATGCAATAAATCTTGTTATGGTCGATAATGAAATATCCTTCTTCAATATATTCCCATCTTCAATGAGCTTCAAATAAATTGAAGTGGCCGTCATCCTTGGATTTGTTTGTTTCATTTCTATAATTTTGTTTTTCAAAGTTTTATTCAGTTTCCTTGAACGGCCTTTGTCATTACGTGTTTTTGGCATCAGTCCACTAAATCCTTCTTTTTGATATGTATCGTACCAGTATCGTATCGTTTGAAACGAATACTCTTTTGATGTACCATCAGGATATTTCAATGAAGCAGACGCAATCCTCTTAAAATACTGCAATGCAGAACGATCCGGGTATGTTCTGTTGAGCACTGGTACGATCAGTTCATATCTAAAAAGTGCAATCTTAGTATCCAGATCATCTTTTTTTCTGTTATTCATTAATAATACACCTCCTGACTTAACCGTATAACAGTTAGAAGAAATATTCAAAGTAACAGTTATGGGAAAATAAGTTTATGGATAAATTGTCATATTATTAACTGAAATACGTTGCATAAACATGGCATGATATTCATAAAAGTAATTCAATATAAAATCAAAGTCATAAAAATCTGCCACTGTAAAAACACTCAAAAATGAATTGAGCCTTTCCTGATGAAATCGAATATAAAACCTGATAATTTTATTTACTGTTTCTCTGGAAAAACCAGTTATCTTTGAAATAACAGTACATGAATCTGTGATATTGCGATAAGATTTGGTTATTCTGATTATCGATGGATTTGATAATATCCGATAAGGTATGATAATACTTGGAAGAAGAGCATGTGTGCAACCACAGCTGTCGCATTTGATCCTGATGATAGAAATTACAACTGTATGATCAGCATCAACAGCCAGATAACGCTGATAGCAGGCATGACGATGAAAATGTCCGGTAGAACCGCAGGTACATTTAACTTTATTAAGATCTAATGATTTAATATCTTCGTTATAAAAATCCTGGGAATAATTATTGAAAGAAAGTGTTTTAAATGTTATCATAGTCATGTACAAGACATACATATGT
The DNA here is from genome assembly GCF_002160495.1 of Erysipelatoclostridium sp. An173. Lineage (GTDB taxonomy): Bacteria > Bacillota_I > Bacilli_A > Erysipelotrichales > Coprobacillaceae > Thomasclavelia > Thomasclavelia merdavium. Next base: position 2,206 of record NZ_NFKR01000055.1, on the reverse strand, counting down.
TTTTGGGAAAAAGGAAGGTAGGACGGCAATCCGATGACCCTTTCTTTTTTTGTATGTCGATCTCCTTAAATATAATAATAAAACAGTTAAGATAATTTGCATATTATTTTCTCAAATTATTTTAACTGTTTTATTATATTTATTAATTTTATTTGACTAATTCCTTTATTTTTTTGTTCAAATAATCTGCTAATCAACACATTAAATAAACAGATATATATCCTGAAAAAACAGCTAAAGAGAAGAAGTAAAAGAAATACATCAATAAATAACTCAAATAGCTGTTTTTATAATATTTCATCACTCGATATTTAAAAATCGAAATCATCTGGATCAGGACCAGTCCTTTTATTTTGATTTAAGGCATTCATTAAGCTCATTTCTTCATCTGTTAATTCAAAATCAAATAAATCAATATTTTCTTCAATACGATCTTTATGAATAGATTTTGGTAATACAACAATATGTCTTTGTAATAACCATCTTAAAATAATTTGTGCTGATGATTTATGATATTTTTTAGCAATCATTTCAATCGCTGGAATGTGTAAACATGCCCCACTTCCTAGTGGCGACCAGGCTTCTAACACAATTTTATTTTCCTGACAGAATTCAATTGTTTCTTCATCTTGCATTTGAGGATTAATCTCAATTTGATTAACACTTGGAATTTTATGAACATTTGCTAAAAGATTTTGTAAATGAGATTTTCTAAAATTAGAAACACCAATACTTTTAATCAAACCGGCTTCTTTTAACTTTTCCATTTCTAAATAAGCATCAATATACCCTTCTACTGGCCAATGAATTAAATATAAATCTACATAATCAACCTGCAATCTACGCAAACTTTCTTGAAGCGCTTCTTTAGTGCGATGTTTTCTAATATCATCATTCCATAATTTTGTAGTAATAAAGATTTCTTCTCTTGGAATCCCGCTTTCTTTAATAGCCATACCAACTGCTTCTTCATTTCCATAACATGCTGCCGTATCAATATGACGATAACCAGCTTTTAGTGCATCTAAAACCGCCTGTTTAGTATCTTTACCACTTTGCCATACCCCTAAAGCAACAATCGGCATTTTTTGACAACAACATAATTTAACTTTAGTATTAATATTCATTTTAAATTCTCCTTTATAATATTTTTATAAATTAACTTTTTTAAACTTCTTGAACAATATGATATTCTTCCTTGATATCATTTACTGAAAGCTTTTTTAGAAGAAAGATTTTATGAAAATAGATATAGTTTGTTATAGTGGTAATAAAATCTGATATTGGTTCAGCTAAAACTACCGTTAAAACCTGATTTTCAAAAAACATTGGTAGAATAAAGATTAAAGGGATCAGTAAAATAATTTTGCGATAAAAAGCAAAGAAAAATGACATTTTACCTTCTCCTAACGAATTATATGATTGCTGACAGGTTGAATTTATTCCCATGATACAACCGCCTAAAATATAGATTCTTAACATCCAGCTTCCTAGTCTTAAAAGCTCGCTATCACTTGTAAAGATACCAACAAAGATCTGTGGAAATAACTCCATCAATAAAACAATCACTAGACTGTATGAACATGTAGCTTTCATTGCTAAAGATATTGTTTCCTTGCATCGTTGATAATTTTTAGCGCCATAGTTATAAGAAATAATCGGTTGACTACCTGCAGCAACAGCTTCAATTGGTAATAAGACAAATTGATACATTGATGTCATGATCGTCATGGCACTAACTGCTAATGAACCACCAAAACTTAACAACTGCTGATTAAAACAAATTGTAAGTAATCCTTCTGATGCCGACATAAAAAATGGCGAAGAACCTAACATCAATATTCTTTTTAAAACAGACCATTTAATACGAAAACGATTAAACTGAATCCTTAAAATTGTTTTTTTACCTAAAAACTCACTAAATTTCTGATTATCTTTTCATAAGCTGGTAAATGTCGGTATAGCCTGTATTTTAGGGCTTTATCGGCATTTTCCTTTTGGAAGATACTCTGCATAAGCTGGCATTTACCAGCATGAAAATGCAACCAAAAGTAGTAAATGAGTAGTACAATCACCGATTTAAGAAGCAAGAGACAGTGATGCTAGAATAAAAACTGGACTGGTTAAATGGAAGAACTAGCTAGTATATGGTACAATGTCATAAGCTTAAATCAAAAAACAGGAAAGAGGTATATGACAATGACTA
>NZ_NFKR01000054.1 GCF_002160495.1 Erysipelatoclostridium sp. An173 | reverse complement strand
AAAACCTTCATTCAAAACAAAACTATTATCTTAAAATTAGAATGTACAATCAATAATGAATTTAATAAAAATCATTAAATGATTACGTACATATTATACGAGGAGTGATTCAAATGAAACTAGTTGATTTAATTATTTCTAATCAATGTAACCATCTCTATTGGCGTTATTTAAAAATAGTTGATAATCCTAAATTATCTCATTTAATTACTTCAAAACAAATTTGTAAAGAAATTGTATCTTATTATAATCAAGATTATCATCATGTTTTAAATGTCTTAAGCAAAACTGAAATCAATTTTTTAAAACACTATCCAACTAATCATAACTATCAAGATTTACCAATTATCAATTCCTTAATCAACAAATGTCTTTTGATCAAAGATATTAATAATAAAAACTACATCACAATACCTGATGATTTAAAAGAAATTGTTTTTAAAGCCATAAATTTAGCGGATATATCTAAAATAAAAAGAATAGATCAAATTAACGAATTATTAATCGGGATTCTTGCAATTCGCGGTGTTATTAATGTTGATGATTTAATTGCTTTTTATCTTAAATATGATTCTTCTATTAGTCATGATACTTTAAAAAAGCATATCGATACTAATCGTTATTTAATCTGGCACTATTTTATTTATCAAGGTGATGATGGTTTATTATTGGCTTATGAACCTTATCAAGTGTATATCGATAAAATAGTTAATAATCAAAAAATTGTTAGCGAAGTTGATTTTACTTATAATAAACATCAGATTCAATTGATTGCTCGTTATGGATTGGATATTGAGCATAATTGTATTAATTGTTTATATCGTGAAATCGAATCAATTAATAGTTATTTACTAAAAGAAATGATTCGTAATCTAATTATTCAAACCTGCCAAACCTGTGAAGATGAAAACAAACTGATTAAAACCATCAAACAATTACAACAAGATACAAATGAAAACCTTAATTATTTAATTACCTTAATACCTAAAGCATTACCATATATTCACAGTGCTGGTTTATATGGTTTAAGTCCTAATGAATATTATCATTTAATCCATCAAGCTTCTAGTTTTACTAAAGAAGAAAGTACGACTTTTTATCAATTGTATTTAAATTTATTAGAGTATACTAATCAACAATTTAACATTACAACTATTTCATTTCATGAACTTGATGAAGTTGATCCGATTGATTTTAGTTATGTTCGAACATTATTATTTAATAATCCAGAAATAATTGATCGTTATTTAAATGAAGATCCTGATCATTTAAATAATGAAGCAAAAAAAATCATTGAAAACTTTAAAGAAGGTTTTATTGATGAATTTTTGATTTTAAAAAATAATGATGACTATTCAATCGTTAGTAATAATAGTGATGTCTATGCTATTTATGGTCTTGTTAGTCATCTAAAAGAAATATATCCTGATAAAGTATTACCAAAAGTATGTAATTTAGCAATTTTACCCTATTTAAATAAAATTGTTTTTGATGGTATTTTAGAAGACCATCCTAATTTAAGGCCTACTAATCAAATCAAAGAATATCAAGATAAAGACATTATTTTTACATTAAATAAAACAATTATAAATTAAAACCCCATACGGGGTTTTATTCATTAATAATACGATTACTAGCTAAGTAAGTAGCTAAATAGTAACCACCATAAGCTATCACAATAAACAATGTAGTAATGATAATATTATCAGCAATATTAATATTAACAATTGAACTAATTAGATAATTAATCTCATTTAAAGCTACAAAACTATGAACTAAAGCAACTGTAAGCGGGAAAATAAACATAATTCCTATTTGTACTAATAAACTACGATTAGCCATTTTCTTGCTAGCACCTAATTGATTAATGATTCGATAACGTTCTTTATTATCAGAAGCTTCTGATAATTGTTCGATTGCTAAAACGGTTCCACTAGCAATAGCAAAAACAATTCCTAAATATAAACCTAAAAACGTAAACATCGCACTTGTTCCAACACCAGTTGCACTTAACTCAATTTTAGTATCAGCAATAATCCGGGTTTCAGGGTCGTTGTATTTTTGTAATAGTTCCATAAATTTATCTTCACTAGCTTCTTTATTACCAGAATAATTTCCTACTAGATTACTATTAGGATCGACTTGGCCATATTTATTTGCAAAATCATCACTAACAACAATAAATCCTTCATTACCATTACTATTAGTTATTGAAGTTTCAATCGCACGGTTTTCCTGACATGTTAAAGAAGTTGTTCCGATTTCAATAATACCATCATTACTTAAAAATTCATTATAATAATCTAAAGACATTGGCATGGTAGCTACTAAAATATAACGATTATCGGCTAAATTAACTTTTTGTTTTTCATTATTAGCCATTTCCATTAATTTATTATAATCACTTTCTTTGATTGCTGGCATTTTCGTTTGAAATAACAAATCCATTTCATCATATAATTCATTGCCTTCATAAATAAAATCACCCATTGAAAGATCATCAAAATACACATAATTAAAGAGATAATCTTCACTAGTAATATCTTTGTAAGCTGCTTCTTGTCTTAAATTTAACACTTCGTTATTTTCAAAACCAATAGCACTATAATCATAAGGTGTATTATTTCTAAATGAGGCATTCATAGCATTAGCTAACGATAATGATGATGATAAAATACCAATTGTCAGTAATAACATCAAAGAAATTACAGTAGTTGATACTACATGAGTATTAATTTTATTATTCACCTGTTTTAAAATAAAAATATTCAAACCGCGATAATATAATCTTTTACTTAAAGAAACAACTTTTAATAAAAATCCTGAAACTGATAAAAAGAATAAAAATGTTCCCAAAGCACCGCTAATAAGCATCACGATAAAATCCTGACCACCGTTTAATAGGGCATTATCATATAATAAGCTATAAGCATAACCAATTAAAACAAGTGATATAATAAACAAAAAGAAAATTAACCAGCTGTTTTTAATCTTAATTTTTTCATTTTTACTTTTAGCATATAATAAATCTATTAATTTAAAACGATTTAAGCTAATAACATTAAAGATCATTACAATAAAATAAATAACACCAAAATTAATGATCGTTTTAAATAAAGCATCGGCTGAAAAAACAAACGCAAAGCTAGTCATATCTGCTTCAAATAACTTAGCGGTAAAGACTGATACTAACTGTGATAAGCCGATTCCTAAAATTGTTCCTACAACTAAAGAAATAATTCCAACCATCATTGTTTCTAAAACTAAAATCATCGAAACGCGAAAATTAGACATTCCTAAAGTTAGATAAACACCGATTTCTTTTTTGCGTCGTTTGATAATAAAATTATTAGCATAAACAATTAAAAATCCTAATACTATCGCCACAAAAACTGAAACATAGCTTAAAAGATTTATTAAAGTCTGAACAATCTCTTTAGTAGATTCATTTAGCTTTAGCATTGCTGTTTGACTATCAATTGAATTAAATAAGTAGAAAATAGCAATTGCTATTACTAAAGTAATAAAGTAAATTGAATAATCTCTAATACTTTTTTTAATGTTACGAAAAGCAATATTAAATAAGTTCATTTAGCTCACCACCTAATACTGTTTGAACATCCATGATCATATTAAAAAATTCTTTTCGAGAATGATTTCCTTTTACAATCTCACTAAAAATCTTACCATCTTTAATAAAGATGACCCGGTCACCATAACTAGCAGTGAAGCAATCATGAGTAACCATTAAAATTGTCGCATTCAGCTTTTGATTTAAAGTATTTAAACTTTCTAATAATAATCTTGCTGATTTACTATCTAAAGCACCAGTTGGCTCATCTGCTAAAATTAAATCTGGATTAGTAACAATAGCTCTGGCACAGGCAACACGCTGTTTTTGTCCTCCTGATAATTCATAGGGATATTTGTTTAAAATTTCTTTGATTCCAAGTGCACTAGCAATCTTATTTACTTTATCATCAATCAATTTATAATTAGTCTTTTTGATTGTTAAAGCTAGCGCAATATTTTCAAAAGCTGTCAGCGTATCCAATAAATTAAAATCCTGAAAAATAAATCCTAAAGAATCTCTTCTAAATTTAGTCAACTGACGTCCTTTTAACTTAGTAATATCTTGTCCTTTTAAATAAATATGTCCACTAGTAACTCGATCAATTGTTGAAATGCAGTTTAATAAAGTACTTTTACCACTTCCACTAGCCCCCATTATAACTACAAATTCACCATCATCAACATTAAAACTAATATTGTCAACAGCCTTAGTAATATTTGTTTTATTACCATAATACTTTTCAATATTTTCAATTCTTAATATCTTTTCCATCTATCTTCACCTCACTTATTATTATAAGATTTCCGTTATTTTTAACCATCGAATAAAATAACATAACCTTACATTATTGTAAGATTAGATAAGAATTACATGGAAAAATAATTGTTACAATTGTTTGACCATCTTTTGATGCAATTTTAATTTCATGATTCAATCTTTTACATAGTTTCTTACACAAATACAGCCCAATCCCAGTACTTTTATGATGATTTCTTCCATTGGTACCGGTAAAACCTTTATCAAAAACACGCTCAATTTCATTTCCATCAATCCCAATACCATTATCTAAAATCAATAATTCAATGTGATCTTGATACTGGTTAGCGGTTATCTTTATCACTGGATCTTTATCAACATATTTAATAGCGTTGTTGATAATCTGATGCAAAATAAATTCAAGCCATTTTTTATCACTATGTACTTTAATAGATAAATTATCTAGTTCAATCTTAATTTTTCGACTAATTAAATCTTTTTTATTTCGTTTAATAACAGTATTAACGATTTCATTTAAATCTACTTCTTTGATCAAATAATCTTTTTCAACATTTTCACTGCGAGCATAAAATAAAACCTGCTCTAAATAATTTTCAATCTTAACCAGTTCCTCTTTAATACTATCATTAACATCACTTCCATTATTTTCTACAACCATCATCGCTGTTGCAAGTGGTGTTTTAACTTCATGACACCACATTTCGATATATTCTTTTAATTCAACTTGTTGAAAACGAATTTCATTGATATGTTCTTTCATTGATTTATCAATTTCATAAATTGATGATACCATTACTTTACCATCTAAAAAATTAGGCTGTTTTAATAATTCAGTAATTAAATATTTTTGATCCAGACTATCAAGAAGCTCAATAAAATTATTATAATAATTACGACGACGCCAATAGTTATAAATAAACACAATTATATAGCCAAGTAAAAATAGTGAGGGAATATAAAATATTAAAAACTTATTTAAATTAAATACCCATAAAATTATCCCACTTAAAAAAACTATCGCTATCATAACAATAATGCTTATAAGTTGATCTTTTAAATAATCACTAAATCTCATAGAATTAGATACCCCTGTTTCCGTTTAGTTATAATCACGTCTTTTAATCCAATATCTTCTAACTTCTTTCTTAGACGATTAATATTAACTGTTAACGTATTATCATCAACAAACATATCGCTATCCCATAAATAAGACATTAATTCATCACGTGAAATAATTACACCTTGATGACTTAATAAATAATAAAATATTTTGAGTTCATTTTTTGATAAATCAATTATCTGTTTATCTTTGATAATACAGCTTTTAAAAACATCTAGTTGAATATTGCGATAATTTATTAACATTTCTTTTTGAGGATGAACTCGTTTTAATACTGCTTCAATCCGAGCTAGTAAAATTAAAGGATTATAAGGCTTAGTAACAAAATCATCAGCACCATAATTAATACACATTAATTCATCCATTTCATTATTACGGCTAGTTACAATTATTATTGGCGTACTAGCGCTTTTACGATATTCTTTACATAAAAATTGACCACTGCTATTAGGTAAATTAATATCTAATAAAATAAGGTCCCCATTAAAATGGAGCATTTGATCTAAGGTATCGCTAAAGTCACTGACTATTTCAGTTTGATAGCCGTTATTATTTAAAAAGACTTCTAATTCTTGTCTTAATTTTATTTCATCTTCAACAATCAAAATCTTAGCCATAATCATTACCCATTCAATAATACTTCTTTAATTACTTTAGTATAGGCCTGATAGCCTTTTTCATTTATATGTAAGCCATCTTCATAGTATTCTGCAATTGGTTCTCCTTTTTTATTGCATAATGCAGAATATGGATTAATAAAAGTTACATATTCATAAGGAATAACATTTTTATATTCTTTAAAAATCATTTTTAATACATCATTACTTCTAATTCCTTTTTTTATCGCTTTATAACCATGAACTTTTTCAATACAAGGAATTGGAGCTACTAAATAAATTTTAGCATCCAAACAATTATAATGAATGATTTCTACCATTTCTTTAACATTTAAAGCAATATCACGAGGACTTTCCATTACAGTATCCCCTAAATCATTAGTTCCTATCATGATTACTACTTGTTTAGGCTGATATTTAACTACTCCTTCATCAATAAAATTTAAAAGCATTTTTGATGTAATACCCGCAATTCCTGTATTATATTTATTTTCAATTTCGGGATAATATTGTTGTAAATCACAACGTTCAGTTATTGAATCACCAAAAAATACAGTTCCATTTAATTTTGCTGTTTTATTTTGATTAACTAACTGTAACATTCTAGTTAAAGTAAACTCTCTTAATTGATAATGGTTTGTTAAAAACTTCATACCTTCTTTCATTTTCATCACCTCGAATATTATTTTAACACAATGATAAAAAAGATAAAATAATGATAAAGGGCTATAGCAAATTAAAGTAATTTGCTATAACCCAATAAGTTAAACTGCTACTTCACTAATTTTATGATCTACTAATTTAATAATTCTTTTACAATTAGATAAAGATGAAGGACGATGGGAAACAATTAACCACGTCTTATCTTTAAACTGCTGATCCAATGTTTGCAACAATGATTTTTCATTAATAATATCTAAACTACTAGTTGGCTCATCCATCACTAAAATATCAGGATTGACCAATAATACTCGAGCTATTCCAATTCGCTGTTTTTCACCACCAGATAGACGATTTTGCATTTCACCCATCAAAGTATAATATTGATCTGGCAATGAACTAATCAAGTCATGAATTCCTGCCATCTTGGCAGCATTGATAATTTCTTCATCACTTGCATCCGGTTTTCCAAGAGCAATATTAGCTTTGATAGTATCATTAAAGATAAAAGTATCTTGTTGTAAAACACTGATTTTTGTTCTTAAATCAGTTAAAGAATATTCTTTAATATCAATACCATTAATTAAGATTTGTCCACTAGTAACATCATAAAATCTTAATAATAAACGAATTAATGTTGATTTTCCAATACCACTTTCACCAATTAAACCAATTTTATCATCAGCATCAATTACTAAATTCATGTTTTCAACTACTGGTTTATTAGCATCTGGATAACTAAAAGTAACATCTTTAAATTCTATTTTTTTAATATCAGTCAATTTTTTAGAATCTTTGCTTTCTTTGACTAATGGCTCTTTATCTTGTAAATCAAAGTATCTTTGACTAGCAGCATAAGTTTCTACTAAACTAGATACAACAGTAGTTAAAGACTGCGTTGATGAAAAAGACGCTGATACTAAAAATGATAAAATGATCACTGCTGATGAATCAACACTTTTAACCAAAGCTAGATAAGAAGCAACAGCGATAACTACTATTCTTGCTAAATAGATAAAAAACGTTGGCAAAGAAATTACAAATTGACGATGATAAGCTAATAAATGAGTTGAACGATTAATATCCTGATTAATTTTAGTAAGTTCCTCACTACGAGCTCTTCCATAATCAAAGATTTGAATTTCAGATAAACCATAAACACTATCTAGTAAAAACGCTTTTAACTTACCTAATTTTTCTCGATATCCTAGTCCAATATTACGCCCTAATTTAATAGCTATTAATGGTAAAACAACACTAATAATTAAATAGATTGGTAATAACGCTAATACAAATAAAGAATCAATCATTCCAGCAATAATTAATGTTATTACTGGTAATAAAATAACTGTAAATAATGGGCCAATAGTATGAGCAAAAAAGAACTCAATACTTTCAATATCTGATATTGCAAGCGACATAATATCCCCACTGCTACGATCAATCAAACCACCAGGAGCTAACTTACGTAACATTGCAAACATATCAATTCGCATCTTAGCTAATAATTTATATGCTCCCGCATGAGAAAAATAGCCTTCTAAATAACGACAAATTACAATTAAAACAGCACTTATTATCATTAAAACACAACATACAGTACTATTTAAGAATTTAAGTTTACCAGCAATACTTAAAATAAAACAAGCACCAAATCCCATCAAACCTAGCTGCATAGCATTACCAACTATACTTACAATCGTTGATATTACAAAATACTTTTTTTGCTCAGTTGCAATTTTTAATAATCTTTTTGTCAGTGTAAATAAAGATGGTTTTTTATTCATAACTTAACCTCTGCTTTCCCTGATTTTCCAAGATTTCTTGTTCCTTAACCAGCTGATAATATTCACCTTGTTTATCAAGTAATTCTTCATGACTGCCTTGTTCTACTAATTGGCCTTTATTTAATACAATAATATTATTAGCACGTTGAATTGTTGAAAGACGATGTGAAATAATAATCAATGTACGACTCTGTTTTAATTCTTTAATACATTGCCAAATTTCATCTTCGCTATCACGATCAACACTTGATGTAGCTTCATCAAAAATAATATATGGTGCGTTGCTTAATAAAGCTCTAGCTAAACCGATTTTCTGTCTTTGTCCACCTGAAAGTTTTGATCCACTATCACCTAAATCAGTTGATAAACCTTCAGGTAAACTTTTTAACCAGTCATATAAACGAACCTGTTTTAAAACATTTAAAATTTCAGTAATCGAAGCATCGGGTTTAGCAATCCGCAGATTTTCTTCTAAACTGCCACCAAAAATACTAACTCGCTGTGGTACCATGATAATATTTTTTCTTAATTCCTCAGGACTTTGCTGATAATAGCTTTTTCCTTCAAAAAACAAATAACCATTATCAGGATCAATAAAACGCATTAACATACTAGCTAAAGTACTTTTACCACAACCACTTCGACCAACTATTGCTGTGGTCTTACCTTTAGGAAAAGCAACTGCTAAATGATTTAATACCGTTCTTTTTTCTTGATAATTAAAACTTATATCATGTGCAATGATACCATCAAAATTATGTAAATAATCTAAAGTTTCCTTAGAATATTTTTCAATGATCTTATCATTAGTTGTTTCAATACTTTCTTGTTTTCTAGTAGTATCCATAGCTAAGATTTCCTCTACTTTAATGGTAGCGGCAATTCCTGATAAGGCATCATGAGTAACATTCATCAACTGACGAATTGAGCTAAAAAAGCTATATGAAAGCATTAATACTAATATTCCTTGAGAAAAATCAAGCTGATTATTGTTCATTTGAAAACAAGCAATACATACAGCAACAACAATGCCACCATAAATCAAACCATCTGATAATAAAAATGATGAAAAATTCATTTTCATGATCGACATTGTATTTTGATTAAAAACATTAGCTTTTTCTTTTAAATGATCATGACGATTTTGATCTTGATTAAACAATTTTAAAGTCACTAAACTTTTTAAACTTTCTAAATAATAACTAGTTAAATCTTGAAAACTAGTCCAATATTCCTTTTTTAACTGATCGATCATACTACGAAAATAGTTATTCAATAATGGTAAAGCAAAAGAAATAACTAATAATAATAATGCAACCGGAAATGATGTATCTTTAAGATTAAAAAACAAATAAATCGGTGCCATTAAACTATACAGTAAACTAGGTAAATACCGCGTATAATAAACCTGCATCAATTCAACTCCATCACCGACACTGCTAATTGCATTACTAGCACCAATCTTTTCAACCTTTCCAACATCAAGTTCTAAAATCTTATCGAAAATAGCTTTACGTAAAGAAATTCGCGCTTTAGCACCACAGCGATATTCAGCTTCACCAGTCAACAAATCAGCAACCAAAATCAATAGTGAAGCAAATACTGCACTAACAATAGCACCTATCAATTCTTCTTTTGATAATGATGGTTGATATAAATCACCCAAAAACGCTGATATCGTTTGAGCAAATAATACCGTTCCTATTAATGTAAGCATCTTCAACAATGCAATTATAAAAATCCAAATCCGAACACCTTTAGACATCTTAATCAGTGTCTTATTGATCAATAACATTCTTTTCCTCCCTAATAATCTTACTATTATTAACTTTTTAATAAAATGATAGACATATTATCCTATATTCAAAAATTAAAAGCAACAAATTAAACCTAATCAATAATATTCTAAATAAAATATTTTGTCCATAACAAAAAAATAGTGTTACAATAATAATAATCAATTTATAATGGAAAGAAGGTAATAAATCATGATTATAGGAATTCCAAAAGAAATAAAAAATAACGAAAATCGCGTTTCAATGACTCCTGCTGGGGTTTATGCCCTTTGTAAAGCTGGACATCAAGTATATGTTGAAACTAATGCTGGTAATGGCAGTGGTTTTAGTGATCAAGAATATCAAGAAGCTGGTGCTATAATTTCTTCAAGTGAAGAAGTATTTGCAAAAGCTGATTTAATTGTAAAAGTAAAAGAATATTTAGAAAGTGAATACAAATATTTACGCGAAGATCAAATGGTTTTCACATATTTGCATATCGCTAATAACGAACCTTTTGCTAATGCATTAATTGAAAGTAAAACAACAGCTATTGCTTATGAAACAGTAGAAGCTAATCATTCTTTACCATTATTAACACCAATGAGTGAAGTAGCTGGTAGAATGGCTGTTCAAATTGGTGCTAATTTACTTCAAAAAACTAATGGTGGTCGTGGTATTTTATTAGGTGGTGTTTCTGGAGTATTACCTGCCAACGTTGTAATTATTGGTGGTGGTAAAGTTGGTATTAACGCCGCTAAAATGGCACTTGGTTTAGGTGCTAATGTTCAGGTTTTTGATATTAACGTAAATACTATGGCTTATATTGATGATATTAGTAATGGAGCTATTCATACAGTTTATAATAATGAATATAATTTAAAAGAAGCTGTAAAAAATGCTGATTTAATTGTTGGGGCTGTTTTATTACCAGGAGCTAAAGCACCAAAAATTGTAACTGAAGAAATGGTTAAAACAATGAAGGAAGGTAGTGTTATTGTTGATGTTGCTATTGATCAAGGTGGCTGCATTGAAACTTGTGATCATGTAACAACTCATGATAATCCAACTTTTACTAAACACGGGGTTGTTCATTATTCAGTAGCTAATATGCCAGGTGCTGTACCAAGAACTTCTACTATGGCTTTATCTAATGCAACTTTACCTTATATTTTAAAACTAGCAAATCAAGGATTAGATGCTTTAAAAGAAGATCCTGGATTTATGAAAGGTTTAAATACTTATCAAGGAAAATATACTTGTAAAGCAGTGGCTAGTGCCTTAAATGGTGAATATGTTGCTGCAGAAAAATTACTTTAATCAATCAAAAAATCACGATTTCCGTGATTTTTTTCTATACATATTTATTAAAAGGTTCATTTTCATGAACCTAAGTTAACTGTTCTATTTTACAATGATGTTTTTTAGTTTCTTTATCATAGCTTATTGCTACTAAAAGCAGATTATCCTGATACTTCTTTAATCCCTGAGGATAGTTTTTTTCTTTAATTTGATCTATTGCTGTCTTTACTTTCTGATCCCATTTCAATTCTATTATCATCGCTGGTTTATTATCTATTGGAATAAATACCATGTCAGCAAAACCTTTACCACTTGGCATCTCTCTTATTATCGTATAATGATTTCGCGCTGTTATATATGCTATTGCAATTGTATATGACAAGGCATTTTCGTTATTGTAGGTAAGTATCGCTGTATCTAAATGTCCCTCTTCTATATATCTAGCCACTGCTTCTTCATCTTTGTTCCATGTTGCTTGTAAGAGTTCACGACTATTTAATAATGCCCTCGTAGTTTCATGCCAATTCGAACTTCTAATAGAATTAACAAATGAATCAACAACTTCTTTGTTAGGAATAAAACATGTATGTAAAGAACCGTTATATCCTAAATATCCCAAATGTATAAGAAGTGTCAATACATCATCCTTTGATTTGAATGTTGTCATGTCATTCTGGAATGATGTTGTTTGAACGGGTATATTTTCTTCTGCTAAGAGTTGAACGATATTATCCTTCAAACCATCAAAGTTCATATCTATATAAACCTGCAAGGCTTCATAGGTTTCTGTTGATGTCCAATAATTTCCAAATTGTTTTCTCACAATTGAAGAAACAACAGAGCGAGGAGAAAAAGTTGAAATATCATTTGTCATGTGATACCCATCATACCATTGTTTCATCTCATCAAAACTAATGTTGTATTGAATACAAAGATTTTGAACTTCAGTTTCAGTAAATCCCATAAATTCAGATAATAATCCCGGATCAATCATTGAGATTTCTTCAAACATATTCAAGGCACTATGTGTTCCATATTTCTTGATGGGCAATATACCCGTCATATAAGCCAGTTCTATATAAGGCTTATCTTTCAACAAGTTTCTTAAGAAATCAAGATATATCTTCTGCGATTCTTTGTCTTGAGCATATTCTC
>NZ_NFKR01000053.1 GCF_002160495.1 Erysipelatoclostridium sp. An173 | reverse complement strand
TAAACAAGTTCAAATAAAATATTATGCCGAGAAAATAAATAGAAAAGCCTATAAAATAAATACTTTTCAAACTTAACTCGGCATAATAACTAACTCCACATAAGGAGGACCTCTGAGTCCAATCCTATCAAATATCTATCTAGATAAGTTTGATAAGGAATTACAAGCAAGAGGACTATGCTTTGTGAGATATGCAGACGATAGCAATATTTTCGTTAAAAGCGAGATGGCAGCAAATCGAGTAATGAAGTCAGTCACATCATGGCTAGAGAGAAAGCTATTCCTTAAGGTCAGTGCTACCAAAACAAAGGTAGTAAGACCAAAGAATAGTAATTTTCTAGGTTTCACATACTGGAAGAACTCATCAAAATGGGAATGCAAACCTACAAAGAAGAGTAAGAAAAGCCTGTATGATAAATGTCGAAAGGAACTCATTCGAAAGAAATGTGTAGCACAGACCAACGCTAAAACATTTACCAGGATAAACCAAATCATCAAAGGATGGATAAACTATTTCCGAATTGGAAGGATGAAGAACTTCATAGATGAATTTGGGCAATGGTTGAGGCACAAAATAAGGGTCATTATTCTGAAACAATGGAAATTACCATTGAGGATATATAAAAATCTACAAAAGCTGAATAAGAAATTACCTTATCACTTCAGTGATGAGCAAATCTATTCGGTAGCGAATACAAGACTTGGACTGTATAGACAAGCAAATGGGAATGTAGTTAACTTTTTACTTAATGCAGATATCCTAGCCATAAGAAAAGAGGAAAGACCTGGATTAGTCAATCCTCTTGCATACTATCTAAGATAGGTTGAATTAACATATAAATGTAGCGCCGTATACGAGACCCGTATGTACGGTGCAATTATCCAGAATTCTGGATAACACCACTTATCCCGAATTATTGATTATCCCGAAAAACAGGTTTTTCCAATGAAAAATCAAGTAAAATTCGGGATAATTTTTTATAATGGCTTCAGGAGGTAATCATTATGAAAATACTTATAACTGAAGCTGTCGAATCAGCTATGAATGCATTCTTTGATGCATTAGGCAATGATACTTATAAAGAACAGTATCGCTCAACTCATTTCAATCCCATTTTAGTAGAATACAAACGGATGGGAGAGGATTATTACGATGAAGCAGTCAATGATAATGTTGAGAAAATATATCAATCTTATCTAGAAGCTAATCAATTTGGTAAAAGAACATTTAATAAACGTCTAAGAGGTCTGAGAATTCTTAAAGAAGTAATAAAAACCGGCAATTTTAAATGGAAATTTAAAATTGCCAATGAAGAAATAGTTACTAATCTGTTTACAGAATCCATTGATCGTTATATTGGAACCAGAGATTTAAGTCCTCGTAATATAGACTTCGAAAAAAAGACATTAATTAAATTCTCTACATTCTTGATTGAAAATGGTGTATATAGATATCAGGACATAACTTACGACCACATTGTATCTTTTATCAAACTTGTATCTTTAACTTCACCTGGATCGCTTGATAAAGTAGCTACTGCATTATCTAAATATATGCGAAAACTCTTTGATGAACATCTCATCTTTAAGGATATTTCACATCTTATAAAGGTCAAAAGAGTAAAAAATGGAAAAGTTAAAAAAGCTGCAGATATTAATGATATCACAAAGATTTTAAAAATCATTGATAGAAATAGCTCTGTAGGTAAGAGAGACTATGCAATCATCGTTTTAGCTTGCTTTACAGGAATCAGGGCAGGAGATATCGTTAATATAAAACTTTCTGATATTGATTGGAAAAATAAAGAAATCCTAATCATTCAAGGAAAGACTAATTCTTATCTAAAATTACCACTCAATAATGATGCGTGTGCAGCTTTGGCTGATTATGTATTAAATGGAAGACCTGAGACTAAATCTGATAAGTTGTTCATCAGATCATTAGCACCATTTGAAGGATTCCGTGATGGTGTTTCGATAAATAATATATTAAGAAGAAGGTCAGCAGATGCGGGTGTAATGGTTGGTGGTACGAATACGATACATGGTATAAGAAGGATGATTGCGACCGAAATGATAAAGTCTGATCAATCAATTTATACAGTAGCCCAGATACTTGGTCACCAATCAATAAAACCATCTAGACAATACATCGATCTTGATGTAGAAGGCCTGAGAAAATGCACACTATCTTTTGATGATATACGAGGTGATAGACGATGAAATATTGCTGGGAATATACAGATGATTATCTTGAATATCGCAGTAGTTGTGGATTAGATACAAAAAACCCTAGATGGTATATTAAAGATTTTTCAAGATACCTTAAAGATAACTATCCCAATGAAACGATCATTACAAAGAAGATGGTGATTCCATGGTGTATCGCAAGACCGACTGAAAAAAGTTATAGTTTCAAAAAGAGGATGTCTACTCTCAGGCAGTTTACTATATTCATCTATTCGATAGGTGTTTGTGAGTTTATCCTGGATACAAGTTTTACTCCCAAAGCAGAACGCTATATCCCATATATTTTCACTGATCAGGAACTTACTGATTTATTTGATACAGCCATCAGAAACAGCGTTCAAGATCCGAGTTCATATAAGAAGCTAATTATATCTGTTATCTATCGGTTGATATTTTATTGTGGATTGAGGCCTAACGAAGGAAGAGAAATAATGATAAGCGACATCAATCTTAATGATAAAACGATCTTCATAAGAAGGAATAAAGCTCATAAGGAAAGAATCATACCGATATCTGATGATGTCAATGAAATGATCAAAGATTATATGCGAAAAGCTTCGGTATTTAAAATGAATAGTCCCTATCTGTTTAGCTCACCTAGGCTTGATAGTTATAAATCGACTTGGCTTAGGACAGAGTTTTTAAAATTATGGAAAGCGACTAAAGAGCCATCTAATATGACCAGAATTAGAGTGTATGATCTACGACATCGATTTGCAACGACGTTAATGATGAAATTTCTTGATGAAGGAGAAGACCTGAATAATATATTGCCTTACATGAGTTCTTATATGGGACATTCCAGCTTTGAAGAAACAGCTTATTATATTCATTTACTACCTGATAGACTAAAGACTTCAAAAGCTATCGATTGGGGAATAATGGAATCACTCATTCCAGAGGTGTTACCATGAAAAAGAACGAGCTGAAATATTTCAAGATGATTCGCGATTTCTTTGAAATCTTTCTCCCGAACCAAAAAGGGGCAAGCAAACATACAATTAAGAGTTATAAAATCTGTATGAATCAATTCTTGGATTTCGCTAAGGCTAGTTTAGGCATCAAACTCAGAGATTTTGATTTTAATCATACAACGATTGAACTTGTCGAGTCATTTCTTGAATATGGGGAAAATGAATATCATTGGTCAGCTAAGACTAGAAATCTAAAATTAGCTGCCATAAGATCATTCTACAAGTATTCTGCCAATCATGATATAACGTTAATCGATATTTACCTGAAACTTATGACGATTCCTATAAAATCTGTAACTAAAGGAATCATCATAGATTTCTTAAGTGAGAAAGAATTAGAATTTCTTCTCAGTCAACCTAATCAATTAAATGTCAAAGATAGAAGAAATCTCACGATGATGATTACTTTATATGATACAGGAGCTCGAATACAGGAATTATTAGATATAAGGCTCAAAGATATCTCTTTAGACTCATCTCCGCATATCGTTCTTAATGGTAAAGGAAGAAAGATGCGTATAGTTCCAATAATGGATAAAACAGTTGAGCATCTCAGGAAATATTTAGATAACTATGAGTTAACCAGTGAAGACCATGTCTTTTTTACATTTCATAACGGTGAACGAACAAAAATGAATCCTGACACAGTACAGAAATTTATCGATCGATACTGTATCATGGCAAATAATGCTGATTCAAGCTTTCCAAAACATATATATTGTCATATGTTTCGTCATTCTAGAGCTATGCATCTATACCGTAACGGTATGCCTCTTCCTCTGGTATCTGAATGGTTAGGTCATGCGCAGATTAACACCACTAGGGAATTCTATGCCAATGCAGATACTGAAATGAAAAGAAAAGCGATCAATGCAGCTTCATCCGTTATTGATATAACTAATACCAACACTAATGATTATGATTTTGATGATGAAGATCTTTTGAAAAAATTATATTCACTCAAGTAATAAAAATTATCCCGAATTTTACTTGATTTTTCATTGGAAAAACCTGTTTTTCGGGATAATCAATAATTCGGGATAAGTGCAATTATCCAGAATTCTGGATAACACCACCGGGCAAGCCGTTCGGCACACGGCGGTTCAAATCTATACTAAATATGTTTTAACTGATATTGGTCTAGTAATGATACTAGACCATTATATTTTAATACTTCATTCCTAAGTGCATAACTTAATGGTTGTGATATAGCTATCCTTGCATATCCTTTTCTTGAATACGCGGTTCTTGTTGCCCTATTCCTGCTCACTCCCAACTTCATCATCATCCTGATTCTCTTTTGGGATGTTTTCCATTGTTTCCATATGCACATTCTTATCCTGAATCGTAGCCAACCATCTATCTGCTTACACTTCATTTTAAAATTCCCTATCCTATAGTAGTTTATCCACCCTACTATGAGTTGTTTAATCTTTAGAAATCTATACTTTAGACTTACTGACCAGCTTCTTGATGTTAGCTTCTTTATTTTTGCTTTTAATTTTACTATTGATATTTCATGTGGCTTTGCCTTATATACTCCGCCCGCTTTATGGTCTTTGTAAAATCCAAATCCAAGGTACTTGATGTCATTTGGTTTGCTTACTTTGCTTTTGGTCATGTTCACTTTTAATTCTAATTTCTTTTCAATGAATTTTGATACATTTTTCATGACTCTGTCTGCTGCTTTTGATGAATGTACCAGTATGATACAGTCATCAGCGTATCTTACAAAGTGTAGCCCTCTTGCTTCTAACTCCTTATCAAGTTCATTAAGCACTACATTACTCAACAGCGGTGATAAGTTTCCGCCCTGTTGGGTTCCAATGACTGATTCCTTGAATTCATCATCAAGCATAATACCACTTACTAGAAACTTTCTTATCAGTGATACGATTTCTCCATTCTTGACATCCTTCATAATCAGTGAGATAAGCTTATCATGATGTACGTTGTCAAAGAATTTCTCCAGGTCTATATCGACTATCCACTCATATCCATCATTCATGTATTCAAGTGCTTTGATGATTGCCATCTCGCAACATCTATTTGGTCTGAATCCATAGCTTGAATCACTGAACAGTGGCTCATAGATTGGCGTTAGCACCTGCACTATGGCCTGTTGGATAACTCTATCAATGACTGTTGGTACTCCTAGGTTTCTTACCCCTCCATTATCCTTGGGTATTTCTACTCTTCTAACGGGTGAAGGCTTATACTTCCTTGTTCGTATCTGCTCTCTTATGGCATCTATATTTTCATCTAGATACCCCTTGAGTTCATTAACAGTCATTCCATCAATACCAGGTGCTCCCTTATTCCTTTTGACCTGTTTGTATGCTTTCATGATGTTTTCATCACTGAGCATTTCTTCTAATAATGTGTTATCAGTTTTCAATATTCGTTACCTCCATTTCTTCGCTTGCTTACGCACTAACTTCCACTTTCATCCGTTCTTTGTCTACTCATGGTACTAGTTTTCCTTATATCCCAAGACCATGCATAAGCACAATTTCTATTTCAATAACTGATAGATTTGTTCGGTCCTTCGCTCCATTTCCATTACAGAAACTTCCTTACTACTACGACCTCGGCTGACTTCTTGCGATTCGTTGTTACTAGGAATTTCTTCCATCACAAGACCTCCCGGGATAAGGTCATATCTCTTTCACTCCATATATCCGCCATATTTACATATAACAGTCCTATTCCGCAATCTCTTATGACTTCGTGTTGTTTTGCACACTCATCCCCGTTATATGCCTGATATGATTCGTGTTCCTTGGACCGGAGTTTTGCCTCCATCTTCTTTCAGATTCCACCTCACGACTGACACCCTTGATATTGGCTAGTGGTTGGCAGTTGCGACATCGCCCCCACAGTGGACTTGCACCACCTAGATATATGCCATGCCCGGCATACAAAAAAGATTATCCTATTTTATAAAATAAGATAATCTTAATTACAAATCAATCTTGTTTTATATAGCAAAAAAGATTGAAACATCATTTTAAATTATTATTGACGAAGCCGAAATGTTTTTGAGGCATAGCGATATACTAATGTACTAGCAATAATTATATAGACAATACAAAAAGTAATCATGATAAGTCCAAATACAAAAGCATTCATTTTTAAATAAATAAAGGCAAAACAAACCAAATAAGTTATTGACATAACAATGCTATAAGTACTACTCTTAGTTTCTGTCATACTATTATACGGTTGTAAAAGATAATAACAAGTCAGATAATGAATTGAAAAGAAAATACTTGTTGCAATAATACAAATAAAAACGATTGGATAAATCCATGGATTAGTATTTTTGTCAGTTATATATATTAAAAGCGGAAGCCCGATTGCTATAACCGATGCTGGCATTAAATTAATAATGATGATATCTCGTAAACGCAAATAAAATAAAGAAATAATAACATCTTTACGACGATAAAATGAATATGTCAGCATACTATGATCACAATTTCGAAACATTGCTTGAACAACTGATTTTCCAGAATTAAAAGAATAAATAATAAATACAAAATATGGTAAAAAATTTAATAATAAGCTATTAATTTCATAGTGTACTTTAGGAAAAGAAAGTAATGCTATGATTGC
Organism: Erysipelatoclostridium sp. An173; assembly: GCF_002160495.1. Classification (GTDB taxonomy): domain Bacteria; phylum Bacillota_I; class Bacilli_A; order Erysipelotrichales; family Coprobacillaceae; genus Thomasclavelia; species Thomasclavelia merdavium. Next base: position 6,441 of record NZ_NFKR01000053.1, on the reverse strand, counting down.
TGCAATCAATAAACCCAATGTAAAAATAGTGATTCTTTTAGCACTGCGCCATAATAATTTTTGATGACGTTTTACAAATAACTCATTAAAATAAGCATATCCTTTTTTCTTACTAGTAATTGATACATCATTACTAATAGAATCTAAATAGCTACTATTAGTAATTTCTTTTATTGAAGTATTAATATTTGAAAATTTTTGTCCTAATAAGACCTGATACATTGGCCGGTATAAAGAAAAATTATAGATATAAATAAACCCAATAATTCCTAAAGACATAATAGCCAATATAACAATACTTATAAATATCGGTAAAGCCAAACCGGTAATAAAAGGTAAATATGCTAATAAATAGCAAATTGCAATTATTGACCAGACTGCTTTAACCGGACTATTTTCGTTACGAATTTTTCCTTTTGTTTTATACTGATAAAGTGAATAACAACTAGAAATAATTTTAGCACCACAAACAGCTAGAGGTACTAATAAGCAAAAATACAGTGGTAACCCAAAAGTAATATTAGCATAAATTAAAAATCCTAAAAAACCAATTATAATTTTTAATAATTCATACAAATAATTAGTAATTGTATATTTAGCAGCATTCATACGCATTAAAATAATACTATAATACTTATCACGTCCTGGTTCAAAAAGACGATTATTACTAACAGCTCCCGCTATAGTTAAAAACAATAATATATTTAGAAAAAATGCCGGCTGTAAACTACTATCTATATTACTAAATAAAATCGGTATGATAAAAAATAATCCAAGATATAATCCTTTATATAAAAATATTGTAATAATCTCCCATAATAATGAAATAACACTAGCAATAGCTTTTAAACTCTTACTTGCATATAATGAAACAGGTAGAATTCTTTTTATTAATGGTAATTGTTTTAAGGAATAGATAATTGTATTGACCCGATAAGTAATTTGCAATCTAAAAGCAATCCAAAATGTTTTAATCATAATCTTCCTCCCTTAGCATTGCTAAAATCTTATCTTTAAATTCATCATTATCTAATTGATCTTTGGATACCTCTTGTAATTTACCATGATTTAAAATGACGATTTCATCACATAAATCCAATGCTAATTCCATAATATGAGTAGATAAAATCAAAATACAATCTTCTTTTAAATGACGTAAAACATTTTTCATTTCCTCAGCAACCACAACATCTAATGAAGTAAGCAGCTCATCTAAAAGTAAAACATTTGGTTTTAAAATAATATTAATCAACATTTGCATTTTATTTTTCATCCCATGAGAAAAATCTTTTAATAAGCGATCACGATCTTCTTTTTTTATATTAATATAATCAAAATACTCATCAATAGTTTTTAAATTAACAATTTGTTTTTCATTAATTTCTAAAAAGAATTTCAAAAACTCACGAGCAGTTAAAAACTCAGGAACAGCAGGTGTTGAAAGTACATATCCAATATCTTCGATTTCAAGACGTCTTTGATTATCATTTTCTTTTAATAGTACAGTTCCGTTATCCATTATTATATCTTGATTAAGACAATTAAATAATGTTGTCTTACCAGCTCCATTTCGACCTAATAATCCATATATTTTCCCCGATTTAAATGTATAATTAATGTCTTTTAATACTTCTTTTTTTTCAAAACTTTTTTGTAAGTGTTCAATAATTAATTCCATAGAATTCTCCTTATCCAATAATATATTTTATTATATCTTATCTATCGATATTTTAAAATCTATCATAATAAAAATGCCATATCATCCATAACTTTTCATTAAAAAGTTACTGATACAGCATTTACAATATCAATTAAATAATAACTTATCTATTCCAGAAAAAACATAGACCATTATAAGTATATTCATTACTTGCAGTAGCATCATGACTATAGCCTTCTCGTTGTAAAAATACTACATTTCCATCTGCCTTTGAAGTTGCCAGACGAAAAATATCATTTGATCCATCAGTCATTGCATTAATTTGATTTTTAAAAGAATTATAAGCAAAATCATCAGTACCAGATGCTGCAAAAATAAAGAAATCTTCAGGACCATAACCTTGGTTGCTTACTAGATCAGCCATATAATCACCATCTGAAGTATAGCTGCCACTCATTGGCATAAAATAACGAAAATAATCTAAACAATAACGAAGAGTACACCAAGTATTAACTGAACCCATTGAAAAACCGCCAAACCCTCTATAATCACGACTAGCTTTTAATCCTTCTGGTGTTGTTTCAGTAGCATAAGTACTATATTGACTTTCTACTGCCGGTATTAGATCATTAACTAATTCATTATGAAACTGATCAGTTAGCTGTAATGCTAAACTATAATCACTACTATCATTTTCACTAGTATTATTATAAGTTGGAAAAACAAGGATCATCGGCTGCATTTTGCCATCTTCTATAGCGTGATCTACTACATTTTTAAATGAACTAGGATTTTGAGCAGTTCCCGTTATCGTAGTTTCATTGCTCCAGCCACCGTGACTAAGATAAAATATATTATATTTTTGATCATTTGAATATCCATAGGGTAAATATACCCATGTATTTTTTTCTAGCGGCTGACTATGATCTTCATAGCTAAAAGATTCCCAAGTTTCATATGTCAGCTTATTTATTGTTCCTTGCTGTTTTGCAGGTGTTTCATAATTTTCTGGTATATATTCAAGTTCAATTGGAATAGTTCCACTTAATTGTCCACTTTCCATATCATTTACCTCACTAGTATTTGATTCATTACTTTCATTAATTGATCCACAACCACTTACCATACATAATACTATATACAAGATAACTACTTTAAAAGCTTTTCTTTTCATCATTTTATTAACACTCCTTCCATCTTTTACTACCATTAATCTAATTATCATAAAATATTGTTAATCTTTAGATTTGATAGTGTGATAAAGAATCTCGAAGCTGTCCTTGACAATACTTTTTAAGTAACTCTACTGGCGCACTAGCCCCATTTAAAATTCCCCAAGTCAAAACAATACCATAATACTGTGACACAATCGCATCAGATAGCTGTTTTACTGGTGTTTCTTTTGAAAGTTCACCAGCATCAATAGCCTGATTCAATAAATCACTTATGATATTATAGTCGTAAAGTAACTTCTCTTTTCCTCCTTGATCTTCTGGTTCTACTACAGTCTTTATCCATTGTTGACAAATTTTAAGACCAGTTTGCTCAATATATTCCATCGATCCAATTAGAAAAGAAGTAATTCGATCACCTATATCTCCATCTAATTCCACCGATCTTTTATAAATTTCATTATAATTAGATTTAGCAATCTCACTAACAACATCTTCTTTACGTTTAAAATAAGTATAGAAAGTTCCCTTTGCTACTTTGGCTTCTTTAGTTATATCGTCAATAGTAACATTTTTAAAGCCATTTTTTTCAATCAATCTTTTAGCTGCCGCAATTACTTTAAGCCGTGTTTGCATAGCAGCAATTTGTCTTTTACCCATCGCCAAAACGAACCCCCTTTCTTTTATCTTTATTTCAGTATAATAAGTCACTGACTTTAAGTCAGTGACTTATTATAAATCATTAATACAATATAATTATTATTTAACAAAAAAAGATAGCATCATTAGCTATCTTTTCCATTATTTATTATTCCATTACTCTAATTGCATGATATCCTTCATGAATTGCTGTTAAGATCTTTCTTGGTGCAACGGCATCACCAATTACAACAACTTTATCATCATACTCTTCTTCTAATAAATCTTCTAATTGATTATTAGGTTTAAATCCAGCTGCATTTAAAACAGTATCATAGCTAACTGTATGAACTTCACCGTCTTTTTCATATGTGATACTATCATCAGTTATTTTAGTAACTTTTGCTCCTGTTACAACATTTACACCACGATCTTTGATCATATTGCGCAAATGCTGATCATTATTTAAACAATGATTAGCTAAAGCTAAAATATCTGGCAACATTTCAATCAAAACAGTATTTTTACCTTGACCAGCTAAGTCGCAAGCAGCTTCACTACCAGCTAAACCAGCACCAATAATAACTACATTATCACCTGTTGTTACTTGATGAGTTAAATAATCAGTCGCTAATACTGTTTTTTCTATTCCTTCAATAGGAGGCATTGCTGGATTAGCACCAGTAGCTAAAATAATACGATCATAATCTAAACCTTTGATATTATCTTTAGTAGCCGCTTTATTTAAAGAAATATTAACACCTAACTTATGACATTGTGTTTCTAGATAAGTAATTAATTTTAATACATCAGCTTTAAAATCAGGTCCACCAGCAGGCCATAATGTTCCACCTAATTTATCAGCTTTTTCCCAAAGATCAACTTCAAAGCCACGTCTTTTAGCAGTAATTGCTGCTTCCATTCCTGCAGGTCCACCACCAATAATTAATACTTTTCGTTTTAATCCAGTATCTGCTGGTAAAGCATATTCTTTTTCAGCATAGCAAGTTGGATTTACTGCACAGTAATAATGTTTTCCGCTAAATCCAGATAAAAGACATTCATTACATCCAACACATGGAGTGATATCTTCAAGTTGATTTTTCTTAACTTTATTTACCCAATGTGGATCAGCAAGCATTTCATGTCCTAAACCAACATAATCAAGAATACCATCATTAACTACTTTTTCAGCTAATTTAGGATCAAATAATTTTCCATCCCCTAATACTGGTACACTGACAACATCTTTAATAGCTTTTTGAACATCTAATTTATGTCCAGGTTTTGAATAAACTGTCGTAATTGCCTGATACCATTCTTCATAACATCCAGTATCAACATGCAAAGCATCTACACCAGCTTTTTCTAATATTTTAGCCATTTCGATACCTTCGCTTAAATCTCTAAATCCTTCTACTCTTTGATCAGGAGTAAATTTAACTAATAGTGGTACTGTATCAGGAATATTCTTTTTAATTGCTTCAATACATTCTAATGTAAAACGCATTCTGTTTTCTAAAGAACCACCATATTCATCAGTTCTATTATTCCATTGTTTTGATTGGAATTGATCCAATAAATACCCACCATAAGCATGTAATTCAACCGCATCAGCACCAGCCATAACTGCAAGTGATGCAGAATATCCAACTTTTCCAACTAAGTATTGAATATCTTCTTTAGTAAATGGTTTACAAATTAAATCAGGAAACCAGAAAGACCCAACGCTACCAGCACTATAAGGTGGTGTAAAAGGATCAGTAAATTGTTGTCTACCTAATCCTGGTGACAATTGAACACATACTTTAGCACCATAATGATGACAACGATCAATTAACATATTTAATCTTTCTACATGATGAAAATCTGATAATTCTGTACAAGGACGTGGTTCATATTTTGTAGAAACAACATTAGCACCAGTAATAATTAAACCAGCTCCCCCTTTTGCTCTTTCCATAAAATAATTGATGGCATCAATATTATATGCACCATCCGCTTCACCAGTTGTCCCCATTGGTGACATAAATACACGATTTTTCAACTTCATTTTTCCAATATAAGTTTTGTCAAATAACACATTTTTCATAGCCGTTTTCCTCCATTTAATTACTTTACTCAAGTAAAGTATATCATTTACCATAGTAAATGTAAAGGGTTATAAAATAAACGTTTTACATATCTTCAAAATCATTTATAATATGTTTAGGTGATTTTATGACAACAAAAGATAAAATTTTAAAACAAACATATAAACTTTATCAAGAAAAAGGTTTTAATAACGTTACAATCCAGGATATTTGTAAAAAAACTAACATTACAAAACCAACTTTTTACAAATACTTTAAAAATAAAGAAGATACTATCATTCATTTATATGATGATATAACTAAAGAAATTTCTAGTAATGTTCCCCAACTAATATTAGCTAATAACTATTATGAACAACTATTACTTTGTTTTCTTTCTTTAGTTAAACAAAGCCAGGATATTGGCTTTGATATTATTGGTCAGATGTTTAAAATAAATCTTGATAATGATCAAGGAAGTTTTGATTTTAGAGATGATTTTTCAGCAATCTGTATTGCAATAACAAAAAAAGGACAAGAAGCAGATCAGTTTTTAAACAAACGTAATCCCTATGATTTATATAAAACCCTAAGCTATGCTTTTACCGGATTTGAAATGATGTGGTGTATAAAAAAAGGTGATTTTGATTTTGAAACAGAAGTAAAAAATGCTATTCAAACAATTTATCAAGTTGACAAAAAACTATATAAATAATTAAAAAGCAGTATATTTAAATGTATACTGCTTAATACTTTGGCTATTAATCACTTTTTATAGCCATTTATGCTTTTGTAATTATACATTGTTTTTTATAAAAAGATATTCCATAGCCAATTACATTTTCATATCCTTCATCACGTAATCCTTCAATATATCGCTTTTCAATAATCTGATTAC
>NZ_NFKR01000052.1 GCF_002160495.1 Erysipelatoclostridium sp. An173 | reverse complement strand
TTATTTAATATCACAGGTCCATCTTATCGAATCAAAGATAAATTAAATCCTAAAAAAACTGAGAACACTTAATTGCAACAAATTGGTCAAATTATCTTGACTTTTATATGAAACAAGGCCTGGCCAACAATTGCAGGTAGACTGGAAAGAAAATCTTAGAATGACGACCATTCATGGTGAAGTCATAGAATTCAATCTCATGACATCTACACTTGGCTATTCACGTGAACATATATTTGTCTATACCAAAGGAAAAACAACTGAAGACTTCCTTAGATGCATCATCGATACCTTATACAGGCTTGGAGGAACCCCTGAACATATACTTACTGACAATATGACAGCTGTAGTGAGCATTACTAATGGCTCTAAAAGAAAGCATCAGAAAATCAGAGCCTTTGAAAAGGATAGCGGCATGAAGATAAGGCTATGCAAAACAAGAAGTCCACAGACAAAAGGAAAAGATGAATCAGCCAACAGATTCATTTCCTGGCTGAATGCATATGATGGCGAGATTGAAAATGAAGAAGAACTTATCCATCTTATTGAAAAGATCAATAGACGAGTCAATAACACCATCAATCAGACAACGAATATGCCGCCGCATGTTCTCTTTGAAAAAGAAAAGGAATATCTCAGACCCTTACCAAACAAAGTGATGCTCGATAGCTATGTAGATAATGTCATTACGCAGATAGTGCCACCAACACTACTGGTTACCTACAATGGATCTGGATATTCCGTTCCTACAAAGTTTATCAACAAAAGAGTCAAGCTAGTACCAATTGAAAATAAACTTTATGTATATTTTAACACAGAACTTGTGACAGTACATCAAATAAACAAAAATAAATTCAACTACAAACACGATCATTATCAGGAGGCACTGCATCATACAATCTGCAACAAGGATATAGATATCGATGCAATTGCAGAAGAAAATTTAAAACTGCTTGAAAGGATAGGTAAATAAGGATGGCAACAAACTATAACAGGCTCATGAACAATCTGGAAACATTGAAGCTCGATCGCATAAGAGAATATTTAGATACATATATAAGCATGGTAAATGAAGGAAAGAAGGATATGGTGGAAGCACTATATGAACTGACTAATTTTGAAATGGAACTTAGGAATGAACGAGCGATGAACGCATGCGTGAAGGTGGCCAATTTCCCATATATAAAAACATTTGAGGATTTTGATTTTTCATATCAGCCTTCGATCAGCAAGGAGCAGATACTTGATTTTAGAAATCTCAGATTTATGGAAAAAACAGAAAATATTCTTCTCATTGGAACCCCAGGTGTAGGAAAAACACATCTGGCGACATCAATTGGAATAGAAGCAGCGAAAAACAGAAACAGTACATATTTCATAAACTGCAATGATCTCATCCTACAGCTAAAAAGAGCCCATCTAGAAAACAGACTAGAAACACGATTGAAATTCTTTGCAAAATATAAGCTACTTATCATAGATGAGGTAGGGTTTCTTCCGCTGGATAGCGAATCATCGAATCTTCTTTTTCAATTGATAACAAAAAGGTATGAGAAACATTCAACAATCATAACAACCAACAAATCACTGTCACGATGGGGAGAGGTTTTTGGTGATAATGTATTAGCGAATGCAATCTTAGACAGACTTATTCATCATTCACATATCATAAATATCACAGGAAGGTCATATCGAACAAAGGATAAGATATCCATGATTGAGGATGATGATCATAACAACCAGAACTGGTGAAAATTAAACTAACACTTTTGGTAAATTTTATATTGACATTAACACCAATGTAACCAGATCATATGCCTTTGTTTCTTTTCTTCTTTCTTTAATATTCACTTTAGTTACCTGCCTTTCATAAACTAAAAAGGAGAGAGGTTTCGCCGACTATCGTCTATTGTTTATTTGTCTTTTCAGGGCGAAAACCTCATTTTATCATACAACTTCAATTCTTGAACATTTGACATTAAAAATATAATGACGATTTCCATCATTGTTTTCCAACAGCTTATTCGTTCCTTCTCCTTCGATCAGTACTGTTTTATCTGTGTAATCTTTCTTTACCAGTTCATCAACAAACGAACCCCATATTGAACATCGTACATGTGATTCATATTTATCAAATGCATTTTTACATGCCAATGTAAAATTACATACCTTTCTGTCTCCAACTTCTTTGATAGTCAATTCACTACAGATTTTTCCACATAAAATTACTTTAAACATATAAGTCCTCCATTTTATTTTTCTATACAATTCATGATTTCAAGTATTCTATTAAGATCATCCACTCCATTGTAAATAAGTGTCAATCTATTTTTAGTCACCTTTACTTTAGTTGAATACTTCTCTCTAAGTAACGTTTCAACGTATTCAAAAGATGTATCTCTTTCTTTTTTTGAAGCTTTCTTTTTTCCTCTTGCTAAATTGATATATTCCTGCGCTGTCTTACCACATACCCCTAAATATCCGCCTATCCAGACTCTGGTTTCCATGCCCTTTGGTTTTCTGTCCGGCTCACTCTCTAAAACTTTTAACAGTATTCTTGTTATTTCAACCAGTTCTGCTTTGCTCATGTTTCTTTGAGCATTTGAAGCAATGATCTGAATCAATTCATTATTTTCACAATCCGGTTTGGGATAGACAATACAGTTAATCTCTGGTTCGATTAAATCATCCATATACAGCTGCAACAAAGCGTTATAACGACGATGTCCACCTATCAAAATATAATGATCACCATTCTGATAAACCTCCAACGGTTTTAATAGTCCATCTTTTTTGATATTTTCTTTCAGTTCATCGATATCTCTTTGTTCAAAAATGTTATGATCATTTTCTTTTATATCTTCAATATCAATTTTTCTAAGACCGAGCAGATGATTCATCTTAGGTTGCATATTCTGTAAATCTGTTAAACTCATATGTATCACCTACTATTCTTTTTCTAATATTTCTTCTGCAAATCTTTTGTAGTCATCAGCAATCTTACTCTTGGTATCAACTAACAGCTGACAGGACATAGCTGACTTAGAAGCAACAGCATCCTGATAGCCTATTGTGGTATTTAAAACTTTAATTTCATATAATTTATCTGTTGAACTAAATATTTTTCTGATTTTTTCAATGAAAGCACTATAAAGAGGTCTCTTACCTCTAGGAATCATATTAAAAAGCACATAGATCTGATAAAAGCATTCAAAGTCATTCATTAGATTTTCCAGTTCATTCATTGTTTTGATAAAACCTGCAAGTTCAAATCTTCCAATTTTTAAAGGAATGATGACTTCATCACTAGTAAATAAAGTATTTAGAGTGATTGTATTAAATGTTGGCGCATTATCAATGACAACATAATCAAATTCTTTTCTTACATCCCTTAACGCTTTCTTTAGACGATTATGCTGCATTTTATTGGCAGCTTTTATAAGCTGATCTGTATTGATCAGTCTTGTTTCTGTAGATGGTATAATAGACAGATTTTCATAATCAGTAGTATATATTGCTTCTTTGATCTGACACTGTCCTAAAAGAACATCATTGATATCATATTCATAGAATGCATCACCTAATGCCTCCTCAAGCCATTTTAATGGTTCTTGATTATCAAACTCTTTTTCTATAAATTTTGATAGATTGATATCATTTACTTTTTTGTCAAAATAGCTTGTTGCATTGCCCTGTGCATCTCCATCTATAAGCAGTACACGATATCCCTTTCTGCTTAAGCTTACTGCTAAATTAATACTTGTCTGCGTTTTTCCAACGCCACCTTTTTGATTGATTACACTTATAATTTTCATTTTCTTTTCCCTTAATCCAGCTTTACTGGAACCTTTCTGTTTTTATTTTGTTTCTTTTTCACTTTATAAACAAATGTACAAATTTTCTACCCGGTAAATTTACCGACTAGAACATGACTTCAATAATATTCTGTTGCCACCATTTATAAAGATAATCTTTCATATCATCAAAACAACAGCTTTTTTCATGAACCATCTCATCAACTTTTTTGCACCATTCTTCATTGACTTCTTCTATTTTCGAAATGGTTAAAAGATTTCCCAATTTCATATGCTCAACAAAAGATCGAATAATTTCATTGATTTTCCTGATAACTATATTTCTTTGTTGTTTATATTTTTTAACCGCCAAACTATCATCTTTAACAATGGTAATTCTTGAAACAATATTAACAATCAGCTCATGATACTGATCATCTTTAATGACAGTTGCCACAGCATTCTTTAATCTTCGTGTTAATTGCTGAATTGTTTTATAAACAAAGATTCTATCTTCAACTGTTTTGACCTCAACAGCTTCATATATTTCATGACCATTGCTATCCAGCATAAGATCACCCTTTTTAGCTTTTAATACAGCATCAGGATGATTCTTCTTGCATAATTTTTTTGTCTTTTGATCATAGTAATAATCACGCTGATATTTCTTTAGACATCTCTTTGCTCTTTTATACACATATCTTGTAAAACAGATAATCTCAACATACATTCCTTTACCTTCTGTAATTATTTTATAAACATACAAGTCTTTTAAAAATCGTTTATCAATTTCTAACATAGTTTTTCTCACAAACTCATCAACTCTTTTATCAAAAGTATCGGGAATCATGATCTTCAGATAATAGCCAAAAATATTACGATACTGATTATCTTTACCAAAATTCCTTAAATGCTTCTTTTTGTATCTCAATAACTTGTAGATATCTTTCTTCCATGTTTTAGAATTAGCTTTAAAATTGTTTTCTTCCTTAATAAAATTCAATACACTTTTTTCATCATCAAAAGTATCGAATCTTAAATAAACATTATTACTTATCATTTTTCCTCTCTCCCGCTGGTAAATAGACAACTAAGCTTTTCTTACTTGTTTTTTATATCTTCAGTTCATATGAAGTGGCCATATACTGTTCCAGTTCATCACTGTGTTCTTCCAACAAATAAAAGATAGCTTCCTGCATTTCCAGAGGTGTCACACCTCTAGGAAAATACTGGCTTAATTTACTGGCTTCCAATTTTAATTTTTCCTTTTGATTTGGCTTTTCCTGCAATAATTCATCATAGATGGTTTCTTCATCCAGCTCATCATCTTGTGCCAGTTCTTTAAAGAATTTAGCCTGAGATAAACTAGGTGTTGCATCAAGTTCTTCTATAACTTTTAAAAGCATTTCCTGTTGTTTACCATTTAAAAATGAAAGTTCTACTGCTGGTCGAAAAGCAATTCTTTCTTCATCAACCAGATTAAGTAGTTCTTTATTTAAATAAGTCAAACGTATATAGCGAAATATTTGTGCTCTACTAGTACCTTTTTCATTTGCAATTCTTTGAGCTGAATCAGTATTATACTTCGTATCTACTGGATACGAAGCTTCATCAATTACTTTTCCTTGATGTTTTAAAGCTTCATATTTCATTCGATAGGCAAATGCTAACTCACTTTTCAATAATTTTCTTCTATGCAAATTGCTGTCAATCATCATGATTACAGCTTCGTCATCATTAAGATCAACTATCCTGACGGGTACATCGTTAATCTCAGCCAATTGGCAGGCCTTCATTCTTCGATGTCCAGATATGATTTGATACCTGTCATTAATCTTTCTAACAATCAATGGTTCATCAACTCCTCTTTCCATGATGCTTTTTTGAAGATTTCTTAAATCTTCATCTATTCTTACCTGATATGGATGATTTGGAAATTCATCTAACTGTTGTAGATTCACCACCTTATATATATACTCCATATAGTTCACCTGCCTAATAAAAAAGCGGATACCTTAAATTCATAAGATATCCGCAAAATTTTATATTTAATTTTAAAAAAGTTATTAAACTTTTAATCATAATAATTCACGAAAATATACTTTCATAAAACATACATGAACTATATAAAGAAAAACAAACTGTGCTGAAAAATCGTACCTTTGTAATAATTTTTTTCATTCTTATAATGATTATGTCAACAGACTGCTATACTTTGATACATCTAAGAAAGGAGAAAAAATGGTTACATATTACAAAGATAAAAACTTACCCAATCGCTTTAAAGAATGTCGAAGAACAATGAAACTTACTCAACCACAATTGTCATCACTACTTGGATTCAAAGGTGGTAAAGCAACTATAATGTCATATGAAAAATCAAAACGATTACCTAATGTTGATACAATAATACGAATGCATGAAGTACTAAAAGTATCTACTGATTACCTGCTCTGTTTAGATGATTATAAAAATCATAATGATTATATGGATAAAGTTTTAGGTATCGATGATGAATTACTGTCACTATTAAATAGTATTATAGATTATAACAAAATAAAACGTATAAATTTATTTATACATAGACACTATAAGGATTATTTATATGAAACGTAAACACATTAATAACAGATTTAAATATGCTAGATTATATGCTGGATATACCCAAGTAGAAGCTGCTAAAGCGAGTGGATTTATGACAAAACAAGCTTTAAGCCATTATGAAAAGGCACACGTACTCCAAGTAATAAAGTTCTTTACACGCTTCCTAAACTATATAATGTCTCATTAGATTTTTTATTAAAACAAGATTTTTATATCAATCATGATGAATATGTAGAATCAATATTATTACTTGATAAAAAATCTATTCAAATACTAAAATCATTAAAACAACATAATATAGCACTTGTTGATCTAAAAAAATATTTAAATACTATTAAGGAAGGAAATTAATAATGAGTATTCGTGAAAAAAAGAATAAAGATGGTACTATTTCATTTTACATAACTGTATTTGAAGGTTATAAAATCGATCGACGAGGTCAATATGTTCAAAATCGTAAATATAAATCATTCAAACAACCTAAAGGTATGGGAATACGCAAAGCTAGACAGATTGCAAAGGAAATGGAATTAGAATTTCAAAATCAATTTCAAATGAAACAAAGTACTGGTATTGATAAAAAACTATCTGAAGTATGGTCGTGGTATAAAAAATACTATGCCCCAAACAAATTAAGAGAATCAACCATATACTCACTTGATAGTTTAGTCCAAAATAAGATTTTACCAGAATTAGGGAACTACCGTATTGGTGATATTTCTACTAGTCGCATAACTATCTTTTTAAATGATGTAGCCATTGTTAGAGATAGAAAAACCGGAAAACCAATACGTCCAAAACAGTATTATAAAGATTCCTATGTTCAAACAGTTTTTTCAGCATTAAATAGATTATTTGAATTTTCTATTTCTCAAGGATGGATTAAAGAAAATCCATGTAATCATGCTATAAAGCCTAGTATAAATAAATCAATCAAGAAAAGGCCATTAGAAATTAATCAAATTAAAGATATCATAAAAAAAACAAATGATTTTTCAGTTCATAATGCAGTTATCCAATTTCAAATTTATACTGGAATGCGTATTGGAGAAACTTTAGCCTTAACTTGGAATGATATTGATTTTAAAAATAAAGAAATTAATATCAACAAAACTATTAATTTTGTCGGAAAGGATCCAATTATTGGACCACCAAAAACAAATAACAGCTATCGAATACTAGGAATGTCTAACACCGTTTTTAACATTCTTAAAATGGTCCAACAAGAACAAAATGAAAGAAAACAATTTTTAAAAGAACAATATATTAATCCTAATATAGTTTTCTCTACTCCATTAGGAGATTATATACATAGAAATAATATCAATAAAAGATTAAACGCAGTAAAAAAAGGAACTGATTATGAATATATAACAGTTCACTTCTTAAGACATGCTAATGCAACATTGTTACTTATGAACGATGTAGATATAAAAGTAGTCTCTTCTCATCTAGGCCATAATGATATTCAAACAACAGCTAATATATATGCTGATGTCTTAAAATCCAAGGAACATCAGATAGCTCAACTAATCGAATTCGATCTTGAAGATGACCAATAAAAAACAGGCTTTTTTACTTAATATATCCAAATTAGTGCGTAAATAAGCGTAAAATAAGCGTAAAATTTGAATATCAATTAAAAAAGCGCCGATTATATCGGCACTTTTTGAGATTTGAATTTATTCAACACCTACAATAAATGAGTATACTGGTTGTTTTCCATCAATTACTTCTAATTCAACATCAAAATTATCTTCAACGAAGCTTTCGATTTCTTCAACATCTTCATCATTTACATCTTCACCACAAATTAGTGTAATGATTTCAGAATCATTATCAATCATATTTTCTAATACAACTTTTAATGCTTTTAATTTATTATCTTTACAATCTATTATATTCTTTTCAACCAAAGCCATATAATCATTTGCTTTAATTTCAACACCATCAATTACAGTATCTTTAATTGCAAATGTTACTTGTCCTGTTTTAACATTACCAACAGCTTCTGTCATATCAGCAACATTTTCATCAAGTGTAGCTTCTGGATTGTACATAATACATGCTGATAATCCTTGTGGAATAGTTTTAGTTGGAATTACAATTACATTTACTTCATCTTCTAAAATAGTTGCTGTTTGTTGAGCAGTCATTACAATATTAGAATTGTTAGGTAAAATAATTACATTTTTAGCATTAACTTTTCTAACTGCTTGAACCATGTCTTCAGCAGAAGGATTCATAGTTTGGCCACCACTAACAACATAATCACAATGTAACTCTAAGAAAGAATCACGTAAACCATCACCTGCACATACTGAAATAACTGCAGTTTCTTTAGCAGGTCCTTTATCATTAGCTTTGCTATCATCAACACCTACAATTGATCCTGCACTACCTTGAATTGCATCATTTTGCTCTTGCATATTTTCAATTTTGATTTTTACGAATTCTCCAAAACGTTGAGCAATATTTAAAGCATTTCCTGGTTTCATAGTATGAACATGGACTTTAACAATTTCTTCATCTTGAACAACTACGATACTATTACCTGGTAAAAGTTCTAATTCTTTTTTTAGTTGATCTTCTTTAAATTTAGTTACCAATGAAGGTTCTAGTCTAATAATAAATTCTGTACAATAACCATAACCATCTTCGCCACTTTCAACACTAGCAACAGCACTCATAGCTGTATCTGATGATGATTTAATCTCAACATAATCAACTCTTTCACCAGCTAGAGCAGCCATAAATCCTGTAAATACAAGTAATAATCCAGCACCGCCACTATCTACTACACCAACTTCTTTTAAGACTGGTAATAATTCTGGTGTTCTTTCTAATGCTAATTCAGCTTCTTTTACGAAATAAGAGAAAACATCTTCAATTTCCATGCCTGGCTTAGCATATTTCATTGTTGCTTCACTAGCTTCTCTAATAACTGTTAGTATTGTTCCCTCTACAGGTCTCATAACCGCTTTATACGCTACTTTAGCGCCGTTTTGCAATGCTTCAGCCCATAACATAGCATCGGCACTTTCATGACCTTGTAAAGTCATTGAAATACCTCTAAAAATCTGTGATAAAATTACCCCAGAATTTCCACGGGCACCCATTAATAACCCTTTTGACAACTTTTTAGAAATATCTCCAATATTATTAGAATCAAAATTATCTACTTCTTTTGCCCCAGCAGAAAAAGTTAATGACATATTAGTACCAGTATCACCATCAGGAACTGGAAAGACATTTAATGCATCGATTTCTGGATAATTATTATGCAATGTATTGGCACCACATAAAACCATCTCTTTAAATAATTCACCTGTTACTTCTTTCATCTTCTATCTCCTCTACTCTACTTCTCGTATACCTTGAACGTAGACATTAACTGCTTCTACATTTACATCTAAAGTAGACTCAACTACATATTTTACCTTTTTTTGCACCTCATGCAATACTTCTGTAATTTTGATTCCATATCCCAATATAACATAAAGATCTAAAATTAGACCACTTTCTCCATTATGGGCAACAATACCTTTCGAATAGTTTTCTTTTCTTAAAAGATCATAGTAACCATCTTTAAGTCTTTTTTGGCTAGCCATTCCTACTACTCCATAGCATTCGATTGCGGCACCACCGGCAATAGTAGCTACAACATCTAAAGAAATGTTGACAGTTCCCATATTATTATTTTTTTCAATCATCTATATGCCTCCTTGTATTCGTTTAAAAATACTATCTCTAACAATTATATCTTAAATAATAACTCTTGACAATTCTTAGAGCTAGATTTTATTCTAGCAAACTATTAAAATTTTTCAAGATTTATTTTTTATCGAGAAATTAATACTTTTTTATAAAAAGTAATTGCTTTTTACGAGCAAAGATGATAATATATTGCAGTACGTAAAAAACACTACTAAAGATAAGGAGGAGAACCCATGTCAAGAAAATGTCAAATCAGTGGTAAAGGACCAATGTCTGGAAATACACGTTCACATGCATTAAATGCAAGTAGAAGAAAATGGAATGTTAATTTACAAAAAGCCACTATTTTAGTAGATGGTAAACCTACAAAAGTAAGAATTTCTGCTAGAGAATTAAGAACTTTAAGAAAATCAGCTTAGTAATATAAATAGTACGCAAGTACTATTTTTATTTTATCCAAAATACAAAAAGTAATAACTAAAAAAAGAAAGGTATGTTTTTTTATTAAAGCATATCTTTCTTTTTTATATATTAAAATTTAATTTATTTTTTAAATTGACGTTTAAATGCATCAAAAATTGATTCTTTTTTCTTAGATAATTTTGAAAGCTTTTGATATAATTCTTTTTCTTCTGAAGATAATTTAGTAGGAATCTTAACTTCAATTCGTACCATTTCATCCCCATAATTACTACTATGAAGATCTTTTACACCTTTACCTTTTAATCTTAAAATAGTTCCAGATTGTGTTCCAGCTGGGATTTTAACTGTTACATCCCCTTGAACAGTTGGAACATCAACTTCACATCCTAAAGTTGCATCAACATTAGAAACCGGAACAGTAATATGAATGTTACGACCATCACGTTTAAAATGTGGATGACTTCCTACTTGAATTTCAACAAATAAATCACCGTTAGGACCACCGTTTACACCACGGCCACCTTTGCCAGCGACACGTAATTGCTGGTTAGAATTAATACCTGCAGGAATATCCAATTGAACAGTAACTGTTTTAGTCTCATAACCACGTCCATGACAATGAGGACATTTTTCTTTAACAACCTTACCAGTACCATTACAATCAGGACAAGTTGTTTCTGTTACAAATGTTCCAAAAGGAGATCTTTGTTGTTGCTGGATAGTTCCGCGACCACCACAGCGAGAACATGTTTGAACATCATTTGGATTTTTTGCGCCACTTCCATTACAGTGGCTACAAGGTGCATCATAAGTTATTTTAATATCTTTTTTAACGCCTTTTACTGCTTCCATAAAATCAATATTTAAACGCATTAAGCGGTCTTCACCACGTCGTGGTCCATTGTTTCGTTGACGACTTCTTGCACCACCGCCAAAAAACGAACCAAAAATATCACCTAAATCGACATCTTCAAATCCAAATCCGCCAAATCCACCAGCACCGCCATTTCCAGCACCTTGTTCAAAAGCAGCATGACCAAAACGATCATATGTTGCTTTTTTATTTGGATCAGATAATACTTCATATGCTTCTTGAACTTCTTTGAATTTTTCTTCAGCACCGGGCTCTTTATTGACATCGGGATGATATTGTTTTGCTTTTTTACGATAAGCTCGCTTGATTTCATCAGCTGAAGCTTGTCTACTTATTCCTAAGACTTCATAATAATCTCTTTTTTCAGCCATATATTCACCCTCTCGTATAATATGTACGTAATCATTTAATGATTTTTATTAAATTCATTATTGATTGTACATTCTAATTTTAAGATAATAGTTTTGTTTTGAATGAAGGTTTTATTCTCACTCCCTGTGGCTACTTCATGTACGTCCACTTCACAAAGACTTAATCCTTTAATCTTGACATCACTTTATACCCGAATTAGTTTGTTGCAGCAGTGTTTCTACACTTGTCTCCGTATTTGCGAGGTTGCGTTTGTCTTGATTTAGAGGTGCAATTCAATACCGATTACATATGAAAGAAGGTCATTATTTATGGAAAACAATTATATTCTTTACGTTGGCATGGACGCCTCTAAAGGCAAAGCAGATGCTGCTATCCTCAAGGTTTGTGATCGTAGATCTGTTAAACCTAAATTCTTACGAAAAAAACTATCTTTTAAATTTGTTAAATCAGAAGTTACTTCTTTTTTAGATACTGTTAGAAGTTATTCTGATGATAATTGTACCAGTATCTGTTTTGCTTTAGAAGTTACTGGTATCTATTCTACTAATGTCTATAACTTTATTAAAGCTAATCTTAACGATAATGAAAGCATCAGATTTTTAAATACTGATTTTGTCAATCAGTGGCGTAAAGCCCATAACATTGCTAAATCAGATCCTTTAGATGCTCAAACTATTTCAACTATCATTGGGACCGATTCTGATGTTCAGTATGTCAATGACAATGTTTTTGAAAACAAAAACGGATATCAAGACTTGAAAGCTTTAATACACAGACATTATCAGATCAAAAAAATCTATTCTCAAGAAATCAACCGTCTCATCGCACAATGTGATTGTTTATTTCCTGAACTTCAATATGTTTTCGAACCTAAATCAGCTGCTTTTATCGCTGTCTTATCTTCATATCCTACAACACATGATATCATAAATGCTTCTAAATTTGAAGTGTTCAATGTCGTTTATGAAGCTACGAAACATCGTTGTTCGATGGATAAGATTGATAAGCTCTTTGATTTATGCCGGGATACTCTGGTTCCTGATGATATTTCTTCTTATGGTAGAAACATCATCCTTGACCTTGTTGAAAACATTAAAAACATAAAAGGTCAACTTAAAGCAATTCAAAGATATATCGAAGATGTCGTGTCTTTAAATCCGGCTTATAAACTGCTTCTTACAATGACAGGATGCGGTCCTATAACTGCCGCAACTGTGATTGCTGAAACTGGTGATATAAGCAGATTTAAAAATGCAGACTGTTTTGTTTCTTATTCAGGATCAAGTCCTAGAAACAAACGCTCTGGAACATCTGTAGAAACCATGGGCAAGATTTCTAAAAAGGGATCCAGGTATCTTAGACATGCAATTTATATGATTGCTGAATTTGCTAGACGTCATAATCCAGTGCTCAGGCATCAGTTTGAAAGAATCAAGAACGGAAATAAGAAACGTCATAAACTGGCAAATATCGCAATTGCAAATAAGATTGCTCGATATATTTATTCAATTATGAAAAATAAAAGCAGTTTTGTAATCCTTCATGAACATATCATGAGATTACCAGAAGAAACCCGAGACACGTTCTTCAATTCAATATCATTAGACTTTCCTAAAAACACTAGAAAACAAATTTATCAGTATTCTGATATCAATGGTGAAGTTCATAAGTTTGTCTACATTAAATCAGAAGATACGATGATTGTTTAAAGGTAAACAGGAATCTAATGTAAGAGCTTTCAACGATATGGTGTTGAAAAGTTCTTTTCAGTATACTCTTTTTTGAAAAGAAAGAGGATTTTTATAGAGGATTCACCTCTTAGTCAAGACAAATGCCTGCTAAAGCAATAAATTTTAAAAATTTAATTTATTTATTGACATTT
>NZ_NFKR01000051.1 GCF_002160495.1 Erysipelatoclostridium sp. An173 | reverse complement strand
TTATTTAATATCACAGGTCCATCTTATCGAATCAAAGATAAATTAAATCCTAAAAAAACTGAGAACACTTAATTGCAACAAATTGGTCAAATTATCTTGACTTTTATATCTTTCAAGTTCTGCTTTTGCTGAATTGAAAGTACCGTGTGCGTAGTACCCTAATGTCATGGTGATGTTTGAATGTCCCATGATGTATTGTAGGGTGTTCGGGTTCGTTCCTTTGTTTGCCATGTTCGTGCAGTAGGTATGTCTGAATGAGTGCGGTGTGATGTTTGGTAGTTGGTCTTTATGTGTCTTGTTGTATTTCTTCACAAGCCCACGCAACATACTTACATAGTTACCAGCCACTTTAGGGAAGCCCTTTTGGTTTAGGAACAGGAAATTGCTGTAACCATTGATAACGATAGGCTCTGCCTTTCCTCTGTTCTGTAACACTCGCTTAAAGGCTTGATAGGCTCTTTCTGTCATTGGAAGCTGGCGTTCTCCTTTTTTGGTCTTAGGTGTTTCAATGTAGTAGCCGATTTCAGTATCTTTCAATAGCTGGTGGTCTACATTGATGATACGGTTTGCCATATCTATATGAATTGTCAGACCGCAAAATTCAGAGATACGAAGCCCCGTTTCCAGAAGAATAACCACTTCATCATAATACTTACTGTACGTCTTGTCCTGTTCCATAAAGGCAAGCATTTTTTCTTCCTGCTCTGGCGTGAGAATGACTTTGGGTTCTGAATTATCTTCCAGAACGTCGCTCAATTTGAAGTTAAAAGGATTTTTTCTGATACAGTCGTCCTCAATCGCCATATAGAATGACGCTTTCAGAGAACGCTTGTAGTTGCTAATCGTCTTGTAGGAAAAGCCATTCTCATACATTCGCATAGCCCATTCCTTACCGTCCGATAGCTTCACCGTATCAATGCTCCTTGCACCCAGAGGGTCGTTTTCCAGAATTTTCATAAAATACTGGCGACCTTTTTCTGTGTTGCGTTTCACATTTTTTCTCTGGCTGTTCTTCTTCGCGTAGAGCTGGCAGACTGTCATTTTCCCACCTATGGTATTGATACCGTCGTCGAGGTCTTTCTTAATCTTTTTCTGCTTTTCCCTCAATGACAAATCTTCACGTTTCCCAGCGGGTGTCTTGTCTGTTGGAACGAGTTTTATATATGCAGAGTAGATCTTGCTCAAAGATATCCTTGGCCAGGGAAGATCTCATCTTCGCCACACCTTGTTTGGTGAGGAAACCTTCCTTCTCTACAGTAGAGTACGCCAGTAGATGGATGTGTGGATGATGGCTCTCATTGTGAAAGGCAGCATACCATTTCAGATGATCCATGGGGATCTTCAGGCTGTCAGCCAGAGCCTGCGTCTGTGTCAGGAGCATATTCCTCCATCGGATGCCGGTATTGAAACCGAGACGCTCCGCATCCTCCCGGCGCAGAGAAATAATGAGCGTCCACACATTTCCCTGATGAGCATTCAGCTCCTGGGATACCTCTTTCAGCTTTACCTGGACGCCATCATCCGTGAACAGCCCATGACTACCAAAGCGTTCCGCACCGGGCCGGATGCCGATATATAGTCAGCATAGGTTTTTTGGTTCAGAATCTCATGGGCATTGTCCTCAATGGCACGAGTGATAAATTCAGAGGCAGCTCCCACGGTCTTGTCTCGCTTGTAGTCCTCATACTCCAGCATCGTGGCACTATCCGGGAAATCCCCCAGGATCTTTTCAATGAGCTTTTGTTGTTTCACTGTTGCAGGAGCCAGCTTGAAAGACTCATCGATCTTCTCCACACCTTCACGGGTGGCAATGTAGGTGGCGTATCCACCAATGGGCTTTTCCTGATCCGCCTTCAGGTACTTGAATTTGGTGACCAGCCGAGCCATGGGAAACCTCCTTCCGTTTTAAAGTAAAGAAAAAGCAGGCGACCTCACATAAGAGATTTCCTGCTGAATGCGAATCATATTCTGTTTTATATCATTTGATGGCGGATCAGAGGATTGCTGTAATCGCGCCCACTGCAAGACAGGCGGGGAGGCCAAGAAGCATACCAATACAGGACTGCCTGATATGAAAACGATAGTCCTTATATTCTTCCATATCCTCTGTGCCTGGTATCCTGACTTTTTTCGAATGGCAAAACCAGATGCAATCAAGTATCAGAGCGTCATACCAATCAATGATCAGCCAGATCAGGTAGGAATCCCGAAACCCTTTCCAGAATGTATCCGCTCCATTAAACTGTTTCAGGACAACAGCGAAGATGAACACAAAAGCAAGCAGGGCGATCCCCTTTCGGAGGATATCTGCCCTGGTAAAGCGTTGTTCTCTTTTTTCGATCAATCCTAATTCCATACATTTCTCCCGTATGGCCGGGGGATAATCTCCCACTGAGGTAAGGGGATTTTTCAGCGTCAGTGACACAATCAGAACTGTGAATAATAAGATACCAATCAGACTTTCTATCATGACCGCCATATTCACTTTACCTCCGATATCCATTTTATCGTTTTATGGAAAGCGTCTTCACGGCTGCGCCTGCAATCTTCCGGATATTGTCTCTCAATTTTAAACATTTTCAGCTTAGATGGATTTAATGGAACAAGAATGTGGCTTGCTTTTTCATATTCCAAGACATCCACCCGGAAAGCAAACCGGTGTTTTTCCAGGCGGTTTACCATATATGCCACTGCCTCTTTGCTGGGCCACATGAGATCTTCCTTTGCGTAAATAAATAAAATGTTTCCCTGAATGTTCTCCACATGAATGGCTGTATCCTCATCAAAATGTTTCAGCGGTTCTTCGTAGATATAGGATAACTCGAACTGCTGATGGAGGATGAGGTTCCGGATTGCCGGCCCATATTTCAGATGCGCTGTCATACACGGAAAATCTTTCCCCCTATATGTAAATTCGGAGGCAGATGAAAAAGTTTTCGATGCCATGCTTTTATTCCCGTGCATGCCTCCCCATATACAGTGCATCGGGGAGAGTGCGACAACGCCGCAGATATCCGGCATAAGGGAAGCGCAAAGCAGCGCCAGTTCAGCGCCTTTTGAAATGCCGTACATGATAATCTTCTCATGTCCCTTGTTTTTCAGCCACAGGATTGCTTTTTCAAACGGATCGACAGGCACCCGAACCAATTCTTTCGGCAGCCCGTCTACGTTCCAGTAACAAATGCCTAACGCGGCGATGCCGCACCTGGCAAACATAGCGCCCACATTCATCGGGATATTTTCATTCCCTTCGCTGCCGCCTACTACGATGACGACCTTTTTGGGATCATGATCCTTAACAGGGACATGATAAAGTCCATAGAAGCCCTCCTGTGCAACCGTCACATATTCCACTTTCCCAACTCTCCCTGTTTTTGCAGCTTGGATTGCTGTCCGTATTTTCTTTCTTTATCCCATTTAGAGTCCTTTTTGCAAACATAGAAATCACACTTTTCTGCGCCCTCTGCAAGTGTACCTGTCCTGTATAACACGCCGCCCATGAGATCAGCAGAAATAAAATCCATGGCACACATATAGGGTATCAGTTCTTCCAAATGCTCCTGTTTTCCAAGCGCACACAGGCCGCACCTGTGATAGTTGATGGTGTATTCGTCTGCATCCCTTCCAGGAATCGTCTCCGTCATCCAGTTGAATTCGCTGTCGGATATGGCATTTGCAATTCTGTCCTTCTTGACTTTCTTTTTTTGATATTCCATATCAAATGGATTTTTACTCCCGAAAGCTTTTTTAATGAGCGACGCCTGCATCGTGGCTGTCACCATTTCCCCGAACTGCTCATGGCTCATCGCCCCATCCATTGCCTTATAAACTGCCATCCAGACAATTCCGCCGGAAAGACAGATTCGCAGAGGATTTTTCGTAAAACCGCCTATGTCGGGTGTCCTCGCCAACATATCTTTAAAGTTTTTACGCGATTTCTTCTTCACCCTGAATGTATCCGTATTTTTGCAATTGGCTGCGATATATTTGAAAATAGCAGGTGTCATCGCTGACCACATCAGTTTTTCACAGATGGTGTTTTTCATATTCTATTCCTCCTCAAACGTACTCATAAACGAGGGACTGATTGCCGGAGCCATCCTGAAAGGGCTTCTCTGCCACTTTCTTAAATCCACGTTTTTCATAAAACTCCCACGATGCAAGAGTGTTCGTAAAAAGCCGCACACGATCTGCTCCATCAGCTTTTGCCCGATTCAAAAATTGTGTGACCAATGCGGTTCCCAACCCCTTTCTGTAATTCCTTCTGGACGAAATGGCAACGAGTTCCAGATCGCATTTCCCAACGGTTTCCTTATCCCTTTCCTGTAGCTGACGGAAAAAGGCATCAAACTGCTTCTGGAATGGTGCTGACATTTTATATCTTTTCAGATAGAACTTGAGGAACATTTTACACCAACGGCCATAGTGCTTTTTTGTCTCATACTGAGCTGCCAGAGCCTTGCTGAAACGCTTATCATATTTTCCACAGATGAATCCTACGACCTGATGATCCTCCGTTTCCGCAACATAGGTGAAATTGCATTTTTCAATCAGGATCTGTGCGTAGTCACGCAAAAGTATTTTATCGTTCTGATCCACAGAGCATGAAAAGAATCCTTCGTAGAAGCAATCCCCGCAGGCCGCAGCATCTTCTTCCTTATATGGACGAACAGTAAACATGGATGTACCCTCCTATGCGCAAATAGGTTAGCGATAACTAACTAATATTATATCAGGAGACATGCAGGATTACAATTCATTTTTTACCTGTTAATCATTTGATAGTGACATGGCGGGTCATGAGAAACCGCCTTCCATTTTAGAGTAAAGGAAGAGCAGGAGACATAGTAAGAGATTTCCTACTGAATGCGAATCATATTCTGTTTTATATCATTTGATGGCTGATCAGAGGATTGCTGTAATCACTCCCACTGCAAGACAGGCGGGCAAGCCAAGAAGCATACCAATACAGGACTGCTTAATATGAAAACAGTAATCCTTATATTCTTCCATATCCTCTGTGCCTGGTATCCTGACTTTTTTCGAATAGCAAAACCAGATGTTATCGAGTACAAGAGCATCATACCAATCAATGATCAGCCAGATCATGTAGGAATCCCGAACCCCTTTCCAGAATGTATCCGCTCCATTAAACTGTTTCAGGATAACAGCGAAGATGAACACAAAAGCAAGCAGGGCGATTCCTTTCTAGATGATATCTGACCTGGGAAACGTTGTTCTCTTTTTTGGATTAATCCTAATTCCATACATTTCTCCCTTATGGCCGGGGATAATTTCCCACTGAGGCAAGGGGATTTTTCAGCGTCGGCGACACAATCAGGATTGTGAATAATAAGATACCAATCAGACTTTCTATCATGACCACCATATTTACATTACCTCCACTCCAAATGGATCATTTTGAGCATTCCAAATCGATCTGAAATATCCATACTGATTTTTGTAATGATTTTTAATCCATCTCGTTTGATAAACTTGTAATATGGTTCATCCGCCAATACTTTGACACCTCTACCTAGTGTGGTAACCAGATCTTCAGCCGAATTCACATAAAAAAACATTCGGGCATTTTCATGTCCCATCTGCTTCATATATTTCTTCTGCAACATTTTCATGCCGCTTTTATTTACCGTATCAAACACAAGCTCTATATTCCCGAAACCTTCCAGCATCTGCAGAAGGCCAAAAACTTTTTCCTCTTGAAAGTAATGGAACAAACCTCCTGCAGTAACCAGAAGAGGCGTATCAGGCATGTTCCTTCGGATCTGCCTGAGCCATCCGTCTGAAAAAGCATCCCCTGAAAGATAAGTTTCCTTCTCAGGTTCCGGGAGCAAACTGCGCCGGTATTCGATTACATTCGGAAGGTCTACAGCATACCATTGGGTTTGTCCATTTTCATTGCGATCATACGTTGTCTCCAGTCCGCAGCCCAACTGTATAACAACACCATCCGGTTTACGTTTCAGGAAGTTCTGGATATGCCGATCCATATTAGCGGAACGGGATGCAGAAGCCAGAAGCGTGTATTGACTTTGATTTCCTGTTTCCAACAGTGCGGATGGCAACTTTTCTTTTAATGAAAGTGCTTTTTTATCATATAAAATACCCGGAAACTTTTCGGTGGCGTAAATCCTTCCCGCCATAGGAATAAACATTGTATCTTCTACTATACCAAATTCGGACATGGCTATCTATCCTCCTAATATGCAAACGAGTTAGTAATATCTAACTATTATTATATCAAGAGGAACCGGGGATTGCAATTCGTTTTCAATTGCTACTCGTTTTCTTCCCATCCTTTCTGCCAGCTCACCGCATCATCAAAAGAGAAGGAGCCATTCAGCCTTTTGACTTCCTTGACACATTCTCCCCGCAGTCGTTCCAGTGACACCGGATTGATGCTGTTATTCGCTGCGACCACGTTCATCATGACCGCCATCTCCACAGCTAACTTGAAGATCATCCGGTTCTGCCGATGATCGCTCTCCGCCACAATGCTTTTTAATGTGGATGTGACGATATTGGGGAGATAGGTTTTGTTGTCCTCTGCGGAAAGATATCCAGCATAAAACAAGGTTGCTTTTTCGATGAATTCGCTCTTGCTTAAACTCTGCCTGCTGGTCTGGGTCGTCACTGTCCATTACCGCTATAATTTTATCCTGTATCTGCTCACGGACTTCTGAAACAGAAAGCCCGTACAGACGAGCCATTTCTTTAATCATTTTCTTGCTGTCCCTTTTACTGAATTTCATCATATCTTTAATGCACCTCTTTTCTAAGATGTATATTCTATCAAAATCAAATAAAATTATAACTATTGGAATGGATACCTTTATCAGTCCATTATAAAGCATTTTTGCAAAGGTTACAATGTATAAGAATAGATTTTTTGAAAGGAGTGTGTCAGTTACATGGAGCTTGACTATAAAGCTATCGGCAAGAGAATTAAGATTGCCAGAATTAAAAAGAATCTCACTCAAGAAACTGTTGCTGACAGAATAGGTGTTACTCCACAGCATGTAAGCAATATAGAAACTGGTAATACATCAGTCAGTTTAACAACTTTGGTCGCTATTGCCAATACCTTGACGGTATCAGTTGACGAATTACTATGTGATACAGTTTTAGCTTCAAAGCCTGTCTTTGAGAAAGAAGCAAGGGAGATACTGGAAGATTGTAACGAATATGAAATCCGTGTACTGGTAGATGTTTTGAAAGCAACCAAAACTTCCATGCGAACCATAAAAATGTTTGAAGCAAAGTTAAATGAGGACAAATAAAACCGTAGCGTGCAGATCACAATGGATTGTGAAATACAGCTACGGTTTTTCTTCTCCACTGAATTTATATCCCACACCCCAGACAGTGATGATATATCGTGGATTGTCTGGGTGTGGTTCAATTTTTAGTCTTAGCTTTCTGATGAACGAGGAAAGATTGCTTGCGTCGGGTGCATTGTCATATCCCCATACTTTTTCGTATATCTGTTCTTTTGTGAACACCTGTCCTTTGTGACTAGAAAGGAAATGCAGTAGGTCAAATTCTTTAGCGGTTAGATGTATTTCATTTCCTTTTTCATCAGTAACGGTACGAGTAAAATAATTTATATCTATACTGTTACATTTCTTGCTTAGAAAAGCAGGTGCAGTACACAAAGTATTTGACAGCCATTCTACGAGCTGATTAAAAATCTGTTCTTCTTTATCTGTAAATTCTGCAATTAGTATTTTCCCATATTTTCACCTGCCTATATAATTTAAAAAATTCCTTGCCTTAGTTTTTATACTGCCCAGCCTAAACTTTCTTGTTGTATGTGATATAACTTATGATATAAACCGTTCTTTCTCATAAGTTCATTATGAGTGCCATATTCAACAAGTTTTCCATTATCTAAAACTAAAATTTGGTCAGCGTCCACAACAGTTCTCAAGCGGTGAGCAATTATGATAACTGTTTTATTCTCTACTAATTTTGCAATAGCTTTCTGTACGAATACTTCATTCTCTGGGTCTAAGGAAGCTGTTGCCTCGTCCAAAAGAATGATTGGAGAGTCTTTTAATAAAGCACGTGCAATGGAAATCCTTTGACGTTCTCCTCCAGAAAGTGTACTACCATTTTCACCTAATATGGTATTGTAGCCGTCAGGCATATTACGGACAAATTCATCACAATAAGCCGCTTTAGCCGCAGCAAATACCTGTTCTTTAGTTGCATTTGGATTTCCCATTTGAATGTTATTAAATATTGTGTCATTGAATAGAGTAACGTCTTGAAAAACAAATGACATTTCTTGCATAAGACTTTCTGGATTGATTGTCTTAATATCTTTATTCCCAACAGTAATGGTTCCTTTTTGAATATCCCAAAATCTTGCAATCAATTTTGAAATCGTACTTTTTCCACTTCCAGAAGGTCCAACTAATGCGGTCACATTGCCCTGTGGAATTTTACATGATACATCATGGATAACTTCTTCCTCATTATAAGCAAAAGAAACATGGCTCAATTCTATATCATATCTTTTAGATGTTTGCTGTTTGCCGCTCATTACAGGAGCTGTTAAAAGTGTTCTCATTCTTTCTGTAACTACATTTAGATTTAATAACGTAGTAAGCTGAGATAATATAGCCAAAATCGGACCATAAATTTTAATTACGATTAAAAAGAACATTAAAAGAGGTAATAATTCAATTTGTCCATCAAGTAATAATAAAGTTCCAACAAAAATTGTTATCCCTATACCAGCTTGTAAAATCATACTTGCACCGGACATAAAAACTCCGACAACCATTTCAACCTTAACTGCTATTTTCTTCATAGCCAGAAGTGCCTTGTTCAATGTTGAGAACTGAGAACCGCTCAAATTACAAGATTTAATTATTTTCATTCCCTCTAAATATTCTTGTACTTGACTAGAAGCCTGTAATTTTGCATCAACTTGACGTTCAAACAATTTCTTTTGATATTTTCTACTTAACCATATGATTAAAAATGCAAGTGGCATAGTAATAAATACACAGATTGCTAAACGCCAGTCAAAAAAAGCAAGTAAGATACAAGTTATTGTTGCAGAAATTACATTTGCAATAAGTGGTGGTATGGTACTGCTTAGCATAGACTCCATACTACTGCAATCAGACATCATATTTGTTGTCAACTCAGATAAATCCTTTGTATTGAAAAAACTCATAGGAAGTTTTCTAAGATGTTCTGCAATACGAAGTCTAGTAACATTTGACTCTTTATATGACGCTATATATGTTTTTCTATAATCATTTTTTGCCGCCAAAAAGATTAAAATTGCAGAAACAACACCAGCTCCCCAAAGTAACCAAATATGTTCCCATACGAGTTCTTTTCCTACAAACGGATTTAACAACTCACTGAAAATCATTACCGTTATACAAAATGGAAGCAACATTGTTATATTAGTTAAAGTACAAGCAAAGATAGCCTTTTTTAAATCGGAATATCCTTTATCAGATAAAAATAATGCTTCTTTCAATCTTTTCATATTATTGCACCGCCTTTCCATTGATTTTCCAATCGATTGCTTCAGTATAGTGTTGCCACATCTGATGATAACGTCCATTTTTCTGTATTAAACTGTTGTGGTCTCCACACTCAATTAAATGACCGTTTTCCATTACAATAATTTTATCAGCATTACGTATTGTTGATAGGCGGTGTGCAATAATAATGACAGTTTTATTCTGCATTAACTTTTCAAAAGCCTTTTGAATTAAATATTCGTTCTCTGGATCGCTGAACGCAGTTGCTTCGTCTAATACAATAATTGGTGAATTTTTAATAATTGCCCTTGCAATAGCAATTCTTTGACGCTCTCCGCCAGAAAGATGTATACCTTTTGTTCCTATCACAGTATCGTAACCGTTTGGTAACCTCATAATAAAATCATGACATTGTGCCGCTTTAGCCGCTTGAACAATCTGTTCTTTTGTTGCATTAGGATTACCCATACGGATATTGTCATAAATACTTTGTTTAAACAGGAAAATATCTTGAAATACAAAACTGACATGCTTCATTAAGTCGGTCATAGACATATCTCTAATATCTACATTTCCAATCTTAACACTGCCAGTAGTAACGTCCCAAAATCTAGAAATCAAATTTGCTATCGTACTTTTTCCTCCACCAGACGGACCGACGATTGCTGTTATTTCACCTTGTTTAGCTTCAAAATTTACATTTTGAATTGCCCAGTCGTTTTCCTTTCCTGTGTATGAAAAACTTACCTTATCAAAAACAATGTTATCATTTTCTGGTTTTTTGGGATTTTTTGTTTCTGGTAATACAGGAATATTAAATATTTCGTCCATTCTTGCTACATTACCATTGATTTGCATGAATGACTCTGATACATACATAATCTTATTTAATACTCCAGCAACAGCAGGTACAAACAACAAATAGAAAATGAATGTCATCAAAAAGTTTTTAAAATCTGTTGTATTAGAGCCAATGAATATACCTACTGGAATTAACACAAGATAAATATTGTTGATGATTGTTGTAAATGCAGGCATACAATTCTGCCACCCAAGAGAAAACTTCAATACCCATTCTGTGTACTCTGTAATTGCGTGTTTCAATCGTTCAAAAGAATTAGCCGTTTGATTAAATGCTTTTACAACGGGCATACCTCGTACATACTCAACAGAAGCATTGTTCATATCTTCGAGAGCAACTTGATATTTTTCCATGTTTTCTTTCATTGCTCCACTACCATAACCCATAAACTGAACAATAAAAGCTAAGATAATTCCAACTAAAGAAGCTAAACCAAAACGCCAGTCCACTGCAAATAACAGAATAACCATAACAATAGGAGCGGTTACAGAAGCGACAAAATCCGGGAATTGATGTGCAATGAAACCTTCAACACTTTCTATATTATCATCCATTATTTTTCTAAAACGACCACTTCCGATAGTTAAATGATAACCTAAAGGTATTTGTGTAATATGTTCAGAAAATTTGATTTTCAATTCATATAATGTCCCAAAAGCCGCTATATGAGAGCAAAAGATTGCTAAGAAATATAACAGTATGTTAGCAACAATACCCCCTAAAGCTAGCCAGCCATAGCTCATAACTTCTCCAATATTCAAACTATCTAAATTGGGATAGACCTGAATAATCGAAGTAATAATGAAATAAACCGCTATATATGGAACAAAAGAAGCAATAGACGCTAAAGAAGAAAGAATTGCTGATAAGAATACCAAGCCTTTCTTGTTTGAAGCCAGTTCCAAACAGCGAGATAAACCAGTCTTTGGTTTTGTTTGTTTTGGCGATTTTTTTGCCATATTAAAATCCCTCCTTAAAATAAAAATGATGTGGTTAGTATCAACTAACACACATCATTTTAGTTGGTATTCGTATTTCTTTCTACTCCATAGTTATATATATTGCCCTAAAATAGCCCAAAAGTGTTAATTATTTTGTTTTCGATAATCTTTGGGGAGTATGCTATACACAGAATGAAATGCTATCGAAAATTTACTTGCATTACTATAACCTAAACTCATAGCAATTTCATTTATTTTTCTGTCAGTATTCTTTAGTTCGTTAGCGGCGATATTCATTTTGTACTTTTTCATGTAAGCATAAGGAGTATCACCATATATTTGAGTGAAAACTTTGTGAAATAAGGATAAATTGAAATCTTTTTCAGCAGTTAATTGTTTTAATGATATTTTCTCATCTAAATGTTCTATCATTGAATTATGTATCTCTTTTGCAAACTGTATATATTTTTTATCATAATATTTAAAATCACTTTTATTATGACGTGAAAGAGAAGCAATATGATATAAAAATTCCAATGCTTTAATGCGGAAATATTCAATTTTTTCCTTATCCTTTGCACTATAAATTTCTGAGAATAAATGCTTTAAATCAGAGCTAGGCTGGCTTAAATAACCTTTTTCGTCTAATGCTAATTTTTCACTTAAATTATCAATATCTATATTAAACATTTTTAAAATGTTTTTGGTGTTTTGACTAACTTCGTGCTTATCAATAACTAAGCTAAAGGCATAACATTTTTTTAGAGGAAATGAGAAGGAAATTGGTAAATACTTTGTTCCCATAATACTAAAATAGCCTTCAGATAAATAAAAGATTTGATGATTTGAAAATTCACATTCATATCTTCCAGTATGACAATGCACAATAGAAATTATATCTGGATTAAATTTTTGAGAGGGCATAACTTCCTCTGTATCAAAATCCAGAAAACAGCATGAAATACCATCAAATAGATTATAATTTGATACAATTCCTTTCCCTTTACACCCATAATTGATAACAAAATAGTTCTGATTTTTTTTAATAACTTCTGCTTTTTCACCATACCACGATTGGTTATAATGAATATTCACTTTGTACACCTGTTATGAAGTGACCTTTGTCAAGATATAAATTCACAATTCATAATTTTTTTATTCAATTGTGCCATCAAAGGCATACAAAGACCCCATAATGAAGATTTTGCGACAGTTAACCACTCTGTTATTCGTGGGTTGGTTACCAAAAGGTTAATGGTTCGTCGTCAAACTCTACAATCTCACTACGTGGATCAGTGATATTTCACATAAATAATTATCGCGACATATTATTTATATTGTCACTGCCATAAGAGGTGTATCTTAGATAGTTGAACCTGTTTTCTTATTTTGAGGTCCATCTATGCCTTTGATGATTCTGTCTTTTTTTTTGGCTACCTCATAATCTCTCCTTTCTTTGAGAATTTATATATCCTTTTTAATTGATATGTCCTGTTTCTATTCCCCATACAAAGCATGATAATTCTCTGGCAATCGCTGTTATCGCGATATTTCTATTGATTCCTTTTAATATCATTCTGTGATATTTCTTTTGTAATCTTATAACTGCTTTATCCGCATAATCGATGACCTTCACATCCTGTCCCTTTTGTTTTGATATGACTTTCTTTCCTTTTTTTCCAACTGTTCCTCTTACTAGTACTTGTGCACATTCTACCAGTGTTTCTCTTACCACTGCATTTCCTTGCTTAGTTATGTTTAATCGTTTGTTTTTATCTCCGCTTGAATCTTCTCCTGGAGTTAATCCGCAATAGGATGAAAAAGCATTGGCTGTTGGAAATCTGTTAAAGCCGGAGATTTCTGCATGTAAAGTCATCGCTGCTGTTGTGTCTATACTCTTTAAACAGCGTAATTCGCCTATCTTTTCTTTGTATGGCTCTTCCTGAGATAATTCTTCTAGTTTATGCTGGAATCTGCCTATCTTCGTTTCTAATAATTCCAACTGCGATAAATATTCATCCAATATCTATCTGTACATTGGATCCATTTTCAGTTCTTTCAACCATTTGATATGTGATGGTATCCATCTGGACTTTCCTTCATATCTGTATCCAAGTCGTAATACAAAGGCATTGATATGCTGTTTCACTTTTTTTGATTCACCCTTAAAATCATTCATCATTCTAATGTACTCTTTAACTTCCACATCATGATCATTAGGTACATAAACTGATTTATATGATTTATTAGCTAAATTTGTTGCAATCATTTGGGCATCTCTTTTGTCGTTCTTCACCACTTTATTTTTGGCTGAACGATGCATCGTTGAAGGTGCCAGAATATCACAGGCAATCCCTTTTTCTTTTAATTGCCAATAAAGTGAATAACCTAAACATCCTGCTTCATAGCCAACCAATACATCTGCATCTTTCTGTGCTTTTTTCATTGCATTATTGATGAATTTTTCAATAAGTTTCACATCTGGACTGATCTTAGTTTCTCCTAATATTTCTCCAGTATCTCCATCAATTGCACATAAACTATAAGATTTTTATGGACATCTGCTCCAATATAAACTATACTTTTCATAGTGACCTCCTATTGTCGTTATAGTAACGATTCTATAATTTGTTTTTCAATCTAATTATGAATCTAAATCCACGTTTTGACAACTAGGAGGTCACTTCATATTATCTCACAAATTGTTAGTATCGACTAACTTAAACTCTAACATAATTTCAGGTTTTAAGCAACAAATCGACCATTGCAATAGCGTAACTCAATAAGATAGCGTGCAAATCTATATAGAAATGCACGCTTTCAATCGTTATCCTATAATCTTCCAGTTGCTATCTTTATGAAGCGTCAGCTCATACTGTGATACCTGTGTTGCCTTTGTCTGGTTGTCGATAAATTTCACCGCAACGCTCACTTTCACGTTGTCGCCGTCAGTCGTGAATATAACCGCCACATTCATAGCGTCCCTCGTCCCTTATTCTCGCTGGCAAAGGCTTTTGCCCCAGCGTACACCTCGTCCTGTATCGCTTTTGGGATTTCATCATAGGAAGCTCTGACGTTATCGCATTGCCAACCCAGATGAACACTCAATCTCTGCCATACGACGCACTGTTTCAAAAGGTAGATATGCTGACTGCTCAATCCGCTGTGGCTCTGCACATACTGATTGACATACTCGATTGAGAGGGCAACGTCGGAAATCTGGTCGTAGCTCATGCGTGTGCTTGCGTCGGCTCTGGTCTTGTAGCCGTTGCGGAAGTTAGTGTTAATATCCACGCAGAAAGCGTCCTCGCCCTCAACGGTCATGTGTCCCTCGTTGAATGTCGAACCGATAGAACCGTCATTCATCACTTTTTCAACGATACCGACACGCTCGGCACTTTCTGTCCAGTATTGCTTCTCGGAAGCGTGGACTGCCGTTGTCGGCAAAGCGGTAACGATAGTCGCAAAGGCAAGGAAGCCCGTGGCTAATCGCTTCAATATCTTTTTCATAGCTTTTAAAATTCTCCTTTCGTTTGGATATAGAAAAAGCCGTCCATTTCTGAACGGCTGAAAATAGAAAAGGAACGTCAATATCGGCGTTCCATAATCTACTTGCAATATTCAATTTTTAGTTTATCAATACTGATGTGCTGTACCATATCTTTGCAAATCTGGGATTTCTAACGTATCAAGGCTCATTCAATGGTAGTAAAATCGTAGTAATTTGAAGTATTT
>NZ_NFKR01000050.1 GCF_002160495.1 Erysipelatoclostridium sp. An173 | reverse complement strand
GAAATTCCTAAATAATATTCTGTTTTTTCTAAATGAAACCGAACTTGTTTTTAAGTTCGTCTTTTTTTGTGTTTTTACTCACGATTGGGTCAAATTATTTTTCACACTTCTATTCCTCCCTAAGTCACCTTTATTATTATCAAAACCGCTTTGTTTTAGCTACATATTTTAGTTTTCAAAAGCGCAACTAGCGGTTGCATTAGGGTTTACCAGTTATTGTTTTTTAGCATTATATGTAATTTGAATACCTAAGCTCGAAAATACTTTAGCATCCATTGGTCCAATTGAAGAAGTAATATGTGCTTGAGTTCCATTTAATTTTGGTAATTGTTGTAAAGCCAATTTAGCCTCATTATTATCAACTGCACTTAATGATAAAGCAATTAAAATCTCATCACTATGTAAACGAGGATTAATACTTCCTAAATATTCTGTTTTTAAGTGTTGAATTGGTCCAAAAGCAGATGGTGAAATTAATAAAGTATCATCATCGATATTAGCTAAATATTTAAGAGCATTGATTAATATTGCTGAACAAGAACCCATAAAATCAGATGTTCTTCCAGTTATAATTGTTCCATCTTCAAGTTCAATTGCTCCTGCAAAACATCCAGCTTCTTTTGCTTTTTGGTTAGCAGCAGCAACACATTTACGATCTTCAACAACAACTTTTGCTTGATTCATTACCAATTCTTGTTTATTAACTTCATCAATACTGCATTCTTCACGAACATAACGATTCATTGTATTGTAGTAACGACGAATAATTTCCTGACGACTTGCTTCACGACAAGCTTCATCATCACTAATACATAAACCAGCCATGTTAACTCCCATATCTGTTGGTGAATTATATGGACTAGTTCCATATATTTCTTCAAACATATTTTTTAATACTGGAAATATTTCGATATCACGATTATAATTAACAGTTACTTTATTATAAGCTTCTAAATGAAATGGATCGATCATATTAACATCATTTAAATCAGCTGTTGCTGCTTCATAAGCTAAGTTAACAGGATGATTTAATGATAAATTCCAAATTGGGAATGTTTCAAATTTCGCATATCCTGCTTTAACCCCTCTAATATGTTCATGATATAACTGAGATAAACAAGTAGCCATTTTTCCACTTCCAGGACCTGGTGCTGTTACAACTACTAATGGCTTAGTTGTTTTAATATAATCATTTTTACCAAAACCTTCACTACTAATAATTCTTTTAGTATTTGTTGGATAACCATCAATTAAATAATGTAAATAAACATTGATGTTTCTATTTTCTAAACGAGTTTTAAAAACATCGGCTGCTTTTTGTCCATCATATTGAGTAATAACAACACTACCTACATATAATCCTTTTTCTCGATATACTTCAATTAAACGAATTACATCATTATCATAAGTAATCCCTAAATCACCACGAACTTTATTACGTTCAATATCACTAGCAGAAATAGCGATAACTACTTCAGCTTGATCTTTTAATTGCAATAACATTTGTAATTTACTATCTGGTGCAAATCCAGGTAAAACTCTTGATGCATGATAATCATCAAACAATTTACCACCGAACTCCAAGTATAATTTATCGCCAAACTGAGCAATTCTTTCTTTAATATGTGATGATTGCATTTTTAAATATTTGTCATTATCAAATCCAATTTTCATACTTACCTCCGTCAATTATTTTACTTTATTTATCTTATAATTACATAAATTTTAACATAAGACTACCTAAATTCAGTATATTATCATATTTTTAATCATTTGTAACATCTTTTTTCACTTATTAATAATAATTTTATCCATTTTAGATAATTTCATGATAAAATTTAAAAAAAGATAACCAAAAGGAGCCTAAAACAATGTCAGATAATAAAAACAAAACAACAATTGTTCATAAAACCGTAAAATCAGGAATTACATTTGGTAGTGCCTTAGCCATGGTAATTAGCTATACTACCTGGAAATCAATTGGCTGGGCAATTATTCACGGTCTTTTAAGCTGGATTTATGTTATCTATTTTATTATTAGATATTAAAAAGCGATAAGCATACATACTTATCGCCAGATATTAAGGGAGTGTTTTTAATTATAATAAAGTTACTTTTTTACTTGTACAATGACATTCATTATTATTAACAGTTATTTTATGGAAATGTTCTTCACGTTCCATATCAGTAGTATAACCATCATCATCATACAATACATATTCTATTGGATCTTTTACATAACTTAATAAATATAAGTTATCGAAATCCATATCTTTTGTTGTTAAAGCTGGTTTAGCCATTGGAACAACATGATTTTTACGAATAAAGAAAATTAATTCATTTAATACCACATTAATATAATGATCACCTTTACTCATTTCAACTTCTTCATAATCATCTAATGAACGATATTTAATCATCTTCATATCTTCTGGTAAATAAACATAACGTCCGCGACAATTTTGTTCATAAACTGGTGCAATCATTATTGATTCACCAACCATCAACTGATCTTCAATATTATATGTTCTTGCATCATCTTCATATACAAATGATAATGGTTTAAAGTATGAATCGTTATTTAATGCCGCTTTAACAAATTCACTATATAAATATGGAATTAGTGCATATCTTAATTCAACCAAATTTTTAAATGTTTCAGTATGATTAAATACATATAGTTCTTGTGCTCGACGACTTTGAGAATGATTACGCATCAATGGTGTAAAAATACCAAATTCTACCCATCTAGTCATTAATTCTTCATTAGTATCACTACCAAAACCACCGATATCAGAACCAGTATATAAGAAACCACACATATTGATATTTGGCATTTGATGTATACTTAATTTTAAATGTGACCACCAGGCATGGTTATCACCAGTCCAAATACCACTATAACGATGCATACCTATCATAGAAGAACGTGAGAAAAATAAAATTCTTTTATCTGGTGACATTCTTTCAAATGCTTCTCCAGCAGCTCTAGATAAATTATAACCATATAAATTATGAACCTTATCATGTCTAATTTTTTTACCATTAATATCATGATAGAAAAGCTGATAATCTTTAGGATTACTTGAAAGCGTTGAGAATTTTTTACGCATTCCAAAATAAGTCTGTAAATCAAGTTCTGATCCTCTTAAACGATCTACCATTTCATACGCTTCATTCAATCTTTCATCAGTGTAGAAAATTGATGGTTCATTCATATCATTCCAAATTCCATCAATACCCTTATCTAATAAAAATTTATATTGATCACCAAACCATTTACGATGCTCATCATTTAATACATCTACTAAATGACAATATCCAGGCCAAACCCCACATTTAAAATCATTACCATTTGCATCTTTACAAAAATGATTTCCTTTAACACCTTCTTCATAGATATTGTAACCTGGTTTTACTTTGATTCCAGCATCAATAATCGGTACTAAATGAATCCCTTGTTCTTTCATTTCAGAAACTAATCCTTCAAAATTAGGTAAATTTTTACGATTAATTGTAAAACTTGAATATTCATCCATATAATCAATATCCATATAAATAGCATCTAAAGGAATTTTAGCTTCCTGGTATTTTTTAGCAATTTCTCTAAAATCATCTTCTGTCTTATAAAACCAGCGACTTTGATGATACCCAAAAGCCCATTTTGGGGGAATGTAACTACGACCTATCATAGCTCTAAATTGAGTAACAATATCTTGCATACTCGTACCATCAATAATATAAACATCTAAATCTTGATCATCACTAGTTACAATTAATTTATCGATATCAGTTTCTCCTACATCAAAACTGATTATCCCTGCTACATCAAAGAAAACCCCAAAAGTTTCTTTTCCTTTAATCAACATAAAATTATGAGCTGCATATAAACTATTACGATCTTCAGTATGACGCGAACCATCCATACATCTAGAAATATAAGTGAAATTTCTTTTATTAATTCCATTAATATTTTCACCTAAACCATATACTACATCTTGAGGATCCATTTGATAAGTAAATACTAATTTTTCTTCATTTGTAACTGTAAACTTATCAATTGTCTCTAAACTAATATCACATTTGTTGATAACTGTATCTGTTTCTATTGGATTTCCAAATCTAAATCTTTTAATCATGAAAATTCTCCTTTCCTATCGCCTATAAAAATATTATAATAATTTAGATAAATATTCTTGTGCATTTTACACCTCAAAATATAACAAATTTGACAATAAGGAGCTAAAATCATGAAAATAATGAAAGAAAAACGTAGCCATGGTAATCACCTGTTTCCATTTGCGTTTTATAATTTGATTGCTGAAAAAGACATGGAAGCTTGTTATTTACATTGGCATGAAGAGGTAGAATGGATTTATGTATATATTGGCAAGATTTCTCTTTTTATTGACGGTAAAGAAAAAATCATCACTCAAGGACAGCTAGCAATAATTGAACCTTTTTTATTGCATTATATTGTTGCAAAAGAAGATTGCCACTATTTTTCCTGTGTTTTTAAAAAAGAATTATTAAAATTTGAAATTGAAGACGTTAACACTTATCAACATATAATACCATATATTAATAATGAATTAGTTATCAAAAGTCCAATTACAATTGATGATGATAATATTGAAGAGATGTTTTTAAGAATTGTTACTATATACAATCATGAAACAATTACCCATCAATTAGAAATTAGAATATATTTATTAATAATCTTTAAATACTTTATTGATCATCAGCTTTTAATAACTAATGATTACAGTAAACATAATTTAGAAGCAATAGAAATTGTTTTAAAATATATTGAAGAGCACTATGATGAAAAAATCACTAGTCAAATGTTAGCTAAGTTATTAAATTATAATCATCAATATTTTTCAAGATTCTTTAAAGATAATACTGGTTATACCCCAATTGAATATATTAATAAATATCGAATTGATATGGCTTGTGAAGAACTTTTAGATGAAAAAAAATCAATTTTAGATATCAGCATTGCCTGTGGTTTTGATAGTTGCAGCTATTTTATAAAAAAATTTAAGGCTTTAAAAAATATTTCACCTAGTAAATACCGTAAATTATTACTGGCAAATTATCAAAAAAAGCCATCTAGATATGACAAATAGGATTGAAAAAATCAAATTTGTTATATTTTTCTCTCTATATCGAGCAAGTATTTGTAAGCGCTTTGAAATATAATAGTGCTTAGTTAAATACGATATACAAATTCTAGATACGTATATTAAAATATCGGGAGGAAAATATGAACAAGAAATTTGAAGCTATTTTTGATAAAATCAATCCAATTATTACTAAAATTTCATCAAACAAATTTTTAACAGGGCTATCTGGGGGAATGATGGCTACATTACCAATTACTGTTGTTGGTTCATTTGCTTTATTATTAGCGGTTGTTCCAATGGGACCAATCTCTACTTTTATTAATGATTCAGGCTTAGCTACTGTTTTTACTACTGTTAATACTTATACAATGGGATTATTAGCAGTCTACATGGTTTTCTTTATTACTAAAAATCTAGTCAATCAATACATGGATAAAGATGACGGTATGACCGCTGCTGCAATTGCATTTCTTTGCTTTTTGATTGTTACTCCAATAGGAACTACTAGTGATGAAGTTAGTGCAATTCCTACTACCTGGTTAGGTTCTCAAGGAGCTTTTACCGCTATAATCGTTGCTACTGTTACTACTTTTATCTATAAGTATACTAAAGATCATAATTTAACTATTAAAATGCCAGATGGTGTACCTCCAATGGTATCTAATGTTTTTGCTGGATTAATTCCCTTTGTTTTAATTTCAGTTTTATTCATGGCAATAAATTATGTTTTTTCACTTACAAGTATTGGCTGTTTACACCAAGCAGTTTATTCATTATTACAAGTACCTTTACAATCATTAGGTGGTAGTATCTGGGCTGTTTTATTTGTTGCTTTTTTAGCTCAAGTATTGTGGTTCTTTGGAATTCATGGACAAAACGTTTTAGCACCTTTTTATCAACCAATCTGGCTTGCAATGGATGCTGCAAATTTAGCTGCATTTTCTACTGGAGCTGCTGAACCAAATATTGTTGGTTATGCTTTCTTTAGTATTTTCTATTTTGGTGGTTGTCAAATTGCTTTATGTTTATTATTGTTTAGAGCTAAATCAAAACAATTTAGAGAATTTGGTAAACTAGGAATTGGACCTGCAATCTTTGGAATCGGTGAACCATTAAACTTTGGGATGCCTTTAATTTTAAACTTTAAATTCATTGTTCCATTTTTATTAAACGGAGTCGTTGGTTTAGCTGTAGCATATATTGCTATTGCAGTAGGTTTAGTACCACATTTAAACGGTTCTGCTTACGTTTTCGGTTTACCATTTGGAGTTGCTGCTTTTATCCAGGGAGGATGGAAAGTCGTTGCCTTAGCTGTAGTTACTAATATTATTATTCCATATTTTATGTGGATGCCTTGGGTTAAAATAGCTGATAAAGAGGCATATAAACAAGAACAAAGCGCAATTAGCGCAGAATAAAAGATCCATAATGAAGTGACTTTATTATTTGAATTTACAAATAACTATTAGTCATTTCAAAGGATCTTTTTTTATCTAAAATAATTATTCAATTATTCCGACCATCTTTAATAAATACTGAGCATTTGTCGTCTTACTGCGACCATCTTTGATACGATAATCAAATTTAATTTTATCATCTTGATAATATTCTTCAAAATGATAATTTGTACATGATACTTCATTTTCTAATTCACATAGCTCAAAATCATGAGTTGTAATTAGAGTAAATATGTTACTTGAAGATAACTGTTTAACCGTTTCTCGCGCTCCAATTATTCGATCAGCTGAATTAGTACCTTTAAATATCTCATCAATTAAAGCAATCATTACTTTTCCAGTACGATTTTCTTCAACAATTTCTTTAATTCTAAGTAACTCCCCATAAAAAGTTGAAATTCCTTCAATATCATCTTCAATTCGCATCGATGTGAATAACTGCATCAACGAACAAGTAAATGACTTAGCCATTACCGGTCCACCAGCATAAGCTAAAACTAAGTTGATTCCTACCGTTCTTAAAAATGTAGTTTTTCCAGACATATTAGAACCAGTTATTATTGCTACTTGACGTTCCATTTTAAAACTATTAGCAACTGCTTCATTGCTAGCTAGCAAAGGATGATAAGCATCTTGAAATTCTAAAACCGGTTTATGTTCATCAACTATTGATGGCATTGAAACACCTGTTTTAGTCTGGATTAAAACTTGTAAACTAATAAGTGATTCTAACTCACCAATTTGCTTTAACCAATGCTCTAACTGATTTCCATGATCATCAATCCATTGATTTAAACGACTATAACAATTACGATCCCATAATAATAATCCATTTAGTAATAAAAAAGCTAATAAATTATTACGCTGTTTGATCATATCACTAATCTTTTTTAACTGTTTTAAATGCAACAAAGCTGCTTGTAAATCAGTTTTTATAATTTGTAAGTGATTAGTATTAAAGTCATTTTCACTAACTAAATTACAAACATTTAAATAATATTCAAGTGATGATGATAGTTTTGCACTACAATCAAATAGCTCACGATTTTTTAATAACATTAAAGCAGCAAAAAATAATTGTCCCATAATTAATAATGGTACTAAAATTATCATATATTGAAAACCGATTTTAAAACAAAACAAAAGTATTGCCACAATTGTAATTACTGGGATTAGATAATTTAAAAAAGTTAGTTTATTACTACTATTATGATCCTTTATCAGTTTTAAAAAATCATTAACCGCTCTTTCACCTAGATAATATTCTTTTGTCA
Organism: Erysipelatoclostridium sp. An173; assembly: GCF_002160495.1. Lineage (GTDB taxonomy): Bacteria > Bacillota_I > Bacilli_A > Erysipelotrichales > Coprobacillaceae > Thomasclavelia > Thomasclavelia merdavium. The sequence continues at coordinate 7,296 of NZ_NFKR01000050.1, read as the reverse complement.
TCTTACCATAAGTTTCTGTTTCTAAAACAAAATCAAGTTTTTCACCAAGTTCTTCAACTGCTTGTTGTTCTTGAATAATAGCTTTATAATCAAAAGATTTTCTCGTTAACTTATCAATCAAACGTTTTTTCCCAAGTGATGAAGTTGCCGTATTTAAAAATTGATATAAAGAATTTTGACCTGCAAGATCCAAATCTTTAACTGGCCCACTCATTTCACTAAAAAACTCACTACCAGTTTCTTCAAACTCTTTCCAATCATGATTAAAACGTTGTAAATAACGTAAAACAACCTGAGCTTTTGCCTTTAAATAAGAAAGCTTTTGATTTAGCTTATTATAATAATAAACTAAACCCATAAATATAACTAATAGCAAAAAACACACATAAACCAGCAAGTCGATCTTATAAAAATAACTCACTAACAATAAGACAATAATGCTCAAACCAACCAATAACCTTAACATTGAAATCTTAAAGGTAGCTGATTCTAACTGCTTAATTTGTTTATCAAGGTTATCTTTTTGACTTGTAAAATATTCTAATTTCATCTTTCCTCCAAATCAATCCATTAAGATACTTATACATCCATCAAGACCATCAACCAGATATTTAGCTTCTTGCTTTACTTTTTCAGGACTACGATTAAAAGTAAAAGCTTTATCTACAACTTTCAACATTGGTATATCATTATAAGAATCACCAATTACAGCCATATCCTTACTATCAATATTAAAATGATCAATAATTGTTAAAATACCATTTCCTTTTGAACAACCAAGTGGTGCAAAATCTAGATGACATTCATTTTGATATACATCAATATATTTACCAAAACGCTCTTTTATTTTTAAATATTCTTTACCAGCTATTTCATCATCTTCAAAATGCAATGAAAAAGCCTCATATTCATCGCCAATTTCATCAAGTGAATCAATATTATGATGATTAATATAATCATCAACTGGATTTAAAATATAAGTATCCTCTAAATAAACAATACTAGTATTAACTAATGGATAATCCTTTAATATTTCACTTACTAAAGATTTATTAATAAATTTTTGAAAAATAACATTACCCTGTTTATCTAAGATTTTAGCTCCAGAACAAAGAATATAAAAATCATATTCAATACCTTCACTATTCCAATTAATAACTCCATTATAACTACGTCCAGTACAAACACCAAATAAATTCCCTTGAGCCTGGAATTTTTTAATTGCCTGAACATCTTCTAATCGATAATAACTTTTTTCTTGATCATGAAACAATAAAGTATTATCAAAGTCACTTGCAAGTATTTTCATAATTATAATATTCCCCCTAAATAGAAAACAGTCTTATAAAAGACTGTTTAATAATAACATACTACAGGACAATTGATTTCAATATTTTCATACAACTGTCCAGCTACACTTGTAGGTAAATTGATACAGCCATGAGATCCATTATTCATATAAATATCGCCACCCCATCTTGAACGCCAGCTTGAAGAATCATGTAATCCGATTCCTTTATTAAATGGCATCCAATAAGAAACTGGTGTTTCATATTCATAAGTACCATCTGGTTTTTTAGTACCTCTTAAAGTACGATTTCTTTCCTTATTATATAAATAATAAGTTCCTGCTGGTGTGCGTCGTTCTGGATTATTGTATGTTCCTGAAACAATATCAGATTCTAAAATAATTGTTCCATTTTTATGATACCACATATGCTGACCAGTTAAGTCAATTTCAACAAAAGTATTACCTAAACCACCATTTTCACCACCAGCATCACCGCCAGTTGTTACTGGGGTTCTAGTGGTTACTTTATTAGCATAGATATCTTCTAATAAACCAGTAACTTCTTTACTATTTTGAAGTCGTAATCCATAATTACCACCACTAACAGTAATTGTCCGATTATTAGCACCAACAAAAGTTCTAGTGCCACCAACACTATTGATTTTTTTAGCTAAGTCACTAACAAAATCAGTTGCTTTTTCTTTAAAAACTGCATCATCACGATAATAATTTCCATTTTCATCAATTGATAACCAGGTAATCAAAGTACTTCCATCTAAAACAACATCACCTGATCTTGTATTATATGTAATTGATGCTGAAGCATAATTAGTTGCTGCTTCATATAATTGCTGGATCGAAGCATCTGTTGCTTTAACACCAGGTTGAACATAACAGCTCTTTTCATCTAGATTTAGTTTATTTTTTCCTTCACTAAATGCTAACATTATTTCGCTAACCAGCTTATCTTGATCAATAGTAGATCCATATACTTCATCAACAATCGCAAATTGATTATTAGTATATTCTACTCGTGCATCAACTGGTGCCACCTGGGCATCAGCTTGAAGATGTGATAAAGAAGCTATCTGTTGTCTTAATACTGTTTCATCTACTTTAGCAAGATTATTAACTGAATTTTCAGATTTACCAAAGAATGCATTTATCCAAGAAAATGAACTTTGCTTTTTCAATATATCTTGAACATTATTATCCTTATTGTAAGTTACACCACATTCATTACCAGAAATAGATTCACTATTACCATCATTAAATTGAAGTTCTAATGTATAACCATTAACAAGCTTAGCTAATTCATCATTCGCTTCTTCAACAGTCAAACCACCAACATCAACCCCATTGATATAGGTATTTTTCAAAAATTTCTGATTAAAGTATAGACTTCCAATCAAATACACTGCGATTATAACTAATAACAAGCCTCCAATGATTAAAAACTCTTTTCTAGTTTTCAATTTTTTTAAAGGACTTTCCTTTTTCTTTGCAACATTATCCATAAAAAATCTCCCACTATCAGTATTTTTCTACTAAATTCTAGCATTTTCGTACTAATTGTCAACCAAAATAACTTAAAAGTATGGTATTTTTAAGATATTTTAATAAATATGTTTCAAATGAAACTTATAATTATTGATATTTTAAATTCTGTTGATATTTTCAATATTAAATATCATATTAGTGATAAACTTAACATTATTCATTTATATAAAAACAACAAATATTTATTAAAATTTGCTGTTCCACTTAAAATATTTAACTATATTCCAAACTCTTTGGCATACTCAACAATACCAGAAATATTTGCTGCTTTTTCATTTAATTTACAAGCCATAAAATTTTCATTTGGTACCTCAAATGAAGGCATTATTCTATAATTTATTGCTGGTAAATAGCCCATTTTAGGATAATATTTCTCACTTCCAAGAACAATAGAATAATCATATCCTAAATCATTAGCAATTTTATGTCCTTCTTTAATTAACGTACTACCGATTCCTTTTCTTTGATATTCTGGTAAAACAGCTAACGGTGCTAATGCTAATTGAATACTGTCACCTATTTTAACTTTAGTAAACATAATATAGCCAACTATTTTTCCATTAGATGTTGCAACTAAAGATAACTCAGGAATAAAATTATCGCTCTTTCTTAATAAATCAACTAAATCATGTTCATTTCCATCACTATGTTCAGCACTTTCAAAAGCTGTTTTTACAACTTCATATACTTCTTTATAATCATTTTTATTTTCTTGTCTTATTTCTATCATTATTACTTACTCCATATTTTTAATATGTATTCTTGTTAAGAATTACGTCTAATATCGATTAAACGTAAAATATCTTTATACACTTCATCATTATCTTTTAAATCAATCATAAGCCATTTTTGGTTATTTCCTTCTCTAATATTATGATATATTTTTTGAATGTTACAACTAAGTTCATCCAAAACAAGTTGTGTCTGTTCCTTTTCTTTTTTACCAATTACAACCATAACGGTAAAATAATTTTTTCGAGGATAGATAGTACATAATGTTTTACCAGCCTTTTTAAATTTAATATTCCAGCCTTTTTCATAGCTACATGAACTATATTCTATCTTTTCATTACATTTATATTTTGTTTTTATCTCTAAACAAAATTGTTTAAAAACCGGATTTTTTATATATTCATCTATTTCTTGTAAATTAGGACAATAATTTCTATCTTGTATGTCCATCATCTTTTCACCTCAAATCAAAATTTATATTTTACTCATCAATTTTTGAATTATTATATCTTTCTTCTCCCCACCACATTGGTACTAATTCACCAAGAGTTATTGTTTCTCTTTTATCGTAATCAACCATAATTTCCATATCTTTATTTTCTAATGATAATTGCATCAAAAATTCACGACAAGCGCCACAAGGCATTCCACTACCACCACCATAAGGCGGTTTATCACGAAAAGCAATTAATCTTTTAATTACGGTTTGACCACTATTAACATACATATTTAATGCTGCAACTCGCTCAGCGCATAGTGTAACAACATCACAACAGCTTTCGATACAAAATCCGGTATAAATTTCACCGTTTTTTGCCTCTATAGCACATACAACACCATGAGCATAAATAAAGGGAGTAACCTCTTGAGGATGATATTGCTCCTTTGCTTTTAAATATAACTTTTCCCAAATATCCATTTTAAATCCTCCTATTTTATAAAATTAACTATCTACTATCTTACTTCAAAATCTTCACTTCGATAATGAGTCCAATCAACATTATTAATATTATCTTTTATTTTACTAATTTTAGGATACTCTTTTTTATTACATATCAAATAAAAAGAAAGCGTTGCTTCTTGATCAGTAATTGGAATATAGACCCTATCTTCATAAAGATGAAATCTAGGAATCGTCAAACTGGTTCTAAAAGTAAATAATGAAGATTGTTTTTGTAATATCTCATATAACTCAAGGTCATCTTGAACAATAAAATGTGAATCAGGCATATTATTAACACAAACTTCATGCCAATAACCAGTATTACTATACTCTAAAAAATTATAACCATTTAACTCATTAAATGTAATCTCTTTTTTTGATGAAATCGGCTGATCACTAGTAGTAGAAATATTTAAAACTTCCTGACACATCTTAAAACATACCACATCTTCTTTTAATATTGGGTAATCTAATATAATTGCAGTATAATAATGATCATTTAAACCTTTAATTAGTTTTTCGGCATCAGACATGGTTTCATACCTAAAAGGTGTATCCGGATATTGTCGTTTCATCGTGTATCTAAAAGCCCATAATGGCGCTGGAGCACAGGAACCAATTAACATATTCATATTTAAGTTATATTGGTTTTTTACTTTAGTTTGCAGTTTATCTACATCATTTAATATCTTTTTTCCATCAGCAACTATTATTTTTCCATATTCATTTAATACTAATCGATTATTAATACGGTCAAATATTTACATTCCTAACTCTTTTTCTAGTGATTTCAATGAGCGAGTTAATCCAGATTGTGAAATAAATAATTCATCAGCGGCTTTTAGCATCGTTCCACATTCTGCAATTTTTATTATATATCGTAGTTGTCTTAATTCCATATAACGCTCCTTTCTATAACAAAAATAATTATCGTGAATATAATCAAAACGATATTGAATTATTACAATTGATTCTAACACTTAGATCAATGGCAATTTCTGTTGATGATATTAACTTAATATTATCGGGTGAGTTATCAATACGCTATTGTTTAAAAAATAAGCAGGAGTATTTTCAACAAGAAAAAAAGAAAATTGAAATTATTGAAAATGAAATAGCTGATTATTTTAAAAGAACAAAAGTAACTATCGTTAATCCTAAAAAAGGAATCGAAGATAATGGTTATATTCGTTTATATTATCTAGATGATCAAATAAAATTTGATCAAAATATAATTGCAGTTAAGGATATTAAATCTATTAATATTTCATTATGTTGCTCTAAGGGTGAAGATGGTCGCTATTATGGTATTTACAATTTATATTTTGTATATCTGGATATTAATACAAATTATGATACTTATTCTTTGCAATTAATGAATAATAGTGAAGTATCCAATTTATTTAGCTATCTATCATCTTTAGATATAAGTATTGATGATCCATTAAATTTAAGAGATATTTATTTTAAAACTACAGATTCAATGGCATTATATAAAATATTAAATAGAAATTTTAGAAAATGGCAAAAGGAATATAATCTAGAAATAAAAGATCCTTATTGGTCAATTGTACAAAATACTTATATAAAACCACTACAAAATTTAGATAGTACAAATATCCCAACATTTAAAGAGCAACTAAAATTGGTAGCAAATGGCTATATTAATATTGTAAAAAATGGATTTAAAAAATAAATTCTCATAAAAAATAACTATCTTTAGCTCTACTAAAAATAGTTATTTTTTCATTATTCATAAATTCATTTTCTAAAATTTAACCAATCTTAAATCTTTAACTATTTATTAATTCCTGCAATTCATTTATAAAACGACAAACATGAAAACCATCACAAACAGCATGATGAACTTGAATTGCTAAAGGTAGTAAGATTCCATTTCTTCATAATACTTTCTCATCGTAAAAATAAGCAATAAATAATCATATCCTTTTTGTAAATTCAAATTAAATCCCTCAAATGATACCCAAGGTATCATTGACATAGTAAAACAATTATCAGGAACATCTGGTTTTCCAAACATCCCTTTTTGATTACCATATTGGCGAAGATCATTTTCATACATTTTGTAAAATTATTCATAATCTTTACAATAGACTGTCCAAATATTCAAAAAAGTTTCTGTATCTTTATGAAATATAGTATAGCAAGGTAACATTTATCATATATTCCTAATTCATTATCCTTATTAAAAGCAATTCTAAATTCAACATGACGATTTACAACAGTTGTAAGATAATAAAGCATCGCAGGATATAATTCTTTTTACTTTTTATAATTTTTGTAATATCCAATTTAGTAGTCATACTATATGTACAAGGAACATTTGAAAAGTAATATTCAAAAATATTCTTTACGGAACTAGTTTTCTCAATCAATTGTCTTAAATGCCATTTTTTATAACTCCTAATCATTAAAATATTATATCTTAATTATATCTTATCAATTGTTAATAATAAGATAAAAACAACTAACAAAGCTAATTCAAGATTGCTTTTAGTAAGTTTCTTATTGAAAATCCAAGCTTAATTTCTAATATTTTTACTGTAACAAATCTTTTCCATTATTACAAAAAAGACATTTTTAAATTGCCTCTTTTATAATTAATCTAGTCTATGATTCTTACATTGTTTGCAATACCACATATAAAAGTTAAAATAAGATTACCCAAATTGTTGCAGATAAGTGGTTACACTTTGCATTAATCAGGGTAATCTTTTTTGATATAATTCTTTCCTGTAAAGGAGTGAAT
>NZ_NFKR01000005.1 GCF_002160495.1 Erysipelatoclostridium sp. An173 | reverse complement strand
TCTCCCAGCTGAGCTAAGGCCCCTTTTCAATGGTCGGGAAGACAGGATTTGAACCTGCGACCCCCTGGTCCCAAACCAGGTGCACTACCAAGCTGTGCTACTTCCCGAAAAATGGCGCGCTAGGCAGGAATCGAACCCACAACCTCTTGATCCGTAGTCAAGCACTCTATCCAGTTGAGCTACTAGCGCATTTCGTAATGCTTACATATATTAGCATAATTCATTTTTATTTGCAAGTCTTTTTTTGACTATTTATTTAATGGTGCCCAGGGCCGGAATCGAACCGGCACGGATTTTGAGGTCCGCAGGATTTTAAGTCCTGTGCGTCTACCAGTTTCGCCACCTGGGCAACATTATGGAGGTTCCAACCGGACTCGAACCGATGATAACAGAGTTGCAGTCTGCTGCCTTACCAACTTGGCCATGGAACCATTATTTCGTTTTTCTTTTTTACTGCCCTTGCCGGACTGCTTTTTTATTATATGTTATCTTTTAAAGAATTGCAACCCTTTTTTACAAAAAAATCATTAACTTTTAAATAAAAATTAATTTAAAACCAAATTTATGGCTAATAATCATCATTTTTTTATCTCTTATTTTTTTAATTTTTTTTAAAAAAATAACCTAAAACTACCTAAATACGTTGTTTTAAACAATTTTAATACTAATTTTTATTTTGTTATTTATTATCTATTTCTATTTAACTTTTTCAAAATATAATTAATACTCTTTATTTAAATAACTTAAAACTATAAAAAAGGAAACCTAAACGATGTTAAGTTTCCTCTTTTATCAAAATCTATATCTATTATTTAGCTTTTACTTTAGTCCAACGAGAGTTATACATTTCTTTAACTTCATTAGTTTGATATGCAAAAATCTCATCATTGTCTTCAGTTCTTATTCCATAAGCACTAATTCCATTAAAATCTTCTTTAGATGCTTGGTTAGCTGCATTAACATTTGCAGTTAAATAACCTACTTCTACTGTATTTCGATAAGATATTTCATCTGAAATCATAAAATTAATAAACTGATTAGCCAATTCAACTTGTTTACATTCTTTAGATATAACAAAACCATCAAACCAGATATTAGTTCCTTGATCTGGCATATAAAATTCCATATTTTCATTTTCAGCCATAACAGCTGCTGCATCACCAGAATACATAATAGCCATAGCTTTTAAACCACTAATCATAGTATCAATTGATTCATCACCAACATATACCGGATCCATTTCCGCTCTTTGGTCAATTAACCATTGATATGCAGCATCTATTTCTTGTTGGTCAGTTGTATTCATTGAATATCCTAACGCCTTTAAAGCTACCATAAAACTATCTCTTTCAGAATCATACATATATATTTGGCCTTTATATTTAGTATTACGTAAAATATCCCAGCCTTCTTCTAGATCTTTAGCATCAACAATAGTCTTATCATATAAAATTCCTACATTACCACAGAAATATGGCACCCAATAATCGTTATTAGGATCAAATGATTGTCCTAAAACCCCTTCATTAATATTTGAAATATTAGGTATCAAATCTTTATCAATCTTTTGTAATTGATCTTCTTTAATCAACCGTTCAATCATATATTCTGAAGGCACCATAATATCATATGAATTTCCACTCATATATTTAGTATACATTATCTCATTAGAATCAAAAGTCTCATAAATTATTTGACAATCATATTCTTCTTCAAACTCATCAAGAACAGTTTTATCAATATACTCACCCCAGTTATAAACTCTTAAGGTTCTTTTTGATGTACCTGTTGAAATAGACCAGCCAATAGCAATAATCATACAAACTGCCAAAGCAACTTTAACTACTTTACTATTAACAATCTTTTTAGTAAATTTTGGGCAGAATTTAGGTACAATTGTCCCAATACAAACAAACAATAACACTACTACTAAAATAATTGTAGCTAGAGCATAGATACTAGGATTCGTTCTTTTTGACATGTTGTAAATAACAATCGAAATATTTTCAATACCATTACCACTTACAAAATAAGAAATAATAAAATCATCAAAAGACATTGTAAATGCTAATAATGCCCCTGAAATAATTCCTGGTTTAATTTGTGGCAAAATAACCTTTGTCAATGCCTGAAACGGCGTTGCCCCTAAATCCATTGCTGCATCAGCTAAATTAACATCTAACTGACGTACTTTTGGTAAAACATTTGTAATTACAAACGGTGTACAAAAAGTAATATGTGCTAATAATAGCGTTAAATACCCTTTTTCAATTTTAATAAATGAAAACAATAACATTAAAGAAATCCCAATAACGATATCTGGATTCATAATTGGTAAATTATTTATTTGTAAAATCAATTTTCTTAAAACTGGTCTAGATTTAGAAATACCAATTGCTGTTATTGTTCCTAAAACAGTCGAAATTGCTGTCGATAAAATAGCAATACTAACTGATACAATAATTGCATCAATCATTTGCTGATTATTAAATAATTCTTGATACCATCTAATCGAAAAACCACTCCAGCTTGAAAGCGACTTAGAATCATTAAAAGAAAAAATCGCCATTACCACTAGAGGCATATATAGAAAAATTAATGTTAAAACAATACCTAGAGAACCCTTAAACCTTTTTTGTTTTTTCACGTTTAGTTTCCTCCTGATATCCTGCATATTTTTCAACTCGATTAATTAATCCCATTAAAATAATAACCAAAATAGCCAAAATCAATGAAACAGCACTACCAAAATGCCAATCTCCAACATTAATAAACTGCTGTTCAATAAAATTACCAATTAGTGAATATTGTCCACCACCTAATAATTTTGGAATTACAAATGATGATATTGATGGTAAAAAGACCATAGTTATCCCTGTTAAAACACCACCTAGTGATAATCTAAAAGTTATCTTCCAAAATGTTGTTACAGGACTAGCTCCTAAATCATTACTTGCTTCAATCAATGATTTATCCATTTTTGTTAACGAAGTATGAATTGGTAAAATCATAAATGGTAAAAAATCATAAACCATTCCTAACACTACCGCAAAATCAGTATATAACAAGCTAACTTCACCGAAACCAAATAATTGGAAAATATTACTAATTACTCCTTTATTACTTAAAATATTGATCCAGGCATAAGTACGCATTAACATATTGATCCAAGTTGGAAATGTTATCAATAAAATTAATAACGTTTGTGTTTTTTCTTTACACTTAGAAATCGCATAAGCAACCGGATAACCGATTAGCAAACACAAAGCAGTTGTTATTATTCCTAAAACAAATGATTTGATCAAAACAGATATAAATATCGGATCAAAAAACTTAGTAAAATTATCTAAAGTAAATTTAAATGTTGCAACATTATTTCCTTTAGCAACAAAAGCATAGATCATAATCAAAAACATTGGTACGACTGTTAAAACAAACAGCCAAAAACAATATGGTCCTACTAATTTACGAAAATGTTTCATTAATATGTACCCATTTTTTCCATGACATGAATATCTTCAGGCCAGAAATCTAAATTAACTTTTTTTCCTACTTCACTAATATCAGTAGTATGTACCATATAATTACGATCTTTTGTTTCTACAATAATTTCATAATGTACCCCTTTGAATACAATTGATCTTACAACACCTTCGATTTTCCCTTTACCAACATCAACAATATCTAAATCCTCAGGACGTAAAACAATATCTACTTCCTGTCCCTCATCAAAACCTTTATCAACACATTCAAATTCTTGATTATCAAAAGATACTAAATAATCTTTAACAAATGTCCCCTCAATTATATTAGAATCACCAATAAATTGAGCTACAAAACGATTTTCAGGTTCATTATAAATATCAGTTGGTGAACCAATCTGTTGAATCTGCCCTTCATTCATAACGACAATTGTATCTGACATTGTCAAGGCTTCTTCTTGATCATGGGTTACATATACAAATGTAATCCCAACTTCTTGTTGAATATTTTTTAATTCAATTTGCATTGCTTTTCTAAGTTTTAAATCCAATGCTCCTAGTGGTTCATCCAATAATAAAACTTTAGGTTCATTTACTAATGCCCGAGCAATAGCAACCCGCTGTTGTTGACCACCAGATAATTGATTAATATTACGAGGTCCAAAACCTTCTAAACCTACTAGTTTTAACATTCTTTCAACTTTATGCTTAATGGTATCTTTATCCATTTTTTTAATTTTTAATCCAAAAGCAATATTATCAAAAACATTCATATGTGGAAATAATGCATATTTTTGAAATACTGTATTTAATTCTCTTTTATATGGAGGTAATGAACTAATATCTTGACCATCAAATAAAACTCGTCCACCATTAGCTTCTTCAAAACCACCCATAATTCTTAGTGTTGTTGTTTTACCACAACCGCTAGGTCCTAATAAAGTTACAAATTCTTTTTCATTAATATCTAAATGAATTCCCTTTAATACAACTTGACCATTATATTCTTTAGTCAAATTATCTAACTCAATTAATTTTGTCATACGCTCTCCTTTAAAATAATGGTGGTGTTGAAACCCAAATCACTTTTGCTTTTGTTTCTCCTGGATTAGATAAATAATGTGCAACTAACCCTTTCAAATAAAATGTTTCACCTTTTTTCAACACATATTCCTTATCACCATATACTAATTTAACCCTTCCTTGAACAACATAACCAAATTCCTCACCTTCATGAGGATCAATCGTCATTGACTGATTATTTTTTTCTAATTCAATCAATATTGGTTCCATCTCATTTTTTTGAGCATTAGGAATAATATAAGAAATTTTATATTCATCTTGAATATTTTCAAAAAAATCATCTTTTTTAAAAACAATCTGTTCCTCTTGTTTTTCACTAAAGAATTCCTGTAAATTAGTCCCTAAAGCTTCTAAAATATTTTCCAAAGTCGCTACTGAAGGTGAAGTTAAATCACGTTCTAACTGCGATAAAAAGCCTTTGGTTAACTCACTACGATTAGCTAATTCTTCTAAAGTAAGACCATTGGCTTGACGTAATCGCTTTACTTTACTTCCAATATCCATAAAACACCTCCATCTTTAATTTCATAACAGCCTAATTATAGCGAAAAATGTCAATAAAGCAACCTATATTTAACAATTTGTTTAATATATTATACTTTTTTTGTTTAAAATAATAAATTTTTTATTTAATATAAAGTATTATTGGTAAAATAATATACTAAAGACAACTAAAACAGTATAATAAATAATATCAGGAGTGATTAGATGAATAAAAAAATATATGAATAAAAAAATATATGAATATGACGAAAAAATACATTGCAATTTAGATAATGGTGGTGCCTATGTTATTTTTCCTTGGAACATTAAAGAAGAATTCGATCGTGGTCGTGTTAAAGTTTTAGCCCTATTTGATAATGAGCCATATCAAGACAGTATAGTTAATATGGGAGTCAAAAATGAAGATGGCAGCATTTGTTATATCATCGGTATTCCCAAAAGAATCAGAAATAAAATCAATAAAGGTGATCTGGACTTAGTCCATGTAATCATTAAAGAAAGAGAATAATTTTTATAAGGAGGCAATACAATGGTAAGATTAAAAAAGATGTTAGGTGATATCAATTCTAAAGAATGTCAAGATTTAATGCGACTAATCGAAACCCAAAGCAAAGAAACCCTTGCAAACTGGGCAATTGATTATGCATATGAAAAATATTTTCCAATTTATAATATTAATGATAATACTGATGAATTAATAAAAATATGCAAAGAAGCTATTAACGATAAAAGTAAATTGCCAAAAGCTAAATCAGCTATCAAACAGATGCGTCAAAATGCCAAAGAACTAACAAATGAACCAATAAATTTAGCCGCAATTAAAGCAATATCAACTGCTTGTGCAACAATTCAAACCCCAAGTAATGCTTTTGGTTTTTTATTATATGGAAGTGCTGCTATTGCATATTTTAAATTAGGATTGAAAGATAGTCAGGAAAACTATGATAACTTAGCAAGTAACGAATTAAAAGAAGCACTTGCTTCTTTGCAAAAAAGAGCTATTTTAAATGAATCAAAACCAGTAAAAATTAAATGGAATTGTTAAAAAGCACATCAATAAAAAATTTGATGTGCTTACTTTTTTTCTAATTTTTCACGTCGTAATGATGATTCAATAAACATTTCTTTTAATTTTGCTTCATCATCATCATATAAAGCCTGTTTAATCATATCTAACTGTTCTTCAAAAGAATTAATCGACGCTAATAAATGATCACGATTTTTTAAAAATAATTCTGACCATAAATTTTCATTAATATTAGCTATTCTTGTTAGATCACGATAAGAATCACCAATATATTTTCCAGTATCATATTTTTGATTATCACTATTTATTAGAGCAACCGCTAAAGCATGAGGCAATTGCGAAGTAAATGAAACAACTTCATCATGAGCCTCTGGTGACATAATTTTAACACTTTTAAAACCAAGTGTAGCAACAAAAGATTCCATAAAACTAATCGATTCTTTTTTATTTACTGGATGTTCAATTAAGATATAATTTGCATTTGCAAAAACTTCTTTACTAGCGTATTCATAGCCTTTCTTTTCTCTACCAGCCATTGGATGGCCACTGACAAATTCAACATCTTCATCAATTAAATTAAATGCTTCTTGTAAAAAATATGTTTTAATTCCAACTGCATCTGTAATAATACTTCCTTTTTTAAAAGTATTATTTTTTATAAAATCGATGACTAACGAAGGATATAAACAAATAATCGTAAGATCAGATTGGGGAATAATTTCTTTTCCATCAACAAATCCTTCAATTATTGTTCCATCATCTTTAGCCATTTGCAATGTTCTTTTATCAACATCAATACCATAAACCTCATGTCCTTGACCTTTTAAAGCCTTAGCAAAACTTCCGCCAATTACACCTAAGCCAACTATTGTTATTTTCATGCAATCCCTCTCCTTATACAAATAAAAGGATTACAAAAGATACTGCTGAAATCATCAAACATGAAAAACAATAACGTCCCAACAATCCCCAGATTGAAGGTTTCTTTTTATTATATAAGTAAAATGATACTACAATCAATAAACTTGTAATCGCACCATGACCAATGATAAAGGCCATAAACTGATCAACAAATTGCATAAGTAATGGTATTACTATTAAACTTGGAATTAAAAAATCAAAAACAAGCAATAAAATTGATTTCCAGTCTGTCGGAATCCATCTAAAGTTAAAGTTCTCTTTAAATTCCTTAAATTTAGATACTTTTACAGGTGGTTTTTTTGAAAAAGTAAATTCACTTTTCTGTCTTTCTACCTTACGTTCAAATTTTGCCATAATTTACCTCTATTGTAATTCTCTATTTTTCTTTTCTAACATTTTTAATTTATAATCTAATAATGTTTTTGTTAAATCCACATAATAATCATGTGGGTATTCTAATCTAAACACCTCGTCCCATAGCCGTTCTTTTTCATGATTTGAATATTCACGAATTTCATTTACCGTATATTCAGGATACACACATTTCCCATCTACAAAAACCGGAACTTGTAATGGTTCAACAGTATATGTATTAGCTAATATTGTTTTAAATTTCCAAATATTTGATTGATGATAAATTGTTAAATCCTGATCGCTAGAAATTTTTTCATCATGAAAAGCAATAACATCACCAATAGCTTTTCCTGTTTCGTTTTCAAATAAGCGATAAACTTTTTTATAACCAGGATTTGTAATTTTTTCAGTATTTTCAGATATTTTAATTTTAGGAATAATTTCACCATTTTTTTCAATTGCTACTAATTTATACACACCACCAAATACCGGTGAACTGTGCGATACAATTAAATTTTCACCAACCCCAAATGAATCAATTTGAGCACCTTGGTCCAATAAAGAACGAATCAAATATTCATCTAAAGAATTAGACGCTGTAATTGTAGTATCGTGTAAACCAGCAACATCTAACATCACTCTAGCTCGTTTAGATAAATAAGCAATATCGCCACTATCAAGACGAATTCCTTTTAATTTTTTACCCATTGGTTTTAATACTTCTAAAGCAACTTTGATTGCATTAGGGACACCACTTTTTAAAGTATCATAAGTATCTACTAATAGTACACAATCATCAGGATAAGTTAAAGCATATGCTTTAAAAGCTTCAAATTCACTATCAAAAGATTGCACAAAAGAATGAGCCATTGTTCCAACAACTGGAATACCAAACATCATCCCTGCTGAAACGGTTGCAGTTCCGGCAACACCACCAATATAAGCAGCTCGAGCACCATAAGTTGCACTATCATATCCTTGAGCGCGACGTGCCCCAAATTCCATTACTGCTCGTCCTTTAGCTTCTTGAACAATTCGATGAGCTTTAGTAGCAATTAATGATTGATGATTAACTGTTACTAATAATAAAGTTTCTATCAGCTGAGCTTCAATAAATTTTGCTCTAACAGTAATTAACGGTTCATTAGGAAAAACTGGCGTTCCTTCTTTTACCGCATAGATTGAACCAGTAAATTTAAAATCTCTTAAATAATCAAAAAAATCTTCATCAAATTTATTTAGTGAGCGGAGATATTCAATATCTCCCTCACTAAAATGCAAATCCTTAATACATTCAATCAACTGCTGTAATCCAGCAAAAATAGAAAAACCACCATTATCGGGATTTTTACGATAAAACATATCAAAGTATACATATTCATCTTTATTACCTTGTTTAAAATAATTATATGACATCGTTAATTCATATAGATCCATTACTAATGTCAAATTACGTTTACTACCTGCATGAAAATTCATATCTACTACTCCTCGTATACATATTTAACAATATCATAAACTCTTTCTATTTAAAAATCCAGTTATTTTAGAAATATAGTTCATACGATTGACGTGGCTGTGGCTTAGGTTGTGGTTTTGGTTTTACTGGTGGCACATTTTGAAATAACACCGGTATCAACAACTGTTGGCCTGGAAATATTAATAAGTTATCCTCTAAATCATTCATATTTTTAATATAATTTACTCGTGTATTGAATCTTCTAGCAATTGCATAGACATTATCACCTCGAGATACTGTATATAAAAATATATCACCAACTTTAGGGGCCACAATTGGAGCCGCCTGACGATCGAATAAATTATCCATGTAATCTTCGTACATGTTCATCCCTCCTACTTTACCCTATTCATCGATAAATAAAAGATATAGGCAAAAAATCTATAAACAAAATATTTTTAGTACAAAAAAAACAGACCGAAGTCTGTTATCGAGCTAATTTATTTAAAGCATCTTTAGCAGCCTTTTGTTCAGCTCTTTTTTTAGAGGAACCAGTGCCAACTCCTAAAATCATATCATCCATTTTTACTGCCATTTCAAAAACCGGATTATTTGAAGGGCCACTAGATGAAAGCAGATCATATGTTACTGTTTTACGTTGATCGGCTTGAATCAATTCTTGAAGTTTAGTTTTAAAATCAGTAATATCATCATAATTAACATCTTCAACATGCTTATAAATTGTTTTTTCTAATATTTTTTCAACATGATCAGGTCCACAATCATGACAAACAGCACCAATAAAAGCTTCAAAAATATCAGCTAATACACTATCACGATCACGACCACCATTATTTACCTCACCAGCACCAAGATAAATCAATGGTCCTAAATCCAATTCTCTTGCAAATCGTGCCAATGATTCTTCACGTACTAATTTAGCTCTTAATTTAGTCAATCTTCCCTCTGGTAAATCTGGATATAAGTCAAATATATATCGAGAAACATGATATTGTAAAACTGCATCTCCTAAAAACTCTAATCGTTCATAATCATGTTTTTTCATTTTGTTTTCATTGGCATATGAGGGATGAGTAAAAGCTTCTTTAAAAATATCTAAATGCCGATATGGCACTTCCATTTTATCTAAAAATTCTTTTAATTTCACCTTATTTCAATCCTTCTTTCATTTTTTCAACAACATTACTTGATACCATTTCAAACGCTAAATTTATAGCATTTTCAAAAGCAATCGCATCACTAGAACCATGAGCCTTAATTACTGGTTTTTCAAATCCCATCATTAAAGCACCCCCTGCTGCTTTCGTATCAAATTTTTTCATTAATTGTTTTAATCCTGGCTTTGCCATCAATGCCCCTACTTTAGTTCTTGTTGAAGACATTAAACTTTCTTTTAAGCTTTTTACTAGAACCTTAGCAACACCTTCAGTTGTTTTTAAAGCAACATTTCCAGTAAAACCATCAGTTACAATTACATCAACATCACCGTCTAAAATCTCTTTACCTTCAATATTACCGACAAAATTAATTTCTTTCATATTTTCTAATAATTTATATGTTTCTTGATGAACTTCATCACCTTTATGATGCTCACTACCAATATTCAATAAAGCAACTTTAGGATTTTCAATTTTACGAACATTACGAGCATAAACACTACCCATTACTGCAAAAGAAACTAATTGACTAGCAGTATTTTCAGAATTTGCCCCAACGTCAAGCATAGCAACATTATCACCTTTGTAAGTAGGCAACATTGCCATTAAACAAGACTTTTCAATTCCTTCAATTCGTTTTAAAAATAACATTGCACAAGCATAATAAGCACCAGTATTACCACAAGATAAAACTGCATCCACTTCGTTTTTACGAGCTAACATCATTGTTTTTACCATACTAGATTCTTTTTTTCTACGAATCGCTAAAATGTTTTCAGTCATTTCAAGTATTTCTCTAGCATCAATTAAAACTACTTGGGGATGATTATTTAACGCCTGTAACTCTTCAATTTTTCCAACTACATACAATTCATCAGTTTTATTTTTTTCTAAAAACGATAAGCATGCTTCTACAACAATTTCGCTACCCAAATCCCCACTCATTGCATCTATACCTAATTTCATTTTTTTCACCTCGTATTAAATTTAATTATAACATAAATTAATCAATATATTTATTATTAACTGTTAATTGTTCTTCAATTTCTTTTATTAATCTTAAATAAGCTGGATCATTTGATTTACTATGTAGCAATTCAATTGCATCATTACGCGATATTTCTAAAATATTAGCATCCTCAAAAATATCAGCAACCAAAAAAACTGGTAAGCCGCTTTGCTGATCACCTAAAACATCTCCAGGACCGCGCATTTTTAAATCATAATATGAAACCTCAAAGCCATCATTACACGACTCTAAAAACTCTAACCGTTTTAATGCATCACTAAGTGACGAATTAGTTAAAAGGAAACAATACCCTTGTTGACTGCCACGACCAATTCTACCACGAAGCTGATGAATTTGACTCAATCCAAATCGTTCTGCATTATAAATAACCATCCAGTTAGCATTACTAACATCAACTCCAACTTCAATAACTGTTGTGGAAACTAAAATTTGAATTTGATTTTCTTTAAAACGAGCCATTATTTCATCTTTAGTCTCATCATCCATTTGACCATGCAATAATCCAACTTCATAATGTCCTTGAAAATAACTTTTCATCGCTTGATAAATACTCGTTGCATCACGACTATTTAATGCTTCACTTTCACTAACAAGCGGACACACTACATAACATTGACCACCACTTGCTAAATAGTTTTTCAAATCTTTTAAGATTGGTCGCATACTAGAAGATTTTATTACTTTTGTAATTACTGGTTTACGACCCGCTGGCATCGTTTTAATTGTTGAAACATCCATATCTCCATATAAACTAATAGCTAACGTTCTAGGAATTGGAGTAGCTGACATAACCATAAAATCAACCTGTTTTCCTTTTTCCTTTAACGCTTTACGTTGTTTTACTCCAAAGCGATGTTGTTCATCAGTAATAACTAATCCTAGCTTGTTGTAATTTACTTTTTCTTGAAACAAAGCATGGGTTCCTACTACAATATCAATTTTACCACTTTGCAATCTATCATAAATATCTTGTTTTTTAGCATTTGATAAATGTCCAGTTAATAAAGCTATTTCTACATTTGTATCTACAAATAGTTTTATTAACGATTGATAATGCTGATTAGCTAAGATTTCTGTTGGTGCCATCAATGCTCCTTGATAACCGCTTAAATAATTAGCATATAAACCAATGGCCCCAACGACTGTTTTACCACTTCCAACATCCCCTTGGACAAAGCGATACATTACTGTTTCTTTTTGTAAATCAGTTAATATTTCTTTAGTTGTTTTTACCTGATCTTCGGTTAATTTAAAAGGTAATTTTTTTATGAAATCATTTAATAGCTGATGATCAAATTCTTTTTTTATTCCAATATTCTCTTTTCGAGATAATTTTATATATTGCATTGTAAGTTGAAAACGTAAAAATTCTTCATATTTTAAATATCTTAACGCTTCGATAATATCTTTTTTATTACTAGGAAAATGGATTAAATTTAATGCTAATTCTTTATGGATCAAATGATGTTTTACCATCAAACTAATCGGTACTTGATCTTGAATATGATTATGATAAAATGCCAATGCCTTTTTTACATATCCTTGAAATGACTTTTGGGTTATTCCTTCTTTTAACGAATAAACCGGTGTTACTCCAGATAATTCATTTAAAGGTTTTAACTTAACGTCACTTGCAGTAATACTATGATTTTTTTGACTATATTTACCAATGACTGTTAAAGTCATTCCATTATGCATATTTTTCTTTAAAAAATGACGATTAAAAATTGTCACCCGATATGTTTCGCCTTGATACAAAATAGAAAATGTTAATCTTGATAGACGACCTTTATAAAATAATTTAGGTTCATCAACTAAAACACCTTCAATAATAACTTTTTCATTATCTATTAAAGGTGTTGCTTCAATTATTTCATAACGATAGGGAAAATGTAAAACAAGATCCCGCACTGAATATATATCCATATTATTTAGTAAAAGAATTCTATTTTCTTTTATTTTTAACTGTTGTAATGGTATTTCCTTTGACATATTATCACCAACAACATTGTATATTATTTTAACTAAAATATCTAGATTAATAGTTTTTAAAAAATAACTATCTTAATATACAATGTATTTATTATACAAAAGTTATTATCTAGTAACAAGGTCTTTTTGTATTAGATAAAAAAAGGAATAGTTTTTATCCTATTCCTATAAAAAACATTTTTAGATTTTACTTCTACGTTTACTAGTAACGAAGATACCACATAAAGCAATAATTGTTCCAGCTACAAGAATAGTAATTTGAGCTGTATCACCTGTTTTTACAGATTGACTTGTTGAAGTAGAAGAAGATTGATTGTTTCCAGCTTGATTTTCATCATCTGTAGTTTGTTCTGGTGGAGTTACAATACCAGGATTATCATCAGGAATAATTTCTGGTAGCCATTGTCCTAAACCATTACCAATTCTCATTTTATTTAAAATCTCTTCTAATGTTGTTTTACTATCAACATGTTCCATTTTACCTAAAACAATATCATAATCTTCAGGTGATAATAAATTACCATCTAAATCCATACTGTTATATTCTATAAATTCAACTGTATCTTCATATGTTACATTAACAGTGCTGCCATTAACATGTTTACGTGTCCATACGTTCCAACGTTCATTTTGAATTTGATCGGTCATATAACAATCAATAAAAGTAGTTGCTGAACCAATATTTTTATAATTTGGATTAGGTATATCAGGATCAAAATAAGTAACTAATGTTGAACCATCAACACGAATAGATTCAGTATAACATTCATTTTGCCATGGTCGCCCTAAACTTACATCTTCAACTCGTGAATCAGCAGTTAAACGACATTGATTAAACACTAAACCTTGATTGTCTTCATTAGTGTTTGGTGCTGTATAATAACCGTTATCTTTACCATTGAAATAAGCCATATGTAAATTACATTGTTCAAAATAAGCATCAGCATTACCAAAGATAAAATCTACAGTTCCTTCAATATAAGTATCTTTAAAATATATACGATTATTAGGTCCTTTTACATAAAGAGTATCTTGACGACCAATAATTTTACACTTATTAACAAGTACTTTATCAGCATTAATACATAAAGCAACTGCTGGTGTTTGTTGATCTTTACCAGTATTATCTTTAGTATTATAAGTATTTTCAACAGTTATATTATACATTGAAAAATTTGTTCCTTTTGGACCAACGATAATTGTACCACTTTGATCAGTTCCAACATCTTTTTCATCTTGAGGAACGAAATTCCCTTCATCATCAAAAGTATTTGATGAATAATAATTAGATTGAATAATTACATCATCACTATTACCACTAATTGATTTTAAAGTTACATTTGGCTGATTTACAGATATCTTTTCGTTATAAACACCATTTTCTAATTCAATAATTAATGGTGTAGCTGCACTAGAAACTTCATTATCTAACGCACTTTGAATACTAGAATAATTAGCTAATGAACTTGTACCAACACGAACTGTATGACTTACAGAAGCATTATCACTACTATAATCAATTACAATTCCATCTAAATAACAGCTACCAGTTCCAGTAAAGGTAAGTGGTAAATAACTAGTTTCATCTGCTTTAAAAACAGTTTCAGCACCAATTGAAATTGGTTGTCCATTAAACTCAACATCTAGGTTGTTGTAGTTGTTACCACTGACCGTTAAAGCTATTTCACTATCGGCAGCTATTGGTAAATATAAAATAGTTCCACCATTTATTTGTGTATCATTTTCACGAGGTGCAAATTTACTAGTTGAAGCATCGATTTGAATTCCATCAAATTCTCCTTTTTCAAACTGTAAATCTGGTCTTGTAACACTTGAAGTACTGGTAAAATCCCAGCTTTTATCTTTTGCTGTTACTTCAGGAACACCATAACCGCTATCACTACCATAATCCACCTTTATCATACTAACATATGCTTTTGAATTAAAAGTCACTGTCACATATTTAGTATCATCAACTGTTAAAGCAATATTAGAGTTTGAATTAGCCACTTTTCCATCAACAGTTAAATCAATTGGTGTAGAACCATCAATCGTTCCAGCGATAACTAATGAAACTCCTTTTGAATCAGTAGTAACTGGCACATAGATAGTTGTTCCTGGATTAATTGCCACACGGTTTTGGTCAACTTGAATATTAAATTTACCATTTCTTGCATCAACTAAAATATCATCATAACTTCCTTTGACCCCTTCAAGATTTGCATTTTCTTGTACATTACCGTTTTCATCTTTTAAAGAATCAAGAGTGTTAAAATAATATTCTTTATCACTAGCTTCGATACCTTCAGGAACTCCTGGATATTCAGCCTCCGGTTGTGTGTAAGACAATTCAATAGAACTAATATAACTTTGTATTTTAAAAGTAACATCAACCATTGTATCACTTGTATTTGTTACTGGAATAGTAACTTTATTTGAAGAATTAGTATAAGTTTGGTTATCTACTACTACTTCACAGCTACCACCAGATAAATTCAAAATGATATTAGCGCCTAGTTCATTGCCACTTACTGGAATTGATAAAATTGTTCCTGGATTAATTTGAAGATCAGTATCACGAGGTGCAAATTTACCAACTGTAGCATCGATTTTAATATCTTGCCATTCACCAGTTCCTTTTTCAATTGTAGTTATGTCTTCTTGTTGATTATTAGTAACCCAAACTCTATTTTGCATGGCTTCAATAGTTGTTGCACTATATACAATACTAACAATCATTGCAAAGACAGTTATTAGCGAAAAAATCCTTTTTTTCATTTAAAAATCCCCCTTTCAATTGCTACTTTAACACACCCCAAAAGTCTAAACAACGCAAAAAAAGTCGAATATATCACAGTTTTTTGACTTAATAACAATTAAATCACAATTTTATTTTCACTTATGTAATACATTTTCTAATCTATTAATTTCTTCCAAAATACTGTAATTACGTTAAAAAAACATCAATAAATCACATAATCATCCTTTATTTATCTTAAATTTATCGTAAATTAAACAAATTGTTTTTAAAAAAATTAATTTTTTGTTAAAATTAATATTTTTTGATAAATTCAACTATTTTTAACATTTATTATCAATAAACTAAATTTATCAAACAACAAAAAAAGAGGCTAACGCCTCTTAAAGATATCAATATTATCATTAAACAAAAACCATCAATAAAACCACTAACACTACAATTCCAATTATTATTGATAACGAATTTGCAACAGCGGCCACTTCCCCTTCATAACGACATTGCTTAGTAAAAACGGCAGCTACAGTGCTGATTGGAGCAGCCAAGGCAATTGTTAAAATTTTACGAGCTAATAGCGGTAAAGGTAAAAACATAAAACAAGCAAACATTAAAATAAAATTTCCTAACAAACGAATTCCTAAAACACGAATCAAATCTTTAAAATCATTTCGAGAAATTTTTATTTCCAGTAATAATCCAATCATTAACATCGCCAAAAAGCCATTACCAGCGCCAATAAAATCGGTTATTGATAAAACTGCATCAGGAATTCTAATCTTGAATAGTGCTAAAAAGAAAATAATTATATAGACATCAAACGGAATCGAAGAAAATAACTTCTTACACACATTACTGACAGATAACTTTTCCTGTTTATTTACAACACTAGAAGCAATTGCAAAAGTTCCTCCTAAACCCATCAAGGCATTTCCTACATCAAACATACATAAATAAGCAACTCCCATACCTGGGAAAAAAGCTTGAACAAATGGTAAAACAAAATTTCCAATATTATAACCAGAACAATTGATCATATATGCTGCTTGAGTAGGTGCTGGTTTACCATTACTTGCAAAGTAGCCAACAGCAACCATTATTAAATTGACAATAATTCCAATTGCAATCAATATTAACATTGCCCCATTAATTGTAATACCATTAGCATTAGAAAATAGTGCACATGGCAAGGTAACATTCATAATTATTGTCGCTAATATATAGCCATCTTCTTTTTTCAAAATCTTAAATTGTTTTAAAACAAAACCAATAATAATTACAAGTATAAATCCTAATGCTTTTATTAATACATCTATCATACAAAACCCTCTTATATACAACGTTTTTTTATTTTAACATCTATATTAATTTTTTTAAATAAAAAATAAGCTATTCATAAGAATAACTTACTTATTTACTAAATTAATTGCCTGATCTAAAACTGCTTGTCCATTCATTTTTACAAAATTATCACTATCAATTACATCAACAGGAATAGTATTGTTTACAATACCTTTTATATCTTCTATTTCACCAGCATTTTGAGGTGCTACTAAAACACAATCAGCGTCAGTCCATGAATGAGAAATTGCACTTTCTGCCATAGCCCAGATTAATGTATTAATATTTCTTTTTTTAGCTTCTTTTTTCATTGCATTTACAAGCATATTAGTAGTTAAACCAGATTTACAGCATAACAAAATTTTATACATAATATACCTCCGTTCCAATTAACGAAGTGATTTTATCACAACGATAATAAAAATACTAGAATTTTCATAATTTAAAAATATATTTTAATAATCTATCTATTATAGTTATATTTGACAACAATTATAATTTCTAATACATTTAATTAATAGGTGAGCGCTATGAAAAAAATCTTATTTTAATTATCATTATCTTATTACTTAATATTATTGCTAGTAATTCAACTGACTTTGCCTCATGGTATGCAACAAATGTTTCAAAAATATTTGTTAATACTATTGGGCGAATTAGTAGTATTATGCCCTTTTCAATATTTGAATGGTTAGTTATCATTTTAGTTATTGGCTTACTAGCTATTACTATTAAATATCGTTCTATTACATTGATTGTACGTTATCTTTTAGTTACTATCCTTATCTTTACATTGACTACTGGAATAAATTATCATCGCATGCCATTAGAAAAAGAAATGTCATTTACGCATTTAGAATATAATAATGATGATTTAAAGAAATTATGTAATTATATTACTGATAAATTAATCAATCTAAAAGCTGATGAAATTTCGATTGAGAAAATTCATAGCGAAGCTAAAATAGCAATGAATAAGATAATTCCTGGTTATTATCCAAATCCTAAACCAATGTTTTTTTCAAAATTAATGACCATGGGTAATCTTTCTGGAATTTTTTCACCGTTTACAATTGAAGCCAACTACAATAAAGATATGCCTACTTATAACAAACCATTTTCAATCTGTCATGAATTTAGTCATTTAGCTGGTTATATGGCTGAAGATGAAGCAAACTTTTTAGCATATCTAGCCTGTATAAATTCTAATAATGCGTATTTTAATTATAGCGGATATTTAACTGCATTTGTATACGTTACCAATGCTTTAAATTCAAATAATATTGATGTTAGTGAATACTATGATCGTTTACCAGATAATATCATTAGCGAGTTACAAAAAAATAATAAGTTTTGGCAACAATATAATAATATTTTTGCTTCAATAACTGATAGCATTAATGACACTTATTTAAAAATAAATTCAGTTAGTAAAGGAACCGGCAGTTATTCAATGTTTGTTGATTTGCTTTATTCATATTGTGTTGATCAAGAATTATTTTAAAAGCCAGCAGTTAACTACTGGCTTTAATACTAGATTTATCAAAGTTATTTTACTACCAAACGTGATAACCACCATCAATAACAATATCGATTCCCGTTGTATAAGTCGAAGCATCTGATAACAAATAAATAACTGCCCCAATTAACTCAGAAGGTTTACCAACACGATGCATTGGTGTATTATTCATTGAATTTTCAAACACTCTAGGGTCATTTAATTTAATGAAATTTTTTACATTACTCATTCCTTTTTCTAAAAAACCAGGTGATACACTATTAACACGTACATTATATTCACCATATTCACTCGCCACACTTCTAGTTAAGTGTAATAACCCAGCTTTAGAAGTACAATAACCTGACATATTAAAAGGCGGTTTATTAACAATTGTCCCTGTAAACGAAGCAATATTAACAATCGATCCTTGTTTTTGATCAACCATATACTTACCAAAATATTTACAACACAAGAATGTCCCCACAACATTAATATTCATTAATCGTTCATAATCTTTTCCAGTATAATCTTTAATACTGCCATGTTGATTTACACCGGCGGCATTAATTAAACCATCAATTCGTTTAAAATCATTAAATACTTGTTCACTAACTCTTTTTATATCTTCTTCTTTTGAATTATCAGCTAAATAATA
Organism: Erysipelatoclostridium sp. An173; assembly: GCF_002160495.1. Taxonomy (GTDB): domain Bacteria; phylum Bacillota_I; class Bacilli_A; order Erysipelotrichales; family Coprobacillaceae; genus Thomasclavelia; species Thomasclavelia merdavium. Next base: position 116,298 of record NZ_NFKR01000005.1, on the reverse strand, counting down.
TTTAACAGTAACACTGTATTCTTTTTGTAGGCGTGCTTGTAATTCTTTTAATTTTTCTTCATTAGCCGGGATATCAATCATCGCTACATTACCACCAGCTTGTCCTATTGCTTCAACAAAATGCGAACATAAATAGCCACTAGCTCCAGTAGCAACAATTACCTTTTGATTCAATCTAAATAAATCCATAACATTTTCCATTTTTTATTCCTCCTATAATAATGTCGTAATAACATTTGATAAACCACATAGACCAATTATTACATATGTTAATTTTTTTACTAATCCACCATCAAGACGATCGACAATTTTATTAGCAACAAATAATCCTACTAAAATACCAAGCATTCCTAAACCAATTCCTGGCATTAAATCAATAGTAATGATTGAATTAAAGATTCTAAAAATTGTTGAATAAAGCACATTAATAAGGAAAAAACATTGGATAGTTCCTAAATATTCTTCTTTACTGCTTGTTTTAGCTAAAAAATAAATAACCATTAATGGTCCACCAATCCCAAACAAACCATCACAAATACCAGAAATAACAATACATAATATAGAAACAATTCCTTTTGGTTCGATATCTTTTTTATTAAAAAATAAGAAATACAATGATAATATAATCAAAAAGATCCCTAGAATAATTTTCATTACTTCTTGATTGATCATTTTAGCAAATAAAATAGAAATACTGCTGATCGCTAAATATAAAATAGCTGGTGCAAAAATCTTTTTAAAATTAATTGTTTTACGATAACGATAAACCATCGCTGCACATAAAATCATACAAATAGCACTAGATATACCAGCACTTTGTACAACACTATATTGCAATGGTAAAAACATCATCATTACTACTCCAGCACCAAAACCGGTAACCCCTTGAATGATGCCACCAGCTAAAGCTGGTAGAAAAATATAATGAACAAATTCCATAATTATCCTCCTTCATCCTGTCAATTTCTATTTATAATAAATACCAATTTCCTTTTTTTAACAAGATTTCAAGACAACAAAAAAACATCGTCTTCAAAATGGCAAATTTTTAAATGCCAATTTGAAAACAATGTCTTCAATTATGCAATTTATTCTTCATTCATCACTTCATTACTGCTAACTCGATATGGCTCATAATCTTTGGAAATCTGTTTCTTTAAATTAAAATTCTGTTCATAATCCTTATGAAAAACCGCACTATACAATAAATCAAAAATCAACATTATCGAAACACTAGAAGAAAAACTACCAATATTGCTATATAATTTTTCTCTTGTTGTCATCCGTAATGTAACATCAGCTCTTTTACTTAACGAATTTTCACCTACCGAAGTAATCAAAATTGATGAAGCTAGGCTAGAAACGATTTTTTCAAAATAAAGTTTAGTTCGCTGAGTCGTTCCGGTATAAGAAACAATGATAAAACAATCATCTTTACAAGCATGGTATGCATAATAATATTGAAAATTAGGATTATCACTTATAATTACCTTTTTACCAATACGCATCATTCGATCAGCAAATACCTTAGCAAATTCTAGTCCAACCCCAATACAAATAACATGAATATTTTTCGCTTTAAATAATAACGTTGTTGCATGGATCAGCATTTGATAATCGATTAAAGATAATGTATCATTACTAGTTTCTTCATATAAATGGACAACGGAATTACAAACACGAGCCAGATTATCATCTTTATTAAACGGAACATTAGCGTCAACTTTACTAAAATAACCTTTTAAATATTTTTCTTCATCTAAAAAAGCTTCTTTAAAATCTTTATATCCCTTAAACCCTAATTTATTACACAATCTCGTTACTGCTGATGTTGAGCTATAAGCTATTTTAGCTAACTCACGTATTGACATATCTTTAATCTCAACACCTAATGATAAAATATTATTAGCTACGTTTTGTTCAGAAACAGATAATGTTTTTAATTCTTTTAAATTTTCTTTTATAAGCATAACAACACCCCTTAGTTATTATTTTATTAATTTAGAGATATTTACTAGCTTCTTTAATACTTAAAGAGCTCATTTTATCTCGATATTTTTCAATAAAATTTCGTACCCATTCTGGATCAGTTTTTGAATAATCTCTTAAACTCCAGCCAATTGCCTTATTAATAAAAAACTCATCACTATTTAGATTATTTACAATTATCTTTTCTAGTAAATGCTGATCAGTTTGATCTTTTCTTAATAATTGATGGTCAATTGCAATTCTCCTAAGCCAAAAATCATCATCTTGTGACCATTTTAGCATCAATATAGCAACTCTTGTATCTTTCAATCCAATATCACCGATAATTCGATCAAAACAATCAATTGTATCCCACCATTCTTTACTTTGAATATATTCTTTCATTTTATTAATATCTTCATATTTTAAAAATTTTTTCATCGTTGATAAATAATCACAAACAAAATATTGAAATTCACGATGTTCATCTTGATAACAGTAATCTAAAAACTGCCAATCAATTTTTTTATTTGCTTTTTCTTGTTTTAAAATATCTCTATAAATTCCTTTTCTTTTAGGTGTAGCTATGCCATAAAATTTAAATAAATTTCGCATGTATTTAGCCATTTTTCTAGCATTTTCAATATCTTCATGTTGTTCAAACAATTGTTTTAAAAGTAAATATTTATCCATTATTCTACCCTCAATAATATAATTGTTTTATTAATTATACAAGAAAATCAAAAAATAAAGAATTAGAAGTTTAAAACTTCTAATCCATTAACATTTCTTCTTTACTTTCTAAAATCAATTCACACGCTTTACAAGCTGGACAATCACAATATTTGGCACCGGCTGCTTTAATTTCCTTTCCATGTACTGCAACCTCTTTAGCCTTTTCTTCCCCAAACACTTGTTTTCCAGCTTCACTTTCAGCAAAAGTAATCAATCCATCAATAGGCATAATGTCTTCTTGTAATTTAGCAAGATAAATTTCAGTCTGCTTTTTTTCTTGAGCAGTTCCAATCGCTTTTAACCAGGTATTGGCAACTTCTTTTAATTCATCACAACATGTTGCACTATTAATTAAATCATTAGTTTTTTCTACTACAAAATCTAAAGTTTCTTGTTTCATAAGGATCCCCTTTCTATGATAATACTTTATCTTTATTATAACACATTTATAAAATAGTTAAATTTCAAAAAAAGAATGACCAATAAGGCCATTCTTTTTGTATATTAATCTTGTGTATTAATTATGATCATATTCTTTTTTTCTTTTAACAACAATGTAAACAGCTCCTGAAATAATAATTCCTAAAGCAAATATTGCCATTGTTTGTTGATCTCCAGTATCTGTAGCATTAGCATTTTGACCATTATTAGCACCTGGTTTTTCTGATACACTTGGATCTTGAGTTGAATTATTATCATCTCCATCTGTTACATTATCAACTTTACCTTTAACAATAATTTCAAATGTAGCAGAGAATTCAGTTCCGTAATGTACGGTAACTGTTTTAGTACCTTCACTAGAAGAATCAAATCCAGTTACTGTTACTCGATTAGTTACATCCATTGTAGTACCGTCTTTTAATTTTGCAACAACTTGCATACCTGTTAAGTCAAGTTCATCACCAACAGTATAGACAGTTTTTGATGGTTTTGAAACAATTTCAATAGCTGTTACATCACCTTCATCAACGTTTTTCAATGTAACTTTAGCACCATCTAGAGCTACCATACCTTCACCAGTTGCCGTAATCACTAAATTAGTAATTCCCGGATTATCTACGATAACATCAATAGATTTAGTGCTCATTTGTGCATCAGCCGCTTTTAACTCAACTGTTTGACTTTGAATACCTTCACCACTAATTGATAATGTCATATCAGCAGTTGCTTTATAATCAAAGTCGAAACTATAAGTACCTGCATGAGTAGTATTTAATGGGACAGTAATTGTGTTACCTTCTTTGATTTTGTCAATCATTCTTCCATTACTGTAATCATTTCCATTAACCATTTTTAAATATTCATCTTTAACAATATTGTCATGTGATGAATCAAGTACCCCTAATTCAGCTTCTAATAATTTTTCTTCATCAAATTCATCAGGCATGATCATTGCATTTCTTACAGTATATTGAGAAATTGTTTGTAAATTTCCATATGCTTCTAATAATGCATTAGAAAGTCTCATCTTATCATCATCACTTAAATCAGGATTATCCACCGCTGCTTTTGCATTCAAGTAAGCCGCATCAAATTCAGCCCAATTTTCAGCTTTATACCATGACTCACTGATATTTGAAGTCTGTTCAACTGCATCTGCAATACGAACATCATCTTCAATAATTACTACACGAGCTGTACTCTTCATACCTAATTCAGCACCACCAGTTGGCGTAAAGATTTCTACATAGAAGTCTTTATTTCCAGTAACTGATAAATTATCGATTGTCTGAACAGTAATATATTTAGTTTTTTCACCATCTTTAAAAGTAATGGTTTCATTAGTAATATTTTCGTAATATTGTCCTTGAACCGCAGTTCCTGGAGGTGTAGTTACATTAACAGTTACTTCACCTGTAGAACCACCATTACGTTTGATTTTAACTTTAACAGCATCTCCTTCATTTACCTGATAAGAATCTGCTTCAATTTCAAATAAACCGTTTTCATTTACACCTAAGTAATATCCATAAGCAAAGTTAACTTTTCCACGATTAGTTCCTGTTGTTAACTGAATTGAATGTTCACCATTTGATAAAGTTGGTGATTCATATAAAATTTGATTAGGTGTTTCACTAGCAGCTGAACAACTTGCTGAACTTGTATACTTTCCATCAATATAAATATCAAATGCTCCATAGTTAGGACCTTTTGTTCCTACCAGCGCAAAGTATGTTCCTTCAAAAGTATATTTAATATTTGCCCATCCATCAGTTGTTGTATAACTTCCATCTGCTTGTTCATGCCATCCAGTATTACCTTTACCATCATTATCCCATGATCCTTTATTTAAAGATAATCCTTCATCACCAGGAACGAATTTAGTATAAGCTGCTGGTAATGGTTGAGTTGCTTTAAAATCATCTGCCGCCTCATAAACACCGACTTCACTAATCATTGGTTCTGCTTGCGAACCAGTAATATTAATTCTAATTGCCGTTGCTGTTACAGGATCGCTTCTTAATAATTTTTTAGCACCAATTGTTTTTCCATCGCCAAAGACAGCCCATTCACCGTTTTCTCTTTGGTATTCAACGTTAAATTCACTAATTCTTTGACCCTTAGTAATATATTCTTCGATTGATACCACATCAAATTGTTTTGCTTCATCAAATTGAATTTCAATTACACCTGTATTAGTACCTTTTTCTGTTGTCCAGTAAGTTTCATCATCACCATCAATAACTTTAGTTGGTGAATATTGCAATGCATTTTCATAAACACTGCTAGCACTAGCACTTGCACCAGTTACTAAATTAGTATCAAATGTTTCAGCAATTGCATTTTTAAATTCATTTAATCTAGAATAAATAGTTCCATCTAAATCTCCAGTTTTATTTGGAGGGAAGTTTAATAATAATGGTGATCCATTACCGATTGTATCAAAATAAATTTTTGAAAGTTGGCTCATTGATTTTGGATTATCACCATCATGATAGAACCACCCGGCAGTAATACTAACATCACTTTCAGGTACAGACCAATGATCACCATCAGGAATACCATAAGTAAATCCATCAGCTTCACTATATCCATCACCTTTTTCAGAATCTACTTTAGCCCAAGTTTCTTCACTTGCTTGACCCTTTTCATTTCCAATCCAGTGAATACCACCATCAGTTCCACCACCAAAGATTAAAACACCAGGTTCATTTTCTTTGATTGTAGATAAGATACGATCCATATCGTATTCTTGAGCGTCGCCACCTTCACCTTTGGCACCGTCCATCCACCATTCTACAAATCGACCATTATTTCCATAAATTGGATTAGTTACGATTTCTGTAATTTGGTTAACATAGTAATCATTATAATCTAAAGCATCTTTCTCTTTAACTTCATCCATTGTCATGCCATTGATTGGATTACCACTTTCATCTAATAAAGAATTACCATTTTCATCATAATATCCATAACTTTCAGCATTAACATCCCATGGTGATAAATATAATCCCATATCCATATTATGTTTTGTACATGCTGCAGAAATTTCTGCTAATACATCACCTTTACCATCTTTATATGGAGAATTTTCAATATCATGTTCAGTATATGCACTTGGCCAGATACAGAATCCATCGTGATGCTTTGCAGTTACAATCAATCTTTTAAAACCAGCATTTTTTAATGCTTCAACATATGAATCAGCATATGTAGCAATATCACCTGTAGGGTTGAATGATAATGGATCTTCTTGACCATCACCCCATTCTTTATCTGTAAAAGTATTCATTCCAAAGTGCACAAACGCTGCTAATTCTTCTTCATGATATTGAAGTTGTGCTTCATTTGGTACTGCACCCCATGCTTCAGGTTCTACTACATTTTTATTTTCTAAATCAGAGTCATCTAACATATTTGCGTTAACTGCTGTATAAGCAAATTGACTTACCAGTGTTGTCGCTAGCGCTGCTGCCAAGACTCCTTTCATTACTTTTCTTTTCTTCATATTTTGAACCTTCTCTTTCCTTATTTAACAACATGCAGTGTTGCGACTTCTCTTGTATAGATATTTGATTCACCTACTGTTGAATAAACAATTTCATAAGTACCTTCTTTGGAGAAATCTATTTCACTTGTTCTTGTTTTACCATTCCACATTAGTTTATAACCATCATTTACAGAACAGCTTACTTCTAAATCTTGACCATTGTAATCTTTAGCTGATACATTAGCTAATAAATTTTGTAATTCATCTTCATTACTAATTGTAATATCTTTAACACCATTAATAGTTGGACAAGTTTCATAATATTTATCAGCTGCTGCTTTTTGTTCTTTAGTTTGACTATAACTTACATAATCAATAACAAAATCCATTGGGAAGTCAGTATCCTCATTAGGGAAACCAGGCCATGCTCCACCAGCTGCTAAGTTAAGTAATAGATAATGTGGTTTGTGGAAGTAATCTAAATCAGTAATATATACTGTTGAATAAAGGTTATCATCAACATACCATTGAATTGTATCTGGATTCCATACAATACTAAACGTATGGAAATCTTTATTAAATGTTTCGTCATTTGGCAATGTATATGTATTAGTTTGAGCTTTATCACCATCTTCAGTTAAACCATTATGAATCGTACCATGAACTGTTCTGTCACTAGTACCTGGCATATCAGGGTTTTCACCAATTAATTCCATGATGTCAATTTCACCACACATTGGCCATCCAACACCTTGATCACTAGCAACTAAACCATCTAATGTAAAGTCATTACCTAACGTCCAGAATGCAGGGAACGCTCCAGCTCCTTTAGGTAATTTTGCTCTCATTTCAATTTTCCCATATAAAAATTCTCTTTTACCAAAAGTAGCAATACTTCCAGAATCGTATTTTTTTACGATATCGCTACCATCAGCATTATAATGAATAGTATATTCATGTTTTTTTGTTGCCCGTAAAATTAATTTACCATCTTCAACAAATACATTTTCAGAACTGTCAACATACTCTTGTGGTTCAATTCCACGTTTATGTCCTAACTGATAAGACCAGCTGTTCATATCTAATGTATCGAATTCATCACGCCATACTTCAGTATAAAGTTTATCTTGTGCTTCTTGTTCTTCTTCTTTGATTTCTTCTAAATATTTATCATATTCTGCTTTTTCATAAACACGCATATCACTTATACTAGCAGTACTATTTCCATAATATTTATAAATATCAACATAAGCTTTTTCAAATGATCCTGAATTAAATGGATATGTGTATTCTTTCCAAGTTACCCCTCCAGAATACCCAATATTGTCATCAGCTTTAAATAAGCTAGTACCATCTAATGCATTAATACTTGTAACAGTTCCGGTATTGTCTGAACCATGTTTCAAATAGACTTTAAATACATAATCAGTATTTTGCTTTAATCCATCGATTAGAGCTTTCAAAGAATTATATTCTACATTTTCCGGAAGTACCAAACCATAGGCATTTTCACCATACCCTTCACCTATTACTGCTGGTACATCTCCGTTATAATAGAATTTCCCTGATTCATAACTATATGTATCACCATTATTTTTCAAAATATCAGATGATTGAACATTGATCAAATCACTATTTTTAATATAGTTTGTCAATTTTGTTTTCGTTTCTTGTTTTGCTTGATATTCTTCATAATCAGCTTTAGTAAATAACTTAGCATCATCTACATAAACTTCAGATTTATAAATATCACTAACTGTATCTTTTTCATCAGTCCATTTAAGAACCCTAATTACAATTTCTTCATGATTACCTGAATTAAATGAAACTGTCCCATGTTTCCATTCAGTTCCGCCCGTCCATACTTCGTCAATTCCTTCAATCTTATTAGTATTAGCATCTAATACTTGTAAGATACCACTTCCTCCAGCTAAAGATGTTCTTACATAAGCTGAAAATACGTAATCTGTATTCTTTTTAACTTTAACTACTTGTGCCAGCCAAACGTTTTGTTTATTAGCTGGAAGCATTCCTGAACGTTCACTTTCGTTATTTCCAACGTAGCTTACAACTCCACCTCCTTCAGAATACCAGTTGCTGTATTCCATATCAGATGGATTACCTGAGTACGTTAAAATACTGCTTGTTTGTAGTTCTTCAAAATTACCATTAACAACTAAATCAGTCGGTGCCGCATTAACTTGCCAGGTTTGTTTTGCTGCCGCAAACGTACTTAGAACTAGTGCACTGGCGATAAGAACCTTTTTTGTTTTCTTCATTTTTTTCTCCTTTCTCGTAAAGTAAATATCTGGAATTATTTACTAAACTTTTTACTAAAGAGATTATATTCTTTTTAGTAAAAAATTGCAACCGTTTACAATCAATATTTTTCTTTTTATTAAAAAAAACACCTTTTAATGAATGTTTTTTTAATTTTAATAAATATTTTTTTGTTAATTATTAATTTTTTATCATATAAAATATAGTAAAATTTACTAATCTCAACCGATAATTATTACTGATTTTTTTATTAAAAAAAATATTGTGATTATTTTATTTTAAATTAATCACAATATTTTATCTAAACATTATATTCTTTTAATATATATTCTTCTTTTGAATTATATGCATAAACAATATAACTTAAATTTACTAATAAAATAATAATAGCTAACCAAATACCATGAATAGAGTATATTCTACATGCAAAGCAAGAAAGTGCAACACCAATATGGAAACTTAATAATGTGCCACCAAAGAATTGTGCTTTTTTTAATTTTTCTTGTTTTTCCTCCAAATCATCTAATAATAAATATTCCATCAAAGAAACTACCGTTTGTTTAACATTATTTGTTGAAAAAATAGTTGAACTAACATAACCTAACGCTCCTTTAAATACACACCACTGAAATGCTGTTACAAAAAAGATGGGATATAAAGAAAGTAACGGGTCAACTGTCGCTGGTATCATACCAACAATCAAAACCGCTAGCAGTTCTAAAGCAATGCATAAATATTTAAGATTTATTTTTGACCGTTTTTCTAAATACACCGCAATAATAATTGCTCCTACATAAATCAACAAAGCCCCTAATCGTAAGCACATTTCTAAAATATCGTTTCCTAAAATACTATGTACCAATTCAATCAAATTTGCTGTTTGAGCCGAACCAAAAACAGCCATTCGACTAAAAATCGCATAGCCACCTAAAAAGCCACCACAAATAGCCATCAAAAAATGAGTCTTTACTTCAAACTTATCTTTTTTATCCATTTTTATATCGCTTCCTTTTTTTACCGAAGTTATTATAACACCAAATACAAAAAAGTGTAACTTAAAATATAGGAATATATTATTTTTAGATTCTTTAATAACGAATAGTTATTGAAGTAACATATTTAATAAATTCTTTACTATCGTTTGATAATTTAATAAAATAATAATAATAAATCATGATTTTAAAAAGATAGGAGGATCATATGAAATACTTAGTTTTAGATGTCGGTGGAAGTGCTATTAAATATGCCTTGATGAATGATGAATTAAAGATGCTCGAAAAAGGAAAAGTTCCTACTCCAAAAGATAGTTTAGAAAGTTTCAAAACTGCTATTAAAGACTTATATGACCAATACAAAGATCAAGTTGATGGTATTGCAATGTCATTACCTGGTTTAATTAATAAACAAACTAGAAAGATGCAGGTTCCTGGTGCTTTACTTTATAATCAAGATGCTTATATTTTAGAAGAACTACAATCAGTAACTACTAAAAAATTTACAATTGAAAACGACGCTAAATGTGCTGCTCTTTGTGAAGTAACATACGGTAGTTTAAAAGGCTGTGATGTTGGTGCTGTATGTATAATTGGAAGTGGTATCGGTGGTGGTATTACAATTGGTGATAAAGTATTTACCGGTACTCATGGATTTGCTGGCGAATTTAGCTATCTATCTGATGATTGGACAAAAATAAATGGCTTTGATGGTAAATGGGGTTCTGATTCAAGCGCTTTAAGACTTGTAAAAATGATTGGTCAAGCGGTTGGAAAAGAAGGCATTGAAGGTCCAGAAGCTTTTGAATACTGTAACCAAGGTAATGAAAAAGCTTTGGCTGCTTTAAAAGAATTTTGTGGTACTTTAGCTATGGGATTATTTAATATTCAAGCTGCTGTCGATCCCGAAAAAATCGCAATTGGTGGTGGAATTAGCCAACAACCTATTTTACATGAATATATTCAAAAGTCATTAGATGAAATCTATGAAAAAATGCCAATTCCAATTCCTAGAGTTCAAATTGTTCCATGTGCTTATTTTAATGATTCCAACTTAATTGGTGCTCTAGCAAATTATAAAAAAACATTTAATATAGAATAAAAACAAAGTATGGCCATTCAAGCCATACTTTTTTAATCATCAATATAATCTTCAAATGACCGAATACTATCAATATTACATTTTGCTTCTAATTGCTTAGAATGTCTAATAAAATATTTTTCAACCTCTAAACGATCCATTGTTGAAATAATATTATAAACACCTGCTGGATCATCAATTCTTAAATCCTTTTCTTTTAGCTTTTCTATACAACTCAAAACTTCACTTTGACTTCTAAACTCTAGAGTCCATTTATTATTCATAGTATAAATATTTAAATCATATAAATATTTTATTGTCTTACTAACTGCATATGCCGGTGTATAATTACCAATTGCAAGTGATAGTACAAGTTTATCAATATCCACAAATTTAAATTCTCGTTGTCTTAATTTTTGCTTATTAGCAGATTTTAAAACAATTTTATCATCTAAAATTTCAAGCTTAAAATTCGCTAATGCATGTAAATCAAATGGATTAATACTATTATGTTCGTTTCCATATTGACATTTAAATACTGTTTTCACCTTCATCACCTTTACAAAATCATTATTATAATATAGTTTTATTCAACTCCACTTCCAATATAACCATCATAAACACCTCAGTTACCAATGAATTATTTTTCTTATTTATATTATATCATATATTTTAAATAAAAAAAGATTACTGATAATTGTTTTATCAATAATCTCGATCATTTCTTATTACTAAAAAATTGTATAATTATATCAGGTAATTTAAATAAATATATTGTGTGTTATCATACGGGGTAAATGTTTTTATTTTTACCTGAAATAATTATATTAAAAATTAATTTGATGTCATTCCTTTATAATTCATATGATATAAAGTACAAAATCTTTCCATTGTATAATTACACAATGATAAAGTTTCTTTAGAAGGTGCGGCCCCTTGAATTACAAAATATAAATCCTTACCGCCTAAATCATTATTATCGACAATTGAATATAAACGATCTAACAATGCTCTTAAAGGCGCTGCCATTGAATACCAGTAAACAGGTGTTCCCATTACAAGTACATCAGCTTTACACATTTCTTGATAAATTTCTGCAAATTGATCATCAGGAAAATCTTGACCTAACGCATATAATTTATAATCAACTAAATCCAGTTGTTTATATGGTCGATCTTTTAATAACTTTTTTACCATTCTAGCAGTATTACCGTTTTTATTAGGACTAGCATTAACAAATAAAATATTTTTACTCATAATCATTACCTTCTTTCTTTTAGTAGTTAAAATATCTTTAAACCACTATCAACTTTACATCAATAATTATAGTTAGCAATCAAATAAAAGTACAATATCAATATTACATCATAGTATAATAAAATTGCATAGTAACTATAAACATCCACTTTAAACCATACTTTTAATTAATTCAAGCAAAGGTATTAAATAATGATTATCTACATAATTTACTTTTTGTCCTTCAATTTCTAATAAAGCCTTCATACCAGGTTCTAAAGAATCACGATCTTTATTTTTAAGGACTTTTTTCATTGTTTTACATAATGTCCGATCAACAAAACTTAATTTGCTTTCATCATAATTTCCCCGTCCATAAAATAAATCAATATTATTTAAATCCCCACTTAGATTTTGTCTTTCTATTTCTTCAAGCAATGCTGAGTCCTTTTTACTTAAACCAACCGCAAAAATAATTTTCTTCTTATCTTTAAAATTAGCAAAATATTTTTTTACTTCTTTTACAATTGTAATATTACCAGCATATATACCACTTACAAAAATTATTACATCATAAGATTTTTCATCTCCAGGATGATAATCTTTAATGTTCATAACTGTACTATCGAGCTCTTTTTTTAATAACTCTCCATATTGTTTACTTGCACCATATTTAGATTTATACAATATTAGTATCTTTTTCATTTTAGACCTCACTTATCATTCGCTATTTTTTCTTTTAAATTATTAATACCAGGATATAGTTTCATCATTAAAATGAATAATTGATTAATTTCTTCTTTAGTATAATTTGCAAATAAATACTTTAATTCTGCTTCAAACTTAACAAAATCATTATTAAAATAATCTTTCATTTTTTTCGTCGGTTCAATTAAAACACCCTTTGTTTTAAATTGATTAGATTTAATTTTAACAAACCCTTTTTTCTCTAATATCGTTGCTAGTTTTTTTACATTCTGCCTTGAACAACCTAATAATTCCCCTAACTGGGTTAATGTTAGCGGCTGGCTAGATTGCTTAATAAGCGTTAATAACATAAACTGTTTTAAAGTAATATCAGGAATATGTTGATCAAAAGTTGTTTGTAATTTATTAGTAACAATAAAAAGAGTATTAAAAATAGCTTTACATTGCTTTTCAGGTGTATCTGAAAATTTATTTATTAAATCATTTATTTCCATTCTATCCCTCTCTTTTTTTAGTAACAAGTTACTATAATTATAATAAAAAATCTATCATAATGATAGTTTTTGACATAAAATTAACTATTTTTAAACAATACCAAAGCAATAAATTCTAGTGGCTCATTACCAGTAGCATATATACTATGACCTTGACCATCATCTGTAAAAGTAACATCACCAGGATTTAAAATTGTTTCGTTACCATCTTCATCTACATATTTGGCTGTTCCTTTTAAAATATACATAGTTTCAGTAGTTCCAATATGCTGATGATAACCTAAACCACTACCTGGATTTAAAAAGCAATGATTAAAAGCCCGTCCTTTTTGATCTAACTCTTCTGGTCCATTTAAGATTTTCTTTAGCGTTAAAATACCTTCACCATTTTGTGGTTTTTCAATATTAACTATTTGTTGTTCTTCTTTTCTTCTTATCATTTTACATACCTCCACTATTAATTATTTTATATTAACATGTTCCTAAAAATAATTACAATTACCATTACTACAATTACAAAAGCTTCAAAATATAAAAGATAAACTAAATTATCCAAGAATGGTAATTGTTGTAATAAAAGACTAACATAAGGTGTTATAGCAACACCTAAATTATATCCAACAAGTATCAAAGAAGTAGCTAAACCTTTATTAGGAATATCTAAGCGATTTACACTATTAACTAAATATGGCAAAAACAATCTAAAGCCAAAACCAATTAGAAAACCACCAACATAACTAATCATGACATTATTAGCAACACCAATTAAAAGCAACGAAAATGCAATCAATAATATAGCAATAATTAAAGTATTTTTCTTTAATACTTTATAGACTTTACCAAAGATAAAACCAGATATCATTGAACCAAAGCCAACTAAGAGCAATACTAAACTACTATCGCTAGCATCACCATAACCATCTTCTATAATTATCGGTGTTGTTTTAATTCCCATAGTCATATAAAAAATTGCAATAATAAAAACTAAAATGACATATTTTACTAATGGAAAATAACTCTTTAATTGTTGTTTTTCTCTATGAGATTCTTTTTTATTAATTGTCGTGTTTTCAATCTTAGGAACAAAAAATAAAAACAAGAAAAAAACCGGTACTGCCAACAAATAAGAATAAAATGGTGCTTGCCAATTGATATTGATCAACTGACCTGCAATAAACGTAATAATCATTCCGCCAATTCCTTCATATGAGGCTTGTAAACCATAAAAAGCTGTTCTTTCATGACCTTCATAAAAATAATTAGCTAATATTACCAACAATGAATTAAACAATCCAATTTCAAAACCTAACAAAGCTCTAGAAACAACAATTAAATAAAAGTTATTAATTAGCGCTGGTATAAATCCACACACCATTACTAATCCTAATCCAATCATTATAGTTCGTTTAATTCCTAATTTATTTGCAATAAATGAACTCATTAATACTGATAACATCAAAAATAGTGAGGGTATTGTTGATAAAAGTTCAATAGTAGCTAATGGTATATCTGGAAACGCTGCTGCAATTTGTGGAATATTTGCATTAATCGCCGGTCCTGAAGCTACTAAAAGTGAAGCTGATAAAATCGATCCTTTTAATAATTTTTTCTTCATATTCTTCCCCTTACATATCTATCTTCACTTATTATTTTATCCAATACCCTCAAAATGTCTAATGCCTATTTTATACTTCACTAAAATGCTTAAAAAGCATTTTGGTAGCCAAAAAAGATATCAAATAACTTAATTATAATGTTGAACAATATTAATAAATTCAACTAGTGCATTTGACATCATTCCACCCTTTTTCCAAATTAAAGTAGAATAGGTATTTAAATATGGATAAACTGGTCGAAAACATAAATTAGAATGTTGACTAGAAACAGCACCACTTATAGAAAACGCTCGTCCTAAACCATTTTCAATCATTAAACTTACACTGCTAGTAGTATTAAAATATCCTTGAATATGAATTTTATCAATATCTTTTTCAATCCAGTTTTCAAATAATATTTGGATTTCTAATCGTTGGGGATAAAGTATTGAACTATTATATAGATGTTCTTTTGTTACGTATTGTTCATTAGCTAACGGATCATTTTTAGCCATAATTAATCCCCATTTTTCAACAATCGGTAATCGATAGCTTTCATATTTCCCAATATCTGCCGGCTCTAAAACAATCGCTGCATCTAATAATCCTTTATCGATATTCTCTTTGACATCATCAGCAATATTAGAATAAATATTTATTTTTACTTTAGGATATCTTTCGTTAAATATTTTAATATACCGTGGCAAAAGCTCGCTAGTTCCTTGACATTCAGCAATTCCAATCGATAAAACCCCTTCTAATTCTTTTTTCTTAGAAGAAATATTAATTTTAGTTAGATTAGCTAGATCAACTATTTCTATTGCTTTGTTTTTTAAACAGATTCCTTCTTCAGTTAGTATAATTGCGCCATTTTTCCTAACAAACAGCTTTACTCCTAACTCATCTTCCAAATCATGGATTTGTCTACTTAAAGTTGGTTGTGTTATATGTAAAATATTTGCCGCCCTTGTAATGTTTAACTCATTGGCTACAACTATAAAATATTTTAAAACTCTTAATTCCATTATATATGTCACCTCGCCTTGTCATTTTCTATTATTGTATCATATCTTTTTACAACAATATCATCAATTAATTGAAGTATCTAAAGCATATTGCTATAATTGAATATAATAAACAAGAATTGATGTAGGTGATGTGATGATTATTTTAATTACCGGTGCTTCGCATACTGGTAAAACTCTATTAGCACAAAAACTTCTTGAAAAATATAAATTTCCTTATTTTTCAATCGATCTTTTAAAAATGGGATTAATTCATAGTAAAAATACAACTTTAACCCCTGAAGATGATGATAAGTTACAAAACTATTTATGGCCTATTGTTTGTAAGATGATAAAAACAGCTATCGAAAATAAGCAGAATCTTATTATTGAAGGCTGTTATATTCCACCTAATTGGAATAAAAGTTTTTCAGAAAAATATTTGAATGAAATTCACTATTATTGCCTTATAATGAGTGAAAACTATATTAAAAATCATTTTTTCGATATTAAAAAATATGCTAATGTAATCGAAAAACGTCTTGATGATAGTTACTGTACCATTGAATCAGTTCTTCAAGATAATAATCGTTATCTTAAAATGTGTCAAAAATATAATTATAATTATATTTTAATTGACGATAACTACCAGATTGATATTAATTTATAAAGGAGTTACGGTATGTACGAACAAGAACTTTGGGAAAAATTTATCTCGACAAACAATATTAATAGCAATGAATATGACTCATGGAGTTTTGGTGGAGATGCTGATTTACTTGCTAAGCTGGTCATTAACGGTAAAAAAACTGCAACCTCTTCTTTATATCTTTTATATGAATTAGAAAATGAACCCTTACCAAAAAAGGATTCATACAATATTATTTTGAATTCCAAAAATGAAGCGGTATGCATTATCCAGACTAAAAAAGTTTATGTTACTCCTTTTAATAAAATTACCAAAGAACACGCCTATAAAGAAGGTGAAGGTGATAAATCCTTGGAGTATTGGCAAAAAATCCATGAAGACTTCTTTTCTAATTGTTTAAAAGAAATAAATTTAAAGTTTAGTGATGATATGGAAGTAGTGTGTGAAGAATTTGAGATGGTTTTTAAACCATAAATTTATTCATCAAATAAAATATAAAATGATAGAAAGGATTAGTTATGTTTAGAAAAATAAGAAGAACAAAAAGTGAAATATCAGTAGAAGAAGCAAAAATATTATTAAAAAATAACAAAAGAGCTGCTTTTTCAGTAAATGGTGACAATGGTTATCCATTTACGATCCCTATTAATTTTTATTACGATGAAAATGAAAATAAAATTTATTTTCATAGTGCTAAAAGTGGTCACAAAATTGATTCTATTAAAGCTAGTAATAAAGTCTGCTTTACAACTTGGGATGATGGTTATCTTGATGAGGGTGATTGGGCCTACCATGTATCAAGTTGTGTAGTTTATGGCCGAGCTATATTAGTAGAAGACCGTAAAATCACCGAAGAAAAAGTTAGAACTTTAGCAATGAAATATTATCCTACTACTAAAGAAGTTGAACAAGAAATCCAAAAAAGTATTGATAGAGTTCAATTAGTGGCTATTGAAATTGAACATATTTCAGGTAAAAAAGTTCATGAAAAATAACATTACTATATTTTTAAAGCAGTCATTGAATGACTGCTTTAATATCTAAAATCTATTTTAAAAATATCTCGATTGCTTCACTAACACTATCTACTTGATAATCAACTTGTTCTTTTAATTTTACAGGTGAATTTTTAAATGTATATGAAATATCAGCTTTTTCAAGCATTGTAAGATCATTATAAGAATCACCAATTCCTGCTATTTTAGAAATTTGATATTTTTGTTTTACTATTTTTAAAGCATTCCCCTTTGAACATTCTTTCATAACAATATCAATTGAATTTGTATTTTGAAAACCTTTTAACTTACTATATTTTTTATTAATTAAATCAGTATGTTTTTGAGCTGTTTCATCATCTTTAAAAACCAAAGAAATTCCATAGATTTTTTGTTCTTTTAATCTATCAATATTTTTAATAATTATTGTATTTTCATCAAGATCATTTTCTTTTTGTGATTTATAAACATTATTAGGATTATCTGTTTGAATAATAACTATTGCCTGATGATAATAGTTATTATAGATTTCTTGAATATACTTATAATTAATGCATTGTTCATAAATAATTTTTTTATTTTGATCTAATATCAATGCTCCACTAGAAATAATATAAAAATCCGGTTTAATCTGGTTATCAAACAAATTTACAACCCCACAATAAGGTCGACCACTACATAAACCAAATAAATTATCTTGATTTTGAAATTCTTTGATTGCATCAATATCACTTTTTTTAATTGGCGGATTTAAATAATGAAAAAATAATGTTCCATCAATATCACTTACAAATGCTTTATTCATAAAATCACCTCCTTTTGATTATAAACCAACTTATTTTAATTAGCAATTTCCTATTAAAAAAAGGATTTTTACTTTAATAAAAATCCTTTAAAAATATTATTATAATGCACCAACAATATTATGTGGCTGATATAATTCCTCTAAATATTCAATTTCTTCATCACTTAAAGTAACATCTAAAGCACTAATAGCTTCATCTAAATGTTTTACCTTAGTACCTCCAACAATTGGAACAACATTATCTTTTTGTAATAACCAGCTCATAGCTACTTGAGCCCTAGAAATTTGTTTACTTTCAGCAATTTCACCGACTCGTTTAACAATTGGATAATCAATTGTTTTACTCATATCATATTTTTCTTTAACTGTCTGATCGTATTTATCACGCAATGTATCACCATTCCAATCACGAGTTAAACGACCACCAGCTAAAGGTGAATATGGTGTTAATGGAATATTCATATCTTTGCATAATGGTATGAGTTCTCTTTCATCTTCCCGGTATAATAAATTATAGTGATTTTGCATAGATACAAATTTACTCCAGCCATTTTTCATTGCAATATACTGAGCTTTTTGAAATTGCCAGGCATACATTGCACTTGCACCGATATATCTTACTTTACCCATTCTTACTAAATCATTTAAGGCTGCCATCGTTTCTTCAAGTGGCGTATTATAATCAAAACGATGAATGATATACAAATCAATATAATCTAATTGTAATCTTCTTAAAGAATCTTCAACCGCTTGAAAAATATGCTTTCTTGAAAGTCCACGTCCATTTAAACTATTATCGACTGGATAAAAAACTTTAGTAGCAATTACTAACTCATCACGATTACCATATTGTTTAATTGCTTCTCCTAAAATTTCTTCACTCTCTCCTTGACTATAAACATTAGCAGTATCAAAAAAGTTAATTCCTGAATCTAGTGCATGTTTAATATATTCAATACCTTCTTGCTTATCTAAATGCCATGGATATTTATCCTTAGCACCTAAATTCATACAGCCAACACAAATTTTCGATACTTCTAACCCCGTATTTTGTAGTTTAACGTATTTCATAATTATTTCTCCATTTGATAGATTTCTCCAGGTGCTAATACCTGGATACGTTCAGGATTAACAACACGGTCAAGCAAATCTTCAGGATTACCATTAAAAGGCGTCATCGATGGTGCATCAACACTGCCCCAATGAATACAAATTAAATCAGCATTAGGGTATGTATTAGCCAATTTAATTGCTCCATCTAAAGTTATATGCCAATCATTATCAGCAAAATCAAACAAGATCACATCAGGATCAGGCATATTTAAATGAACTTCTAATAATTTAGAATCACCAGGTAACCAGATTATTCCATCGCTAGTTTCCATCCAGAAACCACAATAATCTTCTTCTTTCCATTCTCTAAAATTATATTTTGATGAACCGTTTTGCCAATTATGTCTAGCTGGTGTTAATGTAATTTTAATATCATTAACATTGAAAGTTTCATTTATATCATGTCCAATACCTGGTATTCCTTCTTTAACCATTTCACCAGCTACATAATGAGGAGCATGATATGATTTACATACTGATAATACATCTTTACATGTTGGTCGACTAAAATGGTCATTATCAATATGAGTAACCAGATATGCATCTAAAGAAGCAACTTCATCGGGAGTAATTGGATTTTCATATAATAAAGGCATATCAAATCCTTCTAATACTGGATCGATCATAATATTAGTACCACGACTATTGATCATAATTCCCGCACCGCCTAACCAGCGAATTTGCGTATTTGTAATCTTTTTAAAAGCTTCCTTACCAAAATGAATTGTTTTTGGAGCTACCGCTTGTCCATTTTCATTTTTATAAATTTTTCTCATAATCATACCTGCCTTTCCTGTACACCTATATTTTACTTTAATAACATCATTTATACAATTTACCAAAAAGAAAAAAAGTCTATAAATTGACTTTTTCATTAAAACGTCTATTACTTATATGGATTCCCTTTAGTTTGACCATCAGCAAATAACTTATCCATGCCCACACTTCTTAAATCAGTAATTAATCTAGCCATTTCTTCACAACTAGCCGGCATATCGGATAATATCCAGGAAATAGTCATTGAACTAGAGGCCGTTGCATGGTATTCAGTTGCAAAACGCAATGTATCAGGCATTGGCTTATCACCGTATAATTTTTGATGAAATTCTAAATCAAATTGTTTACAATGATCAAAAATATAATCTTTTAAACAATTTTGTCCTTCCATTAATAAAGCCTGTTTCATAAAATTATGATACTTTTTCATTCTTTTAAATGTATCAACCATTGAATGATAGAAATCCATTTCTTTAGTAGGATCATCAAATTTAGGAATAATTCGATTTAAATAAATATAAACAATTAAATCATTTTTATCTAAAAAATGATTATAAAAAGATTGTTTTGAAATATGAGTATAATCTAATAATTGTTTAATTTTTATTGATTCTAAACGTTGCTGCTCAAGTAGTTCTAATAAGCCATCAGCAAGAATTTCTTTTACATTAATTGCCATTTTCATCACTCTTTTCTAGCAATATTGTAATATATTTATAAACACTTTTCTATTATATAATTAATATTTTTACTATATTTAAATCATTATAAACTTACTACAATATATCTATTAAACGATTTATCCAACCATTTTTTTCGTTTATGATAATATATTCATTTTACAAAAGAATAATATGTTTATTTACCAGCAAATAAATTACCATCATTTCACATCATTATTCTATCGTAGTAACATTGACTTTCAAATCCAACTTATTATAATGATAATTGTACGAAATCTAAAAAGATAGATGAGATTTCGACAAAATTAAATAGCTTTCCCATTATTCATCAAAGGACTGATTCACCGCAGTGATGTAGTAAAAAAGTTTTACTCAGTTTGAAGAAGATGTCGGGTGCGCCCGGTTATTATTATGATAACCAGGCGCTTTTTTTGTTTAAGGAGGTAACAAAATGAAAGCAAGTACTAAACTAGCACTCTTACAAACAAGATTAAGAAAACTAGAGGTCAGAAAAAAGAATAATTATGGAGTGCAAAAAAAAATACGTTGTTAAATTAATAAATTGCAACAAGAATTAATATAAAATATCATTAAACTATGAATTTAATAACTCATGTGGAGCATAAAATTATGCTCCTTTTTTATTTGATAGTCTGTCAATGAAACATTTATTTTATCAATAAATAAAAACAGATTACTTAAATTTTTTTCTTGCAATCTGTTTTAAAACATGACTAATTTATTTTTCTTTTATTATACCATTTCGATAAGCAAATAGTAACTCCTTTAAATCTTGTAATTGTCTTGATAATTCCTTTCCCACATCACAATCTCGATTTTTAATTCTAGAATTAGTTTCCATAATTTCTACTTCAGGCGTTAAACACATCAAACCATCTTTAGCCAAATCATGATATGGTAAATGTTTAGCTAACTGCAAATGTTGAGAATCAAAAATTAATGTATATCCAGCGGTACCTGTTTTAGAATGATATGATTTAGAAATGCCACCATCGATGACATATAATCTACCATTAGCCTTAACTGGTTTTTCACCAGCAACTGTTTTTACTGGCATATGTCCATTAATAATATGACCTGTATTACTATCTAAATTAAAACATTTTAAAATCATCTTACAAGTCTGCTCTTGTTCGATCCATTTATAATATGAATCCTTTATTTCATTTATAAGCTTACTTTCTTGAATAAAATACTTTTCAAATAGTGCTAACTTACTTTTTCCAAATAACGGTGAATTCTTGCCACACCATAAGTACCACATTAAATCAATTGCATCTTGATTATTTTGATAATACGCAAGATTTATTTTTTCTTCAAATTTATCTAACAGTTCTTTTCCTTGATAATCTTTTCCATCAACATTGACTTTTCGTAATTTTCCAAATTTATCTAATGGAATACAGCCATGAAACAATAAGTTTCCATTTATAATTTTATACATATTTCCATAACGATATAAATATTCAATATGTTGTTGAAGTCTTTTACTATGAGTAAATGAAGCAGTTAAAATTTTCATTAATTGTTCTTCTTTTTCGGTTAATTTTAATGGTTCGTTGTAATCAACTGTTGGAAAATAATTATCACTTAATTGATATATTTGATTTTGAAAATTAACTATTTTGTTGTCAAAATCAATTTGTTTTAACCAGATCTGGTGATTCATCTGATATTCAGGATGATTTTCAATCAATCGACCTTCAAGCTTTAATTGGATAATGGTAATTGCTTTATGCATCTTAGCCGTTAATTTTACATTAACCTGATCATAAAGATTATCATCTAGCTGGTGCGGATAAAACTTCAGACAATCATCATCTTGATAAACTTCTCTAGCAAATTCACTTAATGGTCTTAAATTGATTCCATAACCATCTTCCAATAAATCAAAATTGTTGTAACTTAAAGCAATTCTAATTACATTAGCAATTAAAACCTGGTTTCCACAAGCTGCTCCCATCCATGATATATCGTGATTTCCCCATTGAATATCGACTTGATCATATTGCATTAATTCATCAATAATCAAATCTGGTCGAGGACCACGATCAAAAATATCACCAATAATATGAATGTTATCAATGCAAATATCTCGAATAAATTGACATAATGCAATAATAAAAGATTTCGCATTATCAATCATTATAATATTAGAGATTATATCATGGTAATATTCATTAATATATTGATCATTATGACAGCTTAGCATTTCTGTAATAACATAACTATATTGTTTTGGTAGTTTTTTAGATACTTTCGAACGGGTATATTTTGATGAACAAAATTTTGCTAAAGCTATTAAATAATAAATAGTCAGCTCATACCATTGATCATCAGGATTAATTTTTTCCAGCTGTTCTTTAGGATAGTATATTAAATGCGCTAATTGTTGTCTTTGGATTAGTGATAACTGTTTTTCAAATAATAAATCAATTTTATTTTTTATTACTCCAGAAGCACTCTTTAACAAGTGGATAAACGCTAAATGTTCACCATGTAAATCACTAAAGAAAAACTCTGTTCCTTTAGGTAATGATAAAATAGTTCCTAAATTCATTATTTCCGCTGTAACTTCATCAATATTTCGATATTTTTCAGCTAATAATTCTAAATATCTTGTTTCCATCTTTTCTCCTTATTTAATAAGGGAATGATTTCTCATTCCCTTATAACAAATGACCACTTTATCTTATGCAAACATTATAAATTTTATATTTATTCAAAAGGATAAACCATTCCCCATTGACTTCTAATTTCAGTCAATGTCGCCATAACATCACGAATATAAGTTAAATTTTGTTTACCATCATTATTATTGATATAGTTTTCCATGTCTTGAACTTCATAATCTAAAGCAAATTCAGTATTACCAGCTTCGATTACTTCAACACGACCATCTTCAGTATAAGTAATAGTTGCCTTATCACCACGAGGATAATTATTTACTTCAATATACCCTTTTTCTCCAGCAACTACACCACGTTTTGGTTGTTTAGCACGCATCGTTAAAGCAATAACTGCCATTTCACCTTCAGGGTTTCTTAAAATAATACCAGAAGTTTCATCAACACCAGTTTCAAAATAATTAGCTGTTGTTAAAACTGTATTTGGTTTACTAGACATAAAATACCGTGCAAAACTAGTAGCATATACACCAATATCTAATAATGCTCCTCCTGCTAATTCTTTTGAAAAGAAACGATTGTTTATATCATATTCTTTGCAGCTACCAAAATTTACCTGAACCATTTTTACTTTTCCAATTGCTCCACTATCAACAATCTCTTTTAATTTTTTAAATAATGGCATATGGAATAAAGTTACCCCATCACAAATAACAAGATTTTTTTCTTTAGCAATAGCTACTGCTTCTTCTAACTGATTAGAATTTACTGTAATTGCTTTTTCACAAAATACATGTTTTCCAGCTTTTAATGATTGGATCAAAAACTGATAATGAAGATTATGTGGTGTAGCAATATAAACGATATCGATATTTTCATCTTTGATCATTTCATCAGCACTACCATAAGCTTTAGTAACATTAAACTCCTGAGCATATTTTTGAGCTTTTTCTAAAGTAGTATCACAAACTGCATAAATCTCACCATGTACTCTATTTAATGCTTCACCCATTTCATGAGCAATCCAACCTGTTCCTAATATTCCCCAATTTAATTTTGACATTATTTATTTCCTCCTTTTATAACGCGAACATGAAGATCATCAACAGATATAGCCATTGAGGCAATACCTGTAAATAATGATGTATCAATAATCCCTGTAATTTGATTTAAATTTTTATTTAATTGTTTTATATCATCAACGTGATCAAATTTTGCTTCCATAATAACATTACCGTGATCACTAACTGTGTATCCATCTTTAGCACTGCTTTTACGGATATCGACCTGTCCACCTAATAAAGACACTTCTTTTTTTACATAATTCATTGCTTCTAAAACTACTTCTAAAGTAATCGGATGATTAAATGGTAATTTTTCAAAAACTTTACTTTCATCAACTAACAAAACATACTCATCAGCCATTGAAGCAATTATTTTTTCTTTTGTATGAATAGCTCCACCTGATTTTAAGGCATTTAATGATAAATCCACTTCATCACAGCCATCAAAGGCTATATCGATATGATCAATTGACCACGCTGGTATTAAGTTAAGGCCATTTTCTATACAACATTTAGCTGTTTGAAATGACGGTGTAACTACTTTAATATCAATATTTTCTTCTTTAATAAACTTGACCAAATAACTGATAGTACTACCACCACCTAAACCAACAACCATACCAGGTTTAATATATTTTAAAGCCGCTAAAGCACAACGTTCTTTCATCTATTCTATTCTCCTTTCAATGGTTTTTTTAACATTGATAATATTAAACCACCAACAACAGCTCCAACAATAATTGCAACAGCATACATCAAGGCATTACCAATTGTTGGTAAAACAAAGATACCACCATGAGGAGCTCTTAATGTACAACCAAAAGCCATTGATAAAGCACCTGCAACAGCTGAACCAACAATGCAAGATGGAATTACTCTTAATGGATCTTTAGCTGCAAATGGAATAGCCCCTTCAGAAATAAATGCTAATCCCATAACATAATTAACTAAACCAGAATTTTGTTCATCTTTAGTCCATCTATTTTTAAAGAATGTAGTACTAATAGCAATTGCTAGTGGTGGAATCATTCCCCCAGCCATAACTGCTGCCATAATTTCATAATTTCCTTCAGCTAATTGAGAAGTAGCAAAGACATAAGACGCTTTATTAATTGGTCCACCCATATCAGTAGACTGCATTCCCGCAACAATAATACCTAATAAAATTTTACTTGTACCACCCATACTATTTAAGGCATCACTTAAAGCAGTATTGATAGCTCCTACAAACGGATTAATAAAAGTTGTAACAATTGATACTAATAAAATTCCAATAACTGGATATAACAATATTGGTTTAATTCCTTCTAAAGCATGTGGTAATTTTGAAAATACTTTCTTTAACCCAATAACTAAATATCCACCAACAAAACCAGCTAATAATGCTCCTAAAAATCCGGCATTAACATCGCCACCTGCTGGATTAGTAAAAGTACAACCCATTTTAGCGACCATACCACCAATAAAACCAACAGCTAAACCGGGACGATCAGCAATTGACATAGCAATATAACCAGCTAAAACTGGAAGCATTAAACCAAAAGCCTGTTCCCCAATTGTTTTTAAATAAGCAGCTATTGGTGTATTTTTACCAAAGTTAGATGGATCAATTGAATAATCATCAAATAAGAAAGCTAATGCAATTAAGATTCCACCACCTATTACAAACGGTAACATATGGCTAACACCATTCATCAAATGCTTATAAATTTGTCGACCAGTTCCTTCCCCGCTAGAAACTTCTTCAACACTGCTACCGTCATGATGATAAACGGGAACTTGATGATTGATGATCTTTTCAATTAATTCTTCAGGTTTTTGAATTCCTTGAGTTACACTAACTGATAGAACTGGTTTGCCATCAAAACGAGCCATTTCAACATTTTTATCAGCAGCAATAATAATACCATCACATTCGGCAATTTCTTTTTCAGTCAACACGTTTTGCGCCCCATCAGCACCGTTAGTTTCTGCTTTTAATGGATATCCTAATTCCTGTCCCGCCTTAGTTAAATTTTCAGCAGCCATAAAAGTATGTGCGATTCCTGTTGGACAAGCAGTGACTGCTAACACTCGATACCCTTCAGTTACAACAGGTTGTTCTTGTTGATCTTTTTTCATTTCTTCTTGATCGATAATTGCTAAAAATTCTTTAGGACTCTTAGCACTTATTAAATTATTTCTAAATTCTTCATTCATCAATAAAGCTGATAACTTAGCTAATGCTTGTAAATGAACATTACCCCCATCTTCTGGTGCTGCAATCATAAAACAAAGATAAACTGGTTTTCCATCAAGTGATTTATAATCAACACCATCTTTTATTGTAATAGCTGCTAACCCAGCTTTTTTTACAGCGCTATTTTGAGCATGAGGAATTGCTATTCCTTCACCAATTCCTGTAGTTGTTAATTCTTCACGAGCTAAGACTCCCCTTTTATATTCTTCTTTGTCACTAATCTTTTCAGACTTAGCCATTAAATCAACTAAATAATCAATTGTTTCAGTTTTTGATTTAACTTCTACATTCAAATCAATACTTTTAATATCCAATAACTCAGTAATTTTCATGATATTTTCCCCTTTTTATAATTGTTTTAATAATTCTTGAATTTTTTCTTTTGTTGCAAGCGCACTGCTAAAAGCTGTTGCTCCTCCAGCAGCTGTTGCTAACTTCAATATTTCTTGATAATTTAAATTTGATAAATATCCAGCAATAAATCCTGCTACCATCGAATCACCAGCACCAACAGAATTTTTAACCGTTCCTTTACAAACACCTAAGCGATGTTTATTACCATTTTCATCAATTAATAAAGATCCATCTTTAGCCATTGAAATCAAAACATTTATAGCCCCCATATCTTGTAATTTACGAGCATATTTTTCAATATCGTCAATTGTTTTTAATTCTACATTGAATAATTCTGCCAATTCATGATTATTAGGTTTAATCAAAAATGGCTTATATTTTAGTGTTCGTTTCAATAAATCACCTGTAGCATCAATTACTACTTTTACTTTATTAGTATCTATTCTTTTTAAAATCTGATCATAAATAGAAAGTGACATTGAAGAAGGAACACTACCCGAAATCACTAAAACATCATCACTAGTTAGCTGTTTAAGTTTTTCGTATAGACAATCAATATCCTCATTACTTACTACAGGTCCTAAACCATTTAACTCAGTTTCTTGTTGACTATGAATTTTAACATTGATTCTAGTTAAGCCATTAGAGACATGAACAAAGTCACTTTTAATCCCTAATTCTTGAACTCCTCTTTCTAGTTCTTTTCCTGTAAAACCGGCTGTAAAACCAAAACAACAACTATCAAATCCTAATTCTTTTAAAACTACTGCAACATTAATTCCTTTACCACCATAAAAGATATGTTCTTCTACAACTCGATTTACTTGATTTGTTTTAAATTCGGGTAAATCCACAACATAATCTAAAGCTGGATTCATGGTGATTGTGTATATCATTTTCGTACCTCCTTTTTTGACGAAATTTCTTTTCACGATTACAATATACTACGATATATTTATTTCGTCAATAGGTTTTGCATGAAAATTTATTTCTTATACAAAAAAATAAAAACAGAACTGTAAAAGTTCTGCTTAAATCATTAAAATTTGTCACCAGCAATAGCATTTTCATGACGCGCAATACTTTTGTAGGCGTCTTTATTCATCGAAGTTAAAAATAAATATAAAATTTCAATTACAGTTGTTGCCGAAACTCGTGAAAAACAATATCCATCAAGAAATAATTTTTCACGGGTAGCAGTTGTAATGTGATAATCACTCGCCTTAGCTACTGTTGAATTTTCATTATTAGTAATCGAAATTGTTTTTGCGCCAACTTCTTTAGCTGCTTCCATCGCTGTAATAACTCCTCGCGATTCACCCGAATTAGAAATGGCAATTACAATATCATCTTTAGATAAATTATAAATATGGCCAACCTGAGTTTCCCATATCGTTGAAGAAACAGCCAGAATACCAATTTGATTAAATTTAAATGTTCCATCAATAGCCACTGGAATCGTATTACCAACAGCTACAAATTGAACACTTCGAGCATTTAAAATCTCTTTTAATATTACTGGAAGCTGATCATTATCCATCAATGAAACAGTTTGTTTCAATTCTTCAACTTTATTAGCTAAAATATTTTGTAATGACTGACTGATGTCATCAAAAGAAATGTTATTAGAAACGCTCACTTCGTTAATATCTGATTCCACCATTTCTTTAGCTAATGATATTTTCAAGTGATGAAATCCTTTA
The DNA here is from genome assembly GCF_002160495.1 of Erysipelatoclostridium sp. An173. GTDB lineage: Bacteria > Bacillota_I > Bacilli_A > Erysipelotrichales > Coprobacillaceae > Thomasclavelia > Thomasclavelia merdavium. The sequence goes on along the minus strand of NZ_NFKR01000005.1, from coordinate 87,244 downwards.
ACCCCTATTTTTTTACAAAACCGAGATACCGATGCTTCACTAGCACCACTAGCTTTAGCTAACTGTCCAACTGTCATATCAACAACTTTATCATAATGATTGATAATATATTTAGCTATTTTCTTTTCAGAATCAAAAAAATTATCAAATGATGAACAAATTGTATCCATTACACTTTTTTCCATTCTATCACCTCACACTATTAGATTAAATCATTTTTCATTATTTCTCAAGATATAAAATTTAATTTCTTTAAGCATGATGATGCAATAAATTTAATAATATTTCCACAAAAACTAAAAAAAACGCCTCGCAATCAATAACTGATTGATTAGTTAAAGTATAACCTGGAATAGTAATTACATTATTAAATAACTCTACTAATTGACTATTAGGATTCATAGTAATTAAATAAGATTTTGATGGAAGATTATTAATTAGTGGCGTTAAAAAACGTTTAAAGTTATTTTTTGCTCCAGAAACTGAAAAAAAGATAATTACATCATCTTCATTAACAGTATTAACTAAATGAGCTGACTCCATATAATCATAACCAGCAAAAGTCATAATACCTAAATCCTGAAGCCCGGCTTTTAGTTGACGACAAGGTAATGATGAATAATGAATTCCAAATAAATATATTTTTTTATTTTGTTTTAAATCTACTATCAATTGTTCTATTAAGTCACGATCAATGTTTTGGAATTGATTAATCATTTTAATATATTCATTAATATATTGGTTCCATAAATCACCGCTGTCTTGTTCTTTAATATTTTCATGTAGATATTTAACCATTTCAAAACGAAAATCCTTATATCCCTTAAATCCTAAAACTTGACAAAATCGTAAAACTGCCGAAGTAGACGTACCACTTACATCAGCAATTTTAGAAATTGTATATGTTTCAATTGTTTCAGGATGATTGATGACATATTCGTATACTTTTAATTCAGTTTTAGAAAAATCATCATGATGTAATTTTATTATATTTAATAAATCCATTGATACCACCTCATTATTTATTTTAGAATACTATGATAATTTTGTCAAAATAATTTGTAAATATTCACAAATTATCATTGACATCGAAATAAAATAGGAATATGATATTTTTGTAAAAATTATCATGATAGTTTGTAAAAAATAACAAAAAAGGAGAAAAATAATGGATTATAAAAAATTAGCTGCTGACATTGTCGAAAATGTCGGTGGTCCAGAAAATATTGAAATCGTTTCACATTGTATGACTAGATTAAGATTTAATCTTAAAGATGTCTCAAAAACAAATAAAGAAACTTTAGAAAACTTAAATGGTGTTTTAGGAGTTGTTTATGCTGGTGGACAATATATGGTTATTTTAGGACAAAATTTAATTCCAGTATATGAGCGTGTTATCAAAGATTTTAATCTTGAAGCTGGGGAAATAAGTAATGAAAATCTTGATGATATTAAAGAAAAACAACCTTTAACACTAAAGAATATCGGTAATACAATCTTAGGATATGTTTCTGCATCAGTTACACCATTGATTCCTGGATTAATTGCTGGTGGTATGTTAAAAGTAATTTTATTATTAATTGTCACATTCATTGACCTTGATTTCGCCAATTCTTCAACGTATTTATTACTATCAGCTATTGGTGATGCTCCATTTTACTTCATGCCTATTATAGTCGCTTATGGAGCAGCAACTAAATTAGGTGGTACACCAGTATATGCAATGGTAGCAACCGCTGCTTTATTGCATACTAATTTTATTTCATTAGTTAGCAGTGGCAATCCTTTTACTTTATTTGGAATCTCAGTTCGATCATTAAGCTATAGTTCAACATTACTACCAGCTTTATTAATTGCTCTAGTTGCTTACTATGCTGAGAAATTTTTCAATAAAATTGTTCCAGGAATTTTCCGGTCTGTTTTCGTTGGAATGGGAACTATCTTTGTTGCTGGTTCGCTAGGTTATTTAATTTTAGGTCCAATTGGAAACATGTTAGGTGAAGGTATTGCTGCAATTTTCATGTTCTTAAGTAGTACTGTTGGTCCAGTAGCAGTAGGATTATTAGCAGCATTGTTACCATGGCTGGTAATGACAGGAATGCATACGGCTCTAGCACCATTTATGACTCAATTATTAAGTGATCCAGGTTATGATGCTATGATCCGTCCAGCGTTTTTATTACACAATATGGCTGAAGGTGGTGCTGTATTAGGTGTAGCAGCTCGAAGTAAAGATGCTCAATATCGTAGTGAATGTATTTCAATTGCCGTTGGTTGTATTGTTGCCGGAGTAACTGAACCGGCAATTTATGGAGTCAATTTAAAACATCGTAAACCAATGTATGGGGTTATGATTGGTGGTTTTGCTGGTGGTTTTGTTGCTAGTTTATTAGGTGCCAAAGCATATGTAATGGGATATTCAAACATTATTGCGCTTCCAATTTTCCAAGATACTGTTATTGCTATGATTATTGGAGTTATAACAGCAATTGTTGTGGCAGCAGTTATTACCTTTGTTTTAGGTATTCAAGAAACAAATACTGATAACACTTTAACAACTCCAGTACAAAAAACATATCAAGATAGTGATATTATCGCCATTGCAGATGGTAAGATGATAGAATTAGATGATGTTAATGATGAAACATTTTCAAGTAAAGCTTTAGGTGACGGTGTTGCCTTTGAATTAAACAGTGATTTTATTACAGCTCCTGCAAATGGAAAACTAACTGCTATGTTCCCTACCGGACATGCTTTTGGTATTACTACTAATGAAGGAGTTGAACTACTTGTTCATATCGGTATTGATACAGTTAATTTAAAAGGTGAATATTTTGATGTTCTAGCTAAACAAGGTGATACAGTTCGTGCTGGAGCACCAATTGTAAAAATTGATCGTGAAGCAATCATCGCTAAAGGCTATGATTTAACAACAATGTTAATTGTCACTAATACAAACAATAAAGACCTTACCTTTGATCATTATGGTATTATAAAGCAAGGTACTATTATTCGAAAAGGAGAAAACTAAGATGAAAAAATTACCTGATGGATTTTTATGGGGTGGTGCCACTGCAGATTTCCAATTTGAAGGAGGATTTAACGAAGGTGGACGCGGCCTATTATCACATGATTTTGAAACTGACGGAACAATTGAACAACCACGCTATCATACAATGCAAATGCCAAATGGCTCAATCATTAAGCCTCGTAGTTCTTTTTTCTACGCTGATCCAGTGCCGCAAGATGCTAAACCAGTTTTTTTAGATGATCATTATTATCCTAGTCATCAAGCTGTTGATTTTTATCACCGCTATAAAGAAGATATTACTTTAATGGCAGGAATGGGATTTAATATTTTCCGCTTTAGTATTTGCTGGAGCAGAATTTATCCAACTGGATTAGAAGATACTCCTAATGAAGAAGGACTAAAATTTTATGATGCTGTAATTGATGAATTAGAAAAATATCATATCCAACCGTTAATTACTATTTGCCATGATGAACTACCAATGGAACTAGCATTAAAATATAATGGCTGGGCAAATCGTCAAGTTATTGATTGCTATCTTAAATACTGCCAAACACTATTTAAAAGATATGGTAAACGATGTAAATACTGGCTAACTTTTAATGAAATTAATGCAGTTAGAGGATTTGGACCATGTGGTATTCGAGAAAGTAATGGTAAAATGCGTTACCAAGGGGCACATAATATGTTTGTTGCTAGTGCTAAAGCAGTTAAATTAGGTCACGAAATGATGCCTGGAAGCATGTTTGGTGCAATGTATGCTATGAGTGAATTATATCCTGCTACTTGCAAGCCAGAAGATATGTTCCATCATTTACAACAACGCCGTGAAAATTGGTATTTTATTGATACAATGGCTCGAGGATATTATCATCCATATGCAAAAGAAGTATGGCATCATCATGGTTTTGATAATCTAGAAATAAGTGAAGATGATAAACAAATTTTAAAAGAAGGACAACTTGACTTTGTTTCATTTTCTTATTATCGTTCAAACACAACTAAAGCTGGTGATCCATGGTTTAATGTTGGCGGTTCTGCTAATCCATATTTAGAAAATACACCATGGGGATGGCCAATTGATCCATTAGGATTACGTTATTGTATGAATGAAATCTATGACCGGATCCAAAAACCAATCTTTATTGTTGAAAATGGTATAGGTGCTATCGACAAAGCTGATGAAAATGGATATGTTGAAGATGATTATCGAATTGATTATCTACAACAACATTTATCAGCAATGGCAGATGCTATTTTAATCGATGGAGTTGATTGTTTAGGTTATACAATGTGGGGACCAATTGATTTAATTTCTTTATCAACAGGAGAAATGAAGAAAAGATATGGATTTATTTATGTTGATATGGATGATAAAGGAAACGGTACATTAAATCGTACTAAGAAAAAATCTTATTACTGGATGAAACATATTATTGAAACTAATGGTGAAGCTTTAGAAGAACCATTAACAAATAAAAAATAAAAAAACAAGAGATTTCAAAGCATTGTTATAGTTTTGAAATCTCTTTTATCTAATTATTACAAATCATTTATAATCATAAGATTTTCTAATCTTTTAATGTTAAACATTTTCCTATAACTTTTCCTAACTCTAAATATTCATAATTAGGAAAATCAAATAATACCGGTGCTACTTTTTGATAATCTATTTTCCCCTGTTCATTTAAATTCTTTTCATCGACATAAGTATTTTCAATTTTCAAAATAAAATTATCAAAATTTTGATATTCATAAATATCTACAACACTACCTTCGATTACTAATGGTGAATCATTAATAACTGGTACACCATTATCGCTAACAAAATAATCAAAAACTTCTGATTTATCTACTTTATTACCACTAACACTACCTACATAATCAGCTTTTTTTAAAATTTGTTGATTAACTAGATTAATTGATAATCATCCAGTTTCCTTAATTCCTTTATTAATATAATGCGGTTTAGCCAAACTAACTAAAACACTATCATGACTTACAATACCAATATGTCCAACTAGCGTCCAGCTTGGTTTTTCATTTACATTAGCACCAATAACCACCATTGGCATCGGATATAGTGCTAAAACCGGTCCTAAATTTTTCATCTGTTATTCCCCCGTTCTAATTAAAAATTCAATTCATCAAGCCATTCATTTACTTCATCTTGACAGTCATCAACATCATCACCGTTGATTGCTAAACCTTCAGTTACTACAGCATCAGGTTCTTCATTTGCAATATTTGCAGATGTTCCTGATAATCCTGAACCACCATGAGTTATAAATGGCGCAATTGTTTTATTTGATAAATCATATTGATCTAAAAAACTATAAATTGGCATTGGCATATCGCCCCACCATATTGCGTGTCCAAATTGATACAATCAACGTCTTGTGGCTATCGTTTTTTAATTTACGAAAACACCACAATATATGTACTTTTTCATTCTTCCCCGCGCACCCACATGGTATTGGGTATCGTTTTTCGACTTGCAATTCCAGACTGAGCAGCCGCGTTCTTTCCTATTAAAGGAAGCCTACCGTTTTTCGATTTGCTATCGTTTTTATTTTACATCAAATCCGCCTGAGAATCCACCACAGAGAAAGGCCCGGAACCCAACGCTCAAAATCTGGTTCCGGGCTTATTTTTACATCTCCGTTGTGATTTCAGTCCCATTCCTGAAAGTAAAGACCACCCTGCCATCTGAATAAACCGTAGCATAATCGATTAACTGATAGAACAGCCGGTCATCAAAGGCAAGCGGCAGTTCATGGATCTCCCCAAGCTCGAACAGGAATCCGCTGAAAATATCATATTTGAATTCCCTCTCTTTCCGTTCTTTCTCCAGGCTGTCCATCCTGCTTTCCAATGCGGCATACCGGCTGACGTATCCGTCATACCGTTTCCGGTAATCATTCTGGTCCATTTTCCTCGTGGCATTTTCGTCTATCAGCTTCTGGATCAGCCCCGTGGTCACTTCCATTTCACTTCTGACCTCTTCCATCTCCCGGTCGATTGCCTTGCAGTCACCTAAAACGTGCATAACCGCCCGGCAGTCATCAATCAGGCTGTCCCTGTTCTCCATCAGGCTGCTCAACGCTTCCAGGAACAATTCCTGTATCCTCTGCTCATACAGATGGGGCGTCGTGCATTTATGTTCTCCTTTAAACTTGGCGTTGCACTGCCAGACTGTGCGCTTATATTTGCTGTTGGAATGCCACACCTTAGAGCCGAAGTATGCCCCGCAGTCCCCGCATTTCAGCTTGGCGGAAAACGGGCTGCAGCAATTGCTCCTTCCCGCCGCCCTCCGGCGCTCCATCTCCAATTGTACCAACTGCCACTCGGAAGGGGAAATGATGGCGTCATGGCTGCCCTCCACATAATACTGCGGCACTTCACCTTCATTCGTTTTCCGTTTCTTAGAGAGGAAATCCACCGTGTAGCACTTTTGCAAACGGGCATCGCCTTTGTATTTTTCGTTGGTCAGGATATTTTCCACCGTCCTATGACGCCACTCGCTTTTCCCGGTCGGCGTGGGAATCTCCTGCTCTGTCAGATACTTTGCAATGGCATAAGGCGTTTTCCCTTGCATGAACATCCGGTAAATCAGCCTTACGGTTTCCGCCTCCTCCGGCACAATCTCCATCTGCCCGTCCTCGCCTTTCTTGTATCCGAGGAAGGTGCTGTACGCAAGGCTGACTTTGCCGTCTGCAAAACGCTTTCTCTTTCCCCAGGTAACATTCTCCGAGATGGAGCGGGATTCCTCCTGCGCAAGGCTGCTCATGATGGTAATCAGCAGCTCGCCTTTGGAGTCAAATGTAAAAATGTTCTCTTTCTGGAAATAAACCTCCACGCCTCTTTCCTTCAGCTTCCGCACTGTAGAGAGGCTGTCCACCGTATTCCTTGCGAACCGGGATACTGATTTTGTCACGATCAGGTCTATCTTCCCATCCAGGGCATCCCTTATCATTTCATTAAAGCCGTCCCTGTGACGGGTGTCGGTCGCGCTGATCCCTTCATCTGTATATACTTTGACAAATTCCCATTCCGGCCGGGATTGGATGTAGCTCGTGTAATAATCGACCTGCGCTTCGTAGCTGGTCAACTGCTCCTCGCTGTCTGTGCTGACACGGGCATAACCCGCCGTTTTCCGCTTCGTTACCGCATCCTTCCGGATTCCGGTATGGATATTCCTTGTTGCAGGAATGACTGTCACATTAGCCATCGTTCTCCTCCTTCCCGCCGTTTTTTCTCATTGCCCTGACTTCCTTCATCCGCTGGCGAAGCATCTCCCGGTGTTCCGCAGATGCCTCACCGTCACTCCAGTAGGCTTTCTTTTTTTCGCTTATGAGCCTGCGCCGTTCCTCCGGAAATTCATGGGTTCTCCAGTATTCTTTCATGCGCTCACTCTGCTGACGTTTCTGCTCATCTGTACGTTTCCGGCCAGAGTTTTTCAGGCTGATCTGCCGTTTCTGTTCTTCTGTACAGATATACTTGATTTCATGCTCCCTCCACTGTTTAACGGTTTCTTTTCCGTCCTTCAAGCAGAATACCAAAGTGCGGTCTTTTTCCGCTCTGATAACCGTTATCTTGTCCCTGACGGCATCCTCCGTAACTTCACCACCAATGACCTCCGCCGTCAGCCTGAACAGTTCTTCCTCCGGGATAATCTCCGCGCCACAGCAATTCAATCCGTCTTTCCTCCGGGTGTGGCAGGTCCAGGTCCGGTATTTCGGGGACCCTGAGCGCACATAACTTTTCCCGCACCGGCTGCATTTTACCATGCTGGTAAACGGGTATCTCGCAGTAGATTTGTTTCCATCCGGGCTTGCGAAATGCTCCGCCCTGCGCTGGATCTCCTCCTGCACCCGGTTAAAGGTATCCATGTCAATGATAGCCTCGTGGGTACCCTGCGCATGGTACATCGGTTTTTCCCCATTGTTCTTGACGCTCCTTTTTGTGATGTAGTCTTCCCGGTAGGTCGTCTGCAGGATCAGATTCCCGGTATACGCATAATTACGCAGCAGCTTTAAAATGGGGCTCCTGCTCCACGAGTTTCCGAGCCGTGTTTTGATGCCCATTGCATTCAGGCGGTTCCGTATGGCCGTTGCACCAGCCCCTTCCAGATACCATGCAAAAATCATCCGTACCGTTTCCGCTTCCTCCGGCACGATCTCATACCGTCCGTTCACATTGCGGTAGCCGAGCAGGGTGCTGCTCCAGGGCTTGCCTTCCTCGAAGTTTTTCTTGATGCGCCATTTCTGATTCTCGCTGGCCGAGCGGCTTTCTTCCTGCGCATAGGACGCCAGGATCGTCAGCATCAGTTCCCCGTCTGCGCTTAAGGAATGGATGTTCTGTTCTTCAAAGTAAACGTCCACACCCAGCGTTTTCAGTTCCCGCACGGTCTCCAGAAGCGTGACCGTATTCCTGGCAAAGCGTGAGATGGATTTTGTAATGACCATGTCAATCTTTCCCGCCCGGCACTCTGAAAGCAGCCGCCTGAAATTCTTCCTGGAATCTCTGGTCCCGGTCACGGCTTCATCCGCATAGACGCCAGCGTATTCCCATCCGGCGTGGTTCTGGATCAGTTCGCTGTAATAGCTCACCTGTGCAGCCAGGGAATGACGCATGGCATCCTTGCCAGAGGACACCCTGCAGTACGCCGCCACATTTTTATCTCTCGGCAACTGTGGGGAACCAAATGTGACCTGGGTAATTCTTCCCGCCATGCTTGTTCCTCCTTGTATCAAATTCCGCCATTTTGGCGTATGCTATTCATCACTCTGAACGGCTATAATATCAAGTCTTTTCTGTGAAAATGCTGTCCAAAGATAAGCCGTGCCTTTTGGCGATAATTGTGTAGGATTTCCGGCGGTCAGCGGCAGTAATCACCCCTTCGGAAAAGAGCCTGTCAATCAATGAGAGGGAAACCCGGTAGGCCATCAGGTTCTCTGGCTCATACGCAGTTTCCGTTTTCTTTCCGGTGTTTCCAATAGCATTCCCGGCAGCAATATTTCCTTCTGCTGTTCCCATAGACCTCAAACTCCTTTCCGCATTGATGGCATACCAGCCGGTAGTAAGCCTTTTTATTGATCTCCGATGGGTGGCTGTTCCACCAGCGGCTGCGGCACTGGTCAGAGCAGAACTTCTTTTCCTTGCGCCCCTCGGCCTGCATGACCGGTTTCCCGCACTGCGGGCAGAAATGGGTGCATCCCATATCCGGATGCCTGCGCAGATAAGACTTCACGGTATTAACGGACAGCCCCAGCGCAGCGGCTATCGCTCCCGCGCTTTTGCCTTGTAATCTCATATTGCCGATGACAATCATATCTTCTTTCTTCACACTGACACCTCCTCAACATACGGAGATTTCCATATCGTTTTGAGGGGGTACTCAGGCAAAAAAATAATGCCCACGGAAGCCTTTTGTGACCTCCGTGGGCATCGTTCTTATACCTTCGTGCAGTAATCCAGCGAAATCCAGCCTGCGCCGCTTTTCAGCCGGCCCCATCTGGATGCGCCCTGTCCGTCTGCCTCCTCCACAATCGTGAAGGTTCCGATTCCTGTGTACTTCCCGGTTTTGGCATAGTTCGTCCCCGGTCCTTTACGGATATTCAGGTCCGTGATGGACACCCGCACCAGATACGGGGAAAACGCCGCCGTATCCGGTGTGTAGATGTTTACACCATTTACATCGAACACACGATATCCCGGATTCTCATCCGCGCAGTTCTTTGCGTTCTCCAGAACGCGGAAAGCCCCGATCTGCGATTTGGCATCCGCCCAGGTCTTCCGGACCCGGTACCAGATGTCGGCAGTCCCAGAAACGCCGCCCGCCGTACCGCAGATATTCTTCAAGATGGTCAGGATTTTCTCCCCATACCCGGCGCCAGCCGCCCAGCCTTTCCCCTGGGGATTTTCCTGCTGTCCGAGCCACTCCACATATTCCGCACTGCCCCTGGTGACATACTTAAAACGCGGGTCAACGCAGTCATTCTTCAAAGCATCGGTGGACGCATACGCCTTTAAATGCTGGATTTGCGCCCGGATGCCGAGCTGCGGCGTGTCAAAGGAATTGCCCTTCAGCCCATTGCTCGTCACGCCCATCCCGCAGAAGTTGTTCTGGTCCAGTGTGACCGCAGAGCCGGAGAAGGTAAAGTTCCCGGTCTCCAGGCAGGACTGCGCGAAGGCGATGTCACCGCGCACGCCCTCGGCCTGTCCCTCGGAAAGGTAGAGCGGAATCATGTCCAGGACGCTCTGCGGGACTTGCGGGTTCTTCCCCTGGATGTAGATTTCCATCTGCTCTGCCGTAGCCACGGCGGTTCCCATAATCTTGGTATAGCCGCTGGTTTCCGCAGAGGAACCGCCGTCCATCGCCGCTTTAACTGCCTGACGGAAGGTGTCCATCGTGTAGCCCATGCCAAGCTGTGTCCAGAGATGCTCCGGGTCGCCGTGGTTTGAAGCGATGCCCCGGCTGTGTCCCTCCCGGTGGCTGATGATCACGCCGTCTGCGGTCGGGTTCAGGCTGTACTGCCTGCACAGATAAGCAAACAGTTCTACGGCCGCTTCGTAGGTACGTTTCGCCACAGCCTTTGCCGTTGCGGTATCGGAGCAGGTAAAATTCGCCCCGCTTGTGTACTTGATACAGGCAGGCTCGCACATCTCCACACCGATGTGGGTATTGTTGCCGCTGCCCTTGCTGCCGGAGCCGCAGTGCCAGCCCCGGTGGTTCCAGGGGAGGGTCTGGTACACTGTGCCGTCATTGCCGTCAATAAAACCATGCACACAGGCATTGTCATAGGACGGGCTGTTCCAGCTGTTGATAAACACAGACGCCTTCGGCTGCGGGCAGCCCACGGAATGGAGCATCAGCCCCTTGACCGTGATTTTTCTCCCCGCCGTATAGCAGGGGTTTTTCGTTAAGATCGATTCTACCAGTTTCATAATCACTCATCCTCCTGATTGCTGTTTTCTGTTTCCGCCCGGTCATGGAGCTGTTCCAGGATTTCCTTCATCTTCTCCGGCACAGGGAGTCCCAGGTGCGCCGCGTTCTCCAGAAGGCTCACACCCTCGTTGGAGAGGTAAAAGAAGATGACCGCCGTGCGAAGGACGCTGCCTGTGCCGATCACCTGCACATCCAGGATGTTGGCGATTCCAACCAGCAGGAAGATCAGCACCTTCCGGCAGATGCCCTTAAAGCCCACCTCGCTGGACAGCTTCTTGTCCGAGATGGCGCACATCACGCCTGTGACATAATCCACTGCCACGAACACCACCAGGGCAATGAGCAGCCCGTCGCAGCCGCCCAGGAAATAGCCCAGCCACCCGCCGATGGCTGCAAAGATCACCTGCGCCGTGTTCCAAAGTTCCTTCATGTTGATACCTCCGTTTCTTGAAATGGTTTTGTGTATGAAAAAAGCGGCCGCCCCGCAGGGCAGTCGCCAGTTCCCGTAAGTTATTCTGTTTGCTTCGGCAGCCATTCCCACAGCCGCATATCCTCCTGCCCCAAAGACCACATACACATCCCCCGGAGCTTCCAGCGGTATGCCGCCTGGTTTGCCCAGTAGACCAGGGAATCCACGTCCTGGTAGTAGAGGATGGAAAAGCCGTCCGCGTCTCCAAGGAACAGCCGGGATATCCAGATGTTGATGTCCTTCGGTATGACCTTTGCCGTGTAGTTCCCGCCGCAGGAAATCTCCAGCAGGTCGGAGTGAAAGAAATCATAATCCAGGGAGATGTCCTCGCTCCGGGTGGAGGTTTCCTCCACATCGGAGGTCAGCGTGAATACCTGGAACTCCTCATCCCAGGTGCAGTTCGTGCGGGATATCCTTCCGTAGCTTTTAAAGCTGCCGTCCGGCATCTCCACATCAAACCGCTCATACGGCTCGTAGGTCCAGGCGTCTCCCAGACGCAGAAGTTCACAGACCGTGGTGTTGTCCGAGCGGTACCCGGCGTAGCCCCCGGAAAAACCGCTGGCTGTCGCTGTGAAGCGCAGGGTGTAGGAGGAGCCGGAATATACCCGCACCTGATTTCCACGGACACGCATCTCCACCGTGTACATGGAGGGATTGCCCCGCAGATCCGCCGATGAAGTCCTTGTGATCTCCTGGCTGTAGCTGCCAAGGAGCGAGGAACCGTTGTACAGCTCCACCGCCTGGGTGTCGTAGTTTAAGCAGCAGAACAGGCTGCCGCAGAACACACCGGCCCGCCCGCTGCCGTTTGCCGGGAAAGCCAGCCTGGCCCGCAGATGCAGCTCCGAAAAGCCGTCATACTGCCACGCAAGCTCCCCATGCCCTTCAAGCTGGGAGTAGACACGCTCCATCGAATATTCATCCGACCGCCACACCTCGAAGGAGCCGGAACGCACCGTCCAGTAGTCCGTCTCCAGCACGCCGTAATCCTGGAAGTCCTCATACCAGATGAGCGCCGAGTCCGGCTTCCTGCGGAGCATTTCCAGCGTCAGCTTAAAGCCCTTATCGGGTACGGCCATATTGCCGTCCACATCCTTAAAGCTCCTGGGCGCAAGGGCAAAGGTGGCCTCCCCGGCGGTAGGTTCCTCGGAAAAAGCCGAGCAGACCCGGAAGCCGTAAAACTGGACGCCTTTGACGTCCAGAGAGATGGTAATGGTGTGTGTCCCGGCCGAAAGCGTTACGCCGCTGGCGAGGGACGCCCAGAAGGTACTCCGCCAGTACGGCCACCACAGGCGGCTTTCCGTGAAGTGCTTTGTGCTGCCGTCCAGCGCCGCATAGATGCCGTTCTTATCCCAGAAGGGATAGCAGAGCCGCACCGCCACATCGTAAGTTCCCGCTGCGTTCACCGTAAAACTGTAGGTCACCGAGCCGTTATCGCCCAGGGTCGCAATGCCGTTTTCAATGGAGACAATGCCGGACGCGCTGGAGTAGCCGTCAGCGTCCCGGTCGATGAAAATAGTTCCGAACTCGGTTTTCTGCTCCTTGCCGTAGGCAGTCAGGTAGCGCCTGCGGTTGTATGTGTCCGCAAGCTGAGGGTACTCGCGGGAAACTGCGTCCGCTCCTTCCATGTAATCGTAGACATGGGGAAAGGCGTAAGGCACCTTGTCATAATCATCCCAATAGGCCACGATAGGGAGAAAGGGCTGGGGCGGCGCGTCACCTGTGAAGTTGTACGCTCCCGTCATCCAGTACCTCGCGGCGTAGTAGGTGTTGGAAACGCCCCGGTAGGTCTCGCCCAGGTTCTCCGGCGTATCGTAAATCTGCCAGTTCCAGCCGTAGGCCGGCATTCCCAGGAAAATCTTGTCCGGGTCCATGACCTGGGTGGCGTAATCGTAAATGCCCTCCAGCCAGCTTCTTGGCGAAACCGGTCCCGGCGCGGAACCCGCCCAGGCCATGCCGTAGCTCATAATAGTCGCCGTGTCACAGTAGGCGTCGAGGTCCCCGTAGACACACCAGTTCTCGCCGCCCACCGAGCCGTTGACGCTGGTCATCCCCGGCAGACAGATGTTCATGTGTTTGCCGGAATCATAGGTTTTCACGGTATTGTAGATGTTCTGGAACATGGCGGTTGACGCGGCATGGGTGGAATAGCCGTCCCCGCGTTCCAGGTCAATGTCGATGCCGTCACACCAGGGGTATTTCTCCATGATGCGGATGATCTCCGAAAGGAACATCTCCTGCGCCCCGTTTGTGTTGTCCCGCAGGGCGCGGAAGATGCTGTTCGCCCCGTCGTTTGCCACCGTCAGCAGCCACTTGATATGGGGCCATTTGTTGATGTAGGTGAGCATATCCGAAATCGCCACGCCGCTCTCGTAAATCTCCCCGGTGGCCCGCACCTTAAAGGAGAACAGCCCGATCTGGCTGATGCGGTCGCCGTAGTCCCGGAGGGCTTCATACATCCGGGCATTTCCCATGAACGTCCACACCATGATCTGCTTGCCTTTCAGTGTATCCATCAGATTGGCTCACCTCCATCCTGCATTTCCTGCATCTCAAACAGCACCCTCGCCGTTTTCCCTTCCGGGAGCGTCACCTTATGCTTGGAATCCCAGGCGGCGCTGTACTGGTAAAAGCCCTCTTTTTTCTCCGGGCTGCCGTTCTTCGTACACTGCCGTGTGCTGGCAAGCAGAGCAAGGTCCGCTTCGGCCGGGACAGCGTTAGGGAAAGATACCTTCTGGCCGCCCGCCCCCTGGCAGAGGGAAACCGCCCCCGCTTCCAGGTCGGACTTGGGGTATAGATGCACATCCAGTCCAGCGGAAGTCTCCCCAAGGTTAAAGAGGATGACCGTTTCCTCGCCCCGCACCACGCCGTTGAACCAGACAGGGGCTTTGACTTCGCCGTCCACACGCAGCTTTTGGAGGAAGGGTTCGGTATGAGGCGTGTATCCCGTCAGCGCCGGACCTTCCTGAAGCATCAGGTCCGTAAAATAGATCGTGCCGGAGCAGTCCGCAATGGTAGGCTTCACGGTAACGCTCACGACACGCATATCCTGTTTCCGGTTGATAACCTCCGCCAGCCGGATAAAAGCAATCTTAGCCATCCAGCGTCCACTTCATCTCGCAGGGATGGCCTACCCATCCCGTCACCACGGACCCAGCCTGCAGGAGGATGTCCGTGATATAAAGCGTCCCGGTGCAGTTCGTTATGCACACCCGCACTGTGATGGACTTTACCCTGGAAGAATAGTTTTCCGGCGTAATCCGGGCGGAGGTCGAAGATAAATAAGCCATAGACACCTCCTAATACAAATCAATGAACCGGCTTTCCGTGCTGCCGTCCTCATACTCGATCACCACTTCAATGCCCACCTGGGAATCCTCGCTTAACTTCTCCAGATTTTCCGAGCCGATCTGCGCCGACAGGGTGTAGCTGGAGCGGTTGGCGGGATAGACGGTCTGGGACAGGCTCTTGGTCATGCCGGCCACGCCCTCCGCTTTGAAAGACGCCGTGCCGGACGCGCCGTTTTCACTGTCCGCCTCAAAGCCGGAACTGACCCAGTAGGCAAGCCCGTCATCGGCGCGGGAGTTTCTAAGCAGATTGAAAGGAACCATTTCTCGGATGTCGTTGTTCGACACCATGCTGGTGCCTTCCAGCGAGTCCGCCGCGTTGTCCCATTCACTGGCGGAACTGCCCAGGTTCTTCAGCGTGGTGGAAAGCTCCAGCACCGTGTTCCACGGCTCCTGCAGGTTGTATTCCCGTAGGACAATTCTTGTGGTGACCGAAAGCCCCAACTCCTTATCCTCCACCCGGACGTAATCTCCCAGTTCCCAGGCTTCATGCTCGTAGCCCGTCAGCACGGATAAGTCCATTGCGTTTAACACATAAGAAATGGTGGGCTTTGCGTAGTCAGCCAGCCGCATCTCGGCGTATTCCTTCATCTGGTAGGGATTCGTGAAAGAGGAGCAGTCCAGGGTGGAGATTCTCACCTCGTCTGTGTAGGTGAAGTCCTCCACATAGGGCCTTCCGCCGTTGATGTCCGCGAAGGTCATCCCTTCCGCGCCCACGGCGTACAACCGGGTCACAAGCTCCCTGGTGTCCACCACCCGCTGGATGGATTTCATGTTCTTCTTGTAGGCAAAAAGGGCGCCGCTGTCCTTGCCGTTGACCGTCAGCAGATGTACCAGCCGGTTCGGGCAGTCAAAGACCAGGTCGCCGCCGTGGAGGTCTGCGGTATTCCGAAGGATGGACAAAGCGTTTTTCTCCGTACTGGTCCAGGTGCGCTGTGTCCGCACCGTCACTGTGCCGACGCTCCATTCCGTACCCTCCAGGGCGTATGCCATCGCCGTTTCCGGGTACTCCGCTTCAAAGGTACGTTCCTCCTTGCGGACAGAGAAGGTCAGGTCATAGAACTCCGCCTCCGCGTACACCTCTGTGACGGCACGGCCGTCTGTGTCCCTGGTGTCCGTGACCGTCCTGACCTTATACACATCATCCACGATCTGGATCTTCTTCTCACTGTCGATATACCCCCGCTTGCCGTCCCGGTAGGGAATCTTAAAGGAAAGGGTGTCCTCGCCGTTGATCTCGCTGGTCACAATGATGTCATAAGCGTTTTCCAGTACCGCCTCCCATGCGCCGTTACTGTCCAATACCACTGGCCGTGCATAGCCGATCTTCTCATAGGGCGCTTTTGGGATGTCATAGAGCCGGATATCAATAACCTTCGGTGTCCGGGAGGTATCGTTTGTGGTCAGCGTTACCCGGAACCGGATATACGCCCGGTTGGGGGACGCCAGCTTTCCATCCGAGGGAACCGCCGCCCAATCGCTCCATTCCTCCAGGTCATCGCTGGTGGAGGTCTCCACCAGGGAAACCGCCGTGGTGCCGGAGATGTACTCACTGGTCACAGACACACGCCCGGTGCCGGAGAGGTTGCAGTCCGCCGCCGCTGTGGTCAGCACACCCTCGGATGGGTAAACGCCGTTTGATGCCCGGAGTGTGACTGCTCCCGGCTCCGTGATGCCGTCCACATCCCCGGAGGTATCGCCGCCGTTGGCCATAACTGAAGACCGGAAATAGTCCACCAGGTCATCGGCTGTGAGATTCGTATCGCAGTCCAGAAACCAGTCGTCCAGACCGCCGGCGTACCAGTAGGAGTCGGCGTGCATCCCCAGAATCAAATCCGCCGTGCAGGAGCGGTTCAGCTCCCCGGTAAAGGAAAGCACCTCCGATGCCCACACCGTGCCGCTGCCCCGGTCGCCCACCACATACTGCGCCGTCTTGTTGTCCGGCTCGATCAGGCAGGCGATAAAGTACCAGCCGCCGTTGACCAGGGAAAAGGGCGGGTCCACCGACTCGTCCAGGATCAAAGAGCCGGTATCGTTGTAGAGCATGATCCTCGGATCGCCCCGGATGAGGGATAGGTAGAAGATTGGCTGCCCCGGCCCGTACCGGGTGTTAAAAATCGGGCAGTAGGTATTCCCCACGGAATAGGTGGTGGGGTTCATCCAGCCGCCGCAGACAATCCTTGCCCCAAGGCTTGCGAAAATGCTGCCGTCGTTGGTCACTTTCAGATAGTTCTGCTCAGAAGATGGGTTCACAATGTTCATGCGGAAGTAATTCCCCAGACGGTTTGCGGAAAGGGACGCGCTGGTGCCACTCCAGTTGTTGATGTATGCCGCCCGTCCCATGCCGGAGGAATCCAAAAGGCAGTCGTCCTCATCCGGGTCCGACTCATTGAACCGCCACAGGCCGCCCTTTGCCCACTCTTCCGGGAACTCGCCGGTAAAATCCGTCTGCTTATTCAGTATCGTTTTCAGTGCCATTACCGCTCACCTCCATCTGCTCCTTGCCTGGATTTCCAGCCCCGTAAACGTGGCGTTTGCCGCCGTTACGGAAACCGTGTTGCTCCCCACCGCCAGCGTGGGGAAGTTCAGTTCTTCCAGATACGGCAGGGCGTTCCGCAGGATCATCCCGTCCGCGTCCTCCACATAAGCGGTCATCCGGTCGGTATCCACCACCAGCGTCTCACCGGCCGCAAGGGCGGCATTGACGATTTTTAATTCCTGCCCGTTGGTAGTAATGCTGATGGAATTGCCTGCCCCGGAAGTAACCACGCCCTCAATGCGGTAAATGGGGTTGGACTCCATGTTCCCGGTATGCCGGGTTATGGTATGGCTGCCCTCAGCCGTGATAGAGAAGGTCTCATCCTCGATGGCGTAGCCAAAGGGGTCAGGGCAGAAAAAGGTCAGCTCAAAGCTGCCGGAAGAACGCAGCAGCCGTTCGCACTCTACCGCAGCGTTCAGTCTTGCCATAAAATACCGGTCCGGCACATCATCCAGAATCAGCTGCTTCAAGCCGCCCACCGGGTCAAGCCACGCCGCAATGTCATCCAGCGTGGAAACCAGGGCGGGAAAGCTGTGCCTTGGAAAGATGCTGCAGGACACCACGATCTCCCGGTAGTCAAAGTCCGCTCCGAAGTCGGTAACGCCATACTTTCCAGGAACGGTCGTGGTAAAGTTGCGGAGCCGTCCGCTGACCTGCCAGGAGGTCAGCCTTGCTTTCAGCCCCATGCTCTTTGAAGTAATGTCGTTATACGAAAAGCCCACAGGCTGCACCTCCTTTTATGCTGTGCTGAACCGTCCTTGGGCGCGGGAGCCGGTCTGGATCAGGTTGTAAAGTTCCTGGGAAATCCTGCGGATGTCGTCCTCGCTGCGGACGATCATCTGTTGGATGGTAATGAGGGTTCCAAAAGAGGAGCCGCCCGTTCCGCCCATGCCGCCGGCCACGGAACCCATCGTCCCGGCTGTGTCAAAGGCAAAGTTTGACGGGACTGCGGACTGCATATCCGCCGCCAGGCCGTTCATCACGCCCAGGATGCCGTTGTTCAGATCCTCTGCGGCGCTGACCGCTTCACCGGCGCTGTCCTCAATGCCGCCGGCAAGGCCCCTGCCCAGCATCTCGCCCACCCAGGCCATTTCCTTCGAGGGCGAGTTGATGCCAAAGAAGCTGCAGATCCCGTCCCAGATGCCGGAAATCCAGCCGGAGACTTTGTCCCAGATCCATCCGGCAAGGCTCTGGATACCCTGCCACAGCCCCTGCACGATGTTCTTGCCGATGTTGACAATCTGGCCTATCGACGAGGTAAAGGCATTCACAATCCCCGCAATAATCTGCGGCACCGCCTTTACGATCTCCACGATGATGGTGGGCAGGTTCTGGATCAGCGACACAAATAGCTGCACGCCTGCCTGGATGATCTGCGGGATGCTGTTTAAGATGGCATTTACCAGCGAGGAAATAATCTGCGGGATCGCCCCCACAATGGTGGTAATGATGGTCGGCAGGTTCTGGATCAGGGAAATCAGCAGGTTCACGCCCGCGTCAATGATCTGGGGGATACTGCCGAGGATGGCGGTCACCAGCCCGTCAATGATCTGCGGGATTGCCGCCACAATGGCCGTGATAATCTCCGGCAGTGCGGAGACCAGCGAGGTCAATAGCTGTATCCCGGCGTTGATGATCTGTGGGATTGCCCCCACGATAAACTCCACAATCGCCGTAATGATGGCGGGCAGGGCCGCGATCAGGACCGGGATGGCATTAAGCAGCCCCTGGGCCAGCCCGATAATAAGCTGCAGCGCCGCGTCCAGAATCATCGGCAAGTTTTCGATCAGGGTCTGTACGATCTGGGTAACCACAAGGACAATCTGCGGAATCAGCGTGGGAACCGCCGCCGCAATGCCCTGGGCCAGCGTGACGATGATCTGCGTCGCGCCTTCCATCACAGCCGGAAGACTCTGGATGATGCCGGAAAGCAGCGAGGTCAGCATCTGCATCCCGGTGTTTACAAACTGCGGCAGCATGGAAACCGCCGTGTTCACCAGCCCCGTAATGGCCCCGGCAAAGGCTTCATCCGCCCCGTCCACGCCGTTGACCATGTCGGTAAAGGCGGAGATGACTTCCGAAATTGCCGGGAGGAACTCTGCCCGGAGGCTGTTCTTCACATTGGAAATGGTCTCCCCAAGCCCCGCCAGGGTCTCGTCAAGCTGCGCCTGTCCTTCTCTGGAAGCCACCAGCGCCTCGTTGTTGCGGTAGAATGCGCCGCTCGCCTCATCATAGGCTCCGGAGAGGGTCTCCATGATGAGTCGGTTGCGCTCACTTTCACTGGAGCAGGCCGCCAGCTTTTCGTTGAAGGCATCCTCGCTGATGCCCACCCAGTTTAAGGCATCCGCCAGAGAGCCGGTAACCTGTCCCACCTTGGCGGTCTCATTGGCGGACTCGATCATGCCCTCGATGGGGAGGGCATCGCCAAAGGTACCGTAAACACCTGCCGCGATATTCGTCCACTTGGTAATGTCCTGCTCGTTTTGGGCAAGCTGCGCCAAAAGCTGGGAGGCTTCCGTGGCCGTGTCCGTATCGCCCAAGATTTTATAGAACTCCGTGTAGGATTTCTGCGCCGCGTCCCCGCTGTATCCCGCCGCCTCAAAAGCGGTAGTCAGCTTGCCCTGGGCTGCCCGGTATTCCTCGGTGGCTTCGTCCAGGTTCCAGATGGCGCTGCCAAGCTCCTGGATGCCGCTTAACGCCGCCTGGATGCCGGAGGAGATGAGGTTTCCCATCGCCACCGTGGCGACCGAAAGGCCGGAGCCTAATTTATCCGCCCCGCTGGATGCGTCCTCCAGCGAATCGCCGAAATCCTCCGCCACATCCCCGGCATCCTTCATCCGCTCCCGGTTTTCCCGAAGCTCCCCGGAAAGCTGGGAAATACGCCCCTCCAGTTCCTTTGCCTCGCTGGAGCCTTTCCCGTACTCCAGAACCGCATTGGAATAGGCGCGTTTCATCCCGGCCAGTTCCTCTTCCTGACGGGAAATCTCCTGGGAGAGCCGTTCTGTGGCGTCCGCCGCCTCCGTCTCTTGCCGGGAGAGGGACTCAATGGCCCGCTCATTGGCGGAAAGTTCCCGTTCCATGCCGTTTAGGGCGGCTTCGGCGTTGTTAAGCTGGATCTGCCAGTTCTGCGTCCGGCGGTCGTTTTCCCCAAAGGACTCGGATGCGTTTTGGAGGGCAGCCCGCAGCGTTTCAACCTTTTGGCGCTGGGCGTCAATTTCCTTGTTCAGAACGGTATTCCTTGCGGAAAGAGCCTGGATGGATTTATCGTTGGCGTCAAACTGCGAGGAAACCAGCTTCATCTCGGAACCCAGCACCTTGAAGGACTGGTTGATCTCTGACAAAGCCTTTTTAAATTCCTTCTCACCCTCAATGCCGATTTTCAGGCCAAAATTGTCCGCCACAAGCCGCACCTCCTCTCGCGCTAAATTCCATAGGGGATCACATCATCAATCGTCAGTTCCCGTTTCGGCTTCGCAAGTCCCAGGAACTGCCGGTGGCACTCCCACAGGTCCATAAGCAGGCCGAATGGAAGGAGCATGGTTTCATCCAGGGAAAGATGAAGCTGCGCCGTCCCGTAATACAAAAGCCGGGTAAACAATTCTTCATCGCTTACCCGGCCGCCGTGTTTTTTCCCTCCGGCTCACTTTCGATATTCCGTTTCGTACCCCGGTACATGGCCTCCATGATGGCGTCCTTATAGTCCGTCAGTTCCATCGGGGAGGTAAGAAGCTCCACTTCCTCGGCGGTCAGCTCCGGCTTTTTGTCCTCCGGGTGTTTCAGATTGTGGACGAGGATGGGCTGGTTGCACAGAAGGGTAATCAGCCACACGATCTCATCCAGCGCCATCTCAAAGTTCTCCGTCTTCATCAGCTTCTCGCCCAGGTTCTCCAACCCGCCGTAACGGCCGGCGATGGCCTTGGTCGCTCTGGTGGTCAAAAGCATTTCATATTCCTGCCCGCCGATATTGACATTTGCTGTTCTTTCATCCATACTTCAAACCCTCCTTAACCTTCGCCGCCTGCGCCCGATGTCTGATCTGCGTAGGACGGCTCATAGACCTCATCGTACCAGCCCGTAATGACTGTGGGGGATACACCAGCGTCGTCCTCGGACACCTCCGCTTTCCAGGGGTGCTTGCCCTGGCCGTCCACCTTATTGCGGCGGGTCACGGTGCCCTCGATAGACGGGGTGGAAAACTCGATGCTCTCGCCTTTGGTGGTCAGGTTAGTGGCGGGGATACCGAAAATCACACGGTACAGCCAGAAATAGCGGTATTTGCCGTTTGCCTTCTTTGCGCGGAAGCCAATGGCGACCGGATCGCCGCCGTCCTCCGACGCGGAAATCAGGACACCGTTCTCATCGATTACCGCCCCGGTCAGGTCTTCCGCGACCGTTTTGCCAATATCGTCCACACCCAGCGTCAGCGTCCCGCTCTGGAACTCCTTTACAACCTCCGCAGCCCCGTCATCTGCGTACAGCGTAGCCTCGGCCAGTTCCACGGAAAGCTCGGCGGTCATAGCCTTCGCCAAAGGCTGCGGGTCTTCATAGGTTTCATTTCCCGAAGTGTCTTCGGTGATCTTGGCGTAATACAGTTTGTCAAGGCCAATGGTAGCCATAGTTCATTCCTCCAATCCATACAGTTTTGCCACGTCAATGGCATAGTGGTGGTAGCCGGTATCGTCCTCATGGCCGATGTACCGCCTGTCCGTAATCACAAAATCGGCGGCAAGGAGCGCATTTGAAAGCTGCCCCTTCCGCTTCAGATAGTTTCCTTTGGAGAACAGGGAGAGCCGCGCCTCCTGGGTTTCATACCCCGGCAGGTTATCCGCATGAAGCTCATAGGTGTCCGCTAAAGGCGTGACCACCACATATTCCCCAGGCGGCTCATCAGAGAACACACCCGTTTCCACCGGCAGGCCGCAGCCATTGACCACAGCCTTGATTTCCGACAGCAGGCTCAAATCTTCTCCACCTCCTCATCCAGCATTGCCTTCATGGTGCTGATACAGGCATTCCTGGAGGAAGATTGCGCCGGCTTTAGGAAGGGCTTGGCGGGCTGGCCGCTTTTGCCGTATTCCAGGATGGTGGCAATCTTGGCGTTGCTGTCGCCGTCCGACCTCGGCTCAGAAAAGCCCACCTTCACATTGAAGTCCCCGTTCTTATCCTGCAGGGCAGGGGACGTTCCAAGGGAGCGTAAAAGCTCCCCGGTGCTTCTGGATTCATACTTCGTCCCGCTGCCGATAACCGCCTGCAGGTTGGATCGGACTTTATCCTCCACAACCTCTGCTCCGGCTTCCAGCACCTTTGGGAGAATCTCATCCGTTTTATCCGCCAGCCGGGACACCTTCATCAGGAAATCCTCCGGCATCTTCCATGTCGCTTTAGCCACTCGCTTTCACCTCCTGCGCCATCACCTCCAGATATATCCCCCTGCCTTTGACATCCTCCACCGAAGTGATCTCGAAGATATGCCCGTCGCAGAGGATGCGCATATCCGTAGTGACCGTGACGCCGGGAATCACCCGGAGCCGGAACAGGTCGGTAGCGGTGGAAAAGGACGCCATGTTGGCCCATTTCTCACTGCCGTGCCTGCCTTCCCGGTAAGCGCGTACCTCTGCCACAGTCACATCCGTTTCCGTCTTAAATCCCTCATCATCCTGCGTGAACTGTTTTTCCACAATAGAGATGAAGGTGTTCATCTTGCCAAAACTCATACTTACACCTTCCATTCCCGGTCGAGCCGAAGCAGAAGGTTGACTGTGTTCCAGACCTGCTGGCCGGCCTGCACATTGTCCGCGAAAAAGCCGCCCGTGGAACCGTCCCTGGACTCGTAAAAATGCGATGCCAGCATAATCACCGCCTGTTCGGTGGTGGCCGGCATCGCATTCTCTGTATAATAGCCCTCCTGGATATGCTGATAGCTCTCCGCGTAGGAAACAGCGGCGGTGATGTAGCTTTTCAAAAGTTCATCATCCGCCGAATGTTCCAGAATCAGGTTTGCTTTGACTTTTTCCAGCAGAGTGTCCATCACACGCTGCCTCCTTCCTTAACTGGATGCCATCAGGCCCGCTGCCTTCAGCTTGGCCAGCAGGCCGTTGAAATCAGAAACCAGAGTGGAAACATCCTCCGCAGCACTGTCGGCCTGGTTTGCCGCCTGGGGAACCTCGGCGGCGGGCAATCCGGTAACAGAAGCCCCCTCCTTGATTTCGAGGGTGCCGCCAATCACCCACTTATCGCCGCCCTGTTCCATGTAGTTCTTTCCGTTGTAGCTCATCTGTCAACCCTCCCTTACGATGCTTTCTGTACCAGCACCTTAACAGCTTCCGGCAGGATCATCTTGCCGTCCACGCGCTGGGAAGCGAGGAAGCCCACCTGGCCGTTTGCCGCATACAGTTCGTTCAGGCGCTTGAAGGAACGCCCCTGGCGGTCCGCGATCCAGTAGTAGCTGAAATCACCAAAAGCGATGGTTTTCGCGCTGGCGGCGATGGCGGGCATATAGGCCGAAGTACGCACAGGTCTGCCCAGGATGGTATCCGGCGTTCCGGCAGTCAGGGAAGGCTGCCACAGGTACTGGCCGCTGCCATCTTTCAGTTTACGGACTGCCTTGATGGTGGAATCGTTCAGTACCCACACAGCATTGCGGCGGTAAGGCGATTTCAGGGAGTAGAACAGGTCGATCAGCTCATCGGCGGTAATGGCGGTGGCAGACGCAGCAGTGATGCCGGTCTCCGCGCCGCCGCTTGCAGCCAGGATGCCCAGGGGTTTGCCGGAGCCGTCCCCGGTAAAGAAGGCTTCCTCCTCCTTGGCGCCGATGCGGCGGGCAAACTCACGGGAGATGTAGCTTTCCAGGTCAAAGACACTGTCGTTTAACAGTTCCTCGGAAACTTTGATCATCGTCCCCAGCTTGTAGGCCCCGATGGATACCTGGCCGAAGGAATCATCGCTTTCCGTGTAGGCTCCTTCCTCATCAATCCAGGAAGCAGTTCCCTTGGTCGCCACCACGGGGATCTTGCGGTCTCCGCTGGAAGTCTGGATCACCCTGGCAAGCTGGCGGAATACATTTTCCTCTTCCAGTGCTTCCACCAGGGTACGCTCGTACTCATCCGGCACCAGGTAGCCGCCCTCGGAGTCCGTCCCGATCTGCAGCGCATTCACCACAGAGGGCATCGGAGCCTTGGAACGCATCATGTTCCAGAAGTTCCGGCGGTACTCATCGGTGGCGCGGCCGGTCTTAGCCTCCTCCTTGCCGCTCATGGGCTTACCCGTCAGGGGCTTGTTTACCGGGCGGTTCAGTTCCGCCTCAAGCGCCTCCTGACGTTCCAGGCGGGCGATCTCCTTGCCCAGGTCGGTGATCTCCTGCTCCATACGGGTATAGGCGGCGTCATCCTCGGCGGACAGGACGCCCTTATCGTTTCTGTGGGAATCCAGAAAGGCTTTCGCAGCTTCCCAGGCTTTGGCGCGCTTCTCGCGCAGTTCAAGAATCGTCATAGTGGTATCCTCCTTAATGTTTCAAAAGATTGAGCCGCTCGTAGAGACTGTCTACAGAGCGGCCCTTGGGTTTGGAATCTTCGGTTTTCTTAGGATTGGTCCTGCACTTGGCCGCGATCTTATCCATCAGGGAGTTGACCACAGCGGCTTTGGAATACAGCATGGAAACCGCAGGCGGCTCCATGTCCTCCGGGATCTCCGCCCGTGCCAGGACATCATCGGCAAAGCCAAGTTCCACCGCCTTGTTCGCATCCATCCAGGTTTCCGCGTCCATCAGATGGGACAGCTTGGCGCGGGACAGCCCGGTCTTGATCTCATAGGCGTTGATGATGGAATCCTTCACGCTGCCAAGCATCTCGATGGCTTTCTGCATCTCTGCGGTATCGCCCATCGCTACGGTCATGGGATTGTGGATCATCATCATGGACACCGGCGATACCAGCACCTTCGTGCCGGCCATCGCAATAACCGAGGCGGCGCTGGCTGCGATACCATCGATCTTCACAATTACGTTGTGCGGATAATCCATCAGCATGTTATAGATCTGGGCCGCCGCCACACAGTCCCCGCCGGGACTGTTGATCCAGACCGTGATATCTCCGCTTCCGCCCATCAGTTCCTCTTTAAAAAGCTGGGGTGTGACGTCATCGTCAAACCAGCTTTCCTCGGCGATGGTGCCGTTGAGGAACAGCGTCCGTTCCGCCGGAGCTGTCTCCGTCTCCGCCTGGTTCTTCCACTTCCAGAACTTCTTCATCAGAATCTTCCTCCTTTCCGTCATCGCTAACTTCGGTATTTGCAAAAGCCCCGGCGTTTCCAAGCGGGAGCATATTGCCATTGATAAGGTACAGGTCTCCGCCTTCCTCGGCAGGGATGCGGTCCATGTTCTCCAGTTCCCGGATGTCATTGGCACTCATCCAGCCGTTCTGCCTTGCGGTAGCGTAGCCGGACATCCTGCTGGCATAATCGCCCCGGAGCAGCCCTTCCACGTTGAACTTGGCAAAATACCGTTTCTTTTCCTCCGGGGAAAATAGCGTCCTCTGGATGGACTGCTCCCAGCGCACCAGCCAGGGTTCCAGCGTGTATTTCACGAACTCCAGTGACTGCTGCTCAATGTTGGAAAAGCTCGACTTCTCCAGGTCGCCCACCATGTGGGGCGGCACCCGGAAAATCCGGGCGATCTCATTGATCTGGAACTTCCTCGTTTCCAGAAACTGCGCCTGTTCCGGGGAGATGCCGATGGGCGTGTACTTCATGCCCTCTTCCAGCACGGCAATCTTATTGCTGTTGCCGCTGCCGCCGAAGGTGGACTGCCAGCTTTCCCGGACACGCTGCGGGTCTTTGATGGTACCCGGATGCTCCAGGACGCCGCCAGGTGCCGCACCGTTGGCAAAGAACTTCGCCCCGTACTCCTCACAGGCAATCGCCATGCCGATGGCGTTCTTTGCCATAGCGATAGGGGAATACCCCACCAGCCCGTCAAAGCCAAGCCCTGGGATATGCAGCACATCGGAAGGATGCAGCCGGACAAGACTGCCTTTGACCGTAGGTGCGTCATCCATGCTGACGGTGTATTCGTAATAAAGCTGTCCCTTGCTGTCACGATCCACCGTCATCCGGTCCGGCATCAGGGGATAGAGGGCAATGACCTCGCCCTTGCCGTTGCGGATAATCTGGGCATAGGCGTTGCCCCACAGCAAAAGATGGGTCATGAGCGTTTCCCGGAACACAAAAGAACTCATCTCCGGGTTCGGCTCGTCATGCAGGAGCAGATACAACGGATGGTCAATGGCTTTCTCCTTGCCTCCGTCCTCCTTATAGCGGTAAAGGTGCAGAGGAAGACCTGCCACTGCTTCTGCCAGGATGCGGACGCAGGAATACACCGCCGTCATCTGCATGGCAGACCGTTCATTGACCCGCTTGCCCGCAGTGCTTCCTCCAAAGAAAAAGCTGTAGGCGCTGCCTGCGGTGCGGTTGCTCGGAGCGTCTCTTGATCGAAACAGCCCGCTTAAAAATCCCATACAATCACTCCTCTCCGATAAATGGACAGAGAAAAAGCACCGCCTCCGCGATGCCTTCCCTCAAAACTCTCTCTTTTTTCAGTTTCCTTTTCTCATGGCTTCGAATTCCTGACGCAGATTTTCTACACCGGCAAACTCATGGGTATAGACCGGACGGCCTAACGCCTCTTCCACAGCCTTATGGAATAAGGGGAACGGCATACAAAGCCGTTCCTCATATAACTGGAATGCCACGATTTCCTCCGCTGTTTGTGTCTCGTACCACTTGCTCTCTGCCAGCTTTACTGCTTCTTCTCTTGTCATAAACAAAACCTCCTGTTTTTGGTAGGTGCATATTCGCTCTGAATGGGGATATTAGCAAGCGGTTTCTGCGGAATATCTTACACAAACATTCATTGCCCGAATTGTGCATAGTAACTCAGATAAACAAAAGGCCCCGGCTGTCATAAACCGAAGCGCCTGTATCGTTGCCACAGCGGATCGCCCGGTCAAGCCCCATGATGGTGGCAATGGCCCCGTCAATCTTCTCTGTGGATTTTTCCTTGTCCGCCTTGATGTTGCCGGCCGGGTCGGTGCGGATGAAGATGTTGTCCATCATCCACCGCAGCACCGGGTGGCCGCCGTGGGCGATTTTTTCCTCCAGCACCAGCTTCATCAGTTCCTTGGTGGGCGGGGACATATCCTTAAATCCCTGCCCGAAGGGAACCACCGTAAATCCCATGCCCTCCAGGTTCTGCACCATCTGCACAGCACCCCAGCGGTCAAAGGCGATCTCGCGGATGTTGAACCGTTCGCCCAACTGCTCGATGAATTTCTCAATGTAGCCGTAATGAACCACATTTCCCTCTGTAGTCATCAGCGTCCCCTGGCGCTCCCACAGGTCGTAGGGGACATGGTCGCGCCGGACACGAAGATCCAGCGTTTCTTCCGGTATCCAGAAGTACGGCAGGATGTAGTATTTATCCTCCTCATCCAGCGGCGGGAACACCAGCACAAAGGCCGTGATGTCCGTAGTGGAGGAAAGATCCAGACCGCCGTAGCAGACGCGCCCCTCCAGATCGTCCTCAGAAACCGGGAAGGCGCAGGCGTCCCACTTGTCCAGCGGCATCCAGCGGACGGACTGCTTCACCCACTGGTTGAGCCTTAACTGCCGGAAAGCGTTCTCCTCGCCGGGATTCTGCTGGGCGGATTCACAAGCGGCTTTCACCTTATCAATGCCCACCGTGATGCCAAGGGAAGGATTGGCCTTTTTCCACACCTTGGGGTCTGTCCAATCCTCATCCTCGGCAGCCCCGTAGATAACAGAATAGAAGGTGGGGTCAACCTTCCTGCCCTCCGCGATGTCGATGGCTTTCTGGTGTACCTCGTAGCAGATGGAGTTAGTGTCGTTGCCCGCTGTGGTGATCAGGAAATACAGCGGCTGCATCCGGGCATCGCCGGAGCCCTGGAGCATGACGTCAAAGAGTTTCCGGTTGGGCTGGGTATGCAGCTCATCAAAGATCACGCCGTGGGTATTGAAACCGTGCTTGTTCGCTACATCCGCCGAAAGCACCTGGTAGGAAGAATTGGTGGGCAGATAGGTGATTTTCTTCTGGGATTCCAGGATCTTCACCCGCTTGGAAAGCGCCGGGCAGAACCGCACCATATCCACTGCCACATCAAACACGATTTTTGCCTGGTTGCGGTCAGCGGCGCAGCCGTACACCTCGGCCCGTTCCTCGCCGTCCCCACATAGGAGCAGGAGCGCCACAGCGGCGGCAAGCTCCGACTTGCCCTGTTTCTTGGGGATCTCAATGTACGCCGTGTTGAACTGACGGTAGCCGTTGGGCTTTAAGACACCGAACAGGTCGCGGATGATCTGCTCCTGCCAGTCGATCAGTTCAAAGGGCTTTCCCGCCCAGGTGCCCTTGGTATGACAGAGGGACTCAATGAACATCACCGCATAGTCGGCGGCGTCCTTATCGTAGTGCGAGGTCTTTGCCATAAACTTTGTAGGCTTGTATTTCTTCAGTTTCCGCATGGACATCACCTCCCGAATGGCATAAAAATAGCCGCATCTCTGCGACCTCCAAAATGGTTCTGTACGAGAGAAAGAGCCATGCGGCTCGATCTCAGGTTATTGTCTTTGCTGTTGTTACTGCTGCATCGCCCAGGCGATGGCGTGGCCACCATCCTCGAAAAGTTCTGCGCTCATGGAGATGAGGTTCAGGCGGCACTCAATGTAGCTGTACCCGGTTTCTTCCGGTGTCTCGATGAACTCGTACACCCCGGCGATGAATCCCTTCCAGGCATGGTCGGTGACCAGTACCTTGTCGCCCATCTTCAGCACCGCGCCCTCGCCGGCGGTGACCTTCATCGAAAGGTTCTCCATCGTGCTGGTGTTCGGCAGCCGGTAGCGGTTTACGCAGTTCTCGGTGTAGTCCTCGTATCTCTTAATCCCTGTTTCTTTCATCTTCGTATCCTCCGTTTTCTTCGTTTTCCCTTTCGGTGTGTACATATTCGCTCTAAAAGCACATATTATCAAGTTAATTCGGAGCATAATCTGTACAAAAATTGGAGGAACAAATTGTGTATATCACTCCTGCGTATGGCGGTGGATTGTCTCAATGATCTGCTCCTGTTCAGATGGCTCCACGCCGATGGACTGGAGAGCCTGACGGGTGCCGCAGTCCGGGCAGATGAGCGTTTCGTTGTCCTCTCTGGAAAGCGCCGGAGCGCCGTGGTAGATCCTGCCGCAAAGCGGGCAGACAGCCATCCTTGTGATGTTATCCTTCATATCCGCATACCTCCAGGCATTTATCATAAGCATCAACCAGAATATCCTTGTCGAAGCGGAAGGTGTCGTACCCTTCCAGGCAGGTCCGCATATAGAAATTGCTCGGAATCCCAATCAGCCTGTCCTCATGCATGATGTAGGCAAAGGCCGTCACCGTCCTGCGCTTCCCGGTGCGGATGCCTTTGTACTGAAGCCGGATGTCCCTTTTGTAGTAAAAGTTGGGAAATCCTTCGTAGCGGTCGAGAGCGGCTTCATCGGTTGCTGTTACCTCCCAGATCACCACAGGGACTGTGCCGCCTTCGCTTTCCTCGATGGTCAGGTAGGAGCCGGTCTTACTCCCCTTAAAAAGCAGTTCCCAGCCCTTCAGGTTGGCCGTGCCGAGGATCGTGGCGTGGGGACAGCGCATCCGCATCTGCCCGACATTCAGGTTGCTGCCGTAAGCAATGTAGTATCTTTTTTCTTTCATGGTATCCATCCTTTCCGAAGGGGTTACCCTTCTACCACCTTAAGACCGCCGAGGCGGTCAAGGGTAAGGTGGCAGGAGGCTAACTCCTGCGTGTCCTTCAAGCGGCGGCTCTACCGTGCCGGAAGGCTGTGTCCCCAGAAAGATTGCGGGTCAGAAAATCCCTGGCCGTTGCGAACTCCTCACCGATGAAGCCCAGGCGGAGGAGCCAGGTGCGCATGGCGTATTTGGGGTTCTCGTTCTGCTGGGGCTTAGGGCTTGCCGTCCGCACATCCTTTGCCATCTGGCTTAAGGCCAGGCAAAGCTGGATGTAGCTCTTAAGCTGCCCTGCGTGGATGCCGCCCCGGCGCTCGGCTGTCGGCTCATCAAACTGGAAGAGCCGGAACTCGACCGTGCCTTTGGTAAAAGTGGCGTGGAGGTTGAGCATATGGTAGCGGCTATCGTTGTAATGGTGGTTTCTTCCGTAGCTTGCGCCGTTGCTGTTGTACCAGATGTCCGCAAGCTGTGACATTGTGCGGGGCTTCCTGCGGTTGACCTGCTCCAAGAACCGTGGGTCTACCGTGCGGCAGTAGCGGTTCATGCGACCCCGGTCAAGCTTCAACGCCTCGGCAATCAGGCTCTCGTGACTCGCCATGATGTTGGCAAGGTTCCGAAGGCTCTGCGGCGTGTGCCCCTGCGCTCCGATGTGGATGTGAACTCCACACCCCCGGCTGGCATCGCTTTTCGCTCCGGCGTGTCTAAGCTGCCTGCAAAGCTCCTGCAGGGTTTCGATGTCGCCGTAGGTCAGGATTGGGGTGACCAGTTCGCATTTCTGTTCTTCCGGTCCCGCAATAGAAACGTCCTTCTGGAATTTCCATTCGCGTCCCTGGCCGTCCCATGCGCTCCAGGTGCTGTACCCGTTGCGGCCGGCGGTGTTCTCGTATCTGCCTGTGCCGAAGTAGGTAGCGGCAACCTTCGCTGCCTTCTGGCGGGTGATGCTGTTCATCTCCACCTCGACCCCGATGGTCTGGTTCTTCATCTCTGCAATCTGCCTTGCTGTTTTCTCGTTCATTCTGAAATCCTCCGTTTTTCTGCCCTGCGGCTGTGTGTTTTCCCTTTCGGTGTACACATATTCGCTCTAAAAGAGGATAATAGCAAGTTAATTCCGCGTTATATATTACACAAAGATGACCGCGGGATATTGTGTAGTTTATGGCTGTTTCTCACCGCCAAGGCCAGCCACTACAAGCTGTATCCCAAGCCGGAATCCATCCTTAAATCCCTCGCAGACCTGCAGCCGTTCCAGTTCTGAAGCATTCTCCAAAAGGTGCCCCAGCACTTCCTTTTCCTTATCGCCCAGGACCTTTTTCAACCATTGGATGTCCTGATCCACCTGCCCACTGAGCAAATCCATTTCCGGCGTATTGCCCCTGCGGTTTTCCCACGGCACGATTTTCCCATAATAAAGCCGGTCTAAAATATCCTGTTCCATTCAAGTATCCTCCTCATCTGTGCAAACTTCCATGCCCATTTTCAGCTCTGTATATATCTTGGCGTACCGCCTCTGTTCACTGCCTTCGGAGGCAGCCATGGCCCGCAGGAAAAACTGCTCCGCCTCCCTGCGGCTATACCATTCCTCCATCCTGCCGTAGCAGACGGTCCTGACTGCCGGAATTTTCTTCACGACATCCTCTCCGTAAACTACATTCAGGCCGCTGCCATTGTCCCAGCGCATGAGGAGGGAGCCGGTGTCATCCACGCCTTTGACAGTGCCTTTCGTGCCGGCGGACGGAGCCTGCGCATCATCCATCCGCACCAGTTCCACACGGGTACCGGCGGGATATTCCCGGCAGATGCGCTCCACGATTTCTCTACTCGGAAACTTCATGGCTCACACCCCCGTTCTTGAAAGCCGAGGAACCGGTCAGGTTCTTCAGCAGGATTTTGCGTTCCGCTTTATACTCGCTGCCGATGAAGCCCAGGCGCAGGAGAAAACACCGGAAGGCGTATTTCTCATTGTCCACCGGCTTCTCGGTCGCTGTTACCCGCTTGGCATTCCTGCTCATCTCGCAAAGCGCGGAAATGAAGTGGGTGTAGGCGGCTGCGGAGTCTGCGTCTACCTGGGGGAACCAGGGGAACGCCACCCGGTCGTCCAGCACCTCGATGCGAAGGTCGGTGATGCCCAGAGCCTTCCGTATCAGATTCCCTTTGGCGTCCAGCAGCTTGGTAAGATTGCCCACCGCCACCTTGTCCAGCGGGATTTCCACCGTAAGCCCCGCATTTGCCTCCTGCGGCTCGGTTTCGCTTTTTTCGGATAGTTCTGCCTCCCTCGCATTAAACCAAGCCTGCGCCATTTCCGCCGGCGCTGCTACGATCCCCCGGTCAGCAAGCTGCTCCAGCAGGTTTTCCACTTCCTCACTGTCAGCCCGGTCGTCAAACTCCAGCGTACCTTCTTTCGTTACTGTAAAGTAGTCGATTTCGTAAGCGGCGCTCGGCATCCCTTTGTACTGCGGCCTGACCTCCAGGATTTCCCCGATGGCTGTTACCAGCGCCTTCCTTTCCGCGCCTGTTCTGTGAAATTCAATTCGCATTCTCTGTACCTCCTTGTTTTTCGGTACTACATTCATCACTCTAAGCGGCGGAAATAGCAAGCGAATCCGGCGCAAAATATGTCACAACAAAAAGTCCGGGAATTGTGAGTAGTACACAATGCCGGAAAGCACAAAATAGACATTGGGGAGTGCCACGCCATTGCCCCACATTTTATATTCTGCACTGTCGGAGTGAGGATTCTTCAGCCACTTGATGATCTGGTTCCGGCTCTTAGGCTTGGAGGAAGTCCCCATGACGGAGCGGTGTGTCTCAAACACCTCTGTCCAGAACTCGATCTCCTCCTCGGTCGGCTTGTCTGTCCCAAGCCCGGCGCACCACCAGTCCGGGAACCCCTGCAGTCTGGCAC
The DNA here is from genome assembly GCF_002160495.1 of Erysipelatoclostridium sp. An173. Taxonomy (GTDB): domain Bacteria; phylum Bacillota_I; class Bacilli_A; order Erysipelotrichales; family Coprobacillaceae; genus Thomasclavelia; species Thomasclavelia merdavium. The sequence continues at coordinate 54,227 of NZ_NFKR01000005.1, read as the reverse complement.
ATTCGGTGGGCGTCAGCCTGCGGACGATGTATTCCGGCTCTGTCTCGTTCACTACAGGCGGGTCTTTATAGTCCCTTGCCATCAAGGTCGGGGACTGTTCCTTGAGCATCTGGGTGTAAGTGCCGGTGGTCATGCAGTAAGCCACCGCATGACGGTCAGCAGCATCCAGCGTGAAAGACACATCTTCGTTCACGCCGCTGCCCTGGGGTCCGTTCTTATCCGCCCTGCCGATCATGGAGCCCTGCAGGGCTACTACAGCCATGCCGCCCTGGTTGCAGGTGGGATTGCCGCCGTTCGCATCCAGGCATCTGGAAGTTTCCGCTTCATAGAACCCGCTCTTTGGATTATCGGATTTCATGGCGTTGCTGTCCTTGGAACAGATGCCGTAAACTCTGACTGCCAGTTCATTGCACCGGGCCTCGCCCATATCGTAAGTGTTCAGCGTGTTCGCCACATCAGATGCTTTCCACTGCTGCCCCTCATCGGGAGAGTGGGGCCGGGTACCTTTCACGAACGGCACGAATACCGCCTGGTCATTGTTGCAGCCCAGCGTGGCGGATTTGTTATCCTGGATCAGCGCGCCCTTGCCGCCGCCCTCGCAGCCGGAGCGGATCTTCAGCGTCTTGGGTGTCTCCACCACAAAGGGCTGGTTGTTTCCGCCTGTGCCATAGGTAGACATGACCGTAGGGGCTGTCTCCAGCGGGCCGGTGTATCTGGTGTCCTGGCTATGGTTCTCATAGACCGCCGCCGGCACCGTACCGGCACGGAGAGTAGGCGAGGTTTCCTCCTCATACCCGATGCCCCTTGCCTGTGCGGAATGCTCGGTACAAAAGCCTGCCGCCCCCATCACGCAGGGCGGGTGCCCATGGTTTTCTGCCCGGAGCGTTGCCGCAACATCCTCCGTCACATCCATGCGGCTGCCGCCCTGGTCGTTTAAGCAGACGCAGCCTGACGCTCCAGCGCCTTCCGCAAAAGTTCCGGCAGCTCCTTGCCACGGGCGGAAGCCCTGCGGAGTATACCCAGACACGCCTTCGGACTCAAATAGTATTTTTCCGGCACTCCTGCCTGCAAAATCTGCGACAAGGTAGATGCGTTTTCTGCGTTGGGGGACTCCCCAGTACTGCGCATCAAATACCCGCCATGCGAGACTGAAATCGTCTGCCACGATCTCCCCGGCGGCTGGCCACTTCGCAGGTCGAGCAGGATCAATCTTGTATCCTTTGACCGAGCAGATCTCTTCGAGGACGGATTGGAAGTCCGCGCCCTTGTTGGAGCTGAACGCACCAGGGACGTTCTCCCAGACGATATACCTTGGATATCTGCCATCAGTTGCACACCTCATTTCCTTTACGATCCGGACGGCTTCATAGAAAAGGCTGGAGCGGGAGCCGTCCAGACCTTCCCTCCGGCCCGCGATGCTCATGTCCTGGCAAGGGCTGCCGAAGGTAATGACATCCACCGGCTCAATCTTCCCACCGTCCATCCGGGAGACATCGCCGTAATGCTTCATAAACGGAAGCCGCTTTGTGGTCACCCGGATGGGGAACGGCTCGATTTCCGATGCCCAAACGGGGGTAATGCCGGAGAGCAAGCCGCCAAGAGGGAAACCGCCGGAACCGTCAAACAGGCTGCCGAGGGTCAGTTTGTCATGGAGCATTGACAACACCCCCATCCCAGAAATCAAAAAATGCGCTGTTCTGCGAGAGTTCCGCATAACGCGCACATTTTCCAGCGACTTTTCTTTCAATCCAATCCGGTGCTTTTCCAGTATCGTTATATCTCCCATACTGTCCAAACATACAAAGCATTCCAATATTCCGCGCTTTTACTGCATCTTCAAAGGTATCAAAATAGCCAAGGTGTATCTCTTGCTGGCAGATTTTTATTCTTGCCCGGAATTTGCGCCTTGGCGGATAATAACTCACGCCACTGACACCGGAAGTATTATTTTTCTGCAGCGGCTGGTTCATCTGGTTCTGCTGATGTGTACAATAACGGATATTGCACCTGCGATTGTCAAATGTGTCCAGATTTATATGGTCTATTTCATAGCCCGGCCTGTGTTCAAACAGATAATCATGGAGGGTTCGTCCCTTACAGTCAATCACATAATATTGGCTGCCATTTCCTTTGCTGCCCAGATAAAATTTAACTGTACGAATCTTTTCGACCATATCGGCATCTATCACAAAAATCTGACCGCTTGCCAGTTCCCCATAGGCTACAAGGCCGTCTTCAGAAAACCGATATTTTACATTACTCATCTGCAATTACCTCCGCCATATCAAGTGCCTGTTCGTAGGTATGTTCCTTTCCATCCCGGATCAACAGCACACCATCCGCACTGTTGCCATGCTGGTTCATGTAACGCATAACTGCCACATCTACAAACTTTGGTTCCAGTTCCACCCCATAACAGATCCGCCCGATCTGGTCACAGGCAATCAGCGTGGATGCTGAACCCAGAAACCCATCCAGTACGATTCCATTTACCTGTGTGCTTTGCTGTATCAGATACGCAATGAGAGGAACAGGTTTACTGGAAGGATGACCATGTCCGTCCTCTTTTGAATTCTTGATTCCATCAAATTCAAAGACGGCTTTCTGTTTCTGGTCTCCATACCACTTGTGCTTTCCATCCTTTCTCCAGCCAAAGATGATCGGTTCCATGTTGAACTTCCAGTCTGTCCGCATCAGCGGAGCCCTGGGCTTTTTCCAGATGAGTCCGGCGCCGACCTTGAACCCGGCATCCTCAAAGGCGTCATAAAACACACGCGCTTTCATAGTGGCGTAAAATTCATAGATAGAAGCGTCAATGGCCATGGCATCTTTGAAGTTCGTAAATGCTTTCATGAGGAACTCGTAGGCCTGGGCATCCTCCAGATCGTCGTTTGCGATCCGCCCGGACTGGCTCTCCAGTTTAACAAAATACGGGGCGTCCGTGCAGACCAGGTTGACCTTCGTGTCTCTAAGAAGCAAACGGAACGTCTCCGGGTCTGTGGAATCCCCGCAGATGACGGTATGTTTTCCAAGCCTCCAGATGTCACCTGCTTTGGAAAAGCAGGGCTTCTCCAGTTCCGCTTCCACATCGAAGTCATCTTCCTTCGCCTCATCATCTGTACCAAACAGGTCTGCCAGTTCCTTTTCATCAAAACCGGTCAGCAGGGGATCAAAGTCCATACCCTGCAAGGACTCAATCTCCACCCGCAGAAGTTCCTCATCCCATCCGGCATCCATCGCCATGCGGTTGTCCGCAATGATATAGGCTTTCTTCTGCGCTTCCGTCATTTCATCCACAAAAACGCACGGAACTTCTTTGTATCCTTCTGCCTTTGCGCCGATAAGACGTCCGTGTCCTGCCAGAACGTTGTAATCTCTATCAACAATAATCGGATTTACAAATCCAAACTCCCGTAAAGAAGCCCGAAGCTTGTTTATCTGCTCCGGGCTGTGTGTCCTTGCATTATTGATATATGGGACAAGCCGATTAATATCAACCAACTGGAATTCTGTAATTGTTTTATGTTCCATGCTGCACCTCCTTCGGCAGAATTGTACGGATTCTTTGGACGATTTTTGAAATAGTCGAATGTGAAACATTATTTATCCGCCCTAATTCGCACATAGACATTCCGAAATGCTCATACAGAATATATAATGTGAGCCAGTCTGCTAACGGTATGGCTAATTCATGTTTGGCGGCATGCGGATCAAACAATCCCGTACTAATCGCATGAGCATTATTTTCAGCAACTGTACACCATTCGAGATTTGAGAGGGCATTATTCTGTTTGTTGCCATCTTTATGGTTTACTACAAGATTTTGCCTTTCTCCAATCCACGCATTTAGCATCATTCTATGTGCCTTAAGATGTTTTTTGATTCCATCTATCGTGATGCGATACGTAACATAGCCATACTTATCGATTGATCCGTTTAGTTTCATTATCCTGTATTTTTCAACTAAATTTCCTGCCTTGGAATACTGTCTGTGACAAATTGAATAGAAGTTCCCGTAGCGATCACAAACATAACAATCGTTCTCTGGGCAAAAATGATAATCATCCACACCGAGAGTCTTCATCTGTTCATCAACCCAAATTAATGCTCCTTCCGAATGAGATGTAGTTTTCATCGCACCAGCCCCCATTCCGCAAATTTCTCAAAACCGCCAAGGCTCCGGATGTATCTCCGGGCAGTCTCCACGATCTCAGCGTAGGGAACACCGTCCACTGTATCATCCCCGATGGCGCAGCACAGTTCCACTGGCTTTCCGGTTTCCTGCGCTTTGAGCCAAGCGTAGATGTTCACAGACACATCCGCTTTGGAGAGGTCTTTCCCATGAAGCCCGCCGCCCGTCACGGAATCGGCCATGTCGCTGCCCAGCTTCCGGTTGGCCGCGCCGGAGTCCACATCCGTGCCACCGGTCCAGTCTCCCAGGGGATTGACCTCGGCGGAAGGATATAACCTTTTTAGTTCTTCCGTAGGCGCATTGCTCTGGCAGAGGATCAGCCTTGCTTCATCAATGATGTACTTCCCATCCGAAGGGTAAGTGTGATACACACTTTTTGCAATCTCGCAGAGTGCTTTCTGCTCCTCCGTGACCGGCACCCCTTTGAAGATGCCATTGTCGCCGCAGCGGATTCCTTCTGCCTGGTTATTGGCAAGGCGTCCGTCCTGCGGAACTTCCACATAATCCGTGTGCAAGTTTCCGCCGATGCGATTCACGATGGCGTCCACCTCATCCAGCGGGATGTGTACCGAACTCTCCGCAATGATGTGGCAGACACCGTGGCCGATGAGGACTTCCACGGCGATCCTGGGATTTTCCTCTTTTCTGTACGCCGCATCCACCAGTGCGCCGGCAATACGGTCCGCCACCTTATCCGGGTGGCACGGATTTACTTTCTCAAACATGGCTTTACCCCTTCCTTGCCCGGAGCAATCGCTCCATCAAATCATCCTGGGGAGAAACCTCCCCGTAATCGGTGCTGCAGTTTTCTTTCACGATCTGGAAGATTTCGTTCCAGAGCCGCACCGCCTGGTTCATATAGTTGATGCCGATATTGATGAACGGAGACGGGATTGGCTTCTGGGTGGTCGGGTGCTTGGATAGGAAGCCCATACGGTTAGTCATCTCCTCGCACTGAATCCAGCGGGCGGAGCACATAGCATACCGTTCTAATAGCTGGGGAGACACTTTCGCCGCACAGCCCACCTTTTTCAGCCACTCCCAGGTTTCCGTGTAGATCTCCTCCGCCTGGAGCGTACTCCCATCACGCTGCTCTGCGGAGAGGAACTCATGGGGCTTTGGCATATCGACACCCTCGACTTCGGGAATGTCCAGCACTTCCAGCTTCCGTCCGCCCGGATTGCCGTTCTCGGCTTTCTCCTTGACCGCAGACTTTTTCCTTCCCGCACCGGGTCTCGCACCGCCGCGCCCGCCTGTGTTATTGGATTTTGTCGGCATTTTCTCACCCCTTTCCTCGAAAAAATAAGCAGCCGTAGCCGGCCGCCCTTAATTACCCTTTTGATTTCGCCTTTTTCGCACGCGAGACCCCGCGCCCGTTCCCCGGCCGCTCTGCCGTAGAGATTTTGACCGCCCTTGGGGCCTTTAGTGATTGTGCCAGCGATCCCCACGTTCTGCATGAATTTTCGCATGACAAGAAGAACATAAGGACATAAGATTTGTTTCGCTGTGATCACCGCCCTCTGCCAGAGGCTTGATGTGATGCACCTGCTCCGCTTTTACGAGCCTGCCTTCCCGTTGGCACCGCTCACAAAGCGGGTGCGCATTCATGTACCGGTCACGGATGCGTTTCCATGCCCGTCCGTACCTGCGCTTGGCTGCCGGGTCCCGGCCGTACTTTTCGTACCGTTGATTCTCCAGCTTTTGATGTTCCTCACAGAACCTGCCATCCGTCAGCTTGGGACAGCCGGGGTAGGAACACGGCCGCTTTGGTTTCCTTGGCATCGGCTCACCTCCTCCGGGCATAAAGAAAGCCCCACAGGATTTCTCCCATGAGGCTGGCTGTCTTTATGCAGTTTTCGATGTTACTATCGTACCATGTCCAAATGGAAACTTCATCTCACAGAGTGGACATCAGGCTTTCCCAAACAGGAGGATGGTCAGGCGCTCCAGCGCCCGGTTCTTCCTGCGGTATGCGGAAGCCCGTTCAATCTGGAAATAGTCTGCCACATCGTCAGCGGCATTACTTCCGTACTGGTTGTCCTCACCATAGAACGCTTCCAGCACATACCGTTCATCCTCTGTCAGTTCTTTCCAGGCTGGGACGAACCACGCCATGTATTCCACCGCCTGCCGGTATCGTTCCTTCAAAACATCGATCTCCTCAATGCCCTTGACGATCCTCTCCTCTGAAGCCTGCGGATTATGGCTGCGGGGCATCCCGTCAAGCTGCGGGCTGCTGATGCCTTCCATCTTCTCATAGGCTCTTTTGATTTCGTCATCCGTGTGGCCGATAATAAATTTCATGCTGCCGTAATCCTTCAAGGCGTCCACAGCCGCCGACCGTTTATCAAGATACTTCCAGATAATGCTCATACCCGGTACCTCCAATCAAAGATTTTTTTATTCCCCCGGATTTTCACAGATTGTCTTTGATTGGCTCCTTGTTTTCATGGTTTGGCTCAGATTTTCAGATCCGCTTTCACGGCTTCGATCAACGCTGCCTGTGTGGTGTCCTTTTCCGACAGGGCCTTCATGATCCGCTCGTCAATCGTACCTTTCGTGATGATATGCTGCACCACCACGGTATCGGACTGCTGGCCCTGCCGCCAGAGACGGGCGTTGGTCTGCTGGTAAAGTTCCAGGGACCAGGTCAGTCCAAACCATACAAGGGTGGAACCTCCGCTTTGAAGGTTCAGCCCGTGTCCCGCCGATGCCGGGTGGATCAGGGCCACCGGAAGTTCCCCGGCATTCCATCTGCGGATGCTTTCCGAAGAATCCAGCCTGGAAAACGGGATCTTCAGCTTATGGAGCCGTTCCGTGATCCGTTCCAGGTCGTGCCGGAACCAGTAAGCCACCAGGAGCGGTTTCCCTCCCATACTCTCGATGATGTCCTCCAAGGCATCCAGTTTCCGGTCATGGATGGCAATGGTCTCTCCTTCATCTGTGTATACCGCGCCATTCGCCATCTGGGAGAGCTTCCCGGAAAGAGCCGCAGCATTGGCGGCGGTGATTTCCCCGTCCGGGAGCTGCAGCAACAGATCCCGCTTGAAGGAAACATACCGTTGCGTTTCCTCCTCAGAGAGATACACTTCATAGCCGGAGGAAACGAACTGTGGCATATGCAGGTAATCTGTGGATTTCATGGAAATCGTGATGTCGGAGATCAGCCGGTAGATCTGTTCCTCCGCCCCTGGAAGGGGCTTGTAGGAAAACACCACCTGCCCATTGCGCTTGTCCGGCAGGAAGAACCGGGTGCGGTACTGCCCAATAAACCTCCCCAGCCGCTGCCCCATATCCAGCAGCTTAAACTCAGCCCATAGATCCATCAGCCCGTTGCTGCTGGGCGTCCCGGTCAGTCCCACGATCCGTCCCACCTTCGGCCGCACCTTCATCATGGCACGGAACCGCTTGGACTGGTGATTCTTGAAAGAAGATAACTCATCAACCACCACCATGTCGTAATCAAAGGGGATGCCGCTTGCCTCCACCAGCCACTGCACGTTCTCCCGGTTGATGATGTAAATGTCTGCCTGCCGTCTCAGCGCCGCCCGCCGCTCCGCCTCTGTTCCCACAGCCACGGAATAGATCAGGCCGCCCAGGTGGTCCCATTTCTCAATCTCTGCCGGCCAGGTATCCCGTGCCACACGCAGGGGTGCGATCACGATGGCTTTGTGGATCTCAAAGCGGTCAAACAGCAGGTCGTTCAAAGCGGTCAGGGTAATGCTCGTCTTGCCAAGCCCCATCGACAAAAGCACCGCCGCAACAGGGTGTGTCTCGATATACTCCGTGGCATGGCTCTGATACTCATGGGGACTGTATTTCATCCATGATCCCTCCAATCTGCCCCTCGTCATCCAGCACATACACCTTAAAGCCCAATCGCCGAAGGAGCCTGTGCCTGGAAAGCTGCAGGGGCCTCGGTTTTTCTCCCGGTGCTTTTACCTCCACAAAGCCGATGTGTCCGCCCGGCATCAGCACTAAGCGGTCGGGCATCCCGGCAAATCCGGGAGAGGTAAATTTCGGTGCGATGCCGCCTGCCGCTTTTACGGCTTTTGCCAGGGTCTGTTCAATCTGCCGCTCCCGCATATTCCCTCCATAACACCTCAAATGCCTCCACCGCTCCGCTGCAGGCGCCGATACGGCCAAGGTACCGCGCAATAACATCATGTTCTGCCAGAACCGGGAATTCAAAGTCGCGGAGCATATCCCGGACAAAATCCCCGCATGGCGTGGCGTCCGCCTCGAAGTTCCTCGCCCAGCGGAAGAACGGGCTGGGATTGTCATTGATCTCTCGTGTCAGCTCAATGCGGTACTTCCAGTTCAGGCTGTTCGGATTCACGGGCCGGTATCCGGCAAGCAGCATGGCGTCCTTGAACTCGTTGTTGGTAAGGTAAACGCCCGTATCATGTTCCAGCAGGTGTTTCATCCCGTAACTCGTGTGTCCCTGTAGGATCTTCTTCCCGGCTCGAATATTCTTTCTGATCCATCCGTCAACCGCGGTAACCACAGCATCCTCACGGCCGGTGATCAGCGCCCCATCGGTAAATCCGTTCTCATTCGTATAAGGCCTTCCATTTTTGATCATTTCCGATTTCTCCTTTCAGAAGTTGTCCCGTCCAGCCCTTGTCCACAGGGCCTGTCCACAGCAAAAACCCTTGAAATCACTGCGTTTTTGCCGCTTCTGCGGACAAGTGGACGGAAAATTCCCTTACGCGCGAAATACGCGTGTTCGCGCGTGTGCAGGACGGGATCTATATCCATATAAATTCATGTTTTTGTCTTATATAGGTTTTTCTGTCCAGTTGTCCAGTAAGATACCGGAAACCCTTGTGCTGACTGCGTTTTCCGGCCATGGACAACCCCAGGACAGGTGTGGGACGGCTCAGGTTGTCCTCGTATATATGCGCTGCCGCCCATAGATGGGGAGCATCTGCCGCATCCCGCATTTCTCCCAGCCCTCGATCCGCACCATAATGGCAGATATGGCATAGGAGTCCGAGGGGCGCATCTCCTCCTTGCTTTTGCCGAAGCATTCGCACCAGATCTCGATGTTGCTCACGGTCTGCCGCTTTACAGTACCCTCAGCCCTGGTCGGATCATCAATATCTCGGATATACTCCCTGCGCCTGTAATAATCCATGCTGTCCCAATCATCGGGAAGAAGCATATCCAGATAATTCCGCACGATGCCCTCGCGGTCGTCCTGCTCCATCGCTTCCCGCTGTTCCTGCCTGGCGTAAGCCTCAATGTCAGCATCAAGATACAGCTTTTCTCCCGACCTGGCGATCTCGGCGACCTCCGCCCATATCTGCCGGACCACCTCGGCGGTCATTTCCCAGGGCTTGCACTTTCCCTGGCCGGTAACCTTGACGTTCCAGAACCTGCGGTTTCCGGTAATATCGCGGAGATACCCGTTCTCGCTGTTGGTCGTGCCGAAGAACACACATTGCCTTGGGTGCGGAGTCACCCTCCGCCCAAAACTGGCGCGGTATTTGTCGTCCTGTCTGGAAATAAAGGCTTTGACCTTGTCGATGTCCGCCTTTTTCATGCCCGCAAGTTCGCCGATCTCCAGAATCCAGTACCCCTGCAGTTTCTCAGCGGCTGTTTTATCGTTCATGTCAGAAAGGGCAAGGCTGTCTGAGAACCACTCCCCACCAAGGGCGGAAATGAGGGTGCTTTTGCCAATACCTTGAGCCCCGTTTAAAACAATCATGTTGTCAAACTTGATGCCGGGATAATGTACCCTCATATACGCTGCGCACAGCGACTTCCTGGTGACCGCCCTGACATAGCGGTTGTCCTCCGCACCGAGATAATCGATCAGCACGGTCTCTGCCCGCCTGACCTTATCCCATGGCGGAAGGGACTCGAACATTTCCCGGATCGGGTGATAGGAACGGTCGTCCGTCACCTTGGTAACTGCGATACGGTAATTACGTTCTGAAAACGAGCCATAATGGGAATCTACAAAACTGATGAGCTGCGCGTCATCCGCATCCCGCCAGAACCTTGCCGGATGTTTCCATGGCACCTCGCCTTTGATCTCCATGCCGTCTGCCAACTGGTTAAACACGATTCCTTTGAGGTTGGGATCGTTCTCCATAATCAGGGTAATGTTATGGAGGTTGTTTTTTAACACCATAGAACGAGACTCATACTCCAGCTTTTTCTTCCAGGTATCGTCCCCGTCCGTGAAACAAAAGTCCGTTTCTGCCGCCTGCTGCTTTTTCTCAAGGATCAGCATTTTGACCGTCTCGTCCCTGCTGGCGAAATCCGCCATGGAACGGAAGGACTTCTTTTCGTCCTCATCGCCGAACAGATGGATGCGGACAATGTCAAAGGCGCTGCACAGCTTCAGATATGCCGGGTCTTTGGCGTGGTGGCTGTATACAAATTTGCCGCCCTCCTTGATCTCCACACCCGGCTGACTGCTCGACTCCTTAAAGCGATAGCGTGTCCCATCCGCTGAAAGCTCATAAATGTCACTCAGGAATTTTTCCATGGCGAGGTTTATAGGAAAGTAGGCGTTATTGAAAACTCCAACAATACCTTCCTTTTCCAGCGGATCTGCCTGTTTCTTATCCCCGATCCCCTTCGCCCGGCTCTCCCTGGAGGAGGTAGGCAGCCTGGTAGGGTCTGTCCATTCCGGATGCGCCGACAGGATTTCGTCCGGGTCAAGCCACGGCCCGTCCGTCTCCTTATAGACAAACTCCCCGTTGGCCGGTGTGCTGGGCCAGTACATGAGCTGGTTGGGCAGGTAGGAGCATTCGTCAAAATAGTCCATGCCCAGGGACTGGGCCAGGTATCTTGCCACCGCCACATACTCCTCCGGCGTTACATCCCTCGTCAGAGGGACCAGTATCCGCACCCGCGGCGTCTCCGGCGTGTGGCTGTGGGTGCTGTAGAGGATGGAGGTGTAGGGAACCCGGCGTTCATAGTCCTCCAGGAATTCCGCCTCGATCCGGTCCCCGTCCAGCGTTACCATGGACCGGGAGACCACCGTGTCGATCTTGCGCCTCCCGTCCTTTAGCACGCCAGCTACAATGCCGCCGTGGTCCTTCGCGGCGTCCCGTTTCGACCTGGGGAGCCGGGCGTATTCCTCTGCGGACTCCGTTGTACGGATTGTCACTTTCAGCCGTCCCTTCAAAGCGGAGAGTTCGATCTTCTTGTTCGTCAACTGTTTCGTGCTGCGGCTGTTGGCGCAGGCAATGTTTAATTCGCGCATGGCATCTCCTCCAATTCCTCTGTGAAATACCGCACGGGTATCTTTTTCCTTTCCGCTTTCGCAATCTCTGTCCGCATACCCGCAGATATGACGCTGCCGAACACCCACACCTGTTCGCATTTCGTGAGCAGTACCATTCCCATGAACAGGGCAAGTTCCCGCTCCGTCGGGCTGCTATCATCCATGAACTGCGGATAAAGCAGGTGAGGGGTAATGGGGATGCAGGTATTCCGTACTGCAAAACGACTGTATGCCCTTGCCATGTTCACATTCCGTTCCACATCGCCAGCGTAGGGAGAGCATATATAGACCAGCGGCCGGTATACACGCTTTGTCGCTTTTTCCTCTTTCTCAATATTGGAAAGAGCCTCGTATGTGGTTGGATCGTAATAACCCTCGCTGTTATATTTGTTGATGCCCATAGGCTGCACCTCCTTCTAATCCTTCTGATAAAACTCGCATTCGTATCCGTCTGCCCGCAGCTTCAACCCTTTCGCCCAGGGCGGCGTCCTGCCCATCTGTTCGCAAACCGCCGTAACCGACATTCTCCGGTCAGCCTCAATGATAATCTCGTCATGCACATGGGCAACAATGGAGCAGTTTTTTAAAGTCTGCATGGCATTGCAGAGAATATCGCGGGCGGTACCCTGGACGATATTCTCCACAAACTTGGGGCCATAACTCTCCAGCCGTTCCCACTTCTTTGTTCCGCCCACGCCCATGTAAGTCACCGACTCCCCACCGAACTGGTTCTCGCCAATCCTCGGTTTCACATAGGCGAGCCGCCGGCCGGAAGGAAGGGTGATAAAGAGCATGGCGCTCCGGTAATCAAAGCGGAGGCCGTGTGTCTCCGTGGGGATTCTCATTTTGACGCATTCTTTCACAGCCCGATCCACATCCCACCAGAAACGGACGATATTGGGATTTGCCGCTCTCCAGCTATCCACCAGCGGTTGAAGTTCCTCCTCCGTCATTCCGGCCTCCAACGCACCCATTGCCTTCAGCGCACCGACGCTGCCACCATACCCGCAGGACAGAGTCGCCTGTTTTCCTTTCTGGCGCAGCTCTGCGTTCTCCCCATGCTTTTCCACCCGGCAGTGGAACATACGGGCAGCAGTCTCACAGTAAATGTCTCCGCCTTTTTCAAAAACCTCCAATACCCATTTCTCTCCGGCCAGCCAAGCCAGCACTCTCGCTTCGATGGCGGAAAAATCTGCCACAATGAGTTTCCTGCCATCCTGCGGCACAAATGCCGTGCGGATAAGCTGGGAGAGGGTATCCGGGATATCTTCATAGAGCATGGAAAGTGCTTCATAATTACCGCTCCGCACCAAAGCCCGCGCCTGTGCCAAATCTGGCATGGTATTCTTATACAGATTTTGCAACTGGATCAGCCGCCCGGAGAACCGGCCGGTGCGGTTCGCCCCGTAAAAAACGAACATTCCATGCGCCCGGCTGTCTGCGCAGACTGCATTCTCCATCGCCGTATATTTCTTCACGCTATTCTTGGCGAGCTGCTGCCTAAGCGAGAGAACCTCCCTCAGCGGCTCCGGCGCTGTCTTAACCAGCTCCGCCACCGCTGTCTTTCCCAGGGTGTCTGTTTCCAGTCCGTGGTCTGCCAGCCACTGTTTCATCTGCTGTACAGAATTCGGGTTTTCCAGTTCCGTCAGCTCCTGCATGGAGGCGGTCAGCCATTCACGGGAGCGGGCATCCATGGCAATAGCCTGCCGGACCAGTTCCATGTCCACGCCGATTCCCCGGTCATTGATCTCCTGATCGAGCTGGTATTCCTCCCAGATAAAATCCGGCACGGGAAATCTGGAGAGCCTCTCCTGGATCTGCATTTCCGTCTCCACATCCCGCAGGTTATATGCCTTGAACCGCTCCCATTTCTCCGGGTCGTGTTCCGCCAGGTTCCGCGTCCTGCCGCCATTGGCTTTCGTCGGTCTGCAGGGGACGCAGAAATAGCGAATTAGGTCTTTGCCTTCCGTCAGCTTCTGCTTCTCCAGCCCCAGCACTGCGCCCACGCTTTCCAGGGAACGGGGAAGGCCCAGTGTTGAGGCCCACACCATAGAGCAGCGCCAAGATGCCGGAGCAAGATAGTCACCGGCCGGATAGCCGAGGAGCCGTGAGAGACAAATCCGTTCAAACTGCGAGTTGAATGACCACTTCTCTACAGTTTCATCTTCCAGCGCATCCAGAATCTCTTGCGGGAGTTTCTCTCCACAGGCAAGGTCGGTCACCTGTACCGCCCCGCCATCGATGGAATATGCGGCAAGCAGGATTTCAAAATCTTCGCTCTCGCAGTATCGGTACACCCCACATTTCGTAAGATCCACACTGCTGTACGTTTCCAAATCCCATGATATAGATTTCAAGTTTATCATCTCCCTTCAATGCCTTAAGGGCGGCAGGGGGAATCCCCCGCCACCCGGTTCCAGCGGTTTTCTGTGTCAGGAGAGGAAATCCTCGTCCTCATCCGCGAAGTCATCCTCCGGGCGGGACTTGCCGCCCAGCGGCTCACCGTCACGGATCTTCTGCAGGTTGTTCAGGCCACAGGCAATCCCCTTATTGCCATTGGAATTGAACGCATAAAAGTTGATGCTCGCCCTGCCGTATACACCGCTGTAAACCTCGGAAGTGTCCAGGATTGGCTGGCGATCCGCATCCACAATGCCCGGAGCCGTGGCGCTGTTGGCGTTGACGAAATAGGCGTTTGCGTAGGCTTCATCGTCCGAGCGTTCCGCATCCCCGTCACGGAGCGGCGTCTTTAAGACGGAAAGTGCGGGGACGCTCCGGCCGTTGCCCTTCAGCTTGGCCTCGCCTTCTTTGTAGGCAGCTTCGATAGCCGCTTTGATCTTGTTGATGGTGACCGTGTCCGACTTGGGGATGATCAGGCTGACGCTGTACTTGGGCGTGCCGCCGTTGATGGACTTGGGCTGCCACACGTTGCAATAGCTCCATCTGGTATTGGGGCCGGTGATCACTTTCATCGGGTTCTTGACTTTATTTGACATTCTGGTTTCCTCCTCAATCTTTAAAATCATTCTGTGCCGTATTCATAGGCTGTCGCTTATCAGACAATGGCACAAGGACGGGCTTGCCCTGGGGCTTTTCAATCAGGCCGCCCAGCAGCTCATCAAACTTCTTTTTGCCCAGGAACTTCTGCATCTCCGTAAGGCCCAGCACCTTTTTGGCGTAGGGGTCGTACCCCGCCTGAGAAACGGCGTCGGCCACTGCCTCCTCGCTGATGTACCGGCGGTTGGAACGTCCCTCCACCACTTTATAGCCAGGATACTCCGTCCCGCTGAGTGCCTGCCGGAGTGCGTATTCCTTCACATCCGCAGCCCAGACAGCCAGTTCATCCACCTTGTCCAGGATGGCGGCGATCTCCGCATCTTCCAGGATATCGGGCATCTCAAAATCATATTTCGCCAGTTCCAGGTTGTACTCCGCCCGTTTCCGGCAGACCGCCTTCGCCTTGCAGAACCGGCACCAGTCCCCGCAGGCAAACTCCCCGCCGCCCTCATAGGCCAGTTTCGCCTTATAGGTCAGGTCATTGCAGGCCCACTGCAAAAGGTCATCCTTTGCCATGACACAGACACTCACGTTATCCCGGCGTGGCTGGAAGATGCTCATGCGGACGGTATCAATGTCATAGATGCCGTCAAACAGTTCCAGAGCGCCCAGGGCATACAGCATCATCTGAGGATTTTCTACGGCGGACACCTCCACGCCTTTCCCGTGCTTATAATCCACGATGTCCAGGGTCCCGTCTGCAATGATGACGCAGTCGCCGGTTCCGAATCCGTCTTTGACGAAACGGGAAAAGTCCAGCCGCTGCTCGATCAGCACTACCGGGTCCTTGCAGGTTTTCTTTGCTTCTTCTACCAGTTCCAGCACATAGGCGGCATAGTCCAAAGCGCACTGTTCCATTTCCTCGTTGTAGAAGGAAAGGTTCTCCGTTGGGTCTGCGGCATCCATGCCAAGCGCCTGTTTCAGCTTGTATTCACACAGGCTGTGGGCGTCCGTCCCTTCCTGGGCGTATTCGCTGCCCGTATCCTCATACTTCTCGCAAAGCCTTGCGGAAGGCGGGCAGTTCAGCCACCGGTGGCTGGAGGAAGCGGAAAGCAATGCGTGTTTTCCCATCACAGCACCTCCGCTTCCGCAAAGAGCGCCGGATACTCCGCCGGGTCAATGTCCGACAGCTTATCCGCACCGTGCTTGATCAGGAGCGCCTTTACTTCCGATGTGTGTCCGGCACGGGACTTCTCCGCCAGAGCCGCCCGCACCTGTTCCAGCGTCAGCGGCTTTGGCTCTGCCTTCTCCACTTGCTTTGCAACATTTTTCTTTTCCGGTTTCTGAGTCGGCTTTTCCTCCGTGGTTTGGTCCGGCTGCTCCTGTCCGCCCTGTGCGACAGCGTCCGCCACCGCCTGCAAACTGTCTGCCAGGGAACGGAGATCGGATACCACGTCCAGAAGAAGTTTCATCTTACTCATGCGCCAGCCCTCCTTCCGCAACCTCCCGGATGGACAGTTCCTCCACCGTGCTGCCTGGAACGATGACCGTCAGCCTGACCTTGTCCCCCAGCAGGAAACGCATGAACCGCTCACGCACGGAGACATTCCGCACACTGACCGCGCCGCTGTTCACGGGCTTTTTTGAAACACGGATCTGCAATGTGTGTTTCATCTCATCACCTCTGCTTTCTGAAGGACGGTATCGGGATGTCCTTCAACATACGGAGATTTGAAGCACGGTTTGAGGGGGGATGTCTCAGAAAAATTTCAAAAACTTTTTCCTGGCTCCCTCGATGGATTCCCGTATAGTCTTAATGTCCTTGCCCTCCCGGCGGGCAATCTCCCGGAGGGATACCCCTTCGGCCAGCATCAGCAGCCTGCGCCGCTGTACCTCCGAGAGCTGCCCAAACGCCTCTTTGATCCGCTGGTTTTCAAGCTGCCGGAAAAGTTCTGTCTCCGGCGTACTGCCGTCCGCATAATCCGCGCCTTCATATTCCGCCGCATCCAGGGAATAGCAATGGTACCGCTCTTTCCGATCCTGATTGCTTTCCTCCCGCCTGGAATCCAGAATCAAGTTTCCGATTTCCTCATTGACCTCTACATCTGAGGTCTCACCATTTGCAAATGTGTAATTGATTTTCAATTTGCCGTTCTCCTTTCGGAGCCCGGCAGGCGGCACCTTTGCCGCTAAAACGAAAAAAAGAGCCTGACAAGCAGCACAAAAGTGCCGCTTGCCAGGCTCAATATCCCATCTGTCTTTCTTTCAAGACAGCGTGATGAAGGGGCAACCACAGATGATGGAATGAAATCACCCCTTCGTGCATCATGCTCAGACAAACGCCGCACCGGTTTCCCGGCTTCGCTGTCCGTTGCCCGCCCGTCATATACATTCCTTATGGGGGCTGTCGTATTGCCGCAGCTATCCGGTAAGTCCCGGAACCAGCCCGGAACATTCGGTGGTAGCTATTCAGTTTTGATGATCCCAACCTCCGCGCCGCAGTGCCCGCACTTCACATATAAATCGGGATACCGGCCCTTGTGGGGGATCTTAATCAATGTCTTTGTACCCTTTACCGCGTCCAGCAGTTTCCACCCGCATTTCGGGCAGTATACCGGACGCATTTTGTCTCTTATGTCATCCTGTTCAACCTCCTTCTTGCTTTGACGCAAACCGGTCACTCCTTTCCGCCAGAGCCGATCCGGCTACCGGGGAGCGAGCCTGCGATCTGTGCGCAGCTATTCCACAATGTCCGTGAGCCAATGCGCCACCGGTCTGGAAAGAAGCCGCGCGTTGAGGTACGCCATTTCTAAGGTGAGGCAGGTGTTCCCCAAGTAATACCCGTCCATGATCGTGAGGGTCATGGCAAGGTCTGGCTGCTCCATATCGGTCAGGCAGATCGGCAGCAAGTATTGCACCCGGCCCTGATACCCCTGCGGAACCACAATGCTCGGTTCCACCACAGCCTTCCGCCGCGCCAACTCAACTGCCGTTTCTAAAAGCAGGGGCAGGTTTTGCGCTTCGCGGATTTCTGCCGGGATACGGGAAAGGTTCTCCTCGTCGCCGAGGATATGATCCACGTTGACGCGGATCGGCCATTCCGGGTTGTAATTGACGCCATATTGCGTCATATAGTAGCTGGGCTTCTTCGGCAGCGGGGATATGTGCCGGAGCATTGGCGACAGCTCGTCCGCAAAGCCCCTGAAATACCATTCCAGCAGGGAGTCCTTCTTTTTATTCCGGTCAAAGCAGGCATATATAGCCTTATACCGCCGGGTGTAGAGGCCCGTATGGAAGCAGCAAAATTCATTCTCAATGTGGAAGTAATCTGCCGCGCTGCTGGGGTTTCTTTCGTCCTTGTAATCAATAAGCTGTTTCTTAAAGATCGCGTGAATATATCGCTCCAAAATCGGAGTATCTGGATTTTTCGTTAAGTATATAGGGTTTTTGAATCGCCACGGTTCCGGCAGGGCCATCTCCGCCAGCATATCAAGCTGGGAGTACCAGTTCGGGACGTAGGCGAAGGAAAACAGGTCTGGCATGAGAATCATATCAGTTTCCTCCATTTGTTCTGTAATGCGTCCACGAGCTTCATCTGCACTTGTATCTTCATGTCCTCGTCGATGTAGGAATGTAGCTGGCCGTCTGGGCCGACTTCGTCATACATCACCAGAGAATTGATATAAGCGTCATAGTGCAGGAGATATGCCTCGATTGCCTCCTGGTCGCCGTGAACCGCTCGCTTGATTAGGTCATAGGTTAATTCATGGCTCTGAGCTTCCTTGCTCATAGAAAGTTTTGATTGCCTTAAATGCGCGCTGTCTCAGGTTGTAGACAGTGCGGGTTGTCACCTCCATTCTGGCTGCAATTTCCCCATCTGTCCAAGCGTACCAGAAGTCAAACAGTAAGACTTTCCGCTGCTTTTCCGGAAGGGAACAGAGTGCTTTATATAAAGTTTCGCTATAGACCACGCAGGATAACTCGTCCGCATAAAGCACAAAATGGTCGGACGGATACCTGTCGTCGTGGCTTAAAAGTTCAAGAAGATAGTCTACCGGTTCATCGGAAAAATGCTTCTCCCGGTTTGCCTTTGCCCGTTTGAGATTTCTGCTGAAATTCCGGGCTACTGTCTTGGTAAAGGAATCCACCATGGCAACAATCCGTTTTTCATAGTCAGAGGGAGACTTCATGCCGCATCCCTCCTTCCTGCAGATTTGAGCTGGTTGTTTTTCGCCTCCTCACATAACCAGAACACATCTCAGGGGTGAAAACCGGAAAGATTTTGAAAAATATTTTGAGAAAAATTTTTGAATGGGTGAGTCTATCTAAATGCTGGTTAGGAGCTGCACATATATTTTTCCTCCTTAAACAAAATGGGCCAATCCGCACAAGGCAGACTGGCCCGTTTTGGCAAGTAGTAGTCTTGCCTTAAAAAATAATTTATGAAGATTTCCCGCTTTGCTCTATATGTAGTTCGCCTTTTTTCAGCCGGAACACCACATCCGCCTGTTTTGCCAGCTCGTTTGAGTGGGTGACTACTACCACGCATTTATTCATCTGATGTGCGCTTTCTTTCAGGATTTCTGTAATATCCTGAGCGGTTTCTTCGTCCAGATTGCCAGTAGGCTCGTCCGCCAAAATCACTGGAGCCTCGCTGGCCAGTGCCCGCGCAATGGCTACACGTTGCTGCTGACCGCCGGAAAGCTTCAACACGTTTCGTCTTGTTTCTTCCTTCGTCAACCCCAGCCGTTCCAGAAACGGAAATGCTGGTTTTTTGGAAATCAGCCGGACATTCTCCTGCGGAGTCATATAATCAATCAGGTTGTAGCTCTGAAAGATAAACGAAACATTCTTTTTCCGGTGTCCTGCTAATCCGGTCTGTGCAACATCCTTCCCTTCAAACAGGATAGCCCCGCTTGTGGGACTGTCCAGACCGCCCAACAGGGAAAGGAGCGTTGTCTTGCCACAGCCGGAGGGGCCGAGAATGGCATACATCTTTCCAGCCTCCATCCGCGCGTCAATTCCTCTGAGTACCTTTTTCTTTTTATCATAAGAATAGGTCAAGTTTTGTAATTCCAAAGTTCCCATATAGCTACCTCCTATTCACCTTCCGGTACAAATTCATAGTTGAAGTCATAGTCCTTTACTTTATCCGGCACCTCATAATCTATCATGGGCGCACCAGACTGCTCCTGCGTTTCGTCCCCTTTGTTCTCCTTCGGGGTACACCCAGTGAACAACAGTACCAGAAGAAAGAATATAGGAAACAATTTCCATACTTTTTTCATATCGTTACCGCCTTTCTCAGCTCATTTTTGATAAAATCTCTCGCGGTTTCAGCCGCATGACGGAAATCGAGGAAATTCCAGCGGATACCGTTACAATTCCGATCCCAAGCAGGAATAGGAGCCCCATTTCCTCAAACTGTACGCGAACCTGCAATTTAGGGGGTTCTATTTTCTGATCTTCTGCGTCTGTTCCGGCTTCGCCACGGCTTCCGGCAGATAAGCCGTTTTCCTGCTGCACCTCTGTTACCGCCTGCCCGGATTGCAGGACGTTTCCCATCTGGCCTGCAATGGCGCTGGCAGAGAAATAAGAAAGGGAAAACGCCAGCACTGCTATGAGTAAAACCTCGGCAATATACTGTCCTAAAATCGACAGCTTGCTGATCCCAACAGAGAGCAGCACGCCGGTTTCGTGGATTCGGGTTCTGGCCCACATGGTAAGAATGAGCGAAAGGATGGCAATGCTTACAATCAGCGCGACAATCAAAATAGTGGCTACCAGCTCCGATAATTGTTCTAAGGAGGACGCGGCGTTCTCATAGTCCTCGTTGTCAAGCAGAAAAGAGAATCCCTTCCAGTCCACACCGGAGATACCCTTTACTTTAGAAATAATTTCCTCCATGTTCTGCGGATCGTCTACTGATACGGTCAGCTCATTAAATCCTTGGATTGCAGGGCCGTTTTCATAAGCCACTAAAGTGGCGAGATCAGTGATAATGAGATTTTGTATTTTATCGTAGGTTGTTACCTGATCGTTGATACCTTCGATTTCTTTTGGAGAAAACAGGCCCACAATTTCAATCTCCACGCCTTTGTCCGTTTGGATTTTATCGCCAATTTTCAGGCCGTTTTTTTCAGCCAGATCCTTGCTGATAAGCCCCTTGTTTTTGTCGTCCGGCAGGATATGCCGCCCTTCTGTCAGCGTAAGCTGCCCGGAAGTAAAACGAGTAAGCTCCTCGCTTTTCCATGCGCTTAAAATTTTTGAGGATGCGCGAAATTCTTCCTCAATGGGGATATTGCCGGTAAACAGTTCCAGAGAGGGGAACGCCGCCAGCCCCTCCACGGTTGCGCTGCATTCCTTGATCCCCTCAATTTCCCGGATTTGCTCTACCAGCTCCGGGCGGATTTGCTGAGTGGAATAAATCAGCGTTCCGCCATCCACGCTTTCCACCTTCAAATAGGGGTTGTTTTCCGTGTAGTCAAAGCCAATGAGAAAACTCCCGCCAAGACTTTGCCGCAGCTCCTGCTGGGCAGCTTTAGAAGCGTTCCCCAGCGCCAGGGCGGTCAGTACAAAGGTTGCCATCACCAGCAAGATGACAAAAAGAAGGATACTCTTGCCCCTCTTGCGGACGATGTACAGCCACGCTCGATTCATAAAGTTCATAGAATGACCTCCGTTTCATATGGGATAAGTGTTGCAACGCTGACAGCATAGCACCCCAATATGGAACCAGTATGAAACGGATAAAAAGCAATCGCTTTATGAGAGATAAAGGGTAAAGCACATTCCCGGCGGGTTTTTGGTCGCCTCAAATTGATAGGGCAGCCCAAGGGCCTTTGAAAGCGTATCTACAATATATAACCCCAGCCCATTCCCTCCATCTTTTCTGCCTCTGGCAAAATCCGGGCGGTAGAACGGCTCAAATATATGGGCCAGCTTATCCGGCGGGATGGGCATACACTCGTTTTCTATTTTTATCTGCTGGGCGTTCAATATAACGGTGATCTTGCATCCCGGCTTTGTGTAAGCAACCGCGTTGGAGAGCAGATTGGACAGGATTTTTTCAAGGCTTTTCTTCGACGTATGGACAGGGCACTTTCCCTGTATGCTGAAAGTAAAGTCGATTTCTTTTGCCTTCGCAATCAACTGATAAGGCTCGCAGATCGCCGGAAGGCGCTCCGACAGGTCAAAGGTTTGGGCGTCCTGTTTCTCCTGTGTAAAATCCAGCCGGGAGGTATCCAAAATTTCTTTAATCATAGAGGAGAGCTGCCCGGTAATCTCCTTACATTCCAACAGACAGCGATCCCGGTCTTTGTATTTTCCAATGCCTAAGATCATGTTTTCCAAAATCGCGTTAAGAGCAGTCACCGGTGTTTTCAGTTCATGGGAGGCGGCCCGCAGGAAATCAATTTTTGACCGTTCCGCCTCACGGACGTTTTGCTTTTCTTCTTCCAGCTTTTCAATGGTGGAAAGCAGGCTGGCATACAGCTTATTTACGCGGGCGGCCAATTCGCCAATCTCGTCCTTCGTATGCACCACGCAGGTTGCAGCCTTATCCAGTTTTTCCATCTTTTCCGTTGTTTCCGCAATCTGCTTGATTGGCCTCGTCATGGCTCTGGAAAACAACAGGGAACACCCGGCGGAAATGATGGCGCAGCAAAGCAGGGATACCGGCAGTGCTTTTCCGATAGCGGATTTTATCAAAATACCAGTATTCACATCACTCTCAATAATGGCCCCTTCCACAAAACGGTTGGTGCTTACGGTCATTTGCGGCGCAAGCACGTAGAGAAAGACATGGGCCATCACAGTGACAAATAGCATCACCCCAAAGGTGTATAAGAAGATTTTAGTAAAGAGCTTTAAGTTTCTCATGGGTGTTCCTCATACTTGTAGCCAACGCCTTTTACCGTTACAATCCGGTCAAGACTCAGCTTTTTCCGTAAATTTTTGATGTAGGTATCAATAGTTCGGTCGATGATGGGGTAATCATATCCCCACAACTCGTCCAAGATCTGCGACCGTGTAAGAACTAGACCTTTATGCTCTATCAGCAATTTCAGCAGGTCGATCTCCTTTGGTGTCAGGTCAATAGGGCCGCCCGGCCCGGAAGCGGTGTAGCCGCCAAAATCCACCGTAATATCGCCTATCTGGATTTGGCTCAGTTCCGGGCTTTTCCCACACCGCCGCAGCAGAGCCGTCACCCGTTTCCCCAGCAAAAGCATGGAAAAGGGTTTTGTGATATAGTCGTCCGCCTGTTCATCAAAGCTGGCCGCCTGAGTAGGCTCATCGTCAAGGGCGGTAAGCATTAAGACGGGGATGCCGCTCGTTTGACGCAGTTCTTTTAATACCTCCAAACCGGTTCGTTTCGGGAGCATAATGTCCAGAACCACTAAATCAATGGATTTTTCCCTTGCGATCTGCAAGCCCTGCTCTCCATCGAAGGCAGACAAGGTGGTATGTCCTGCGGAGCTCATGTATTCGCAGATTGCCTCGTTGGTGGCGGTATCGTCTTCCACAATCAATAAAACAGCCATTTTTACACCTCCTCGCTCCATCATACCAAAGCAATATGGAAAGAGTATGAAATGCTTTGTGTCAGATTGACAGTGTACTGGACTTTTATGAAAAAGCAAGCCTTTCATAATGAGGCCAATCCGCACAAGGCAGACTGGCCCATTTTGGCAGGTAATTGGCCCGCCTTGCTGTAATAAAAAGTTCTTTTGTATTATTACTTCTTTATTCCCACTTGAAGAATTTCACCGCAATTCCTCCGCAGATAATAATCAGAGCCACCATGACAACCAGAGGGAGCCAAGCAACTTCTATCGGTAATCCCAGAGAAGCCGCTTTCAGCAATTTGATCCCCTGTGTTAGCGGTAGAATATCTGAAATCCTCTGCAATGCTGTCGGCATCACCTCGTATGGGAGAGTGGCCCCGGAGAAGATCAACATGGGAAAATACAAAACGCTGGCAACAATACTCGCGACCTTCATGTTCGGAGCGACTCCGCCCACCATCATTCCAATGCTGAATGTGGAAAGCATCACCAGAAGATAAGAGGCCAGAAAGATTCCCACGGAACCGGGCAACCGCACGCCGAAGAACAGACTTCCTACCAAATAGACCAATATCAAAGAAAGCAGCGAGTAAATGGCGTAAATAGAAACCTGTACTGTTAGCAGCAGGATGGGGCTGGTTGGCGTTACCTTATATCGTTTCAGTATTTTCTTCTGCCGATAGTCAGAAATCACCAACGGGAGGCCCATAACGCCACCGGCGCAGATTGCAATCGTGGAAATTGCTCCAAAGGATTGCTCCAAAAAGGAATAGCTTGCTCCCTCGAAAGCGGGCTGATTTCCATAAATGATGCCGAGCAGTACCACCATCACGACCGGCAGGCAAAGTGCGAAGATCACCATATCCATACCTCGAAAAGACAGCTTGATTTCTGTTTTCAGCATTGTGACATATTTATTCATCGTCCGTTTCCTCCTCTCCGGTAAACCACAAATAGGCTTCTTCCAAATTATCATATGGGCTTTGGTGAATTGCCTCCTGAACGGTTCCTGTGAAAATGAAATTTCCGTCCTTCAAAATGGCGATTGTATCGCACAGGACTTCCACCTCGTCCATAAAATGTGAGGAAAGAAAGATGGTCAGACCCTTTTGTTTCAGTGCGTCCAGACTTTTCCAAACACTCCTGCGTGCTTTCGTATCAAGGCCCGTTGTAAGCTCGTCCAGAAAGACGACCCTCGGATCAGGCAGGAGTGCTAAAACGATGAATAGCCTCTGTTTTTGCCCACCGGACAATTCATTTACGAAAGCGTCTCGTTTTTCCCACAGACCAAATTGCCTCAAAAGCTCCTCGTAATTTGCAGCTTTCCGGTAAAGGCAGGCGGTTTCTTCGCACAGCTCCCAAACTTTAATTTTGTCCGAGTAGCTGGCTTCCTGAAATTGCACGCCAACCTGCTCAAAGAGTTGTTTTCTGTCTTTTCGAGGATTCAATCCTAAAATAGAAACAGATCCCGCATCTGCCTTCCGAGTGCCTAAGATACACTCTATCGTGGTAGTTTTGCCCGCGCCATTCGCTCCGAGCAGGCCGAACACTTGACCTGTTCCAATCGAAAGCTCAATGTTACTGATTACTTTGTTTCCGGCGTAAGATTTACTCAAACCGGTTACTTTGATGGTTTCATCCATGCCTTTATACCTCCTATTTTGATGTATAAAGGTTAGCATGGTTCGGTGGTATGGTGGGTCAATGTAGGCTTTTATTTTGTCATTTTCTGCATTTTTTCAATTTGTCCGGCCACATAGACCGCATTTTTCCGGGCCTCGGACAGAGAGGTAAGCAGCTTGTCGCACGCCTTAATAATATCGTCATCCTCATTCGGCGTATCAATGACTGTACGGATATTTGCGGCGGGATCATCGTTGATCGCCCGCAGCATCCGTAAAATGGCTGCCAGCGAGTAATTCGCGCAGCGAAGGGAACGGATGATCTTCAAGCGTTGTATATCCTTCTCCGAATAGACACGATAACCGTTCTCTCTGCGCTTGATTGTGAACAGGCCATTCAATTCCCAGTTCCGCAGCGTGTCTATGGTAACACCGAGAAAATCCGCAGCTTCTTTTCGCGTGAAGTAAATACCTGTATGTTCTTTTCCATCCAATCCAGCAAGTATTTTCCGGGTAATCTGAATTGCTTCCTCCGCATTTTTTCGTTCCTGATCCACTTGCTGGATATAGCGGCGGGTCAATGCGGCAGCTTCTCCATAATTTCCGGCAGCAGAAACCTTTATGATATTCACCGCCTGCTTTCTGAGTCCATTTTGAAGTACCTCTACCCGAAGTGCCGCACGCGCCAGCTTAAATTGCTCTATATGAAGATCGGTAAACACTCTGTATCCATTTGGTAAGCGTTCCGGCTTAGGGATAAGAGCGCATTTTTCATAGAGCCGGACGGTATTCACATGGATGCCAATCCGTCTGGCAATGTCGATGGTTTTATACTGCTTCATCCTATACACCTCCCATTCTGTTATACCACACTTTATAAGTCTGGTGTTAAAGTGTAGGGTTGACAGTGTAGCGGATTTTGAAGGAAAAAGCAAGCCTTTTGTAATGGGCCAATCCAAGCAAGGCAGATTAGCTCATTTTGGCAGGTAGAAGGCCCGCCTTGCTTTAAACATTAGATATATTTATGTTTTCTGTTTGCCAACTTGAATTTGTGCTAAATAAGTTATGCCTGCAATTATAAGTCCTTTTGACTGTTCATATATCTTGCAGCCATCTTCGACATCAGTTTTCCCATTTTAATCGGGCATAAATAACAGAGAAGAGTCTGAAGTTTTTGACCAAAACTATGACATATAATAAATCTCTTAGAAAAAATATGTTTCGCAATGCCATATCCGACTTTTTGAGGATCAGCCATGAATTCATTCGGTACTGGAAGAGGAGAAGCCGATTTTGTTCGGGTTAATGGTGGGTGGATAATATGAAAAGATATTCCGTCAGAAGCATATTCAATATTTAGACATTTCGCCAACGATTCTAAAGCACCTTTGGTAGAAGCGTAAGGCGATATTCCGATAAAGCCGGTCACTCCTACTCCGGAGCTTGTAAAAATAATTTTGCCCCTTTTTTGCTCCTGCATATATGGCAGAACACGTTTAGCCAAACGCAGTCCGCCATAATAATTCACATTGAAAACTCTTTCATACATATTAAGTTCTGTATCGTTCTCATTAGCAAAGGTACAAAGGCAGGCATTATGGATTGCAATATCTATGGAGGAAAAGACTGCAACGATTTCTTTTACAGCGGTATCTATCTGTATATCATCACACACATCTGCTTTACAGCACAAAAGCTGCTTTGGAAACACTTGGGCTAAGTCTTTCAAATGATCTGTTTCTATATCCAATACGGCAACCCTGTTTCCATCTTTGAGCGCCTGCTCTGTAAAGTAGTAGCCGATTCCTTGATTTGCACCTGTAATGATAATATTTGCCATTATGCCACCCCTATCTCGTTGAAAAATCTTTGAATATACTGATAAGCACTTGTGCGAAAAGCACTTTTACGCTCTTCGGTCAGTGTTCCGCTAAACAGCCACCTTTGAGCAAAGAATTGGATTGGCGCATAATACTTCACCGCCAAATAGTCGCTGTCTTTACCCTGGATAACACCCATCTGAATTAGAACAGAAAACACCTTGCTTTGAAAAGAAAGCGGTTCAGTAAACATCCAACGG
Source organism: Erysipelatoclostridium sp. An173 (assembly GCF_002160495.1). Lineage (GTDB taxonomy): Bacteria > Bacillota_I > Bacilli_A > Erysipelotrichales > Coprobacillaceae > Thomasclavelia > Thomasclavelia merdavium. The sequence goes on along the minus strand of NZ_NFKR01000005.1, from coordinate 27,523 downwards.
TCATATACTTTCTGAACGGCGCTGTTTCTGAATTGCTCTATTAAGATCAAACGTATTACCTTGTTACAGAAGTTATCCATTAAATATCTATTAAAAAAGGTATCACACACAGTTTGATAGAAGTTTTCCGTTGCAGAAAAAGTTTGCTCTGCAAGTGCTGCATCTAATTGAGACATCATATCTCTTGCTTTTTCCTCAAACAAGCAAAGCAGTTCGTCAAAAATAGCCTGCTTATTTTTAAAGTAATAGTAGATAGAGCTTTCTTTGATTTGCACCTGTCCGCAAATGTCTCTGATTGATACCGCCGAAAAACCACTTCGAGAAAACAAGTCTAAAGAAACATCTAATATGCGTTGCTTTGTGTCGTTCATCTAATCTCCTCCCTTATCTAACAGTTGTTAGGTAAATTATACCTAACAACTGTTAGAATGTCAAGAGCGGCGGAAAGGAAATAATCAAAATATAGTTTGAAGAGAAAGCAAAAAAGCCTTGATTTTCCACCCGTGGTGTGTAAGCTGTGACTCACACAAGGCACAAGCACAAAAATGAAAGACGGAAATGACCGACTTCCATTTCAACGTACACATGAACGGGAAGATCACCTTTGAAATCCACTATGGGCCAATCCGCACAAGGCAGACTGGCCCATTTTGTTGCGGTAGGTAATAGGCTTGTTTTCACAACCAAATTACTTTCGTTTAATAAAGATCAATTCAGCAATTCCGGCAACAATAACAATACAACCACTTATCAAACATATTTTGGCGGCTGTAGTATTTCCGTTTTCGGTAAGTGGTATGGTACTTGCAATAAGCCCGGCACCAGTTAAAAAAGATATTGTTTTTGCAATCACGCGAACCGGACGATGTCGCCATGCTTTGTTAGCCGCTCCGTCAACAGTTTTCTCGATAGCGTCACCCATACGTTCCATTGCAATTTCAATTTTTTCTTCAGTCATTTTTCTCTCCCATTTCATTAGGCGTAGTTTTGTAAAAACTACTATTTGAGCTGGTGTATTTTCGGTTGATTGACAATATTTCAAGAATTGCCACCGCAGTTGTACCAGCGACTGCTACAAATTTCATCCAAAACCACAGTCTACGCATAATAGAACCTCCTCATTCACTTCATTTTCTTCTTAGTACGGCTATTTCTATAATCTGTGCCGCAATAACAACACCTCCACCGATTAAGCAAGCTTTTGCCGTCTTATGATACCCCTTTTCTTCCAATGGTACAGAGCTCGCCATAAGCCCCGCACCTGTTAAAAAGGTAAGTGTTCTTCCCACTAACCGTACTGGACGAAATCCCCACATGAAATCCATAGATTTGTCAACGACCGTTGCTGCACCTTCAACGACTGTTTCAACTGCATTTCCAAAGTGTTCCATTGCATTTTCAAATCTTTCCTCTGTCATAAAAGCGCCTCCTTTGATAGGTATTAAAAACCTAAAAATAATACCTGACGAACGAATGTAATTGCTTTATATAAAAGTACCTTTTGCAAGGCACTTTTATATCTATTTCAAAAGTTCTTCGACACGATGTTCAACAAGCTCTTTGAGTTCACTATTGAATAACGGTATTCCCATCGCATCCAAAATAGCGCTCATACAGTTAAACCTATTCATTATTTCTTTTTCGCAAGCCGGATATGTTGTTGGAGTCAGCCATAAATCACTCAATAGCGGAATAAGTTCAGACAATTCTTTTGCATATTCTGTATTTATAGATCCATCAGCTTGCCCCTCCTCAATTAGCGTTTGCCATAGTGGAGCAAGTAAGCGTCTGTCCGTATCAATCATTCCCGCTAAAATACGTGGATTCTTTAATACGGGAAGGGTACGTTTGCTTAATTCGGCCCTCTCTGTATCTTCATAATTGATTTTAATAACCTCACGCATTTTTTGTAAACCATTCAGATCTTTACGTTCTTTGACAAGAGTAAAAGGGTTATTATCGAAAAACATTTTCTCGCCCAGAGCATCCATTATTTCTTCTTTCGACTTGAAATGATGATAAATAGCACCTTTAGTCAACCCACCAAGTTCATTTACAATGTCTTGGATGGTTGTATTATCATACCCTTTTTCCATAAATAACCGCTGTGATACTTCAAGTATTTTTTCAACAGTTATTTCAGGATATTTATTCCTTGCCATCTTTATATCACCTCCCTAATTATCATTCGTTTGGTATGTTTCCATCATATCATCAAACGTCCACTTTGTCAAGATACATTCGTGCGGTATTTATATTTTTTACTTTGAGCAATTACATGAAAAGTTTACTTGAAATTTATAAAAAGCCTTGCTTTTCCACCCGTGGTGTGTAAGCTGTGACTCACACAAGGCACAAGCCCAAACACAAACATGAAAGGTGGAAATGATAATGAAAACAGGGAAAATCACAGCGAAACTGAGGGACGCGGTTCCGGTTTGCCTTATGGTAAACGGCGAGGAGGTCAAGCGGTACAAGAACATCGAGCTACCGGACGAGCTGAAAGAAGTGGAAATGACTGACTTCCACTTCAACGTACACATGGACGGGAAGATCACCTTTGAAATCCACTATGAGGAAGGCGCACTGCCGGAGGTATTCCCGGAGGCCCGCACCAGAGTAAGCCGGGCGGCGAAGGCCGCAGCCAAAGCCGCCGCACAGGAAAGTACAGAGGTTATGGCCGTGGAGACTGCCGAGCCAGAAATAGAGGCCGCGCTGGAAGAAAGCCCGCAGGAGATTGAAACCCCGGTAAAAAATCCCGGTGAACCTACCGCAGAAGAAAGCAGTCCGGGAGGCATTGAGGCCGCCTACAATGTGACAGGTGTACGGCGCAAGGAGCTGGTGGCAGCAGTAGGCGACTTCATTGGAGCAAAGCCGGAATATCTGAGAGCGCCGACATACGCTTTCGCAGTAGGAAGCTACAATATCGACAGAGAAGGAACATTGACTGGCCCGGAAAATCCGGCGCTGATCGAAAGCCTGAAAGAACAAGGCTTCATTGCTGCAGAGTAAAACGAGAAGGCCCCGCTTCGGCGGGGTCTTTCTTGAGTTATAACATGCTTCCCTTTTGTAGCTCGATATGCTATAATCAGAAAAACAAATTGGAATTTGTGGAGGTGGCGAAAATGAAATTGAAAAATCCTATGCTGGTAGTAACAGATATAGACAAATCAGTTGAGTTTTATAAAAAGGTTTTCGGGCTTCATGTGATTATGGATTTTGGAGCAAATAAGACTTTAACAGGCGGTTTGGCTTTGCAGACAGTTGAAACATATAAAGACTTTATTGGAAAAAGCGATATTTCTTTTGGTGGCAATAACTTTGAAATTTACTTTGAAGAAGATAATTTTGATGAATTTGCGGATAAGCTGAAAAAATGTGATGTTGAATATGTCCACCCTATTGTAGAACATTCATGGGGACAGCGTGTTGTTCGTTTCTATGACCCAGATAAACATATTATCGAAGTTGGCGAGAACATGAAAATAGTATGCAAGCGTTTCTTAAACAGTGGAATGACACCAGAACAAGTAGCAGAACGCATGGACGTACCTATGAAATTTGTCAATGCCTGTATGCGATAAATCCTAATTTGCTGTTTTGATTAGCCCCGCTTTGGCGGGGCTTTTCCTATCCTCAGTGAAAAAGATATGTTTTAAGACCTTTAGAGCTTGCTTTTTGACCGGTGGTGTGTAAGCTGTCACTCACAGAAATAAAACATATCTTTAAGGAGGACGCAACCATGCTGCAAATATCTGAAATCGTAAGAAAAACCGAGGAAATGTTCGACCTGTTCAACGAGCATTTTTACGAAGGCGAGTTGAGCCGCCCGGCCATCACTGTATCGCCGGACGGAGGGCGCGGGGCTTATGGCTGGTGCAGTATCAACGAGATATGGAACGCCAGCGGCGAGAAGTATCGGGAAATCAATCTTTGCGCCGAGTACCTTGACCGGCCCATCTTCGAGCTGGCAGCCACGCTCCTGCATGAGATGGCGCATCTCTACAATCTGGTTCATGGCATCCAAGACGTAAGCAACAACGGCTATTACCACAACCAGAAATTTAAGGCCACCGCTGAGGCCCACGGCCTGCATATCGAGAAGCACGCCAAGTATGGCTGGACGGCAACGACGCTGGCCCCGGAGGCGGAGGCATGGATCAGAAAAACTTTGGGCGAGGACAAGATCAACGCCAGCCGCTTGCCGGTGGAAGGCACCACCAAGGGCGGGAGTAAGAAATCCATTAACCGCAGCATCAAATATGTTTGCCCCTGCTGCGGCACCATTATCCGGGCAACGCGGGAGGTCAATGTAATCTGCGGGGATTGCGGAGAGGCTTTCGAGCGGGAATAAGAAAAAAGCGGGGGCCGCGAGGTTCCCGCTAAATTGTTCTCATTGAAAGAGGTGGTGCTGTCCGGGAGCGGATACTTTTTAGCGTTTCCTCGTTTCTGGCATATACGGGCCGGACAAGGGTGTGCAAAAATGAGCCGCCATGGGATTATGTGATCGCCGCAATAGGAAGCGGGCTGATGGCGGCTTGTTCCACCGAGTCCCCGGAAAACAGAAAAAGCCCGGAAAGCCCACAATATCAGGCTTTCCGGGCATAGATACAAAAACAGCCCTCCGATTTGGAAGGCTGTTTTTGTATTAAAGGTTGTTCCTTAATATGTTGATAACTCGTTGTGTCCAATCTCGATAAAATGCTTCCTCATGCGATACGAGCAGTACCGTTCCTGCAAAAGTTGAAAGGGCTGTTTTCAAAGCCTCTTTTGCCTGTACGTCTAAATGGTTTGTAGGTTCATCCATAATCAGGAAATTACAGGGGGTCAGAGTAAGCAGACACATCTTTACCTTTGCCTGTTCGCCGCCGCTTAATGTTCCTATGGACTGCATAGCGTGTTTACTGGAAATTCCGCATCGTGCCAAATGCTTGCGGACATCTTTTGTCACCATATTGGGATAAGCATTGGCAACAATTTGAATGGGCGTCAATTCAGGTTCTTTCCACTCTAAATCCTGTTCAAAATATCCGATAGTAACCTGATCGGAAAATTTGAAATGGCCCTGCATAGATGGAATTTCCCCAATCAGGGTTTTTAATAGTGTCGATTTTCCAATCCCATTAAATCCAGTAATAACAACTTTTTGTCCTCCCTTAATGCTAAATTCAATGTTTGATAAAACGGGGTAATGGTAGCCAACTGCCAGATGTTTCACCAACAAGTGTTCTGTATTGGTTAATGGAAGTACGGGAAAATGGAAGTGCGGAATAATTTCCTTTTGGTCTAAGGCTTCCATTTTGTCCATTCGGTCAAGCTGCTTTTGCCGTCCCCGCGCCATTTTTGCTTTTCTGCCCGCTATGTTCTTCCGTATAAATTCCTCTGTCTTTTTAATTTCCTTTTGCTGGGCCGCATATTGCCGTACATAATCTTCCCGCAGCAGGGTTTTCTTCCGCAGAAATTCGGAATATGTGCCGTAGTATTTTGTAATCGTGTCATTGTCTATATCACAAATGCGGTTCGCTATCTTATCCAGAAAATTGAAATCATGGGAAACCACTAAAAAAGCATTTTCCAAAGCAGATAAATATTCCGCCAGCCATGTTACATGGTCTTTATCAAGAAAATTGGTCGGCTCGTCCAGCAACAGGACATCCGGCTTTTCCAGCAGTAATTTTGCTAAAATCACTTTTGCCCGCTGGCCGCCACTCATTTCAGCAATCGGACGGTCAAGGCCAATCGCAAGAAGTCCTAACCCATTGGCGACACGCTCAATAGCGGTATCTATCGAATAAAAGTCATGGGCTTCAAGCTGTTCCTGATAATGGGCGGCCAGTTCAAGGCTTTTCGTATCACCGTCAGCAGCTCTTTCATATAGCTGCAACGCCTGTGCCTCCATTTCAAATAACTTTGTGAAAGCGGATTTGAGAAATTCTTTCATCGTTAAGGTATGGTCGATTTCCGCATATTGGTCTAAATAACCAATCGTAGTATTCGGCTGCCAGACAATGCGCCCGCTGTCTGGTATGATCTGCTCTGTACAGATTTTGATTAAAGTGCTTTTGCCGGTTCCATTCTGTCCGACAATGCCAATATGTTCTCCTTTATTGAGTGTGAAACCTGCATTTTTGTATAGCACATTCTCACCAAAAGAGTGTGTCAGTCCGTCAATTTCTAATAAGCTCATTTTTATTAACCCTTTCCTGCATATTCTCTGATACAAACGAAAAAGGCAGAAAGCAAAGATACACAAATGTATCTGCCTTCTGCCTCTGGCATAGCAGCGCCAAAAACAAAAGGCTATGGACAAAACATTGTCCATAGCCTCATACACATTATAACTGCATGGAAAGCCACTTTCTCAAAATGGGTATAAAATCCCCCTTATGGCTTCCCGATGAAATCGAAATGCGTCATTTATACGCTATACTCTGCACAATGTTTCATCGGTATGGATTGTACAGAGCTGATTTTCTTTTTACGCTGATCGGTTAAATGAAAATTCATAATCATGCCTTTATCTCCTTTTGAGAGGTATAACTCTTGTTTCTAATAATACTATGGAGAGCCTGGTTTGTCAATCACTATATCTTTTATGCTGGGTCAGAACAGCATAAACAGCATAAATACAACCTCTTGTCTGCACATTTAGAGGAATAAAATCTGATGAACATCAAGGGATTTCGGTAGTAGTTGACAGGGTGATAATTGGAATTATCCAATCCCCGCCAGAATAGGCTTTTAAATGTGTATAGGAAACCGGGGAAATGTTCGATCTGTTCAACGAGGATTTTTATGAGGACAAGTGAGTCTCCCTGCCATCACTGTATCGCAAGACGGAGGGCACAGAGCACATGGCTGGTACAGTATCAACGAGATACAGAATGCCAGTAGCGAGAAATCAATCTCCGCGCCGAGTACCTTGCCCCCAACTTCAAGCTGCCAACCATACTCCTGCATGAGCTGGCGGATCACTACAATCAGATGTATAGCATTCAAGATATAACTACCAAATTAAATATTTCCGTAATAACCCTTCTTGACCATCATCTTTTATCTTCTTTACCACATAGTTCAGCCATTCATCTGGTGTTGGCACATCTCCAGCACAGGGAATTTTTCTCCATTGCTCCCGTTTGACCGGATCTTTATCATTCCACCCCTTGCCAATTCTATCGGAAATTATCGCCCGCATTTCCTCAACTGAAATGTTTCTCTCCCGCGCCATTCTTTCAAAGATATGCTCCTGCATTATTCTACCTCCAGTCTTTTGCGAATAGCATTTCCATCATCTACAATACTATAACTGTATAAACCCCTTTTAGGAAATATGATAGCTACCGATTGTGACTATTATACCACCATTCTGGGACTTAGAATAGATACAGATAGGTAGGTGATGATATGGATACACAGAAACGGATTAGACAACTGATGGAGGAACGGAACTGGACGGACTATCGGCTGGCAAAGGAGGCAAACCTTTCCCATTCCACCGTTACAAATATGTTCAACAGAAATAACGCACCAACGCTGCCAACTCTGGAGGCAGTATGCAGGGCATTTGGTATCACACTGGCTCAGTTCTTTGCCGAGGGTGAAGAAGCGCAATTGACCGAAGAACAACAGAAACTCTTTTCAAAATGGAGTACCCTGACAGATAGGCAAAAGCAAATCCTTCTTGAACTGATGGATGCCATCTGAAGCACATCGCTCCCACGCTGGGAAAGATGTGCTTTTCTTTTGCCATTAAAAAAGCCCCTGTCAATTGCAGGAGCAAGACCATTAATTTTATATGTAAATTTGAAATGCACCCAATCACGCAAGTTGGGTGCATTGTATCAATTTGTGGTACGCAAGCCAGTTAGGATATCCTAAAAAGATCGTATCATATTGTTCAATATTTTCGATAGTTGTCTCAAGTTCTGGACGAGTATTATCTCGTTGTTCTTCGCGAGCATAATCAACCAGCTCATCATAATCTTCTGGATATGTTTGAACAGTTTCTAGTTTGACGATGTCACCGCCAATTTCTTCATGGATATAATTTGCAACTGTCTCAGTATTTCCACTCATTGAAAAATATAAAATTAAAGTATTACCCATGTTTTCTATGTTTATATCATCTGTTTTTGATTCATTACTAACAGTTTCATTTGTATCTTGTGATTCATTTTGATTGTTATTTAAGTAAGTAAAAATTCCAAAGATTGCTACCATAATAACAGCAATACCTAAAACTAACATCATAATTCTTTTTTTCATTTAAATCATCTCCATTTCTTTTTATTTAATTTTACAATTTTATTATAAGAATAATTTATCATTTATTCCAATACTTATATACTATCGATTATAATGCCTTTTAGGTATTTCAAATTATCTTACATCATTGAATAATCTTTCAAATAATTGATAAATGCTTTCATTGCCGGAGATAATAATAAATCTTTTTTCCAAACCATAACTGATCCACTTTCTAATTTTGGCTTTAAAGGAATAAAAGTTAAATCTCGCATTTCATCAATACTCTCTAAACAAAAAGCAATTCCTAATTTATTTTTAATAAAATGGACTAAATTATATCCTAGATTATATCTAGCCGCTATCTGTAATTTCAAATAATAATCACCAAACCAATTTTCAATTTCATTTATTACCATAGCACGATTAGACATCAATAAACGATAATTCAATAAATCTTCAGGACAAACAAAAGCTTTTTTAGCTAAAGGAGAATCGTTTCTCGTTAAAACTCCCCAACGTTCTTTTTGAATAATCTTTTTAAAGTTATATTTAGTAATATCAACCGGTTCTACTAACATTCCTATATCAACTGTTCCTCTATCTAAAGAGCTTTTAATAGTATCTGAATCAGCCGTAATGATTTCAAATCTAACTAGTGGATTACTTTTTGAAAAATCACTTACTATCTTAGATAAACGCTTTACCCCTATAGCCTCGCCACAGCCAATAGTAATTAAACCAGTAATATTTTCAGTGTCACTTGTAAAATCTTCTTTAATTTTTTCTTCAATACTAACTATCTCCTGAGCTCGTCGCCGTAATAACATTCCTTCATCAGTTAACTCAATATTATGCTGTTTTCGATAAAATAATTTAACATTAAGCTCATCTTCTAGCTGCATTAATTGTCTTGATAAAGTAGGCTGAGTTACATGTAATAGTTTAGCTGCTTTAGTAATATTTTGTTCCCTTGCTACCATCAAAAAATATTTTAATACTCTAAGTTCCATTGTTATCATCCCCTTATCAAAAAACAAGAAGCATCTACTTCTTGTTTTAAAACTTATAAAATTTCTCCATTTGATGCAATTACCTGTTGATACCATTTAAAACTCTTTTTACAAAAACGTTTTAAGGAACCATTACCATAGTTATCACGATCAACATATATAAAACCATATCTTTTTTTCATTTCACCTGTTACCGCTGAAACCAAATCAATACAACCCCATACTAAATATCCCAATAATTCAACACCATCTTCTTCTACCGCTTTTTTCATTTCAATAATATGCTTTCTTAAATAATCAATACGATAATCATCCTCAACTGTATTATTTATCAATTCATCTTGTGCTCCTAAGCCATTTTCAACAATAAATAACGGCTTTTGATAACGATCATATAAATCATTTAAAACAATTCTTAATCCTTGGCTATCAATTTCTTTACCCCAGGCAGACATTTGTAAATAAGGATTTTTTACAGTTGAAGAAATCACATTACTGATACTACCACTAGCAGTAGCTGAAACTGTCATTGAATCATAATAAGAAAAACCAATAAAATCAATACACCCTTGTTTTAATATTTGTTTATTTTCTTCAGTTAGATCAATAGTTATTCCTTCACGCTGATATTCTTTTAATTTATAAGCTGGGTAATATCCTCGTGCCATAACATCACTAAAAAATTTACGATCACGCTCTTTAAGCATCGCTAAAACCTGATCATCAGGATTACAAGTTTCACCATAGATTGCTCCATGAGCAATCATCATCCCAACCTTGTTATTTGGATCAATTTGATGGGCTAATTTTACTGCTTTAGCACTAGCAATAAATTGATTAAAAACCGCTGTTGCACAAGATTGTTGGTCAGCTTTTAATAATGCACCAGAATAAAAGGGTACAACATTCATAATATTAATTTCATTAAATGTAATCCAGTATTTAACTTTACCTTTATAGCGAGTAAATATTGTTTTACAATATTTCAAATAAAAATCAATTACTTTTTCATTGATCCAGCCACCATATTTATTAGCTAAATTAACTGGATTTTCATAATGACAGATTGTAACCATTGGTTCGATATGATATTTTTTCAATTCATCAAATATATCATCATAAAATTTCAAACCAGCTTCATTAGGATTATCGTCATCACCATTTGGAAAAATCCGACTCCAGTTAATTGACATTCGAAAGCATTTAAAGCCCATTTTAGCTAATAGTTTGATATCTTCTTTGTAATGGTGATAAAAATCAATACCATCATGACTTGGATAATAATAATCATCAAAACAATCGCAAGTTGCTCCATCAGGTAAATCATGATATGGCATAATTTCCTGACTACCTCTAGTTCCATCAGCATTATGATAAGTTATCTGCCGTTTGGTTTGTAAATTACCAGCACATATTACATCAGCTGTACTTAATCCTTTACCATCAAGGTTATAACCACCTTCTAATTGATTAGCCGCAGTAGCACCACCCCATAAAAAGTCTTTACTTAAAGCCATTTTAACTACTCCTTTATTTTTGGGCCATCATTCCAACTAGAGCATGTGGTTGATATGGTTCTTCTAAATAAGCTTTTTCTTCATCAGTTAATTCTAATTCAGTTGCTTTTACTGCTCCATCAATATGATGAACTTTTGTCGCACCAACAACTGGTGCCGCTACTTTAGACATTAACCACGCAAGTGAAATCTCAGTCATTGTCACACCACGTTTTTTAGCTAACTCATCAACACGATCGATGATGATACGGTCTTGTTTTTCAGTAGCATCATACTTACCTTTTGCATAGCTATCTTCCTGCATTCTTTTTGATTGTTCACCAGGATGTTTAGCTAAACGACCTGAAGCTAGGGCACTATATGGTGTCATTGCAATATTATCTTCATTACATAGTTTTGCCATTTCTCGTTCTTCTTCTCTAAAAATTAAATTATAATGTCCTTGAATAGAGATAAATTCTTCATATCCTTTTGCTCTAGCTAAGGCATTGGCTTTAGCTAATTGATAGGCAAAGCAATTAGAAATACCAATATATCTTACTTTTCCTTCTTGAATTACTTCATGTAATCCTTCTAAATAATCTTCAATTGGCGTATTATAATCCCAAGAATGTAAAATATATAAATCTACATAATCCATACCTAAACGTTTTAAACTGGCTTCTAGACAATTTCTTACATGTTGTTGTCCGGTAATACCATCATCAATTTCTTTTTGAGTTCTAGGTGAAAATTTTGTTGCAATAACTACATCTTCTCTTTTAGCAAAATCTTTAATAGCTCGCCCTAAAAATTCTTCACTAGTTCCTCCTTGATAAGCCATAGCTGTATCAAAGAAATTAATACCATTGTCTAATGCATATTTAATAATTTCTCTTGATTTATCTTCTGGTAAAGTCCATGAATGCATTCCTTTTTGAGCATCTCCAAATCCCATACATCCCAAACAAACTTTTGATACTTTTAAATCACTGTTTCCTAATGTTGTATATTTCATTTTCACTTCCTCCTTAAAATTGATGTCTAATTACATCTTTTAATTTAAACTGATGATTTTCATATTCATAGATAAAGATACAGCAATTTCCAAAACCTTTTTGCAATTGTTCACTATAGTCATCTTCAACACCTCTTAAAAAATTAAAGCAGGCCCCACCATGACTAACCGCTAAGACTGAGTGATGATCTTCTTGTTCCATAATATTTGTAAGGGTTTCAATCATTCTTTCTTTAACGGTTTCTGAAGATTCACCACCAAATTGTAAATAATATGTCTTACATTTTTCCGGATCGTTTTCTGCTAAGAACTCTCCTTCTGCTTCCAAAGTACCATAATTATGCTCTTTTAAACCTTTTAATCTAACATAAGGCATATCACTAACTAATTCTAACGTATCACAACAACGTTCACTAGTTGAACTATAAGCATGATCAAATTGAATATTATTATCTTCAAACCATTTTCTTGCAATCTTGGCTTGTCTAATCCCTTCTTCAGTCAATGGTGAATCACACCAGCCCTGAATCTTTTTTAACACATTAAACAATGTTTGACCATGTCGCATTAGATATAATGTTTTTGCCATCTTTACCATCTCCTTTTTACAACTATTATCTTAGTTCAATCTTTATATAAATACAATTTACTAAAAAATCAAAAAGTCTATATTTTGACTTTTTCATTAAATAGTCTAAAAAAGCTGTTAATTACAACAGCTTATCGTTTAAAATTAGTAACTAAAAGTAACCCAACACATATTACAATCATAATTAAAGCAATTATAAATCCATATAAATATGAACCAAAAAAGTCATAAATATAACCAACCATCGATAAAGAAATAGCGGCTCCTAAATTAGAAGCAAAAGAAATACTTGGGAAAGCTTTAGCATAATTTTCTACTTTGAAAAAATATTTTGTTAGTAATGGTAAACTAACAGCACCAATAGCATAACTTGATCCAAATAAAAATGCTCCAATCATTAATAAATAAATATTTGAACCAGCAATTAATAAAACAATACCGATTATAATTGCAAAAATCATAATCAATGTTGCCCTTACAGCACCAAACCAATCACTCAAAACACCAATAATCAATTTAGAAACTACATTTCCTACCATTCCGGCTGAAAGCAGTAAAGCACTTAAAGAAGCACTATAACCTAAAGATTGGCCATAACCTGGAAAATGTTGAGTAAAGCTAGTAATACAACTGCTTAAAAGTCCAAAGATAAAAAAGCTAACAAACGCAACTGTCAAAAAACTAAAAGAGTAACTCTTCTTTACCTCACTTACTTGTTTTTCACTATAACCATATGGTAAATAACCATCTAAACGTGGATCAAGATGAAAAGGATACAAAACTGCTGGTAAACATAGACATAAAATAACTCCAGCCTTTATAAAATACCCTGTTTGCCACCCCATTGTTTCAATAAAATGCGAAAGAACTGGCGAACAAAACGATCCAGCCAAACCGCTAAAACCAAATACAATACTTGTTGCAAGCCCATGATTTTTTTCAAACCATTGATTGATAATTAAAGTTAAAGGAACGATTGAAAAAAAGCTGGTACTTAATCCCCGAATAGCTCCAAGCAAATAAAACATTGGAATTGTTTTAGCAAAAGCCATAGCAGCAGTTGCAATTACCGCAACTAAGACACTCACTGTTAAAATTAGTTTATAAGAATATTTTTCCATCAATTTTGGAATAAAGAAAGCACTGATAGCAGTAACTAAAGAAAATATTGTCATATGCATCGAAAAAGAACCACGTAAAATTCCTAAGCTTTCAGATACTGGTGTATAAAATACACCTGATGAATTAATCGAAATTCCAATCGATGATGCTGCTAAACCACAACATACTAATAAAACTAAAAAATGTTTTGTACTTTTATTACTCATTAATAACACCTCAAATTAATTTTATCTAAAAAAAATATTTTTTCCAATAAATTAGATTATCTAAGGAAATAACAGCAAGAAAAATCTTGCTGTTAAATAGATTTAGCATTTTCTTTAATAACTTGTTGATACCAGTAAAATGAATCTTTTTTATAACGTTTCATTTCTTTTAAATCATCTTCATCACGATCAACATAAACAAAACCATAACGTTTACCATAACCTTGATGAGTACTTACTAAATCAATAAATGACCATGGACAATATCCAATAATTTCTACTCCATCAGTTAGAGCTAATTTAGTTTGATGGAAATGTCTTTGTAAATAATCGATACGATACTGATCATGAATTTTTCCATCCACTAATTCATCTTTAGCTCCTAAACCATTTTCAGTAATCAATAAAGGTAAATGATAACGATCATAAATTCTTCTAAGGGTTACTCGCATTCCAATAGAATCAACCATCCAGCCAAAATCAGTTATTTCCAAATAATCATTTTTAGCAGCCCGATAAACTCCTTCTTCACCAATCATAATTTGTTGATCACCATTTCTTGGCTGACAATCAGTTCCATCGTTTTTAGCAGCTGCAACAGTAGCTGTAGCATAATAATTAATTCCTAAATAATCTGGTTTTGCTTTAGCTATTACTTCCATATCGCCATCATAGATTTCTGGAGTATAGCCTTTTTCATTCAAATAAGCCCAGACAAGATTATTATAACGACCATGAACGGCAATATCTAAATACAACCAGCAACGAATTGCTTCCCAATTATCAGCAGCAATTACATCTGCAGGATTGCACTTTTCAGGATAGATAGCAGTAATATTTGGAGCTGGTCCAATTTTTCCACCTTCAACCATTTCATGACACAATAATGTCACTCTAGCACTAGCAACAAACATATTATGACATCCTTGATATAGTTCTTTTTTACTTGGAACTTTACCAGGATTCATTGCATTTGGATGATTGATCATAACATTTTGTTCATTAATTGTTAGCCAGTATTTTACTCGGTCGCCATAGTTTTCAAATAATATTTTGGCATATTTTACAAAAGCATCAATTGTATTACGATTAGCCCAGCCACCTTTTTTGTGTAACTCTAATGGTAAATCAAAATGATAAATAGTTACAACTGGTTCAATGTGGTATTTAACTAATTCATTAATTAAATTATTATAAAATTCAATCCCTTTTTCATTAACTTCACCATCACCATCTGGAATAATTCGACTCCAGGCAATTGAAAAACGATATGCTTTTAAACCTAATTCAGCCATTAAAGCTACATCTTCTTTATAGCGATGATAATGATCACTAGCTACTTTAAAATCAGTGATTCCTTCAGGAGCTTCATGAACATCCTGAACTGATAGTCCTTTACCATCTTCATTATAAGCACCTTCTACTTGATATGCCGATGTACTAGCTCCCCATAAAAAATTATCAGGAAAATCTTTTAATTCTTTATAAAACATATACCTCATCCTTTCTTTTTTTATTCTACTTTTAAAATAACATCTTGATAATTTACATCTTTTTTATCACTTAATGTAATTGATTGATAACTTGCACTATTAGTAATAATTACTGGTACTTGTGTCAAATACCCTTCAGCTTCAATCTTTTTAATATCAGCTTCAATTAATAAATCTCCTTGATTTACTCTTTGCCCTTGTTCTACAAAAGCTGTAAAGTGTTTACCATCTAAATTAACAGTATCAATACCAAAATGAATTAATAATTCTATTCCATCATCTGATAAAATCCCAATTGCATGTTTTGTCGGGAAAAGTGTAACAATTTGACCATCAAATGGTGCATATACTTTTCCATCATCTGGTTGAATCATTGCTCCATCACCTAACATTTTAGAAGCAAATGCTTCATCTTTAGCTTCAGTTAATGGATATAATTTACCATGTAGTGGTGAAAGAATTTCACCTTTATTAACTTGTACTTTTTCGATTGTTTTTGTTTCCGGTTCTTTTTCGAATTTTAAACTTAAGATGTAAGTTACCACTGCTGTAACTACAAAACTAATAATTAAAGCAATTAATATGTTATAAAAATAAGTCATTGTATTATCACCAATATATAAGAATACTGCTGGTAAACCAGAAGATCCAGTCGCAAAACGATGAGTATGAGTAAGTCCTGCATATAATCCCCCAGCTGCTCCACCAATCATTGCTGCAACTAATGGATATTTTTTTGGTAAATTAACTCCGTATAAAGTTGGTTCTGTAATTCCCATATAAGCTGTAATTGATCCAGAAGTAGCAATTTGTCTTGTTTTTTTATCTTTAGTTCTAATTGCAACGACTGCTGAAGCTGTTGCTTGAGCAATATTAGAACAAACACAACCTGGTCCAAAAATACTGTCATATCCAAGTTCACCCATTTGCATAACCCCTAATGGCGCAACTCCATTGTGTAATCCAAACATAACCATAATTGGTAAAAAACCACCAATTAAAACAGCTGGTGCCCAAGCTGCAGTAGTACTCAAGAAAGTAAAGAAATCAGCAAGATAGTTACCTAAAATACTTCCAATTGGACCTAAAACAGCTAAAGCAAGTGGTCCCATAATTAAAAATGTTAACATTGGTACAAACACTAATTTCACTGCTTGAGGAATCCATTTTTCTAAAAATCTTTCAACATATGATTGAACTAATACTACAATAATAATTGGAATTACTGTTGAAGTATAAGTAGTAAGCGTAAATGGAATAATTCCAAAAAACTCTACTGGATCACCTGCAGTTACTAAGGCATTCCAGTTGGGATGCATCATTATCCCGGCTATTGAAGCTGCTAAAATTGGATTACAACGTAATTTTTGAGCTTCAGTAAACGCTAACATCATTGGTAAAAAATAAAATACTGCATCAGCAAAGAAATTTAAAATATAATATGTCTGTGATTCTGCAGAAATCATTTCAAAAGTTACTAGTAAAGCTAAAACTGCTTTAACCATCCCTGCTCCAGATAAAGCTGGAATAATTGGTTGAAATGTTCCAGAAACAAAATCAATTACTGTAGAAACAATCCCCTTTTTTTCTGTAGTTTCTACTGCTTTGCCTTCTAAAGGACCTACAATTTTTTCTACTTCTTCAAAAACATCTTTGACATGAGTTCCAATTACTACTTGGAAAACCCCGCCACTAATCAAACAGCGAGCTACTTCATCCATAGCATTTAAAGCATCTTGATCAGCTATACTTTCATCTTTTAGTTTAAATCGTAATCTTGTTTGACAATGATAAACATGATTTACATTATCTTTTCCCCCAACTAATTTGACAATTTGTTGAGCCAGACTTTCATATTGTTTACTCATAATTTTCTCCTTATTTTTTAATAAGGTCTTTATAAAACGCGCATTTTGTAACAACCTTTTTTGTTTACAAGAACACTTTAGCATTGTAAAAATAGATAAACAACGAAATTCCCATAACTTTTTAAAGTCAAAATTTTATTTCATCATTTAACAATATTTATGACCATTTTGGTGAAATTAAATGAAATAAAATCCATATTCCCTATAAATATCAATAATATTTTTTTAGAAGAAAAGATCATCAAATTACTTGATGATCCAACTATTCTTCTTTTAATTGTTTTAATGTAGCATTTCTTTGCTGCTCTAATACTTTAGAATTTTCAATTTTATAAACAAGATTTTGATGATAATGCTTTTTAAAATAACAAGCAAAAATAACATTAAATATTAATAACAATGATTGTTCAGTTGCAAAAGTAGAAATTTTACTATATAAACGTTCTCGCGCTGATATTTCAAAAATACAATCTATATTTTGTTGCAAATAATTATTACCACCACTAGTCATAGCGATCATTGGAACATTTTGCTTTTTTAATATTTCTACCTGGGCCATCGGATCTTTATTGACATTATCCCCTGAATAAGATACTAAAATAGCACAATCATCTTTAGTAAGTGTCCTTGCTAGCATCCCAAATTCACCATAACCAGCAATATGAATATGCAATCCGATGCTTAAAAACTTCCATCTTAAACTTTCAGCATAATAAGAATTAGGACGCATTCCAAAAAGAATAATATTTTTAGCTTTCGATAATCGGATTACTGCTAATTCCAGCATCTTTTCTTGAATTAAATTAGCTGTATCCATAATACTTTCAATTTGTAACTGGGCCATATTATCAATAACTTTTTTATAATCATCACTTTCAACAAAAGGAAAATTTACATCAATAGTACTTTTATTACTCTCCTGATACTTTATTTCCTCCATTAAGACCCGATTAAAATCCTTCCAGCCTTTAAACCCCAAAGTTTTCGCAAATCTTACTAAGGTAGATTTAGAAGTATAAGTAAAACGAGCAATATCATCCATTGTATATCGATATAGATGATTTTTTTCATTTAATAAAAACTCGGCAATTACTGCTCTAGCATCATGATATTGAATCATGACTTCTTCAATTCTTTGAAATAAATACATAACTACTCAGCCAATTCCTTAATAGCATTAAAAGCATTGAAAATACATGGAAAACCTAAATATGGTAAACATTGAATCAAAGCTGCATATAAAATATCTAAAGAATTACCAACTTTTAAATTTCCTAAAACATGAGAGTATAATTGTCCTGTAGCATTTAAAGCTGTTAAAACACAAAAAATAAGTAATTCCCTAGTTTTAATATCCATATCTTTTCGACTATAACAATCTCCAAAACACCATTCCGTTAAAAATTTTGGTAATGCATTAGCAATTTCTTCTGGTAAATATTGATAACGTTCTTTGATTTCATCACCATATAATTCTTTTTGAATTTTTAATCCTCGTTCATATCTTTGATCATCAGCGAAATCGCATTGATTTTCTAATGGTAATGTAATATTTCTTTGGTTAAATACTTCATTTACTACACTAATTGCATTTAAAGTTTTAGGATAACCTATAAATGGTGCACACTGATAAATAGCTTCTTTTAATTCTAATGGGGAAACTTCAACATTTAATGCAGCATTTACATGGGCTTTTAATTGTGGTAATGTTTGCAGTACTGTTAAAATTGTACAAGTTATCAATTCTCTTTGTTTATCTGTTAATTTACCAATATAGAATACTTCTCCAAAAATGAGCCGTTGTAATTGACTCATTAATTCAGGATCATTAGGATCTAATTTTTGTTCTGTTTTAAATAACTGTTCATATTTTTCTTTGCTTCGTTCAATTCTACTCATAACATTTTCTCCTTCTATAATAATATAATCTTATCTTTATTATAGCATTTCTTTGATTTTTAATTTAATGATGTTAAAAAAATCTATTAATAATTACAAATAGTTATCAATTATTAATAGATTAATAAAATATATTTTATTGTTCAACACTAATTTGAACACTTGATCCTTGATCTAGTTCTTCAAGATATTCTAATCCTTCAACAACTTTACCTAGTGGCGCTAAATTATTTGATTCTTGAAAATCTTGATAAAAGAAACAAATATTACCCCATGGAATATAATAGGCTAGTGTTCCTTGAACCGGTAAACAGCTTGTAGATACGTCACTAGTATCTAAATCTTCATCCAAATAACAAATTTTTTCAGTACCGTTAAAATCTTCAAATTGAACATCTAGTGGTAATCTAGAAACTAAATCTCTTGTAGCAGAATTATCGTCTAATTCAACAACAATTTCTTTATTATCAAACTGCAATTTAATAGTTGTCATTGTTTTTGTCTCCTCACTTTCTTTAACAGATGATTCTTGAACTTCATTATTTGAATCACCATTATTTTGTTGATTAGTTGAAGTTTGACAGCCATTTAACAATAATACACAAATAATCAATAATACTTTAGCTGCTTTTTTTAGCATTATAACACCTCTTTTAACGATAAGCTTGTTTTAAAATCTTTAAACAATCTTCATCTGATAATAAATATCGATCATTTACAAAGTTACCAGGCATTGCTCGACGGGCTTTAGCGATAATCAAAGGGAACTCATCTTCACTTATCAAATAATCAGACATTTTTAAATTATCAACATGACATTTTTGATGAATATTTTTGATTGCTTTAATAAAATCATCAGGACTATTAGCATCTACTGCTCCTAACAATCTAGCCATTTCAACAAATACTTCATCACAAATATGCAAATCAATAAAAAACTGAAAATAAGCAATTGAAAGAATTATTAAACCTGCTCCGTGTTCTAAATCAGGATGTAATGCTGACATAGCACATTCTAGAGCATGCATTGATGTAGTACCACTTAAATTAATTACAATTCCTGATAAATAACTTGAAATAGCCATTTTTTCTCGAGCTTCTTGATCATCACCATTTTTAACTGCTTTACTTAAGTTATTACCAGCTAATTTAACTACTGTTTTTGCAATATTTGTAGCATCGCTATTTTCATTTTTATTTATTAGATTTTCCATGCTATGGGTTAAGGCATCCCAACCTTGATAAGCAGTTAGCTTTGATGGCAAGGTATACGTCAAAGTTGGATCAATAACTGTAATAGCAGGAAATAATCGTTCATCTTTAAATGCTACTTTTTCTTGTAATGGTAAATAAGTAAATGCTCCAGCACAATCAACTTCAGAACCAGTTCCCGCTGTCGTTGGGATAGCAATAATAGCGATAGGGTCATTAATAACTGTTTTAGGCTTTTTATCTGTACATGTATAATCCCATATCGAACCACCATTAGTTAAAACAATAGCTATCATTTTAGCACTATCAATAACACTACCACCACCTAAAGCAATAATAAAATCTACTTGTTTTTCCTTAGCAAATTTTGCTCCATTATCAATTTCATCAGAAGTAGGATTAGCACTAATTTGATTATAGATTACAAAATCAACTTGAGCTAAATTCAACTCATTACATAACTGATCTAAATAGCCATATTTTTTCATCGAATTACCATTAGTAATTAGTACCAAAGCTCGTTTACCCGGTAATTTTTCTTGATGTAAAGTTTTTAATTTTTCAGCTCCAAATAATATCTTAGTTGGAAAAAAAGCATTATCTTCAACGACCATTTTCCCACCTCAAATCTTTTTACCTAATTGATAAGCTTGTTTTAAATAAACAGTATTTCTAGTCATAGAAACTGTTCCACAACCTAATCCAAGAATTTCCCCTTGATTATCAAAATCTAAATAATTACAAATCGTACGATAATGTGTCAATAAATCATCCATAGTATCATCTGCTTGATTCCAAGCAGCAGCAATTAAAACACTTTTAATAGGTTTGCTTGTTAAACGACCATTAAAACTATAAAAACGATCAATAACTAATTTTAATTGAGCTGACATTCCAAAATAATATAATGGAGTAACAAATACTAACATATCACTTTCTAAAATCTTCTCTTTTAAACTAGCCATATCATCTTTTTGGATACATGGTCCATTCATTCCACAATGATCACAACCAAGACATGGCTTAATATTTGCATGAGCAACATCAAACTCTTCAATTTGATGATTATTTTCTTTAGCACCTTTAATAAATTCATCAGCTAACAAGTTAGAAGAACCATTTTTATGTGGACTTCCTTTTAAAACTAATATTTTCATTTTATACCTCCAACAAAAATCTTTTTTCTACTATCATTTTAACTAGCAATTATCAAAATTGTCTAATACTTATTATTTATTGTCTGCCATACCTTTTAGGTATAAAAAAAGTACACCGAAGTGTACTATGAATGTTTTCTATTATATATTTTTACACAAATAAAATAACTAATAATATTTAAAACAATTGCAACAATTAGACTTAGTATTAAAATTACTCCAATATCTAATGATAATAATTTACTTAAATCAAAATTTAAATTAAACATAACATATCCAAAGGCAAATACGGCAACTAATACTGCATAAACAACAGCTCCTTTTTTATTACCAAGCAAGAAAAAACCAACGCCATTAATTGCATTCATTATTAATGCAATAATAAATCCAATAAACAAAACTAGCAATCCTGTTTTTAAATCAACTGTTTGATAAATAAAAACATAAACAATAGTAATTAACAAACTCAATAAAAGATTAGTAATTAAAGTTAACAATAATGATGATAATAATTTTGCTTTCACTATTTATTGTCTAGTTATTGGAAATGTTAACAAAATTTGATCAAATTTAGAAATTTCATCCTGCTCCATTGATGATTGAAGAGTAGAGGCTCCCATCATTGGTAAAGTTATTCCTACTATTAAAACAAAAGCATATAAATTATCTATTAAAGGTACTACTAATAAAATAACTGATAATGAAAATATCATCCCAATGATATTCTTTTTTAGACAGAATGTTTCATAATAATCTTTAATAACTATTCCTAACATATTATTTGTCTTTAACATAAAACAACATTAATTCTTCAACTGTTGGTCTTTTAATATCAAGATCAGTAAAAATATTTAAAATATCCTGACGATTATTTATTAATATCGAGCAACTATAAGGTTGTTTTATATAGGCAATAATATCTTCTGTATTTAATGATTTTAATAAACTTTCACCACCATTAATGATGCCATAATTTTCATTAATTTCCTCATATGATTTTAAAAACTGCAATTTACCTTGATGAATATAGGCAATATAATCTGCAATTTTATCTAAATCACTTGTAATATGAGATGAAATTAAAACTGTATGTTTTTCATCTTCAGTAAATTCACGAATTAATCCCAAAATATCATCACGAACAATTGGATCTAAGCCACTAGTAGCTTCATCTAAAATTAATATTTTAGCGTTATGACTAAAAGCTATCGCAAATTCTAATTTCATTTTCATTCCTCGAGAAAAGGATTTTAATTTCTTTTTTAGTGGTAAATCAAACTTATCTAAATATTGATAATATTTATCCATATCCCACTGTTTATACATCTTACTTAGTAATAAACCTATAAATTTCGGTGTAAACTCTAAATTATAATGAGTAATATCAAAAATAACCGCAATTTGTTCCTTAATTTCTTTCTCATTATCTTTAAAATCTTTTTCAAAATATTGTAACTTATCATAATGAGAATCAATTACTCCTAAAATTGCATTGATAAATGTTGATTTTCCGGCACCATTTTCACCAATCAAACCAATAATACTTCCTGAAGGAACTTTTAATGAAATATCTTTTAATTTAAAATCACGATATTCTTTAGATATATTTTCCACCTCAATAGCGTATTCCATAACTACATCTCCTTAAATATCAATTGCAGTGTTTGCAATAATTCTTCAACAGTAATTCCGTTTTGTTTTGCTAGTTCACAAGCATCACTAAGCAGCTTTTCAATTCGCCGTCGATTTTCTTCGATAATAAAATCTTTATTTTGTATCGAAACAAATGCCCCTTTAGCTGGTACAATATCTATAAAACCATCTTTGGACAACTCTTCATAAGCTCGTTGAGTTGTTATAATACTAACGTGTAGATCCTTAGCCAACTTGCGCATTGAGGGTAGAGGATCATTGGCCTTTAGTTCTCCTTTCATGATATGCTCTTTAATCTGTAAAGCAATTTGTTCATAAATAGGTTTAGAACTAGCATTACTTAAAATAATTTCCATGAATATTCACCTCGTAACATAATATACTGTATATATCTTACATATACAGTATAACTAATAACGTTAATACTGTTAATATACAATATATACAGTTTTGTTAAAAAAATACAACGAAATTATTCGTTGTATCTACAATATAAACTATATCTCTATAATCAATGATTATTCTTGATGACTAATCTTAAATTTTTTTCGCATCATATCTGCAAATTCTTCAATATAATAAGTAGATTTTTCTTTCTTCCAAAAAGCGCAATAATTTCTTTGAATCAATTTTTGATTCCGATATAAAGGAATAGTTTTAATTCCTTCTTTTTCATTCTTAGGCATTTTTACATGTTCAATTGGCATAATACCCCGATTCATCATTACCATTAATCTACCTTCATCAATATCATTTGCAAATAAATACTTGCATTTTAATCCAATTATATTTTCATAAAATTCTTGTTCAATTGCTTGTTGTTCTGGAGTCGCTACTAAAATACAATTTTCTTTTCTTAAATCTTTTACATCTAAAATATCTTCCTTACTCAAAGGATTATTAAGTGATACCTCCACACAACAATCCATATGCAATAAATGATAATTAATAAAATCATCATGAAAAGAACGACGTTGATCACTTATCGCCAAATCAACCGTTTCATCCATCAAATGCTTATACAACTCCTCATGATTTCCTTTAATAATATTAATTGTAACGTCTGGATATAATGAAGCAAAATCCAATACAGCATCTTTAAACTCTTTACCTTCATATCCTCTTAAATACCCTACTTTTAAAATATTTTCATCTTCTTCTAATTCCCTGGTTTTTTTACATAGCTCATCAACATCTTGTAATATTTCCTGACAATGCTGATAAAAATATTCACCAGCAGGTGTTAATGAAAAAGATTTTCTTTTTCTAATCAATAATTTAGCTCCTAATTCTTCTTCTAAAGCCTTAATTTGCTGGGATATTGCTGATTGTGAAATATAATATAATTCTGCTGCTCTAGTAAAACTTTGAGTATCAACAACAGCGATAAAATACTGCATTTGTTTAAACATTATTATCCCCCTTACATTAGATAAAAGTTATATTTATATTGTACAAAAAAATTTTAATAATTAAAAGTTCAAGTAAAATATAAACTAGAATGTATTTAAACATTCTAGTCCAGATTCATTAATATTTAAATTTATTTGTAATTTACTCAAATAATCTTTTTAAACTTTAAACAGCTTTTCCCATTTCATAGGCCTGATTAAATGCAACATGCTTTTTAGCATCACCTAACAAGAAAGCACCTGTTCCATAAATAATTCCTTTTTCATCAACAGTTCTTAGTACTTTGATAAATCCTCGTAACGATTCAATAGTTCCTATCATTTGATCATGATCTGGTGAACCACTTGTAATCAAATAATAAACATCTTTTCGTTTTTTAGCATTTCTAATTTCATATTCACGAGCAAACATTCGATCAATCAATAACTTCATTTGTGAAGAAATACTATAAAAATATACTGGCGATGCTAATAACCAGATATCAGCATCAATCATCTTTTGAATTACTTGATTACTATCATCTTTTCTTATGCATTGATTATCATGATGACGACAATATTCACAGGCAAGACATGGTAAAATATTATAATCATTTAAATTTATCTTTTCAACTTCTACACCAGCCTCCATTGCTCCTTTTGCAAATTGCTGACATAATATTTCACTATTACCTTTTCTTCTAGGACTAGAAGAAATAATTAAACATTTTCTACTCATAACTATCTCCTATATATATTAAAATTTTTCTCAATAATAAGTAAAACTAATAAAAAAGAAACTATCAAATGATAATTTCTCTTTTATTATTTACAGACACATTTTATAAATATTTAAACAATCTTCTTGGGTTAATGGTCGATATGCTAGTGGTAATGAATCTTTACCATAGCAGGCTTTTACTTTCATTTCATCAAATTTACTATCATCAATACCTATTTCAGATAGATATACTGGTAATCCAAGTTCATTTTTAATAAAAGTTTGTAAAGCTTCAATAGTTTTATAAGCTACTGCCTTTTTATCATTACCATCATCTACATTCATAACATTTACTCCAAAACGAGCAAAATCATCAGCCACACTATCATCTCGATCCAATAAATATTTCATCCATTTTGGCATAATAATCGCTAATCCTAATCCATGAGTTAAATCATATGATGAAGAAAATTGTTCTAATGCATGTAATGATGGCTGAGTTTTAAATCCTGAAGTACAAAAACTATTTAAAGCCCAGCTTGCTGCCCATAACATTGTTGATCGAGCTTCGTAATTTTCAGGTTCTTTAATTGCAATCTGTAATTGAGTCTTAACTGTTTTTAATAATGTTTCAACTACATTAAATTGTAATGGATACTTTAAAGCATTTACAAAATAATTCATATCAAATAAATGAGCCATAATATCAAAACCACCACATGCAGTTTGTCTAGCTGGAACTGTAAATGTATTTGTTGGATCTAGAAAAGCTGCTTTAGGTCTGATTGTTTCACCATTAATACCACTTTTAACCCCTTTATCAACGTTAGCGATAACGCATGATTTATCCATTTCGCTACCAGTTGAGGCAATTGTCGGCATTGCAATAACTGCCAAAGCATCATGCCAGCTAACTTTTCCTTCAACTAAATCCCAAATATTATCAGTATCAGATAAAGATGTTGCTGCAATCGCTTTACAACAATCAATCGTAGAACCACCGCCAATAGCCAAAACAGTTTGAATCCCATGTTTTTTACATAAAGCAACTCCTTTATTAACTGTTGTATGGCGAGGATTAGGTTCAACTGCTCCTAGTTCATAAACTTTAATATTATTTAATTCTAATTCTTCAATAACTTTACTATATAAAGGAGAATTTTTAATAAAATTTCCTCCGTGAGCTACTAATACTTTATCTCCATATTTTAAAACTTCTTCATGTAAGTGTTGTAATTGGTTTTTTCCAAAATAAACTTTTGTTGTGTTTTGAAATTGAAAATCGTTCATTTTATTTTCCTTCCTTTCTTTAACTATATTTTAATTAGAAATATAATTATCTTCAATATAACCTTCTAATCAAATAGATAAGTAAAACTTATTAAACTATTAATACCTTTGATAACTCTTTGTTTTGATATGATGAAAATTAGGAATTATATTTTTGAAAATATTTGATGTACAATAATAGACAAATTAGGAGGGAGTTATGAAACGAGGAATTTATTATATTATTGGCTTAAATCTAATTGCTTTTGCAGTTGTGTTAAATATTCGTTATGGACTAGGTGTTGCTGCTTTTAGTTCGGTCATGTATGCTATTTCAGAAATATATTATATTTCATTAGGAACAGCATCAATCATTTGTTATTTATTATTTGTTTTAATACAATGTATTTTATCAAAAAGAATTACTCTAGCTTATACTTTAGAAATACCATTATCATTTGCATTTGGATGGCTAATTGATTTATATGATTATATTATTCCCGAGTTAAATTTTAATATCATTATTATTTTTATATGTTTTGTTTTAACAATGTTTATTACAGCTATGGGAGTCTATTTATGTGTAAAGACTGATGTTGTTTTAACACCTACTGATGGAATAGTTAAGACTATATCAGATGTTTTTTCAATTCCGTTTTCAACAGTAAAAAATACATTTGATATTTCTTTAGTGTTAATAACGGTTTTATTATGTATAATTAATAATACTACACTTTATGGTATTGGAATTGGTACTATTTTAACTGCATTATTTATTGGCAGAATTATAAAAATTTATGAAAAATATTATCAGCTTAATTTTTAAAAATAAGAGATGATTTCACTATCATCTCTTATTTACCAAAGTATTGACTTATTTCTTTCATTCTTTTTATTTGATCAACTTTAAAAGGACAACGGTGATTGCAATGTCCACATTGAATACAGTCACTTGCTGTTTTTTCTAAGTGATTAATCTGAAAATACTAAAAAAGCATTAAAATTGGGTGTGTTGAAACACAAAAAGGACTCTAAAAAGAGCCAAAAAAATTTTATTCCCATCTAAAAATAAGTAGCACACCTGCACATTAAGATACAAATCGATGGGTAAATTTGAAATTAATGCCGGGAAGCTTATATAACCACACATATTATAACACTTACTTTGATAA
>NZ_NFKR01000049.1 GCF_002160495.1 Erysipelatoclostridium sp. An173 | reverse complement strand
TGATCCTTTTCTATAAAAGCCATAGCCCTATCAACAACCTCATCTATCGTCATAATTTCACCTCCTTTCTACTATCATTTTAACAAAAAAAGATTCCGACATTTTAATCGGTTCACATCAAAAAAGACCAATTATCATCAAAGATAGTTGGTCTTATGTTTTTATTTATCGGAATCTTTAGAAAGTCGGGATATAATCTTGAATTCCGATATCGGAATTCAAAAAGGATTATCGGTTCCTGATTCAAGTTTGCTTGTCTTATTAGCAGAAGAATTTGATACTTCTGTAAGTACTCTGCTTGGAGAAACTATGCATGAAGAAAGTTTGAACGAGGGAAGTTTAAAGAATATTTCTGAAAAACTTGAAGTTATCAATCTTCAGCTTGCGAAAAGAAATGAAATGAGAGTTCGAACAATTCGTTGTTTGTTCATTACAGTGTGTGTAATCATTGTAGTAGTATTTATTGCTTTTGCAGGTATTAATAGTGAATATTTGACTTGGAATTTTAACGACCCTGAGTTGGCAATTGTAGGCACTCTATTACATGGCTTTGAATTTTTGTTTGTAAGATTAGCGCCATTGGTTTTTATTGGTTCTTTAATTGGAATTGTATATACATATAGAAAACGATAATGGGAATATGGATGTGAAGCAATGCTATGCTATAGAGCATCTGGAACGTTTATTTTACAAGGATTTGAGATGGCAAAAATGTTATAGCTATATTATCCAAATGAGAGCTGGCATAAAGGGAGTACTTAAATATTTTCTTGTTGAAATACATAATTACATGTTACTAGCAACATGTAGATAGTGTGCTTAATGAGAAATATGTGTGATATCTGTAATGATACCTGTTTGCTAGGAAACTATGAATAGGACGTGAAATTTGGATATTATGAATATAAAAATCCGCAAAAGACAATTATACATTTAACGATTATGTTATACTTGCAGGGAATTAGAGTGAGATTTTATAATAGAGGTAATTATTAAAGTGGAAAAATATGTAGCTTTTTTGCGAGGAATCAATGTAGGTGGTAAAAATAAGGTTCCAATGGCAGAATTAAAAAAAGAGTTTGAAAAATGGGGATTTACGGAAGTAAAAACATATTTAAATAGTGGTAATGTTATTTTTTTAAGTGCAAAAGATGATTTGGGGTATTTAAAAGAACAAA
Organism: Erysipelatoclostridium sp. An173; assembly: GCF_002160495.1. Taxonomy (GTDB): domain Bacteria; phylum Bacillota_I; class Bacilli_A; order Erysipelotrichales; family Coprobacillaceae; genus Thomasclavelia; species Thomasclavelia merdavium. The sequence goes on along the minus strand of NZ_NFKR01000049.1, from coordinate 14,180 downwards.
TTGAGATAAAATTAGAAGCTAGTTTTGGTTTTGAAATTCCAGTTTTGGTTATTACAAAAGCAAGACTTGAAGATATTTTAAATCATGCACCTGATTGGTGGGGAACTGACAATAAAGAAATTTATGATAATCTTATTTTTATTTTAGCTCCGGCTACATTTTCAAAAGTATATGATGAAATTGGTGAACCTAAAAAAGAATTGGAAAAAATTGAAAATTATGATAATGTAATTTTCTGGTCTTTTAATAGGAAGGAGTACCGAAAAACAAACTGGTGGCAAAAAACAGCCAGTATTGATATCAGTAATAGATTAACGATAAGAACAGCAAATACTATTAAAAAAATAGTTAAAATGTAATAGTTTTTGAATTTTTAATATATGAAAGGTGAGGTGATTAAAAATGATTGATATAGATATCTGGATGAAATATTTCTTGAAAGCATTGGATGAAACATTTAAACAACGGGTATGGTTTGTTGGGATTCAGGGAAGTTATGCTCGAGGTGAAGCAACTGAAAATAGTGATATTGACATGGTGGTAATACTTGATGAATTGACGATTAATGATCTTCAAATTTATGATAGAATGCTGGATACTTTATCATATCGTGAATTAATATGTGGTTTTCTTTCTGGAAAAGGTGAACTGATGAATTGGAATGCTGCCGATCTTTTCCAGTTTTATTATGATACTAAGCCGATAAAAGGTAGCCTTGATGATTTATTGGTATTGATTGATGATACTGCATTAAATAGAGCAATTAAAACAGGTGTATGCAATATTTATCATGGATGTGTACATAATATGTTGTATGATAAAAGTGAAGATATTTTAAAGGGGTTATATAAAGCAGCATCTTTTGTTGTTCAAGCAATTTATTTTAAACAAACAGGTCATTATATTAGACAGCAAAGTGAATTATTAGAAATTGTTTTACCTGAAGAACGTATTATTGTTGATACTTTTTTAACGATAAAAAATGGTGGAGTTATTGATTTTAAAGAAATGTCAAACATATTATTTACATGGGCTCAAAAATGGCTCATAAATATGAATAATTTATAATATTATATTTTAAGATTGAAGTATATAGGCTAGTGTCTTTAATACTTCTTTTTTATGGCGATTTTTATCATTTTAACAAGAAAAAAGTCATAATTTGCTAAAATCCTATTTTCACGCTATAATATAAAAAAGTATATTTACTAACAAATAATCTAATAACATGGGAAAGGGAATTAATACAATGACTATATTATTAGAAGAAATGGTTAAGATTATTATTATAGCAGCGATGCTTCAAATAGTTCATCTATTGGATGATAATAAAAATAAAATTATGATTATTAGTGTAATTAGTATTATTATTAATTATTTTCTATTATCAATGGACCTAACTAAAAATACTGTTGGATATGTAGCGTTTTATCCCGTTAATACTTTAATAATTGCTACAATGTGTAAAGAACTTAATAAAGGGCTATTTTATGGAATTTGTTATTATTTTATTCAGCCGATAATTTCTGTTGCTATTCTTTATTTAAATGTTTGTATGAATATGCAGTTTTCTTCATTAGCGAGTTATATAATAACTTTATTAAGTGCTGGTATCTTAGCAGGAGTTCATTATTTAAAATTAGTGCGTTATCGAGGGAATCTAATTGTTTTATTTTTATTAAACACAGTTGCTTTATTAATATCTATCTATTATGGATATTGTTTAATGAGTAATTATGTTATGTTAAGTGAAGTATTTTATTATGGATTAATAATCTTAGTAATTTGGATAGTTTTAAATAAGTTATTATGCCGCAACCAGCATATTTAATATAAATGGTTTTGAAATGGGAGCTGTAATAATTATAGATAGATTATTACAGCTATTTTTATGATAAATATGGAGGACGATAGTGTGATTAAAATAGGGATAATTGATGATCAGCCAAATTGGCTAACAGTAATCAATGATAAATTAAAAACACATTATCAGGGGTTATCATTATTTTTATATCGTTCGGTTAAAGAAATAGATCGTGATTTGGATTTTATTTTGTTGGACATTGATATGCCTGATGTTGATGGAATTGAATTTTCTAAAAAGAATCTTGATACTAAAATTGTTTTTATTACTAATTATGATACACGAATTAAAGAAGCGTTTGGACCAAATGTTTATGGATATATTTCTAAAAGCAACTTAGAAAATGAGTTATATAATAAAGTTGATGAAATGATAACATTAATTAAAGATAATTATACTGTTAGTTTTAATGTTCATGGTCAAGAAACATTGGTTAGAATTAATGATATTATTTATTGCCAGTTTTTAGGGGGACGAATTGTTTCGATTGTTTATAAAAATAAAAGTTTAATGATAAAAAATGTGACATTAAAAAAAGTAAGAGAGAAATTAGATAATCGTTTTATAAAGATTAATCGGGATACAATTATAAACCAAAATAAAATTATTGATTTTCAAAATGATAATGTTTATTTAGAAGGGGTTAATAGTCGTTTTGAAGTAAGTGTTCGTAATCGTACTTTGATAAAACGAATCTTTTTTGGAAAATACAGATGATTGCTAATTTATTAGAGTATTTATTTTGTTTAGTCTATGTGATTTCTCTTACCTTTGTTTTAATGTTTTTGTCTAAAAGAAAAATTGCGTTTAAAAAGATTCTATGTTTAGGATTTTTTTATTCGATCATAAATTATTTATTGACAGGAACAAATTCTTTAGTTTTACAAGAATATATGGTTTCTAATACATGTATTTGGGCATTTGATTTTGTTTATGTTAGTTGTCTGTTAGGAAAGTTTATAAAGAAGAATGCTTTTTATAGTTCAGTTTTTAATGTGGCTTATATTTTTAGTATCAATGCATATATTCATTTAAGTAATTTGTTTTTTGGCTTTAATCGAGCATTGGCGATGTCATGTTCATGGCAAAGAATAGTTATGGTTTTTGCAGTTAATATTTTAGCGATAGTTTTATTGATAGTGTTAAAGCGTTTAAAAATTTTACCAGGTGAAAAACTTTTAGGCCATCAAGCTAATTTATTTATTATATTTAATTTCTTTGTGTTATATGCATTAATGATAATTTTTATTATTGGTGTTGAAAGTTTGTATGATCTAAATGCGTTTATTGTTGTTGCCTTGTTAGTTATTTGGATCTTGTTTTTAAAAGTATTATCGTTATATATTGAAACAACGATAAAAAATGAGGATTTGTTGATGGCTAAAATGGCAAATCAGTATATTTCAAAATATATTGATTTTTATCGTCAGGAAAGTGAAAATTTAAGAAAGATTCGTCATGATTTAAAAAATCATCAGATGATTTTAGAAAGTATTGATAAGGAAAAGAAATACCAGCAATATATTGATGAAGTATTTACTGATGTTGAAAATAGTGATTTTGTAATTAGTGGTAATATTTTTGTTGATTCATGCTTATTTGTCAAAAAGCAAGAATATCCACAAATTGATTTTACTTATGATTTATCAATTAAGGAGTTAGTTTTTAATGATAAAGACTTAATGTCTTTATTGTTCAATTTAATTGACAATGCTTGTAAAGAAGCGATGATGGCAGATTGTAAGGTTGATATCGTAGTAAGTTATCAAAATGATATTTTAGTTATTCGTGTAACTAATACAGTACGTCAAAAGCCTAATTTTATTGTTAATAAAGGCGAAGAACATGGATTGGGCTTAAAGATTATTAATAGTATTGTAAATAAATATAATGGGGTAATATTTATCGATTATCCTGATGATAAGATTGTTTTTAATATAAAAATTAACGTTTGATGCAAAAAAACGACGCTTAGTGAAATATTGCCATAATAATTATTAATTTGTGATATATTATTATTAAAGGATGGTTATAGTAATAATCATTTTTGAATTAGTGTGGGAGAATCTTATTATTTAAATATTAATCAGGAAAGGAAAGGGGAAAGATAGCTTATTATCCAGGATATTTAAAAAATAAGTATATATACAAGTTATAAATTGTATATAAAGTGGGGCATAGGAAGTTTAATTATAAGCAGTAAAATATAATATGTGGAGAAGTTAATTATTATATAAAATGTTTTGACTTCATTATTTCATCAAAGCAAATATAGCCAGGGTTATCCTGGCTATGTTTGCGTTATTTTTTAATTATTTAAAATATTTTATTTTGGTAAAGTATATAACTATAAATATGATAATATTAATACCAATACAACTAATTAATAGCTTTACTAAATTTAATAATAACAATTGATTAACAGTTATAAATGATAAATAGTTTATCTTAATTGTGGCAAACATTGAACTAGTTTGATAAATAGTATGAGGATTTGTAAAGCCGCCAATCAATGAATAAATAAGATAAAAGATTATCATTGGTAATATTGCTGTTATAATGATAATTATAAAATTAATTATTAATTTTGATAAAAAGATTTTTTTATAACTATATCCTAAACAAAATAAATAATTACTTGTTTGTTCTTGAAATTCAACTAAGATAATATTTAAACTAGAAAAGATGATAATAACAATTACAACATATTTTAAAAATCCATCATATAAATTAATTAACCAGTTACCACCGCTATTATCATCAGGATTAATTTGATACTTTAATTGATAATTTCGATAATCAATATTACTTTGACTATCATAATCTAGATCTGTTATCATTCCTTGATTATAACTATCAATTTCATTATAGTTTTGATAAATATCCTGCCAGGATATGTTTCCGGCTATTCTTTGATAGCTAAGCATAATTTCATCATTTAAATTCTGATTTGTTTGTAGTTGCGTTTTAGCATTGTTTTGCTGCTTTGTTACATAACTTGGATGATAATAGTTAAATGAATAAAGCATATGAATCAATAAAATAAGAGAGATAACTATTGCTATTGCTAGATAAAGGGTATTATGACATGCTTTAATTGCTTCAAATTTAATTAGTTTTTTCATAATCGCTTACCTCAAAATAGCTTTTTAGAAATATAAATACAAAAGTATCCTAAAATAACTATGCCAATAAAATAACTTACTAAAGTTAAAGGACTATATCCATAAGTAATTAGAGCATGACTATTATCAAAAACAAACGGAATTAGATTACTGTGATATGTATAATCTAAACTTAAAAAATAGACGGCAGGAACAATACCAATAAAACCACTTATTAAAAGTGAAATCCATTTATTTTTTACAATGTAGATAAACAGCATTCCTAAAGTTGTATAAAATGCGATTTTAAATGCAGCTACAATTAATACTAAAGGTAAATACAGATAAAAGCTGATTATTGTTTGACTTGTGTCATTGATATTTAGATAATTAGTTACAATTGGATATCTAAAATCACCAACACCACCAATTATTGTTCCAATGATAAAGGCAGTAATAACAGTCGATAATAATATTACAATATTAATAATAAATGCAGTTATCCATTTAGATTGTAATAATCTGTTTTTAGGATATGGTAATGTCATGTAATAATTATATGTAACTGGCTTAAGATAAAAAACTAAGCAGCTAGTAAGTAAAGTAATTAATGGCATTAATATCAAAATGATAATACTTGTAGTTTGATAGATGCTACTAACACCATTAATTGATTCTAATTTATTGTAGCTAGTATTAATCATATTCATCGTATCAATATTATTTTCAATTAAGTACTGATTAAAGCTATTTTCATTTTGATAATACTGTCTAGTTTCATTGCTACCAACTGTATGATTACTTAAATAATATTCATTTTCCTTAATTTTCGTCTCTAAATAAAGATTACTATCCTTATTTTTTCGAGCTCGATAAAAATCTCTTTCAATTTCATAAAATTCATCATCATTTTCAATTTGTTCAATTTCATATGAACTTGTCAGATAATTTAGGGAAACTTGTTCAAAATCATTCATCATAATTAGATACCAGCTAGTAATAATGATCATTAATGCGATGATTATCAGATATTTTTTCCGTTGGATTAATTCAAATTTGATTAGTTTCTTCATTATTGATCATCTCCCGGTATAAAGCTTCAATATCATCATGATCATTTTTTACTTCACCAATAATCTTACCTTTGTGGATGAAAACAAAACGATCAGCAACTACTTCTAGTTCTTTTAAAATATGGCTGGATATTAATATTGCAGCTCCAGCTTCTTTTTCTTTAATAATTCGATTTCTAAATTTAATCACATTATCAAAATCCAAGCCATTAATTGGTTCATCTAATAAATATAATTTTGATTTATTCATAAAAGCCATTGCTAGTGCTACCTCCTGTTTCATTCCCAAAGATAGTTTTCTATTTTTTAATTTAATATCTTTGCCAAAATCGATATATTCAAAAGCTTCTAGCACATCATCTTTACTAAGATTTCTTAAATCACCATTAGCTTCAATCTGTTGTTTAACAGTTAAATTAGGATAAAGCGATGGTCCTTCGATAATGACACTCATAACTTTTAAAACATCTTCACGATTTTTAGTAACATCATGATCAAGAACTTTAATCGTGCCACTATCAATATTAATTAACTGACAAATAGCTTTCATTAAGGTACTTTTACCAGAACCATTTTTTCCAATTAAACCAACAATTTCACCTTGATTTACATTCATATTTATATCTTTTAATACCTGTTTATTTTTATAACTTTTATTAACATTTTCTATTCTTAAAATTTCCATAATTAACCTCTAAACTTATCATGTATAAAATGTGTAGTTTTAAAACAAGCAGTTTTACATTTTATCTATTATTAATCACTTTTTTCAAATTCAATGAAACAATTTTCTTTGTTTTTTACCATTTCACTTTCAATATCAAATCTAAAACTGTTACCAATATCTTGAAAATTGTAATAATTAGCAGTATAGATACATTCAGATTGGCTGAATTATTCTTATAACTTTCAAAAACGAAGGTATACTGTATATTTCTTTGGAATTGGTAATGCAACAAGTTTAATTTTTAGATTTATTTTTGATTTGGGGGGGTAAATCGACATCAAAACTAACAGTTTTATAAGATGTAATAATATTGAAGTGAGTAAATAGGAAAATTTATGAGTTCTTTAATATCAGATAAAAATAAGAGTTACTGCTATGCAAATGCATAAAGTTCCAATTATTAATAAACGATGTTTTTTCATAACAAAATTTTTCTTTTGATAAATATACCTTAGCATATTTATTATTTATGTTATTGTTTAAAATTACAGTATTATAAATTGGGGAGTATGTGGATTATTAGTTTTTATTATATTTATTTTTTAAATCAATTCTTTTTATATTCTTATAATAACATCTAATTATTTATATAGCAATTATGTATTTAGTGTGATATTTGGTAATAAAATTAATGATTTGAAAACTTATGAAATTAATGTCAATAATTTTGTTTTTATTTTGAAGATTAATTTTGTATCAGTTAATAATCTTGTATCAATTAAGAAAAATTGACGTAGAAAAATTCAATATTGATAATAAAATGGCAGGAATTGTTTTTAAACTACTAAAAGATTAATGCCTATATCATTTATTACATTACCCTAGTCAGGAAAAACATAATAAATATAAAAGGTAGAAATCAGTAACTATACTGTCACTATATTTCTACCTTTATTTTGATGCTCAGCCTCTAGAGAATTAAAGCTATAACTGCCTTTACGATAGTTTAAATTAAAGTATCATTATTTCTAAATATATATTAAGATAATTTTTATTACTCTTCTAATAGTGCTTTAATACTAAATCTATTTAACAAATAATTACTAACTACAAGCATAATAAAATTTAAACTAATAAATAAAATAGCGTTGAGTATCACTATTGAAATAAATGTATTAAATGTACAATCATAGAATAATAATAAAATTACTATCGAAACAATATTTGCTACTACTAAAGCATAAATAGAATAATCAAGCGATTCTATAAATAATATCTTTATGATTTCTTTTTTACTAAGTCCATTAGCATACAATAATGCAAGCTCATGTTTTCTTGAAATAATCAGCTTTGATTTATCATATATAATTAAAACTATGATACATGCCATTATTGCCTTAACTATATTTTCTACACCAGCTAATAATTGACTATTCAACAACTGTAATTTATCAATGTCAATTGTTGAATAAATAGTTATTTCATTATCTGTATTTTTTATTTGTTCGACAACCTTGTTGAAATCAACACTATTATCAAATCTAAGAATGTATAAATATGGTTCAACACTATCGGAAAATAATTCATTAAACTTAGAAACTGGGATATATACTATTTTATTGCCATTATCACTATAACCATTTTGATAGGTATCTTCTAAGATACCATTTATTTTTAAATCATATAACTTATCGAAATACATAAATGATAATTCATCGTTGTCTAATAGACCTTTCATACTGCTTGAAACATATATATTTGAATTATTTGCATAAGATTTATTTACTTTAGAGCTTAATTCGTTACAGTAAGTTTGAATTAATATCTCGTTGTCATTACAATGAGCATTAATTTCGTAAAAAGGAATAGCATCTCTAATTCCATCAATATTTTTAATTTTATTTAAAATATCATATGAAATATATTTATTAATACCATTTACAGATTTTCTTTTATTTGGCCCATAGTAAACTCTAATTTCTTCCATAGTGTTATTAATGATATTTTTTTCTACATATTCTTTATAATAATTGCTATAACCAACATTAAATAATAATATTACTGTCACCAATGATAGAATCAAATATAATAATTTTGAAATATGCTTTTTAGACCTTGATATATATCCTTTTATCGCTTTTTTACTTAGAATATTATTTCTTTTACATAAGTCATTAAATTTTAAATAATTTTTAATTTTCTTATCACATACAATCTTATTATCTTTTATTTTAAAAATATTATCTGCACTAGCAATAACTCTTTTATCATGGGTTACAACAAATACGATAGTTTCATTTGAATGAACAATTTGTTGTATCACGTCAATAACTAAATAACAGTTTTCCTGATCTAAATATGATGTCGGTTCATCAAATAACAATAATTTAGGTTTTTTTGCTAAAGCAAAACTAATTGCCACTCTTTGTCGTTCGCCGCCAGATAATTCATTAATTTTTTTATCTATTAATTCTTGTGTTTTTGTTTTGCTTAATAATTCATATACTTCATCATCGCTTAATTCAATACCTGATAAGTTTGCAGCAAAAATAATATTTTCTTTAACTGTTAATTTTTCAAAAAGATAATTCTCTTGAAAAACATATCCTATATCAATTCTGCGTTTAAGTGCAAAATCACTATGATTATTTAATTTGTTATCAAAAAATAAATAATCACTATTTAACTTTTCATTTAATAAGCCGATTTCATTTAATAATGTTGTTTTACCACAACCGCTTTCTCCAATTAAAACATTAAATGCTCCAGCAGTTAATTCAATTTGCGCATTAATAAAAATAGGTCGTTCAAAACTAATATTTATATTACTTAGCTTTATCATAAACGATATACCTGATAAAGAAATAATTAATACATAAAATAGCTATCCCAATTATTAAACTAACTACAGCAAAAATAAAAAACAACCACATTTTACTAACTTTGAAATATACACCGATATAATCAATTCGCATATAATAAATAAATATGTTCATTAAAGAAAATAAATTTTTAGTAGGTAATCTCTTTGATGATAAAATTTTAGTCAATCTTTTTTTTAAATTCAATATAATTTAAATTTGAAATTTCAATCATACAATTTTCTTTATTTTTCACAATCTCACTTTCAATATTAAAACCAAAACTATCACCATTATCTTGAAAATAAGTATTTGAAGAATAATACCAGTTTTCATCTTTGTTACTAATTAAATCAGTTTTACTAGTTATAAATACTTTATCATTTTGAAAATTATAATAATTAGCGGTATAGATATATTTAGGATTATCAACATTGTTCCCGTAACTTTCAAAAACTATGGTATATTGGTTATTACTTTGTAATTGTAATGCAACAATTTCAAAGTAACAGTTATCATCAATTTCAATTTTTCGATCAATCTCTGCTTCAGGATTTGTTAAATCAAGATTAAATTTAATGATTTTATCAGATTTACTTTGTTCAATAGTATATTCGTTTGAGGTGAAGAAATAAGAAAATTTATGAGTTCGTTTATACCAGATAAAAATAAGAGTTATTATAATACAAATACATAAGATTCCAATTATTAATAAACGATGTTTTTTCATTAAATCACCTTCTTTAATAAAATAATGAAATTGCTTTGAATTAGTTGAATCTTTAAACTATGCATAATTCTTTTTACATATATATAATATCAATTTAGTTATTTAGATAGTAAAAAATTAACCGAACGACATCATAATTACGTGAATAACAAAAAAATCAAGAATAAAATATTCTTGATTCAAAATGGTAACTATTTTTTATATTTTAGCTGGTCTTCTCTAATAGTAGTAAATATTTTATCTTTGGATACATCACTTAGATCTTTAATGTTGACATATTCTTCAGATGTAATCATATATGCTTCTAAGCTTATTCGATAGAAATTGAATAATTTCATAGCTTTTGATAAGGGAATATCAATATTATCATTTTCATAATCAGTTAATGTTGAATAGGAAATATTTAATGCTTGCGCTACATCTTTTCTACTTAGTTTACGTTCTTCACGAAATTTTTTGAGATCTTTTCCAAAAGTCATAAAGTACCTCCTTGAATAGAGGATACGATAATTTATAACGGTAAAACCGTCAGATGAAGTCGTTTACGAAGTAAATGTTTATTTCAGTAAAATATTTACAAAATTAGTCAAATTATGTAATTATTAATGATGATTAGATAGCAAAAAATAATTTATGACCCCCTAATACATAATTATTAAGTTGAGCTAATTGGGATAAAGTGGTTTAACTTCATGAAATCAAAAATAATTTAGCTATCTATCAGGAGGAATTATATGAAAACTAAAATGTTAAAAGTATTATTTGGTCTTGTAAATTTTGCGGCAATTTTTGCGGTAGCAACTACATCACTTTATGGTCATTACGAACCTGAATGTCCAAAAAAATTACAGAAATATCAAAAAAAATAGTCTGGCTATGTTAAAATAGATGTATTAGGGAGGGATTAGAATGAAATTAGTGATAATTGATGATGATTTTCAATTTGCAACGGCAATGAAGAATGATTTATTGATTCACTTTTGTAAATATGATGAAGATGTTGAAATAGACATAATAGATGATAATTATTTTAATCTAATTAATGCTAATCAATATCTTTTTTATTTTATTGATATTGATTTAAACAATATTAATGGTTATGACTTGGCTAATCGAATAAAACAAAATCAAAAGAATTGTTATATAATTTTTGTTTCATCTCATAATGATTTAATTCATGATTCATATAATTTACGTGCTTATTATTTTATTAGAAAAACTAGCTATAAAAAAGATTTAAATATTTTTTATTCAATAGTGGATCAAGAATTTCAAAACAATGATACATTTATTGATTTAAATTATAAAATGAGTAGAACCCAAATATCTTTAAATCAGATCATTTATTTGGAAAGTCAAGATCATAAAATAAAAATAGTTACTGTTAATGGAATGCATTTTGATAATCGAACTCTCAAAGCCTGGGCTCAATTACTTCCTGATGATAAGTTTATTCAGATTCATCGTTCTTTTATTATTAATATCGATCATTTGACGTCATATCGAAAGGGCCATTTGATTATGGTGAACAATGAAGATCTAGTAATTGGTAGAGTTTATAAAAATAAATTTGATCAATTTTATCAGGAGTATTTACTTAAATGATACTTTTTAATGCAATTATTAATTTTATTGAATCTTTATTGTTGGTTTGGCTTATTGCCGATTTTTTTGGTTTTAAAGAAAGTAAAAATAAATTTATTTTTATTACAACATTAATAGATTTTTTGATTTTAGAAATATCTCAATTTGCTAATTATTATGGTATTTTTTTATCATTCATTATTATGATTGTAATAATTATTTCTATTTATATTTTTACAAAAAGTGTAACATTTAAGCATGTATATATTATCTTAATTCAAAATGCACTGCTTATGATTTATATTGTTATAAGTGTGTATATTTGTGATTTGTTTACTTTTAAAGATACATATATTATTGAATGTATCTTGTGTAAAATACTGCAGTTATTTGGAAATATTATCTTATTAAAATATAAAGATAAATTAGCATTGACCTTGGAAATAACTAAGTGGAAAGTAGTTATTGTTTTTGAAGTGATTTTGCTTATTTTACTTTATAGTATGTTTTATAGAACTTTATTCAGTAATAATAGTGCTTTTTTCTTTGAGCTGAATGAGATATTATTGTTAATTTTATGTATTATGTTTATGTATATCGTTAATTTAATTAATGAAGAACATCGTGAAAAGATGCAATTAATCAAAGATAAGCAACAGGAAGAATTTCAAAGACAAAAATATTATGCTATAAGCAATGTGAAAAATGAAATTGAGGCATTGGATCATCGTTTGTTTTATACTGTCTTTAAAATTGAAGAATATTTAAAGAAACAGGACTATGAATCAATAGATAAGATAATAGATTATTATAAAAATCAGGTTTTAAAGCACAAATTGGTTATTGATACTGGAAATCATGTTTTTGATACATTATATAGTGTAAAAATAAATGAGATGGTAATGACTGGAATCGATATTAGTAATATTGTATTGATTAACAAGAATCAATTTTATGATGATTTGGGATTGATAAATTTTATTCAAAGAACATTGGATTTTTTTAGAGAATGTAAGTATTTGAAAATTGATATTAGTGAAGAAAATGGCTTTGTATTGTTCAAATTGATCTATCGTGATGGAATAGTTAATTTAGATGAATTAAAAATGTTTCTAGATGAAAATCCGTGGTTACCTGTTATGTATAACCTGGATGATTGTCAAATAAGAGGAATTAGAATAAGTTTTAAAATGGAGCAAGATGATGATTGATAAGATAAGTCAGTATTTTATAAAACAGAATATTATTAGTGATGAAGACAAAGAAGTGTGTGATTATGGTGTATTTGTAATTGGTTTTAATCTGTTATGTATGGCTAGTGTATTTGTAATTGGCTGGTTATTAATAGATTTAAAGTTTTCGATACTGTATTTGATATTTTACACACCAATAAGAATGCTATTGGGTGGCTATCATTCTAAAACACCTGTAAATTGTTATCTTTTAACGACAAGTGAAGCTATCATATTATTTATGTTATCAGATATTTTTATTAATCGGATAATTATGGTTGTAGCAATGGTATTAATGTTTGTGGCCATTATTAATTATTTATTTGATGAACATTATTGGGTATATAAATGTATTTTAACAGGACTGGTTTTATTATATTGTTTATTGATTGATAGATACCAGCTAGTTATTACTTATGTATTCTTTTTAAACAGTGTATCTTATCTCTTCGTTAAAATAAAAAATTTGATTACTAAAAAAACTGTAGGTTAATATATTTTGTAAAAGCTAGAAGTGTCAGTTAATAATGGCACTTCTTTTATTGCCCAAAATTTTAATTCAATTAATAAAAGAAAAAAACTCTTTTGTAAATGTATATAAATAACAAAGGAGGTTTTTTATGAAAGAAACAGATAAAAAGATTTATGATTTTAAAAGTGATGTTCTTTTTAAATATTCTTTAGCTGATGATAAAGATTACGATTGTCGTTATTTATTAAAACTGTTTATTGAAGGTATTTTAAAGATCGACTGTCATGATATTAAAGTATTAAATCCCGATTTAAGCCGTAATCATGTTGAAGATAAAGATATGATCTTAGATATTAGAGTAACCGTAGCCTCAGGTAAACAGATTGATATTGAAATGCAAAATTCAATCTTTTCACCAACCCAGCGCCATCGTTTTCAATTATATGGAGCTAAACTGTTAAGCCAGCAGGAAAAAAAGGGAGACCGTTATCAAAACATCAATCCAGTCTATCAGATAATCTTTATCAATGATGTTGATAGTGATAATCTAACCCTATATGATACATATCAAAGCCGAAATGAAAAAGGAAAAC
>NZ_NFKR01000048.1 GCF_002160495.1 Erysipelatoclostridium sp. An173 | reverse complement strand
ACTATCGTTGTAATGTCAATACTTTTCTTTGAAAAAATGATAAAAAAGAGAGGGCATATTTGCAATATAACCCTCATATGTCATTCATTCCTTAACTTAATGACATTGGATGAAAACATCTCTATCGAAATTTTAATAAATTGTTTCAAATTTAGTAATACATACTGGCTCATTTACCATATAACTGTATTTAGTTTCAAATAACATACCACCACGTTCTTTGCGGTATTCATAGCTTTCTACTACGCCACCTTTTTGACATACTACAACGATCCAGCGATCTTTAAAGATTTTTAAATCACGTGGATTTGGTGAAGTATCAACGAAATCTTTATAAGTTAACATACCAGTTTCTTTATCAACAATAAATAAAGATAAACTATCATGTCCACAGTTGGTAACATATAATCTTTCTTCTTTTTCGCTAAAAATCATTTGACTAGCAGTACTTGGTATATCTTCATAACCTTCTTTTGGATACGTATCAATAGTTTGAATCAACTCAAAATTTAAATCATTATATTTATAAACGTTTATAGTACAAGATAGCTCATTTAATACATAAGCGATTGTTCCAGCTTTGTTAAATAAAATTTTATTAGGACCAGAACCTGGTTGTAAATCAAATGAATGTTCTTCATCCAAAGCAATTTCACGATCAATCATTTTAAATAATAAAACTTTATCTAAACCTAAATCAACTACAATTAAACGTTGTTTATCTGGTGTAAAATCAACATAGCATGGGTGTGGTTGATTTTGTCTTTTAGGGTCAATACTATGACCTTCTAATTGATATCTAGAACATGGTGCAATTAGTTTTTTCTTTTCAATACGAGCTACTAAAATTTCACTATTATAATAATCTACTGCATATAGTCTATCAGCTGTTTCGTGATCTCCATTAGTACAAGCATGAACATAAGTTTTACCATTATCACTAATATGTGAAACTAATGCTAAAATATCTGACGTTGCAGCATATGAACAAATTCCGCCATCCCCTTGTGTACCGGAACGATTTTTATAAGTCACACAAACAAAACGACCATAATTAAAACTATAAATCGGATCTGATGGTGTCTTAAAAAATTTTTTATATAATATTTCCCCATTTTCAACATCAACTTGAAATGTATAAAGCCCTCTAGTTTGATCATTACCATAAGAATTAACAAAGAATGATTCTGTTATTCTCTTTTTCCCAAATAAACCAAATAAAGCCATTTAATAATACCACCTTTTCTATTTTTAAAGATAAAAAAGCTAATTTAATTAGCTTTTATTAATTATTTTTACTGTTATGACAGCATTCTTCTTCATTTTCATGGTTATGACAACATTCATGATCACCATGACCTTGACCATGACAGCACTCATGATCTTTTTCATCATGATGATGACAACCATTACCGCCATGACAACATTCATGATTGTTTTGTTGCTCTCCCATAAAACTTTGGAATACTTCTTCTACTAATTCCCATTCTTCAGGGGTTTCAATTGGGAACAATTGTCCAGTTTCATCATAAATTGATGCATAAACACTAGGTTCATCTAATGATACATCATAGTATAAAACATATTGCTTATTTAATTCATCGTTATTAAAAGTAAATAAGACTTCAAATTCTTTTTCATTTCCTTGGTCATCAATAACCTGGATTTTATTTGCTTCCATTAATATTCCTTTCTATTTACTGTCTAAGTATCCTTGTAATATTGCTACTGCTGCCATTTTATCAATTACTTTTTTTCTTTTCTTGCGTGAAACATCAGCAAAAATCAATTGATTTTCAGCTGCTTTAGTAGTTAATCGTTCATCTACTAAAACAACATTTATTCCTGGAACTTCTTTTTCTAACATTTCTTTAAATTTAATAGAAATCTGAGCTCTTATTCCTAGATCACCATTCATATGTTTAGGAAGCCCAAGAACAACTGTTTCAATATCATTTTCCTTAATGATCTTAGCAACATATTTACAAGCAGCATGATAATCGTTTTCTTTAAAACGATACGTTTCTACACCATGAGCAATCATTCCTAATAGATCACTCATGGCAATACCGCAGGTTTTAGAACCTAAATCTAAACCTAAAATTCTTTTCATTCTATTTCTCCAAATATGATTTGACTAACTCTTCAATAATTTCATCACGTTCAATTTGTTGGATAATATTTCGAGCATTCTTATGACTAGAAATATAAGCAGGATCATTAGAGATTAAATACCCAGCAATTTGATGTACTGCGTTATAACCTCTTTCATTTAACGCTTCTATTACTGTTTTTAGATTTTGACGAATCATTTCACGTCGCATATCTTCAGAACTGAATACTTTTGTTTTTGTTAAATCTTGCATAATATTGCCCCCCTTAAGGCTTAGCCTATAACATCATTTTACACCAAATATTAGTAAATTAAAAGAAGTTTTTAAGCTCAGTCTTAATCATAGCGATTTTATCATTTACTGGACAACCACCTTGAGCAAAATCAGGTTTTCCACCACCGCGTCCATCAACGACAGCATTTATTTTCTTAACGATATCTCCTGCTTTAAATCCTTTAGCAACATAATCTTTAGTTACCCCAACAAAATATGAACATTTACCTTCAAATTGAGAAACTAAAATTACAATTCCTTCATCTAATTTATCTCTAAAATCAAATGTTAATTGTTTAGCTTTAGCACTATCAATTTTTTCTTCTACTAATAATACTTTAACACCATTAATATCTTGAACATCGTTAACTTTATTAGCAGCATTTAAAGCATTCAATTTACTATTTAAATTTTCAATTTCTTTTTTATCAGCAGCTAATTCTTTTGATAAAGCTGTTACTTTGTTGACAACTTCTTTACGATTTTTGATTTTTAAAACATCACTAATTGTATCAACAACTTCTTTTTCATGAACAAGAGCTTGATATGCTTTTTTACCAGTAACTGCTTCAATACGACGAACACCACTACCAACACTTTCTTCAGCTTCGATTTTAAATAGACCGATTTTAGCACTATTGCTTACATGGCAGCCACCACATAACTCTTTTGAAAAATCACCAATTGTTACGACACGTACTGTATCACCATATTTTTCATCAAATAGAGCCATTGCACCATTTTCTAATGCTTTTTCTTTACTCATGAAATCAATGCTTACATCAATACCATCAAAGATAACATCGTTTACAGTTGCTTCAATTTCTTTAATTTGATCATTTGTAATTTTTTCAAAATGAGTAAAGTCAAATCTTAAACGTTGATCATCAACATAAGAACCAGCCTGGTTAATATGACTACCAAGAACTTGTTTTAAAGCAGCTTGTAATAAATGGGTTGCACTATGGTTGGCAATAATTTTATTACGTTTTTCTTTATCAACATCTAAAGTTAAAATATCTCCTAAAGTAATAGTTCCTTTTTTCAATTTCACAAAATGTAAATGTTGTTGATTTGGTGCTTTTAAAACATTTTCTACTTCTGCTAAGCAATTTTCATTATAGATAGTTCCGGTATCTGCACATTGACCACCCATTTCAGCATAGAAAGTTGTTGTATCAAAAACAATTTCACCATAATCATCAATTCGATCTACTTTGACTCCGTCTTTAAACAATCCAATAACTACGCTGTTAATATTAGCTGGATTATATTCAAATGTTGAAGGTAAATCAAAAGACATTAAATCAGGTTTTTGGCTAGTCATACTTTCACCTTCACTACGAGCTCCACGAGATCTTTCTTGCTGGATCTTTAATTCTTCTTTAAATCCTTCTTCATCAACTTTTAAATTTGATTCACTAGCAATTTCTAAAGTTAACTCAAATGGGAATCCATAAGTATCATATAACTTAAATGCTTCTTTACCACTAATTACACCTGTTGTATTTTTAGTGATAATATTATTTAATAATTTTTCACCGTTAGATAATGTTTTATGGAAAGCTTCTTCTTCTTTACGAACTAGATCACTAATATAATCTACTTTTTCTGGTAAATAATCATAGAATTCTTTCATAATATCACTAACAGTGCTTACTAAATTGTACATAAATGCTTGTTCAATACCGATTTGTTTACCATATCTAACCGCACGTCTTAAAATTCTTCTTAAAACATAACCACGACCAGCGTTATCAAATAATGCTCCATCAGCTAAAGCAAATGTTACTGTTCTAATATGATCGGCAATAACACGGTATGCCATTTTGTTTTCTTGATAACTTACTGATGCAATTTTTTCTACTTGATGGATAATCGGTAAGAAGAAATCAGTATCAAAATTAGTTTCTCCATTTTGGAAGATACTTGTAATTCTTTCTAATCCCATTCCAGTATCAATATTTTTTTGTGGTAATTCTTTATATTCTTCACGTTTTAATCCTTCTTGAGAATTATATTGTGAAAATACTAGATTCCAGATTTCGACATAACGATCATTTTCTAACTCTTCAAAAAATAATTTTGTTCCTAAACCTTCAGGATCATATTTTTCACCACGATCATAAAAGATTTCTGAATCTGGTCCACATGGCCCTTCACCGATTTCCCAGAAGTTTCCAGGTGTTTTTAAAATGTGGTCTTTAGCAACTCCAATTTCATTAACCCAATAATCATAAGCTTCATCATCATGATCATGAACAGTAATATAAAGTTTTTCTTTATCAAAAGCAAACCATTTTTCATCAGTCAGTAATTCCCAAGCATATTCAATAGCTTCTTTTTTAAAATAATCACCGATTGAAAAGTTACCTAACATTTCAAAAAATGTATGATGTCTAGCAGTTTTCCCTACATTTTCAATATCATTAGTTCTAATTGATTTTTGAGCGTTTGTAATTCTTGGATTTTCTGGTTTGATTGTTCCATCAAAGTATTTTTTAATAGCCGCAACACCAGCATTAATCCATAATAAAGTTGGATCATCATTAGGAATTAATGAATGACTTGGCTCAACTTTATGGCCTTTACTTTCAAAAAAATCCAAAAACATTTTTCTTACTTCATTTCCAGTTAATTGTTTCATCCTATTCTCCTTTACTTCTACAAAATAAAAAGTCGTCCCTATCTAGGAACGACTAAATCGCGGTACCATCCTAGTTCATGAAAACTCATGCCCTTAATTAGCTGATAACGTAGCTTACACGGTAAATTTTAATTACTCTCCAAAGTAGCTTTCCTATACGATACTAAGTATTTTCACCAGCCATACTCTCTCTAAAAAGCTATCAAATATAGTACTCTTCTTTTTCAACGATTTACCAAATTATAAACTATCTATATTTATTTTTCAAGACTATAAATTTACATCTTTTCTTTTAAGTTACACATCATATTTTCAACACAGTCACATTCACTAAGCAAAATCATTAATGATGCCACCGACATTCCTAACAACAATTTATTTCTTGCTATCATAAAAACTCACCTCAATCTAGTTTGTCTTTATTTAAGAAAATCATACACACTTATTGTTTCTTCTTTTTCAAAACGTTGAATCAAACTCGTTTTACGGCGAAAATCCTGGTAATTATTTAAACCATACATAAACGCTTTAAAACTACCCAAAATAAAAAGAGATTGTTTACTACGGGTTATTGCAGTATATAATAAATTTCGCTTTAACATCACATAATAATCTGATAATACTGCCATAATGACAATTTTAAATTCATTCCCTTGTGATTTATGAATCGACATACAATAAGCATGTGTAATAGTATTAAAATCATTACTAGTATATTCAATAATATTACCATCAAAATCAACAACAAGTGTATCTTGTAGATATTCAAAATTGTCTTTTAAACAAATATCAATTAATGTTCCAATATCACCATTAAATACTTCATCATCAGGCCGATTTTTTAGTTGTAATATTTTATCACCAATTCTAAACTCTTTACGACCAACACGATAAATCAAAGTTTCATCATCACATGGATTAAAAACATCCTGCAATGCATCATTTAAAGCATCAATTCCTGCGACACCTTGATACATTGGAACTAATACTTGAATATCGTTATAATCATAACCTTCATCAATGGCTTTTTGAACAATTTTCTTCACGTTTTTTACGACATCATAGTTTGGACAAGAAAAGAAATTTATATCCGGATATTGTTCAAATAATGAAGCAGTATCATCAATTTGTTCATTAATAATATGATGAGCTAATTGAATAATTCCCGATTCTTTTGTTTGTCTAAAAATTTCATCAAGTTCGATCGTTTTAATTCCTGCTGCAATTAAATCATGTAAAACATTACCAGGAGCAACAGATGGCAACTGATGATAGTCGCCAATAAAAAGAATTTTACGAATTCTTTTTCCGGCTAAAAAAATACGGTGCAGCAATAAACAATCAACCATTGAAAACTCGTCAATAACTAAAACTTCAATATCTAAAGGATTTTTTTCATTCATTGCAAATGTATTGCTATGAAGATCCCATTTCAATAAACGATGAATCGTACAAGCACTTATTCCAGTTAATTCATTTAAACGTTTTGCTGCTCTTCCAGTTGGCGCAACTAAACCAATTTTATCTTCAGGAAATAATGTTTTATAAATTTTTAATAACGCTTGAACAATTGTAGTTTTACCAGTTCCTGGTCCCCCAGTTAAAATCATACATGAAGATTTTAAGAAATAATTAATTGCTTCTTTTTGCTTACTAGCATATTCAATTCCTTGTTTTTGTTCATAATTTTTTAGTAAGCGTGCTACTTCAGCTTCATCTACTATTTCTTCGGGCTGATTAATTAAGTTTTTTAAAAAAGAGGCAATATTTTTTTCTGCTTCATACATTTCATAATAATAATAGCGTTCTTCTTCTAAAACAACTAGACCTTCATCAATTAATTCATTTAAATACTCATCAAAAACAGTTTCTTCAATGTTATAAATAATTTTTGTAAACATTGTTTTAATTTCATCTAATAAACAATAGGTACTACCAGTATTAAAACCATATTGTTTTATACTATAGATGATTCCTGCTTTGATTCGATTAGGAGCATCTAAACTGCCACCAGTTTTAATAGCTAATTCATCAGCTGTTTTAAACCCAATTCCATCAATATCTTCAATTAACTGATAAGGATTATTTTGTAAGACATCTAACGTTTTATCTTGATAAAAAGCTTGAATTAAACCAAGATTTTTCAAACTAATGCCATGACCCATAAAAAAGCGCATTACTTCCTGATCATAATCTCCACTAGTTAAAGTCTCATATATTGTTTCTCGTCGTTTTTCAGTCATTCCTCTTACAATATCTAAACTATGTTTATCGGTTTTAATTTTATCAATACAACCTTCACCTAAGGTATTAACAATTTCTGTTGCTAGAGTTTTTCCAATTCCTTTAAATAAAGGACTGGAAAGATATTTAATTAATTCATCATCTTCTTTAGCATAAATAATTCGATATTGCTCTAGTTTAAACTGTTTTCCATATTTAGGATGAATAACATAATCACCAGTAAATTCATATTTATCATAGTCATTAAAATTATTCATATAGCCAGTCATAGTAATTAGTTTATCTTCTTGCTCAACTTCAATTAAAGCAACAAGATAATTAGAAGATTCGCTATAAAAGCGAATCTTCTTAATATATCCAGTATAAATAATCATTATAAATATTCGATTGGTTTACCATCTTTATAAACCGTTTCGATGGTTCCACCACCTAAACAAACATCACCATCATAAAATACTGCTGCCTGTCCAGGAGTTACTGCTTTGACTGGCTGGTCAAAAGTTAAATAAACTGTATTTTCGTCAACGAATTCCAAACTAATTGGGTTATCTTTTTGTCGATATCTAAATTTTGCATTACATGATATTTTACCAGCTGGCTTTTTAGAAGCAATCCAGTTAACATCACTAATTAAAGCACCGGTTGAATATAACCATTCTTTTTGATCACCTTGACAAACATATAAAACATTTTTGTCATAATCTTTACCAACAACAAACCAGGCAGCACCTGGTCCACCAATTCCTAATCCTTTACGTTGACCAATTGTATAGTACATAATTCCTGAATGTTGTCCAATTACTTTATTAGTTTCAATATCTACCATATTCCCTGGTTGTGCCGGAATATAATTTTGTAAAAATTCTTTAAAATCACGTTCACCGATAAAACAGATACCAGTACTATCTTTTTTATCAGCTACTGGCAAGTTCAATTCATGAGCAATTTTACGAACTTCACTTTTATCGATATCTCCTAATGGAAATAAAGAATTTTGTAATTGTTTTTGATTTAATTGACATAAAAAATATGTTTGATCTTTATTATGATCAACACCTTTTAACATGATTGAATCTTGTCCTTCTTGATGAACTACTCTTGCATAATGACCAGTAGCAATATAATCTGCTGATAATGTTTTTGCATAATCTAAAAAAGCTTTAAATTTAATATGCTTATTACATAAAATATCTGGATTTGGAGTTCTTCCTTTTCGATATTCATCTAAAAAATATGTAAAAACATGATCCCAATATTCCTTAATAAAATCAACTCGTTTGATTGGAATATCTAAACACTTAGCTACTGCTTTTGCATCATTATAATCTTTTTCCTGAGGACAAATATCATCATCATTAGTTGGATTACCTAAAATATCGTTATTTAATTGACTATCCCAGTTACGCATAAAAACTGCAATAACTTCATATCCTTGTTTTTTTAATAAATAAGCAGCAACTGCCGAATCAACACCGCCACTTAATCCTAATACTACTCTCTTTGACATTTTCGTCACCTCACCCGACTATAATAACATTATTTAATATAAAAAACCATATAATTTAAAAAAAGAAAGGATGATTTCCTTTCTTTTTATCCTAATCTTGACATTGGTAACATGGCTGCTCCAATAGCACCACAATCTTCTAATTCTGTTTTTAATAGTGGGATATGTCCACGCATACCAACATGGATCTTAGAGTTAAATTGTTCTTCTAAGCTATCTAAGAAATATTCACGTGATTTCATAACTCCACCACCAATTACAAAGCAATGTGGATCAACTGTATGAGCAATATTAGCAAACATTGTTGCAAGTTGAGAAACGCATTCATCAACAATACTTTTAGCTTTTAAATTACCTTCAGCAGCTAATCTAAAAACATCACCAGCATGATTTACAACATCATCACCTAATATTTCTTTACCTTTTCTAGTAATTGCAGTACCGCTCGCTTCACCTTCAACAGCACCTGGATTTAAACCACCAAATTTATAACCATTATTTTTTACGATGATATTTCCGATTTCACCAGCATGTCCACGACCACCAGAAACTAATTTACCATCAACAATAAACGCTCCACCAATTCCTGTTGAGATTGTAACATAATAACATGTTGGATAATTTTTACCAGCTCCTAAAAGCGCTTCAGCTAATCCAGCAACGTTAGCATCATTATCAATAAATACTGGTAAATTAAAACGATCTGCTAATTTATCACAAATAGGATAATTTTCAAATCCTGGTAAATTTGTAGCCATGATCATTGTCCCATTAACTGTATCAACTGGTCCTGGAACACCGATTCCAATACCGCTAACACCTTCAAGACCACCACAAACTGAAGTATCTAAGCTTTCAATTTGGCGAATAATTTTAGCACAAACGTAATCTGGTCCATTTTCTCTTTCTGTATTATCTTTTACTTCACTATATGTTGCACCTTTTTCATCAACTAGTAAAGTACGTACGTTTGTTCCACCTAAATCAATTCCAATGTAATATTTCATATCTATCCTCCTAATGTACTACAAATAATTATACAATAAAGGTTAGATATTTTAAAGATATCTAGAACAAAGTTTTAACTATTTTTTCAAACTGTTTTGGTACGTTACAAACTATTTCTTTATCTTGAAGATATTTTAATGTTCCGATTGTTTTAACAAATTTTATTTTATATGCATGTAATAGCTGGTTATTTAAACCAAATGTATTTTTTATTGTTTTATTTAATTTAAAATCACCGTATTTGCGATCACCAATTATTGGATGATCAATACTAGCTAAATGTACTCTGATTTGATGCATTCGCCCTGTAACTAAGGTAACTTCAACTAAACTAAAATCATTTTTATTTTTAATTGGTTTAACAAGGGTTTCCATTGTTAAAGCTCCTGGATAATCTTTATTTACTAACTTAACTTGTGACTTATCTTCAAGTTTTACCATATACCCTTTTAAATGCCTTGGCGTTGATAAATTACCCTTACAGATAGTTAAATAGCTTTTTTCAATACAATGCCGTAGTTTGATCATTTCATTTAGATCCTGAAGTGCTGCAAGTGTTTTTCCAAAAATTACGATCCCGCTTGTATTACGATCTAAACGATGAACCGGCCCAGGCATAAAAGTATTTTCGCGACTTAAATCAAGTTCGTTTTTAGAAGCTAAATAACTTAATACTTGATTTGTTAGGGTATTAATACTTTCATTAGCATCTTCATGTACTAATAATCCAGCTGGCTTATCAACTATTAAAATATTTTTATCCTCATATAAAACTTTGAAAGTCTTTTCAACTTCATAAATGCTTTTTTCAGCCGTGAATTCTTTAAACTTATCTTCATATAAAAACATTTCTAGAATATCACCATCAGCTAATATATACTTTTCATTTACTCGTTTGCCATTTACTTTAATGTCTTTTTTTCTAAACATTTTATAAATAAAATTACTTGGCGCATTGACTAATAACTTTTTTAAATATTTATCAATACGCTGATTAGCATCATTTTTTGTTATTACTAATTTTTTCAATTCCATCACCAATATCCATTATAACAAAACCTTATCCATTTACCTAATACTTTTAAAATGTAACCCTTTACATTTAATTGAACTAGTGCTATAATTTAATTGTTAAGTGAAGACATTCGCTTTACATACCCCCTATTATCACCCTTACGTGAAATAATAGAAAAAAGTATGCACCCCCGCATACTTTTTTTGTTATAATCTAAATGAGGTGATTTATATGGAAAAAAAGCTTTCTAGCGAGCTAATTTATCAAGGTAAGATAATCAACGTATATAAAGATAAAGTTGAATGTGAAAACGGAAATATTGCAACTAGAGAAGTTGTTAGACATCATGGTGGTGTTGGTGTTTTAGCAATAGTTGATGATCAAATCCTGCTTGTAAAACAATACCGTTATCCTAATGCTACTGATACGTTAGAAATACCAGCAGGAAAACTTGAATTAAATGAAGATACTGGTATTTGTGCATTAAGAGAATTAGAAGAAGAAACAGGTTATAGCGCTAAAGGAATTGAATTAATCGCAAAATTCTTACCAACACCTGGTTATAGCGATGAATGGCTTTATGTATATGAAGCTAAAGATGTATTTAAAGTTGAAAATCCTTTAGACTGCGATGAAGATGAGGTTATTGAATTAATACGTTTAGATATCGATACAGCATATCAAAAAGTGGTAAGTGGTGAAATTTTTGATTCTAAAACAATGATTGCTATTATGCACGCATATATTAATAAACATCATAAGTAAAAAACGATTTTAAGTCATCTTAAAATCGTTTTTAAATCTAGGTATAAAATAAAAAAATTCTGTTAAACAGAATCTAATAATGGCGGTCTGGACGGGACTCGAACCCGCGACCTCCGCCGTGACAGGGCGGCATTCTAACCAACTGAACTACCAGACCAATATTTTAATGGCGGAGACAGAGGGATTTGAACCCTCGCGCCAGTTTCCCGACCTACACCCTTAGCAGGGGCGCCTCTTCAGCCTCTTGAGTATGTCTCCGTCGTCTGCTTGTTTATAATAGCATATATATATATTCTTTGCAATACCTTTTTTGAATTTTTTTATCTCTAAAATATAAGTGATTATATTTTTATTCGATTATTTCACTGTTTTTTATAAAAAAACTTTTTTTTACATTTTTATCAAACTTTAACAATAAATCTATATTTTATTTTAAAATATTATTTTAATATTTACATTATTCTTCCTGATTATAACATTCAAATACATTATTAATGATATTTAGACTTATTCAAATTACCAACTTCTAGCTTAATAACTTTTTTAAAATACTCTATAGTATTATCTATCATCAGCTTTTAAATTTCCCGGTACAAAAAATATGTAGCTTTTATCTTCTAATTTAATATCTTCATAAATAATTCTACAATGTACTTTTTCATGATTGTATTAAAAATATAATATTGACTAGTTCAACTCTATTTTATATTAAATAAGATAATAATCACTTAAGTAGAAAACTGAACAATAATTATCAATTCATATATAATATATTATCTATAAATATTCATAAATTACACCATATATAAATTACATTTAAATTAATTTACATATTTTTTCTTAACAAATCCGTATTTCATATTCTTACGTTTTTACAACTCTTACATAAATCTCCTATTAATTATTTTAAGAAGATGTCGATTACTTTCTTATAAAAATACCGATATGATAATACATACCGGCATTTTATATAACTATTTTAATATTCTTTTTTTATATTACGAATAGCTAAACAAATACATCCTAACATTGCAATAGCTAACATTCCATATGCAACTAATTCACTATCATCACCTGTAGCTACTGAATTAGCTTTTTTAATATCAGTATTAGTAACATTTTGTGAATTTTCAGTTTTATCAGAGTCCGTTGGATTATTAGGATCTATAGGTATTACTGTACTAGGTTTTTTTGCACCACACACTGTACAAATACCATCTTTATATTGATGTCCTGCACTTTCAATAACTGTACCTTTCTTTAAAACTTCGTTGCATCCTGTACATACCGTATCACCAGTATATCCATTTTCTGTACATGTTGCTTCTTTTTGATTAATTAACTGTGTTTTAATATGATTATTTAGATCAACTTCGCCGTATTGATTCCCACATTTTTCGCAAACAGCAAGTGTTGTACAAGTAGCTACTCCACCTTGATGTGGTAATTTTGAACCTTCATCTACAATTGTATCAGTTTCATCGCAGCGACTGCATTTTCCTATCATAGTACCATCATGTTCACAGGTTGCATCATTATTTGGTATATAATTTACAAAATCATGTCCTAGTTTTTCTATAGTTATCCTATCAGTAACAGCAGTGCATCCATCGTATAAACAATGTCTTGATTTTAATCCATCTTCTGTACATGTGGCTGGTCTATCTACACTGTAATCATCAGACCATAGATGTTTACCGTTAATTGTTTCTGTGTATGTATCATTACAATTGTTGCATGTATATGTAACTATTTCTCCACCACAAGGCAATTCAGATTCTACCCTATTTACTATTTTGTAATCATGACCAGTAGCTTCTATTACCATTCCTTCTACAACAATTTCTTTGCATTCATTACATATAGTATCACCAGTATAGCCTTCTTCGGTACATGTGGCTTCTTTTTGATTAATTAACTGTGTTTTAACATGATTATTCGGATTGACTTCACCATATTCTTGACCACAGCCTTCACAGATTGCTCGTTTTGTACAGGTTGCTTCCCCACCGTGATGTGACAACATAGAACCTTTGTCTACGATAGTATCAGTTTCATCACAACGATCGCATTTAGCTGTCTTAGTTCCATCACTCGTACAAGTCGCATTATTATCTGATACATAATTTGTAAAACTATGACCTAATGAATCAATTTCAACAACATCTGTTACTTCTGAACATCCATAAATACAATGTTTAGACTTAGAACCCGGTTCTGTACAAGTAGGTTCTTTATCAATTGTATATTCATTTTCCCAAAT
This sequence comes from Erysipelatoclostridium sp. An173, assembly GCF_002160495.1. GTDB lineage: Bacteria > Bacillota_I > Bacilli_A > Erysipelotrichales > Coprobacillaceae > Thomasclavelia > Thomasclavelia merdavium. The sequence continues at coordinate 2,020 of NZ_NFKR01000048.1, read as the reverse complement.
ATGTCCTGAACCTTCTGTTTGTTTAAATGAATCTTCACAATATTTACATTTATATGTAACCAAATCTCCTCCACAAGGAAATTCCGATTCAACACGATTAATTACTTCATACTCATGTCCTGTTGCAGGCACTATTTCCTGTTTCTTGATAACTTCTTTGCAAACAGAACAGTGGGAACCTTCTGTTAAACCTGAAGCTGTACAGGTTGGGGCTTTAGCTTCATCTACTACTATGGTATGTTCAGTTTTAGGTATAAATTCAGTTTTTGTTGTACCACATGCAGTACAAGTATATGTCATAATACCTTGTTCACTACAAGATGGTTCTTTTGTAACTTGACCATCATCCCAGGTATGTTCGCTACATGCTAATACATTAATAGTATAGTTAATTGTGCATCCATAAACATTTGCACTAAATGTTGTAACTCCAACTTTCAATCCTGTTATCTTACCGTTTGATATAGTTATAATATCACTATCAGCACTTAAATCAGGTACTACTGTAATAGGAATTCCATCAGGTCCAAACCAACCAATTGATACATCTGTTTCTATGCCTAACTTAACAGCAGGAATATCGACTGTTTTCCCAATTTCTACATCAATTTTTTGATTCAAACTTTTAACAATAGATTCAGGGTGATACATATCGGCAATTACAACAGGTACATGTCGCAAACCGTCATATACTGGTATTTCTGGAATATTAGATTTATACATTCCAAATTCTTGAACCCAGCATTTAACACCATTTACTTCGGCATACCCTATACCTATTGCATTGAATCCTTGATTCAACATGTTTCTTCGGTGTCCCTGACCACCATATAACTCGTTAGTTTCTTGCCATTGTTCAAAATAAACTTCTGCATTTCCATATGTTCCAATTGCTATATTTTCACCATATGAATTTACTCCTTCATATTCTGCAGTAAAACAAATTGTTCCATCTGGCCTAATATGATCATAGTTTAAAGCAATTTCTGCGGCACGTTGCATAGCAATCTGTTCTAAAGCATAATCATATGCAAGTGGCTGTAAAGTGTTATTTGAGCTTGTATTATAGTAAATTTTATTCTCGTTTTTTTCATCCCATATCCAAGCATCATCACCTGTCCTCCAGTCATTGATCATACCTAGCATTCTTCGTGCTTCAGACTGATTGTAATTGGCTTCTATATATAATTCTGTACTATCTGTATTTTGCGCCTTAACTGATAATGGTGTCATATACGCTAATACAGTAAAAGAAACCAGTAATGATAATAAAAATTTAATCTTTTTCATCTGTTCGCAAGTATAACCTTGCATTTTCCTCCCTTCTCAAAAATATTTTTTGAACAACAATTGTACTATACAATGTATAAACCCAACTATTAAAATAATATATATATCACAACTATTGCATATAAATATTATAACATTCATATCACAAATTTTATATATTTTATCGATATTTTCCTATATTTTTCCCATGATTTAACAATATTAATTGTGATAAATAACAATTAAAAACCTAGATCTAATAACAACGAGCCAATATTAGTAAATACAGATAGCAAATGGAATTATGTATGTCTGATGTTAGAATTGTATAACAGAGATTGTAGGATATGCAGCTGAAAAAAATAAAAATGCCAAACCAGTTGAAAAGGCACTTTATTCAATAAAATATGATTTAAGTAAGATAGATTTGTTTCATACTAACTATGCCGAATTCGGTATAGTAGTGATCGTGGAAGTGAATTTAAAAATGAAGAAATTGAAAAAGCATTAAAAACATTTAATATAACCAGATCACTAAGCACAAAAGTATGTCCGTATGATAAAGCGGTAGCTGAAGCAACATATAAAATTATAAAAACAGAATTTGCATTTAATAAAAGGTTTGATAGTTTAGAAGAGTTAGAACTGGAATTATTTGATTATGTAAACTGGTATAATAATATCAGGATACATGGTTCACTTGATTATAAAACACCTGTTGAATTTAGAATGTTCTCATAGAAATTGTCCA
>NZ_NFKR01000047.1 GCF_002160495.1 Erysipelatoclostridium sp. An173 | reverse complement strand
GTTAACTCATAGTTATCTAAATATTTCCTGAGATGCTCAACTGTTTTATCCATTATTGGAACTATACGCATCTTTCTTCCTTTACCATTAAGAACGATATGCGGAGATGTGATGCTAGAATGGTAGTCTCAGTCCGATTATTGAACAAGGAACAAAGTATCCACCAACAGTTAAAAAGACAGGACATTATACAACTACAGAGGACAATCAAACAGCTATCAGTTTCGATGTGTATGAAGGCAATCAATTATCTAATGCTAAAGATCCTGAAAATAAGAAAATATATCATTTTAGAATCAGTGGTTTAAAACCAATGCCGGCAAGAAAAGCTAAAGTAGATGTGACATTTACCTTAAATGAAGAAGGAATGTTGTATATCCATGCTGAGGATCTTGATGGTGTCGCTCCATCGTATGATAATCGTGATAATCCAGTCAATTGGAATGTTGAAAGGAAACAGAATAAAAAATGAAAAAGATAGGAATTGATTTAGGGACAACTAATACAGTTGTAACTATTAATGATAATGATCAAATTAAAATAATACCGATTGATAATGATCATTTAGTACCTTCAGTTTTTTACTATAACGAAAAAAGAAAGATTAAACTAGTAGGTAAACGAGCAAAAAACCGTGGCTTGATGGATCCTGATAATTATATTAAATCCACTAAACGGTCAATTGATTCACCTGAAAAAAATTTACAGCTTCTAATAAAACTTTTAGTAGCGAAGATATTGCCGTTGAAATTCTTTCTAAAGTTAAAGAAGCTATTTACCAATATCTTGGGCATGAAGAAAAAATAGAGGCGGTCATTACAGTACCTAATAATTTTACTACCAATGCTGTTGAAAATACTAAAAATGCTGGTATTCGAGCTGGGTTTTCCAAGGTAGAAACCTTAAAAGAACCAATAGCATCGGTTTTAGCTTATGGTGAAAAAATTAGACCAGATAATCATGCTATCTATTTTGTTTGTGATTTTGGTGGTGGAACTTTTGATATTGCGGTAATTAAGTATGATGGCAGCGAGTATGAGGTTATCGCTACTGGTGGTAATGAAAAACTTGGTGGTGATGATTTTACTAATGCGATGATTGATTATCTTAATGATCAAATAATGGAAAAGGAAGCATTGGATTATTCGTTGGAGTCTATTGGAGATAATGCTTTATTAAAAATGGTTTATGATAGTGATGTGACTTATCAAAGAACTAAAGCTAAAATTGCGCAAAAAGCTGAAACTGCTAAATTGGCTTTGAGTTATGAAACAAGTGTTAATGTAGCGATAGGAGAATTATGTGTTAAAGATAATCAATCAGTTATATTTGAATGTGATATTAGCAGTGTGGATTTTAATCAATATCCAAAAGTAAAACGGTTGTGGCGTGATTATCAAGAAGCAATCGAAGAAGTAATTGAAAAATTGAAAAGAGAAGGTATTGGAACTAGTGATATTGATCATGTTATTTTTGTAGGGGGGTCAATGAACTTACCTGAGGCTAAAAGAATTGTTCAAGAATTAATACCTGCCAATATTTTAGAAGATAACTTAGATACGATTGTTGCAATTGGGGCAAGCAGTAAAATGACAACTACTAAACAAATTATTCCTAGAGTGAATTTTAATTTAGGATTAAAAGTAGAAGGTGATAAAATTTCTGTAATTATTCCTGAACAGTCAAAATATCCAATCGAAGCGTCAAAGATGTATACTACTATCTATGATAATCAAAAAGAAATTTCTTTTGAAGTTTATGAAGGAAATGCTATTGATAATGTTTATGATCGTAAAAATCACTGGTTAGGTAAATTGATTTTAAATGGGATTGAACAAACTAATGCTGGTGAAGCGCGTGTTAAAGTTACTTTTTCATTGAATCAAGAAGGTATCTTAAAGATTACTGCTGTAGATTTATCTAATAATCATCAGGTTAACACTGAATTAAATTGGCAAGAATTAAAATATTAAATAAAATTTATGACCCAATTGACATTATGCTGATTGGGTTTTTATTGTAAATTTGATTATGAAATCTTATTTAAATGCGTTATAATTTTTATAGAAATTGGGGTGAAAAAAATGAAACAGATTGATTTACATATTCATAGTAATTATTCAGATGGTAGCGATAATCCTGAAGATATTGTAAAAAAGGCTCATGATAAACAGCTCGATTTAATTGCTTTAACGGATCATAATACAATTGATGGTATTAATGAATTTAAACAGGCTTGTATTAAGTATCGCCAAAATGCTTTAGCCGGTATAGAAGTTTCAACAAGTTATCAAGGACAAGAGATTCATTTGTTGGGTTATTTTAATTTAGAAAACGATTCTTTTGAATCGTTATCTAAATTAATTAGTGCTTATCAAAATATTAAAATAACTCAAAATGAAGCTATTTTGAATAAATTAAAAGAACAGTTTCCCGATGTATCAATAAGTGAATTTTATCATTTTTGTAAAGGAATAGCTAAAAAACAGAATTTAAATCGTGTTCATATTGCTAAATATATGGTGGCAAAGGGAATAGTTAGTGATATCAATGGTGCGTTTAACAATTATATTGATGAAAAGGGACCTTTTTTTGTAAGTAAAAAGCCGATTTCTCTTTATGAAGCAATTAAGGTCGTTCATGAATCCAAAGGAATAGCTGTGATTGCTCATCTAGGTGAATATCATTTTTCTGTAGATGAAAAAAAGGTATTTATCAAAGATTGTCTTGATCATGGTATTGATGGTTTTGAATGTTATCATCCATTAAATCAAATTGAAGATATTAATTTATTAACTGGTTGTCAACAACAAAATCCTGCTCTTATTTTAACTGCTGGTTCTGATTATCATGGGACAAATAAGAAAAATAATTTTTTAGGAATTAGCTATGCTCTTAATTTATTACCAGAGCAAAAAGAACAATTTGATCAAATTACAACTAATGCATATAATTTTTTATTAAATTATAGTAAAAAATAAGATGTCGTCTGCATAAATTAATAATAGCAATTTTGACAAACCTAGTTTGTCATGATATGCTAAATAAGTATAATTGGCACATCATGGAGGGATTATATGAGCAAAAATATACGTAGTGTAAATAGAATACGTAATTTAAAGAAAATCTTTAAAGATGTAAGAACGTATTTTATGATTTTATTGGCAGTTCCAATAGTCTGGTTAATTTATCAGATTGTAAGATATCGGATTTTGCCTACACGATACATTGTAATTATAGCAGCATTGTTGCTTATTTTATTTATTTTAATGGCACTAATGCAATATAAAAGTAAAAAGAAGCCAGTTAAAATTATTGGGAAAGTAATTATTATATTATTATGTATCGTACTATTTATCGGAAACTATACTTATATGCAAACTGTTGGTGTTTTTGGAAATGTTTCAACAACTGAAGACACTGATGTCGTTTCGGTTGTTGTTTTAAAAAATAGTTCTTATGAGTATATTGAAGATTTAAAAGGGAAAGTATTTTCTGCTTTAGCTACTAGTGACGAACATGTAGATAATATGCTTTCTACAATTAAAGCAACTAATGGCGAAACACCTAATGTAAGACGGTATTCAGGGGTTCTTACCTGGGTAAATGCTTTATACAGCGGTGAAGTTAGCTGTTTAGTTATGAATGAATCTTATCGTTCAATTATTGAAGATGATTATGAAAATTTCAGTGATGAAACAAGAGTTATTTATAGCAAAAATTATGTTACTGAAGTTGATACTACTACCAATACTGATTTAACTAAAAATACATTTAGTGTTTATATCAGTGGTATTGATACATATGGTACAATAAGTACTAAATCAAGATCTGACGTTAATATGATTGTTACTGTTAATCCAAATACAAAACAAATCTTATTGACAAGTATTCCACGTGATTATTATATTCCATTTAATGTTCTAGGTGGAGAACGTGATAAATTAACACACTCAGGTTTATATGGTGTAGAAGAAACAAAAGGTAATGTTGAAAATTATTTTGGTGTTAATATCGATTATTATGTTCGTGTTAACTTTACTAGTTTAATCGATATTGTTGATGCTATTGGTGGTATCGAAGTTGATAATCCAAGGGCATTTGGTGAATTTAGCCAAGGAACAATTCATTTAAATGGAACTCAGGCTTTAGCCTTTTCGCGTGAAAGACATGCATTTGCAGAAGGTGATAAAGAACGTGGTCGTAATCAAATGCGAGTAATTACTGGAATTATTAATAAAGTTATTTCACCATCAATCATTACTAATTATATGAGTCTATTGAATTCATTGCATTCTTCATTCCAAACTAACTTGACAGATGATCAAATGATTAGTTTACTTAGAATGCAGATTAATGATATGAGTGCATGGAATATTGAAAGTATTAGTGTTGATGGAAATGGTAATACATTATATTCACCAATTTATGGTTCAAGTTTATACATGATGGTCCCAGATGATGCCTCTGTTGAAACTGCTAAACAAAAAATTAACCAATTATATCAATAATAAAAAAGCTGCAAGAATTTTCTTGCAGTTTTGTGTTTTTATAGAGTTAAAGACGGTGCTGAATATACGCGTTGTTTTAATTCATTATCTAACATATATAATCCTTTAGAGTCATTACCAAAAAGATCATATTTATTGATCATGTCATGAGCATTTGTTTCTTCTTCACATTGCTCTTTGATAAACCAATCTAAAAATTGCATTGAGCGATAATCTTTGATAGTAAAGGCTGCATCATAAATTGCATGAATTAAACTGGTTACATATTCTTCATGTTGTAAAGCAAAAATAAGAGGATCTTTTAATTCTTTACATTTTTTGTCTGGTTTTGCAATTGCTTCTAAACTTACAGAGACATTATTGTTTTGCAAGTATTGAATAAATAACATTGCATGATCCCTTTCTTCTTGAGCTTGGATTTGATACCAGTTTGCAAAACCGTCCAATCCTTTATCTTTGTAGAAATTAGCAAAATCTAAATATAGATATGCTGAGTAGAATTCTTTATTAACCTGGTCATTTAATAATTCAATTACTTTTTTATCTAACATATTCATTCCTCCTTATAAATATTATAACTCTACACTTAAAAAAGTTAAATATTATATTAAGGATTTATTTATGTCGATTAAACAATCTTAATTCTTAGATAAAGGGTTTTTATTTTAAATATGATAATGGTATAATGGTATAGAAAGTGGGTGATTACCAGTGCTATCAATTTCAGCATTTACATTTAGTTTAAATTCATTTTTTAATTTGATTAGAACGATTATTGATTTATTGTTAGTTTGGTATGTTATTTATTTATTGATTTCAATGTTGAAGCAAAATATGAGAACGATGCAATTGTTTAAGGGCGTTCTTTTAATCTTGATACTAAAATTATTTACTAGTCTTTTTGGATTAAGTGCAATGGACTATCTGGTTGATACTGTATTGACTTGGGGAGTTGTCGCTGTAATAATTGTTTTTCAGCCAGAAATCAGAGGACTGTTGGAAAAAATTGGCCAGACAAAATTGGATATAAAACAAAATAATATTTCTGATGATGAAAAGGAGCGATTAATGGATGAATTAGTATCCGCAATTACTAAATTATCAGAAGATCAAACAGGTGCATTAATAACTTTTGAAAGAGGACAATCATTAATTGATTATATTAATACTGGAACAAGAATTAATGCTGATATTAAGTCGGAGTTATTTTTAACAATTTTTTGGGAAGGAACACCACTACATGATGGTGCGACAATAATTAAAGGTGATCGAATCGTATGTGCAGCAGCTTTTTATCCACCAACTAATCAGGAATTAAGTCCATTATATGGGGCAAGACATCGAGCTGCTTTAGGTATTAGCGAAATAACTGATTCTTTAACGGTTGTGGTCTCTGAAGAAACTGGAACGATTTCTTTTGCTACTGATGGGAAATTGCGAAAAATTCCTCGTAAAGAATTAAGAGCTAATTTAGTTAATGAATTAGATTGGTTTAATTCTAAAGATAAGGATGGTGAGTAAAATGCCAAAAAAAGAAAATCCTAAAAATCCTTTGAAGAAAGATTCAACTACTGATTTCTTTTTAAATTTTATTACACGCCAAAAGTCAGAGCAAAAAAAGGACGAAAGTAAACAAACAACTAAATTAAAAAATGTTGATGATAATCTTAAAGTAACAGATAAAGCATATCGGGCAGTATATCATATTTTAAATTCATTAAATGCATTTTTAGATCGAATGTTGCAATCTAATTTATCGATAAAAGTATTATCATTTATGTTGGCAATAATTTTACTGTTAACAATAAATGGTAGCATTACTAATATATTTACGGCACCAAATGGTGGTGATTATTTATATGATGTACCAATTAAAGTGGAAGGATTACAAAGTGATTATGATGTAGTAGGATTACCAGAAACAGTCAATGTTGCCTTGGTAGGACCTTCTCTGGATATATATACTACCAAGATTTCTGGTAATTATGAAGTTATTGCTGATTTTTCAACATTAGGAGAAGGGGAACATACTATCGAGTTAAAGAGCGAAGGTTTTCCTAATGATTTACAAGTTATGATTGTTCCTCAAACAGTAACTGTGCGAATAACGCAGAAAGTAACTAAAACATTTGAATTAGGCTATGATTTTATAAATGAAGACAAGATGGATGAAAAATACTCAGTATCGGTAGAATCAATGGAACATAATGCAGTTGAAGTTCAAGGGTCTCAAGATGATATTGATCGAATTAATAGTGTTATGGCAACTATTGATTTAGATGGAGTTAATAAAAATTTTGAACAGGACGCTAGAATTCATGCTTATGATCGTAGCGGTGAAGAGGTGGATGTTGAAATTATCCCTAAAACTGTTAAGGTTAATTGCAGTGTTTCTTCTTATAGTAAAGAAGTTCCGATTACACCCACTTATACTGGACAATTTGCAAGTGGATATGGGTTAGAAAATATTACGCTATCAAAAGACAGAGTTAGAATTTATGGTAAAGAGGAATTATTAAATAGTATTAATGAAGTTCATGTTGAAATTGATATTTCTAATGTTAGTAGTAATAAAACATACGAAAGATTACAAATAACAGGAACTGAGAATATTAATAAAATGGATTTTGATACAATTGATGCCCAAATTCAAGTTGGGTCAACGACAACAACGACAATTAGTGATATTCCAATTAATGTCATTAATAACGAAAATAACTACAAGGTTAATTTTGCAAGTGGTCAAGATAAGGCTTCTGTAATAGTAGAGGGTACTAGCAATATGCTTGCAGGTCTGACAAGTAGTGATTTTAATGTGACAATTGATTTGGAAAACTTGAAAAGTGGCAGAAATACTGTTAAAGTAAATTTAAGCTTGAATAAAGGCTATCTAACTGGTAGATTGACATCTCCAGAAAGAATAACAATTACCTTAGAAAGACAATAGGAGGAAAGAAGAAAATGGGTAAGTATTTTGGAACAGATGGATTTAGAGGGGAAGCTAATGTTGATTTGACAGTCGAACATGCTTACAAAGTGGGGCGCTATCTAGGATGGTACTACTCACAAAATGGCAATCGTGCTAAAGTAGTTATTGGTAAAGATACACGTAGAAGTTCTTATATGTTAGAGTATGCACTAGTATCTGGATTAACTGCTAGTGGTGCAGATGCTTATTTATTACATGTTACAACAACTCCTTCAGTATCATATGTAGTTACAAGTGATGGATTTGATTGTGGAATTATGATTTCAGCATCACACAATCCTTATTATGATAATGGAATCAAAATCTTAGATTCAAATGGATATAAGATGGATGCTAAAGTTGAAAATTTAATTGAACAATATATTGATGGTTTAAGTGATGAAATACCACTTGCCACTAAAGATCAAATTGGTTGTGCATTAGATTATTCAATGGGAAGAAACCGTTATATTGGCTATTTAATGTCAATTCCTACAAGAGCTTTTAGAAACTATCGAGTTGGTTTAGATTGTGCTAATGGTGCAAGTAGTGCAATTGCTAAAAGTGTATTTGATGCTTTAGGAGCAAAAACTTATGTAATTAATAGTGATCCTGACGGATTGAATATTAATACAAATTGTGGCTCTACTCATATTGAAGTACTACAACAATATGTAAAAGAAAATGCTTTAGATATTGGATTTGCTTATGATGGGGATGCCGATCGTTGTATTTGTGTTGATGAATTTGGTCGCGTTATTGATGGTGATTTAATCTTATATATTTGCGGTAAATATTTAAAAGAACATGGTGAACTTGCAAATGACACTGTTGTAACAACAGTAATGTCTAATTTAGGTTTATACAAAGCCTTTGATAAAGAAGGTATTAAATATGAAAAAACTGCTGTTGGTGATAAATATGTAAATGAAAACATGGTTAAAAACGGTCATGTTTTAGGTGGTGAACAATCTGGACATATTATTTTCTCTAAACATGCAACTACAGGAGACGGAATTTTGACTTCTTTAAAAGTAATGGAAGCTGTTATTGAAAGTAAAAGAACTGTTGCTCAATTAGCAGATCCAGTAACTATTTATCCGCAGTTAATGAAAAATGTACCTGTTCGTGATAAAAAAGAGGCTCAAGAAGATCCTGATGTAAGAGCTGTTATCGCTGAAGTTGAGGCTGATTTAGGTGATAATGGACGAGTATTAGTTCGTGAAAGTGGAACAGAACCAGTGGTTCGAGTAATGGTTGAAGCTGATAGCGATGAAAAATGTTTAGTCAATGTTAATAAAATTGTCGATAAAATGAAGGAAAAAGGATTCGTTATCAAAAGATAAAAAAACATAATATCACATAATATTGCCATACAATATGGCAATATTTCATATTATATTAAAAAGTGAGGTGAAATACATGCAATTTAGAATTAATATTATTGATGATGAAAAGAATTTGAATGATTTAGTACGAACATATTTAGAAAAAGAAGGCTATATTGTTTATTCATTTTATACGTATGATGAAGCTTTGATGCATAAAGATGACGATGTCCATTTATGGTTAATTGATATAATGCTCGATCGAGCAAGTGGTTTTGAACTATTTAATGAAATTAAAGAATGTCGTCCAAAGATGCCGATAATCTTCATGTCAGCACGTGATCAAGAATTTGATCGGATTATAGGTTTGGAAAAAGGTTCTGATGACTATATTACAAAGCCATTTAATATAAAAGAAGTTATTTTAAGAATTAACAATTTAATCAAGCGATCATATGATGATCCATCAAAAATTAAAATGGATGGATATGATATTGATCTTGAAAAAAGAAGAGTCTTTTATAATGGTGAAGAGATAGTTTTAACAACAAAAGAATATGATTTGTTGGTATATTTTATTAATAATAAAGGGCTTGCTATTTCAAGGGAACAGGTACTTAGTAAAGTATGGGATGAAAATTATTTTGGAAGTGACCGTGTAGTAGATGATACATTAAGAAGGCTAAGAAAGAAAATGCCAGAAATTAATGTACGTACTATTTACGGCTTTGGTTATCGATTAGACTAATGTTAAAACGATATTCATTGCAACGGCAATTAATTATTATATTTGGTTTATTTGCTATTGCTGTTGTTATTATCTTAGTTCCGTTAATTAATAAGAATTTAACGGAATTAATAGATAAACAAATGTATGAAACTTTAGAAATGGCACAAAACCGATATATATACTATGACTATGTGCCAATCGAGAGTACTACTACTAAGCAGATTTATCATATGAAATATTATCCCAATGAAGAAACATTGGTACACTCTAACAATATGTCTAATAGTGAAGCAAAGGCTTTATACAATGTTTTTGCAAAGGACTTGGCAAGAATGATTAATTCTAATAAGAGTACGCTACATGATAAGGGTACTGATTTAGGAGGAGAAACTATTTATTATTTAATCACTGAAAATAGTGATATTTATTTTATTTCATTAGTGTATAGCGATTATTCTACTGATTTAGTTTCTGGTGTTCAACAGCAAATTATTAATATTATGTATATTGCTCTAGCAATCGTTGGAATAGTAATTTTTGTGTGGGTTAGCAGCTTAATAAAACCATTACGACAAATTACTAAATATATTGAAAATATTAGCAAAGATAAAGATAGTGAATTAAAGATTGAGCGTAGTGATGAAATTGGAATTGTTTCTAGTTCTTTAATTGCGATGAAAGAAGAAATTGACAAGCAAAATAAAATTAAAGAAGAGATGATACATAATATTTCACATGATTTAAAAACACCGATTGCCTTGATAAAATCATATTCTCAAAGTGTAAAGGATGATATTTATCCATATGGTGATAAGAATTCGTCAATGGATGTTATTATAGAAAACGCCGAGCGTTTGGATAATAAAGTTCGTAGTTTATTATATTTAAATCGATTAGATTTTATAAGTGGACAAAATACTGATGCTGAAGTTGATATGAAAGAATTAATAGAGCATATTGTTCTACAGTTACAAGGAATGCATCCGGAAATTAAAATTGAAACAGATTTAGCTTTTGTTTCTTTTAAAGGTGATAACGAATGCTGGCGAATTTGTGTAGAGAACATAATTGAAAATGCTTTTAGATATGTAAAAAGTTATATTAAAATAATGTTAAAAGCAGATTATTTAGAAATATATAATGATGGGGAACCAATAGAAACCGATGATATCGATGCTCTTTTCCAACCGTATGAAAAGGGAACTAAAGGGCAATTTGGTTTAGGTTTATCAATTGTTTATAAGACTTGTACAATGTATGGTTATAATGTAACAGCTGTTAATCATGAAACAGGAGTTAGCTTTATAATTACTAAAAAAGAAAATCAAAACTAGTTATAATATTTAAATTATTTTATTAGGAAGTATGGTTAAGAATCATACTTCTTTTTTGTATAATAAAATAATTATTAAAGTTAAGATAAATTTAGAAATGTTTTATGGAAGAAAAAAATGGATATGGTAGAATGTTATTAAGGTTATGGGAGGATATTATATGAAATTATTATTTAAACAAAGATTTTTTTCATGGCTCGATAGTTATGATATTTATGATGAAAATAATAATGTGGTATTTGAAGTCAAGGGCGAGTTAAGCTGGGGACATAAATTAAAAATATATGATAATAACGGAATACATATTGGAACTGTTAAAGAAGAAATTTTTGCTTTTTTATCAAAATTTAATTTATATTTGTATGATCAATATGTTGGGCAAATAAAAAAAGAACTTACTTTTTTTAAACCATCATTTATTTTAGATTGTAACAATTGGCATGTGGAAGGAAATTTTTTTGAATGGGATTATCAGATTATTGATAATTCTGAAAATGTTGTCGCCATAATAAATAAACAGTTATTTAATCTTACAGATACTTATCAATTAGAAATTTTTAATCCTGATGATGCTATTTATGTTTTAATGATTGCTCTAGCAATTGATGCTCAAAAGTGTTCGCGTGATAGAAATTAAACTGGTTTTCCAGTTTTTTCTTTTGAAAAATATTAGAAAATTTGTCATCTAGGTTTATAATATTAAAAGAAGGTGAAAAAAATGGGGAAAGTAGAAAATAATTTTGCTATTGGCAGTGTTTCTAAACATATTATAAACTTAGCAGTACCAATGATTGTCGCTCAGCTGATTAATGTTTTATATAATGTTGTTGATCGTATTTATATTGGGCGAATTCCCGGCGAAGCAACACTAGCAATGGGTGGACTTGGCTTATGCTTACCTTTAATATCCATCATTAATGCTTTTGCCAATTTATTTGGTATGGGTGGAGCACCACTTTGTTCGATCGCTAGAGGACGCGGAGATAATGAAGAAGCTGAAAAAATAATGGGTAATTCTTTTATGCTATTAATTATCTTTAGTGTTGTATTAATGGTAGTAGGTTTTATTTTTAAAGAAGATTTATTGTGGCTTTTTGGTGCAAGTGCTAATACCATCGGTTATGCAAATGACTATATGACAATTTATTTACTAGGAACTTTATTTGTTTTAATTGGATTAGGGATGAATAGCTTTATTAATAGTCAAGGCTTTGCAAAAATTGGAATGTTGACAGTTTTGTTAGGAGCTGTAACTAATATTATTTTAGATCCGATTTTTATTTTTGGTTTTGATTTAGGCGTTCAAGGAGCAGCCATCGCTACTGTTATTTCACAGTTTGTTTCTGCCCTTTGGACATTACAGTTTTTGACAAGTAAAAAGACGATTTTAAAAATAAAAAGAAGCTGTTTAAAACTTAAATATAATTATGTTATAAGAATTGTTTCTTTAGGAATGGCTGGATTTATGATGGCAATTACTAATTCCATTGTTTCCATAGTTTGTAATGCTACTTTACAGCAATATGGTGGTGATTTATATATTGCGATTATGACGATTATAAATTCATTACGAGAAGTAGCATCACTACCTGGACAAGGAGTAGCAAATGCCTGTCAACCGGTATTAGGATATAATTATGGCGCTCAAAAGTATGATCGAGTTTTACAAGGAATCAAATTTGTTACCATAGCAGCATTATCAATGATGCTAATATTATGGGTGGCAATAACAATTTTTCCTGAAATTTTTATTAGAATTTTTAGTAATAATCAAGAAGTAATTGTTGATGGAATGCGGGCATTACGTCTATATTTCTTTGGCTTTTTTATGATGTCTTTTCAAATGACTGGTCAAGCTGTGGCAGTTGGTTTAGGTAAATCAAAACAAGCTATCTTCTTTTCAATATTTAGGAAAGTTATTATCGTTGCGCCACTAACAATAATTCTACCAATGTTTATTGGTATCGATGGAGTGTTTATTGCTGAAGCAATCAGTAATTTTATTGGTGGTGGTGCTTGTTATATTACAATGTGGTTAACCATTGGTAAGAGTTTAAAACATAAAACAGAATAATATCAATAGTGCATAAAATACGAATAATCTTTTATGCATTTTTTATATTAAATCTAAAAGATAACCTGTATAATTATAAGTAGATAGGGACACATAAAAATATTTAATAGGAGGGAAGGATATGAAAACAAAACTGAAAAAACATAAGATACTAATTACGATAATAATAATCTGTGTTGTTATCGCGGGCTATTTTGGCACTGACTGGTTATTTAAACAAACGTACTATAATCCATTTTTAATCGATGATATTGTTGATAACAGTGACGAAAGTGTAACACAGTATGGTTTTGATGTTTTAATGGCTACTTACATTAATATGTATTTTCCAGGAAAGCTATATTATCCAATAGAATGCAGTGATGAAGGTTTTGGCAGATATCAAATTAAAGCTAAAGTTCAGGAAATTTTTGATCCATTATATGGGGACAATGTTGATAATATTACTTTTACAATAAAACGTTCTAAATTAACAGTTGATAGTGAGCAAATTCTTCTTAGTAGAGTGGTTTATGAATATTTAGATATAAATGAAACTGACTTAGATGAATATACTGCTTCATTATATGAACAATGGACAACTAGAGATTATAGTGATATTCAAGATTTACCAGAATCTGCTTATCTTGATGTTTCGTTGACTTTTTCTAAATATAAAAATGCTCAAGAAGTAGTAGATTTTATCAATAGTTATGATAATTCTTCTTTTGTCTGGCTAGCATTAGATACTGAGACTGGTGATCAAACAGCAGCTGGTGTTTCAATATATGATGCTGTTAGACATGAACTAAAAGATAGTTTTAAAAAAGAGTATCCGTCTTTTTATCTAGATGAAGAGTATACTGCCGATATGTTACAAGAAAATGTTTTATCTAGATTAAAGGTGTTAATTGATCATAGTGATTTTATCGATTTAATAAAACAAAGTGATTTATATTATGATACTATGGCAGCAAACAAAGGAATTAAGCAAAGATATCAGGATATTAAAGAAAATGGACTTCAAGTAATAGGAATTCGCGGTTATGTTAAAAAAAGTGATTTACTTAATATGATTAATAGTGGTGAAATTTACTATGGCTATGTAAATGATGTCAAAATGTCTAGATTGCAAAGAAAATAAATATTTCGTATTGTGAAAAAAACTAAATGAATTAAAGATAAATGCTAGAATTTAAGTTAGTTTTGGAGGTACGAAGATGAAATTAAAGAAAGACATTTTATGGGGCGGAGCTACTGCAGCTAATCAGTATGAAGGTGGTTATAATGAAGGTGGCCGTGGTTTAAGTATCAACGATGTAGAAATGGGTGCCCGCCATGGTGTCGCTAGAGAAATTCATGATTATATTCATGAAGACGCATATTATCCTAGTCATGAAGCAACAGATTTTTATCATCGTTATAAAGAAGATATCAAACTTTTTGCCAAGATGGGATTTAAATGCTTTAGAATGTCAATTTCATGGTCAAGAATTTACCCACGTGGTGATGAAGAAACTCCTAATGAAGAGGGATTAGAGTTTTATGATCGTGTTTTTGATGAATTGTTGAAATATGGAATTGAACCAGTAGTTACATTATCACATTACGAAACACCACTTACTTTAGTAAAAGAATATGGTTCTTGGCGTAATCGTAAATTAGTTGACTTTTTTGAACGTTATTGTAAAACAGTTTTTACTCGTTATAAAGATAAAGTAAAATACTGGATGACATTTAATGAAATAAATGGCTGCTTAGAAGTTCCACGTCCATGGCATCAAGCCGGAATAATCTATCAAGAAGGGGAAGAACATTATCAAACAATCTTACAAGCTAGTCATCATATGTTTGTTGCAAGTGCCAAAGCAGTTATTGCTGGTCATGAAATCAATCCTGATTTTAAAATTGGTTGTATGTTGATTTATCCAACAACGTATGCAGCTACTTGTAATCCTGAAGATCAAATTTTAATGCGTGATAAAATGAATAATACCTATTATTATGGAGATGTTCATGTTCGTGGTCGTTATACTAATACATGTACTTCTGTATGGCATAAACATAATGTTACTATTAAAATGGAACCTGGTGATGAAGAATTATTAGCTAAAGGTAAAGTTGATTATATTGGTTTTAGTTATTATTTTTCTGGAATTGCTGGCAATAATGCGGAAGAAATTGAAGGTAATGTATTAAAGGGTGGTCGTAATCCTTATTTGAAAATGACTGATTGGGGTTGGCAAATTGATCCTTTAGGACTTAGAACAGCTTTAAATGAATTATACGATCGTTATCAAGTGCCATTATTCATTGTTGAAAATGGAATGGGAGCAATTGATACAGTTGAAGCTGATGGTTCTATTAATGATGATTATCGAATTGAATATTTAAGAGAACATATCAAGGCATTTAAAGATGCTGTTGAAATTGACGAAGTTGATTTAATGGGTTATACTCCTTGGGGATGCATTGATTTAGTAAGTGCTGGAACTGGTGAAATGCGTAAACGTTATGGCTTCATCTATGTTGATAAAGATGATGAAGGAAAAGGAACGCTAGAACGTCGACCAAAGAAGAGTTTTTACTGGTATAAAGAAGTTATTGAATCTAATGGTGAGAAACTGTAATGAACTTTCATTACAGTTTTTTGATGAAAATTATAGTTATAAAAAAGTATAAGTGAAATTGCGGTATCTAATTATAAAGTAAAAGCCTGATGCAATGCAACTTTCAGCTTGATAGAGAGATTGAAAACATGTAAGTTCTAGAATTTTATACAATAATAACAGATGTTAATTTGCATTGCTTGTGGCAACGACTGTTTTGATGTTTAATAGATGTATCAAAACAAAGGAGGCACAGGTTATGTTAAATGAAAATATTAGAAATTTGCGGAAAGCCAAGGGACTTTCGCAAGAAGAGCTGGCTATAAAGCTAAATGTAGTAAGGCAAACAGTATCTAAATGGGAAAAAGATATCCCGACTTTCTAAAGATTCCGATAAATAAAAACATAAGACCAACTATCTTTGATGATAATTGGTCTTTTTTGATGTGAACTGATTAAAATGTCGGAATCTTTTATAGACCAAACATTGCCTTTATTATCGCTTCTTTTGAGTATTTAGCTTCTTCTTCGATGTACAGCATATCCTTTCCATTCATTGCTTTATCAATTGCTTTCCTCTTCATCTCTGTATCTGCATATGCATAAATTAATGTTGTTTCCAAATTAGAATGTCCTAGCCATTGACTGATTAGGCTTAGCGAAACTCCATTTTTGTATAGATGCATCGCTCTTGTATGTCTAAACAAATGAGGATGGAGATGAGGAATTTCAAATCCCAGAGTTCTTAATTCGTTTTCATATTTAGATAAAATTCTATCAACATTATCCGCTGACATCTTATGCTTGAAACCATTATAATTCGTTGAAAATAAATATTGTTCATTATCAATTATCTTTTCTTCTTGGAGATATGTTTTGGATTGTCAACACTTTTTTGGACAATTTCTATGAGAACATTCTAAATTCAACAGGTGTTTTATAATCAAGTGAACCATGTATCCTGATATTATTATACCAGTTTACAT
>NZ_NFKR01000046.1 GCF_002160495.1 Erysipelatoclostridium sp. An173 | reverse complement strand
GACAGCCAGGCAAATCCGGCTGTCATAAAGGCGAAGGCGTGATGCGTATGGAAAGCTGCGGCAAGTACAGAAGTCATTGAAGCCAGCTTCCAAGAAAAGCTTCTAGTGCCAATCATACAGTAACCCGTACCGAAAATGGACACACATGGGTGAGGAGAGAATCCTAAGGTGAGCGAGAGAACTATAGCTAAGGAACTCTGCAAAATGACTCCGTAACTTAGGGAGAAGGAGTGCTCATAGAGATATGAGCCGCAGTGAAACGGCCCAAGCGACTGTTTACCAAAAACACAGCTCTATGCTAAGTCGAAAGACGACGTATATGGGGTGACGCCTGCCCGGTGCTGGAAGGTTAAGAGGAAGTGTCAGCGCAAGCGAAGCACAGAATTGAAGCCCCAGTAAACGGCGGCCGTAACTATAACGGTCCTAAGGTAGCGAAATTCCTTGTCAGGTAAGTTCTGACCCGCACGAAAGGCGTAACGATTTGGGCGCTGTCTCAGCTGTAGACTCGGTGAAGTCTTAGTACCTGTGAAGATGCAGGTTACCCGCGACTAGACGGAAAGACCCCATGGAGCTTTACTGCAGCCTGATATTGGACTTTGATGCAGGATGTACAGGATAGGTAGGAGACTGAGAGACATGCACGCCAGTGTGTGAGGAGTCGCTGTTGGGATACTACCCTTTGTGTATTGGAGTTCTAACCGGATGCCATGGAACTGGTGACGGGACAGTGTCAGGTGGGCAGTTTGACTGGGGCGGTCGCCTCCCAAAGAGTAACGGAGGCGCCCAAAGATACCCTCAGCTTGGATGGAAACCAAGCGCAGAGTGCAAAGGCAAAAGGGTGTTTGACTGCGAGACCCACAAGTCGAGCAGGGACGAAAGTCGGGCTTAGTGATCCGGCGGTGCTGAATGGAAAGGCCGTCGCTCAACGGATAAAAGCTACCCTGGGGATAACAGGCTGATCTCCCCCAAGAGTTCACATCGACGGGGAGGTTTGGCACCTCGATGTCGGCTCATCGCATCCTGGAGCTGAAGTCGGTTCCAAGGGTTGGGCTGTTCGCCCATTAAAGCGGTACGCGAGCTGGGTTCAGAACGTCGTGAGACAGTTCGGTCCCTATCTGTCGTGGGCGCAGGAAGTTTGAGAAGAGCTGTCCTTAGTACGAGAGGACCGGGATGGACATATCAATGGTGGACCAGTTGTCACGCCAGTGGCACAGCTGGGTAGCTAAATATGGAAGGGATAAACGCTGAAGGCATCTAAGTGTGAAACCCACTTCAAGATGAGACTTCCCAATACGAAAGTATATAAGACCCCTTAAAGACGATAAGGTAGATAGGTCAGGAGTGCAAGCATGGTGACATGTTCAGCGGACTGATACTAATAGGTCGAAGACTTGACCAGAAGCGGTAGAAACTTGAAAGAGACGAAGAGCTTTGCTATTATCTAGTTTTGAGTGATCTTGAAAAAGACACTTGAAAAAAAGAAGATCTGGTGGCGATAGCATGATGGACACACCTGTACCCATTCCGAACACAGAAGTTAAGCATCATAACGGCGACGATAGTACTTACGTGCAACAATAGCTAGCTGCCGGTTCTTCTTTTTTTTTAACATATTTATTTCGCATTCTTAGGCCTTCTGATGGCCTTTTTTATTTATAATAGAATACTTATAAATTTTATCTTCTTAATCTTACTTGATATCTATTATTGTGGTATCATATTTATAGAAGGAAGATCAGTTATAAGTATTCTTTTTATTTATATTCATCTTGATACAAAGGAGGTAATTATATGAAATGCAAAGTTATAACTATCGGGCATGATTATGGTAGTGGAGGTCGTGATATTGGACGTAAATTAGCTGAAAAACTTAATTATAAGTATTATGATACTGAAATTACAGCAAAAATAGCGAAAGAAAGTGGTTTAGCTGAATCTTATATTAAAAATAATAGTGAATATGCAACTCATCGTAATTATTTCTTATTTACGTTGAATAATTGGACCGCTGGTGGTCCTAGTCTGATCGACCAATTATATTTCATGCAGCGTAAAATTATTTTGGATTTAGCTAGTAAAGAAAATTGCGTAATTGTTGGACATTGTAGCGACTATGCTTTAAGGGACTTATCTGATTGTTTCCATGTTTATATACAAAGTGATATTGAAACTAGAGTTAAACGTGTAGTTGAAAAGTATCAAGAAGAATTAGAAGATCCTACAAAAGAATTAGAAGAACGTGATAGCAGAAGAAAGACTTATTATCGTTACTATACTGATCGTAAATTAAATGACATTACTAATTATAATTTAATATTAGATCGTACTAATTTAACAGATGAAGATTGTGTTGATATAATTTATGATACAATTAAAAGAATTAAATAGTACAACCGATTAAACGCAAGTTATTTTTTAGCTTGCGTTTTTCTTTTTTTCACAATATTATAAATATTATACGAGGGAGTGATTAAATGATAAAAGCAGTATTTTTTGATATCGATGGAACTTTGATAGACCACGATACTAAGATGATGCCTGATAGTACTAAAGAAGCATTAGCTTTATTACAAAATAGAGGAATTAAGGTTTTTGTTGCTACAGGTAGATCACCAATAAATTTGGATGTTGTAAGAAGTAATTTTGCATTTGATGGTTATCTATGCTGTAATGGACAATATTGTTTTAATAATGAAGAAATAATTTATGAAAAATATATTAATAATGAAGATTTGAAAACATTATTGCCATATATTAATGAAAATAATATCCCAGTATTATTTGCTGAGGTAACTAAAAGTTATAGTAATATTCATAACTATTGCTTAGATGAAAGTGCTAAGCATTTAAATGATGAACGTTACCCAATTAAAAATGCGAAAGATATTGTAAATCAAAAAGTAGTACAAATGATGGCGTACATTGATGAAAAAGATGATCAGGAATTTTTAAAGTATGCACCTCATTGTAAATCAGTTCGTTGGACACCACGATTTGCTGATATTATTCCAATTGATGGTGGTAAAAATGTTGGAATTGATAGAATTATTGATTATTATGGCATTTCTTTAGATGAAACAATGGCTTTTGGTGATGGTAATAATGATATTGCTATGTTGAATCATGTCAAGATAGGGGTAGCTATGGGAAATGCTGATATTAGTGTAAAAGAAGCTAGTGATTTTGTAACTAAGTCTGTTAATGAAGATGGTATTTATTTTGCATTAGAAAATTTTTCATTAATTTAAAGTATAAATACTAAAAAAATTATGCTAATATATATAAGAATATTGAAAAAAACTTGCACGGTAGTTACTACCGTGTGTTATTTTGATTTGGGAGGTTATTAGATATGGAAAGGACAAAAAAAGGTTTTTTTAATGCGGATGTAGATTTATTACATGGACCTATTTTTAAGTCACTGGTTATTTTTGCAATACCATTGCTCATTTCTAATGTTTTTCAACAATTATATAATACAGTTGATACAATGATAGTAGGAAATTATTTAGGGGATGTATCATTAGCAGCAATTGGTTCTTGTACATCTATATATGATTTATTGGTGGGATTTGCGCTTGGAATTGGAAATGGATTATCAATAGTAACCGCTAGAAGTTTTGGCTCTGGTGATCATACATTATTGAAAAAATCAGTAGCTAGTTCAATTGTTATTGGAGTTGTATCGTCTATTGTAATTACGATAATAGGTGCAATTATTTTACATCCTTTATTAGTTCTACTAGATACACCTGCAAATATAATTGAAGAAGCATATAGTTATATTTCAGTAATTACTTTATTTATTATAGTAATGTTTGCTTATAATCTATGTGCTGGTTTAATGCGAGCAATTGGAAATAGTTTTATGCCATTAATATTTTTAATTGTTTCGTCATGTTGTAATGTTGTTTTAGATATATTATTTATTACATCATTTAATATGGGAATTCAAGGAGCTGCTGTTGCTACAGTTATTTCTCAAGGAATTTCAGTTTTATTGTGTATTGTTTACATTATGAAGAAAACAAAAATCTTAATTCCTTCAAAAGAACATTTTAAAGTTGATAAAGCTTTATATAAAGAATTAATTGGTCAAGGATTTTCAATGGGATTTATGAGCTGTATTGTATCAGCAGGTTCTGTAATTTTACAATATGGAATCAATGGATTAGGATATTTAACAATTGCTGGTCATACAGCAGCGAGAAAATTATATATGTTCTTTAATATGCCTTTTACAGCAATGGCGATGGCTATTTCAACCTTTGTTTCTCAAAATAAAGGGGCTGATCAAGGAAAAAGAATACGTCAGGCACTTAGATATGCTTATATTTATGATGTTGTTTTAGCAGTGATTGTTACAATTGGATTATTATTATTTGCCACTAATTTAGTACAATTAATCTCAGGTTCTACAGAACCAGTTGTTATTAATAATGGTTCATTATATTTAAAAATTGTAGGACCATTTTATATGATTCTAGGAATTTTAATGCAAACGCGTTATGCTTTACAAGGAATAGGTCAAAAAATGTTACCGTTAATATCAAGTGTAATTGAATTTGTCGGAAAGATTATTTTCGTAATTGCATTTATTCCTCAATTTGGATATATGGCAGTTATTTTCTGTGAACCAGTTATCTGGTGTGTGATGGCGATACAATTAGTATATTCATTTTATTCAAATAGCTATATTAAAAAATTTAAATAAAAAAAGCAGGAAACTGCTTTTTTTGTTAATTGGTACAGGAAATGGGACTTGAACCCACACGAGAAATCTCACTAGAACCTGAAACTAGCGCGTCTGCCATTCCGCCATTCCTGCATTTACTAATATTATACGCTTTTTAAAAACAAATGTTAATTAAATTGTGATATTTTGATATAATATAGCAAACGAATGGAGGGGTATAGAATGAGTATTTTAGATATAAATATTCCAGTGAATTATTATTTTGAAGAAATTAGTAAAATTCCTAGAGGTTCATACAATGAACAAAAAATAGCTGATTATGTTGAAAATTTTGCTAAAGAACATAATTTACGCTATGTACGAGATCAAATTAATAATCTTATTATTTATAAGGATGCAAGTGCAGGATATGAAGATCATGAAGCAATAATGCTACAAGCCCATATGGATATGGTAAATGAAAAAAATAAAGATAGTGATCATGATTTTGATAATGATCCTTTAGATTTGTATATTGATGATGGTTTTATAACTGCTAAAGGAACAACATTAGGTGCTGATGATGGTTATGGAGTAGCGTATATGTTAGCGTTATTAAGTACTGATAACGTTAAGCATCCACCATTGGAATGTGTTTTTACGGTTTGTGAAGAGGTTGGCTTAGATGGTGCTTTAGCATTTGATGGCAATTTAATTAGTGCAAATAGAATGATAGGTTTAGATAGTGAAACAGAAGGGGAAACTTGTACTACTTCATCAGGTGGTTGTGATGTTATGGTTGATAAGGATTTACATTTTGTAGATAATACTAAACCAATATATGAATTAATGATCAAAGGGTTACAAGGTGGTCATTCTGGACGTGAAATTTCTAATGGACGTGGAAATGCTAATAAATTAGCTACTAGAGTAATGTATGGTTTTATTAAAGAAAAGCTTGATATTCAGCTTATTGATATTGAAGGTGGTTTAAAAAACAATGCGATTCCTCGTGAATGTACTATTATTTTTTCTAGTGAAAGTGATTTTGATGAGTTAAAAAAAGTAGCTGATACTTATCAAAGTTATTTTAAAGAGGAATTTGAGTTTAGTGATTCTGGGGTATTAGTTGAGTTAAAAGCAGTATCAAAATCATTACCGCAAGCATTAAGTAATGCTGAGTCTAAAGAAGTAATCGAGATGATGAATGTTTTAAAAAATGGTTTTGTTGAACGTTCATTTGCAATTAAAGATTTAACAGTTATTTCTTTAAATATGGGTGTAGTAAGAATTGAAAATAATCAATTAAAGATTAATTATTTACTACGTTCGCCAATGAAAAGTGCTGTTGAAAATATGTGCGATGAATTAAGTATTGTGGCACGAGCATTTAATGCTAGTACTGTTTCATCAAATTATTATCCTGGCTGGTTGTATGACCCAGATTCTAAATTAAGAGATCAATTTAAAGAATTTTATTTAAAACATACTGGTAAACAACTTAAAGAAGTTGCTAGTCATGGTGGTTTAGAAACTGGAATTTTTAAAGGGAAAAAACCAAATTTGGATATTATAACAATGGGACCGGATATGAGTGATATCCATACTCCTGATGAACGAATGAATATTGCTTCATTTGTAAATTGTTATCAATTATTGTGTGATTTTATAGCAACATTATAATTTATTAGGCACTTTGTTTTAGTGCCTTTTTATTTTGCAGTCATTTATGTCGATATTGAGTCGTTTATGCCTAAAATCTTGTTAAGATAAAGTTGTTTAGTATAATTTATAATGTGGTGATTAAATAATATTTAATCATCTTTGAAATATAAAAATAATTTAAATAATTATTGTAATCTATTTAATATAGGACTATAATTTAATTAGAAGGAAGGGAGGAAATAGAAATGATTACCTTCGTAAAAAAAGTTGTAGCCAGTCAAAAAAAGTTCTATTTGGGCTTGCTGACTATCCTATCATTTTTAGCTTCGTTTGAATATATTTCAGTAGTTATTTATTCAGGAGCGACTAATCTTAATAATTTTATTGATCAGTTTATGTTACAAAGTGTAACAGGAATAGTAATAATGATTGCTTTTGTACTGATTTTGTTTGTTAATAATTACCTGGTTGAACACAAGACAGATGAATTTTCGTTAATTCTTTTAATGGGAAAAAATACTAAACAGGTATTACGATATATCATTATTCAATTTGGATTATTATTTTTATTATCTTATCTGTTAGGGGCAGTAATCGGAAGTGGATTATTGTTGTTATACCAGCAGTTATATGTTGAAACTGTAATGGGTACTATTGATTCAATTATTTTTGTTTATGGGGCGTTATTTATTACTAAGATAATATATGTTGTAGTAATTGATTTTGGAAAATTTTTAAGGATCAAGATGGATATTGCTAGTTATATGAATCATGTTCCTGAAACTACTAATTTTAATCCGTTTGCAGTATTTAGTAGTGGCAGTAAACTTGCCGATGTCAATGCTAAGCAGATCATTGGTGCTAATGCTGGTAAAGTATTTACATTAATCATTGGATGTTTGTTTTTGTACATTGGTTTATCTCAGTTACTTAGTGATAGTAGTCAAAATATAGCCGTAAGTTATATGTTTTCACTTGCAGGGGAATTGATTATTATTAATAAGTTTATTCCATTATTATTTGATTTATTGCATAATAAAGTTTTATTGAAAAGTAAAGACTGGCTGATGATCTTAAGTAATTTAAAAGAAGTTAGTAAAGCAATGAGTGTAATGATTAATATTTCATCAGTTGTTGTACCAATAATTATTGCGTTTTTATATCTACAAAATGTAAGCGTTATCGTTCAAAATGCGATGCTGGTGACATTCTTTGCATTAATGGCTGGTATGTTTCTATGTTTTATCGTTAGATTTATGATATATATTCCTTCAAGAGCTAATGTTATTGCAATGATGAAATCACTTGGCTACAGTAAGAAAAATATATATCAGATCCATATTAAGGAAATATTGATTTTCGTCTTACTATTTATCATATTTCCAATTGTAATATACGGATTGGTTTTATATCAAAGTTATTTAAATAATATGATTGCTTATAATACTTTAATTACTATGGTGTTAGTTTATATCGGGTTATATGCAATAATGACAGTTTATATGATTTTAAGCTATTATAAATTAATCAGGGAGGTATATAGTGATGTCAAATATCTTAATCGCGGCGAATAATATTTGTAAGGTATATGATCAAGATATTTTATTAAAACGCGGTGCTAATTTTTATGCTTTACAAAATATTGATTTTAATCTTTATGAGGGTGACTTTATTAGCGTTATGGGACCAAGTGGTTCTGGTAAATCAACTTTATTAAACTGTTTATCAACATTGGATAATGTTACTAGTGGTGTTTTAAAGGTATTAGGTAAAGAAGTTAGTCAAATGAGCGATAATGAATTAAGTCTATATCGAAATAAATATCTAGGCTTTATCTTTCAAAATCATAATCTAGTATCTTCATTATCAATTTTTGATAATATTGCAACACCATTGATTTTAAATGAAGAAGCACCAGATCAAATTATCGATAAAGTTAATGAAATTGCTAAAAAACTTAATATCCAAAAACTACTTTATAAAAAACCTAATGAATGTTCAGGTGGTGAACGGCAAAGAGCTGCAATAGCAAGAGCTATTGTAAGTAAACCTAAAATTTTAGTATGTGATGAACCAACTGGTAATCTAGATACAGTTAATTCTCATGAACTTTTAGGGATGTTAACAAAATTAAATCAAGAAGGCACATCAATAATTTTAGTAACTCATGACAGTATGATTGCTAGCTATGCTAAAAAGTTTATTTATTTACGAGATGGAAAGATAATTAATGAAATTAATAGAAACAATGCTAGCCAAGTGGACTTCTTCAATGAAATCGTTAAAATTACAACTCAGGATAGCTTGTTGAAATTATTTAATGATACTACAGATAGTAAAAATGTATTTTCAAATAACATTGATTCAAGTGTAACTAATAGTGAAGTTGTAATTGAAAATGAAGATAATAATAAAGTTAGTGAAACTTCAAATAATGAAAGTATGGAAGTAAATGTAATAAATAAAGAAACCAAACCAGTAAGAAGAATTGTATATGCTATTTTTGCTGGACTAGAATATGATGAAAGTTCTAGTAAAAGATATCGAATATTGCATTTTGAAGAAGATACTATTGATTTTCAATTTTCGAATATTGAAAAATTACATGTTACTTATCCTGAAGTTGAAAAAGCTATTATTTCAATGTGTTCAAGATATGTTCCATCATTTCCAATGCCAGAAAACCGTTTCTATCTAGATTTGGATTTAGTATTAAAAGATGGAAAGACCTATAAATTTGAAGTAAATAATCAAAGAAATGCAACTAGCTTATTTGATGTATTGCATCAGCATAATATTAAAGTTGAAGATCCATGTGGTTTTGAAGAGTTATATCGTTCTAAAGGCGACTATTTAGTTCGTCATCGCTGGTTATTATATAACTTTAGAAAGATAGCTAAACAATATCATTTAGACAATCCACGCGGTGAATCAAAATCGTTTTATTAAATTCAAGGGAACACCGCAAGGTGTTCCTGCTTTTTTTGGAGGGAACTAAAATGGTAACGACAGCCCTAAAAATGTTGTTTATTGAAAAAAAGAAAGCCATGTCATTAGTTTTTAATTTAGCAATTATGATTTGTTTAAGTGGCGTTATGTTGAACATGCTAGAAAATCCTAAGATGCAAATAGTTTACTTGTTTATTAATGATGTTGCTAATTTTTTAAGCATTTTGTATTTTTTCTTAATAATTATTTGTATTTGGCTAGTTGCTTATTCGTGTTTATATTATATTCGTATTAATTCAAGAGAGTTTGCTTTAATTCGTTTAGCTGGATATGATTTTTTACAATTGGTTAAATATATGGTCATTCAAAATTTAATGATTGTTTTAATGGCTGCAATTTTGGGATATTTGATGATGGTAGTTTTAATCCCTGTTGTACAAATGATCATATATAGTTATGTTGGAATGAATTATAATATTTTTTATATCTCATGGAGTGCTATTTATCAAAGTTTTTTACTTTTGCTTTTAACAACCGTGATCATGGTATTTTTAGATATTTATTATATTAATCTGATGTCAATTCCTGAGATGTTAAAAATGCATAATATTGTTAGTTATAAAACTGATAAAAGATTAATTAAGATGCCAAAAATATTATTTGTGGTTTTATATTTAATAGGTTTGATTATTCTATTTAACAGTGATGATTTAAGTTTTGGAACAATATTAATTTGTATAATTGGAGTAATTGGTGTTTATGGAATTTTGTATTATATAATTCCTGATTATTTACAAGCAAGAATTGATAATAAAAAATTAAAACCGTTAGATTATGTTGTAAGTGGGAATGTATCTTTATTTTTACAACAGGCTAAGATGATCATTATGTTAATTTTAATAACAGTAATTGTTTTTCCTATCGTAATTTTAATTACTAGTGTTTATCCGTTATATTATATTCAGGTTCATATAATCTTTGTTTTAGTTAATGTTTTGACCTGGATAACCCTTTATAGCCGATTTAAGCTTGATTTTCAAGAAAAAGGGACTCTATATCAAAATCTATACAAAATCGGTTTAACGACAAAAGAATTAAAGATTGTATCTTATAAAGAAATTATTAGTATCTTTAAAACAATTTTAATTTTATCAGGAGTATATTTAGCAGTAATTATTTTTAAACTGATACAAGCTAACGCTAATTATTATTCACTGGTAGTAGTATTAACTGAGTATTTTATACCACTATTGATTTGTTTAATCTGGTTATTAAATAAAAGAAGAAAGGAAATCTATTTATGGAAAAAGTAATGGCAATAAAAAACCTCAAAAAGATTTACGGTGTTCATGGACCAAATCCTAAAGTAGCTATTAATGATATTTCGTTACAGATAGATCAAGGTGATTTTGTTTGTATTATGGGACCTTCAGGTTCTGGGAAAACAACATTAGTAAATATTTTATCGACGATTGATGAAGCAACAAGTGGTAAAGTTATTTTATTGGGACAGGATATTTCAAATCTGTCTGAAAAGGATAAAGCCAGTTTAAGAAAAAGTGAAATTGGATTTATTTTTCAAAACTATAATTTAATAGAAACATTAAAAAATAAAGATAATATCCTTTTTTCATTACGATTGAATAATGTATCTTTAGATAAACAACAGCAAGCTTTAATAAAGATAAGTAAAAAATTAGGAATAGAAGATATTATTGATAAGTTTCCATTTGAATGTTCAGGTGGTCAACAACAGCGAGTTGCCATCGCTAGGGCATTAATTACTAATCCTAAAATCCTATTTGCAGATGAACCAACTGGAAATATTGATAGTTTGTCTGCTAGGGAGCTAATGGAATTGTTTGTAAAAATAAATCAAGAAAATAATACTACGATTATAATGGTTAGTCATGATAGCTTTGTTGCTTCATATTCAAATAAGCTTTATTATATCGTTGATGGAAAGATTAAAAATCTATCAAATAAAGATAATCTAAGTCAATTTGATTATTATAGTGAAATTGTAAAAATTACCACTCAAATAGATTTTAGATAATTATCTAAAAAATTAAATGGAAATTTTAGTATTTAAATGGACTTTTAGGGTATAATAAGATATATTTTTCATATGTTTTATTAAAGGAGGAGTAGTCTTGGCGTTAAAAAAGCTGCTTTCGGTCTGTTTTGATACTAAAAAATTAAAAATTACGATAATGGTATTGAAAAAAATTAATCAATATACAATCAGGGTTGAATATGAAGATGAAGTAGAAAAGATCAAAGAAAGCAATCATGAAGTAAGCTATGATTTTGTTTATTATTTATCAGATTTAATTGAAAAGGCTAAGCTTGATAAAATTAATAGTCAGGATATGGCAGTTGGATATTTAGAAGTTTATTTTGGTGAGGATGAATATTTACCATGTTATTTTAGTAGTGAAGATGTACAAAATAATAAAGGGTTGCATTATTTGATTCATTCACTATTACCATTTGTTGATGAAGGTGAAGATGATATTGATAAAATGATTAGTTAAAGCTAATCATTTTATTATTTCCAGGGAAATATTTTAGCGAAAGTTAAATTAATTATAGGAAAAATGACGCAAATAAGATACAATAGGGGTGGAAAAAAGTTTGGAGGATAGATAAAATGAGTGGATTTTTTGGTGTTGCATCAAAAGAAAGTTGTGTTTTAGATTTATTTTTTGGAATTGATTATCATTCACATTTAGGTACTAGAAGAGGAGGAATGGCTGTTCATGGTCAAGATGGATTTCAAAGATCAATCCATAATATTGAAAATTCTCCTTTTAGAACTAAATTTGAAAAAGATATTGAAGAATTTGAAGGTAACTTAGGAGTTGGGTGTATTTCTGATAACGAAGCTCAACCATTATTAGTCAAATCACATATTGGTTCTTTTGCAATTACAACAGTTGGAAGAATTAATAATTTAGAAGAATTAAAAACTAATTGCTTTGCTAATGGTACTACTCACTTTTTAGAAATGAGTTCAGGAGAAGTTAATCCTACGGAATTAGTAGCTGCTTTAATTAGTCAAAAAGATGATATTGTTTCAGGAATTAAACATGCTCAAGAATTGATCAAAGGATCAATGAGTATTTTATTACTAACTAGTGAAGGTATTTATGCTGCTCGTGATAAATTTGGTAGAACACCAGTAATTATTGGTAAAAAAGAAAATGGTTATTGTGTTACTTTTGAAAGTAGTGCATTTTTAAATTTAGGATATCATCATTATTGTGATTTAGGTCCTGGTGAAATTGTTTATATGACACCAGATAAAGTTGAAGTTAAACAAAAACCAGGCGATAAAATGAAAATTTGTTCATTTTTATGGGTATATTATGGATATCCAACATCAACTTATGAAGGTATCAACGTTGAAGTAATGCGTAATCGTTGTGGTAATTTGTTAGCAAAAAGAGATGATGTTAAACCTGATAGTGTCGCTGGGGTACCAGATTCAGGAATTGCCCATGCGGTAGGATATTCTAATGCATCAGGAATTCCTTTTGCTCGTCCATTTATAAAATATACGCCTACTTGGCCACGTTCTTTCATGCCAACTAGTCAAAAGCAAAGAAACATGATTGCAAAAATGAAATTAATACCTGTTCAAGAATTAATAAAAGATAAGAGTTTATTGTTAATTGATGATTCAATTGTTCGCGGAACACAACTTGGGGAAACAACTGAATTTTTATACAATAGTGGAGCTAAAGAAGTTCATGTTCGGCCTGCTTGTCCACCAATTTTATTTGGTTGTAAATATTTAAATTTTTCACGTTCAAGTTCAGAACTAGATTTGATTACTCGTCGTGTTATTAAAGATTTAGAAGGTGATAATGTAAGCGATGAAGTATTACAAGAATACGCTGATCCAGATAGTGAAAGATATCAAAAAATGTGTGAAGAAATTCGTCGTCGTTCTAACTTTACTTCATTACGTTATCATCGTTTAGATGACATGATTGAATCAATCGGACTAGATAAATGTAAATTATGTACATATTGCTGGGACGGAAAAGAAGATTAGGATTGTTTATCAATCCTTTTTTTTCTTGCTTAAAGAATCTTAAAATCTTAAAATATAATTAGTAGATAATAAAAAGGGGATGTTGTAATGAATATTTTTAGTAAATTAGATAATCTTACTGATTTAACTGCTAATGAACAAACGCTAGTTGATTATATGAAAAATAATCCCGAACGTTTTGTGAATATGAGTGCTGATGAAATTAGTGCTGCTTGTTTTGTTTCCATTCCAACAATTTATCGTTTGTGTAAAAAATTAAAACTAAATGGATTGTCACAGTTAAAAATGGTAGTTTCTAATTCAATTCGTGATTATATGAAAGAAAAAAATGGTATTGATTATAACTATCCTTTTTCGCAAAATGAAACACAGTATCAAATTACTGTTAAAATGAAAGAGTTGTATGAACAAACACTAACTACTTTAAATAATCTAATTGATCTAGAACAATTAAGACTAATTGCTTTAGCTTTAAAAAAGGCTAAGTATATTGATATTTATACTTCAGCAGGTAATATTTATTTTGCTGAAAATTTTAAGTTTCAAATGTCAGAAATTGGTGTTGTTGTTAATGTACCAGTTGAACAATACCAGCAGTCTTTAGCAGCAGCTGCTAGTAATGAAGAGCATGTAGCTATTGTTGTTTCTTTTGAAGGTAGGGGAATGTTAGTTGAACAAGTAATGACGTTATTGAAGAAAAATAAAACACCAATTGTCTTGATTTCTTCAACAACAAATAAAACAATGATTCAATCAAGTGACTATAATTTGTATTTAAATCCTAATGAAAATCACTATAATAAAATTTCTTCATTTTCAACTCGGTTATCGTTACTATATTTATTAGATTGTATATATACTTGTTATTTTAAATTGGATTATGATAAAAATGTCAAGTATAAAACAGAAACGTATATGAAGATGACTAAGGAATAAATGAAATGATTATTTCATTTAGTAATAGTATTTTTAATAAAAAATGTAAAATTTTTTTCAATATATTTTTTTATTAATTAATTGACAGTAAATAGTGCTATAGTAATAGTGTGAAAAAATCAAGGAGGTTGGTTTTATGGGTGATATTTTATTGTCAAGAATTATTAAGTATTTAAACGGAACATTATTTTATGATGGTTATTATCAATTTTGTACTTTTGTAATTGCTAATTATAAAAAAATGATTGAATATGATTTTAAACAAGTTTGCACGGAAAGTGCAATTGATCCTCGGGTAATTAATAGTTTTTTAAACTATTTAGGTTTTAATAATTATGAAGAGTTTCATGAAAAATTAGTTGCTGATGATATTTTAAGAAATGATCAAATTCGAGCTAGAATGTTAAGTATCAGCTATCGTGATTTATTTAAAATGATTGAAGTGAATGATTATGATAGCTTTATGGATAGTATTGTTTCTATTTGTCATGATATTTATCGTGCTAAACGAATTGTTATTGTTGGTGGATTATTCCCTAGCAGTATTGCTGTTGAGTTTCAAACTGATTTAATTACACTTGGTAAAAATGTTATTCAATATCATGCTTATGATCCTGATAATAATTTTAAAGATGGTGATTTTGTTGTTTTCTTTACTTCAACTGGAAGATCTTTACGTGATTTTATTCAAAAGAAATCTTTAGCGCAGTTGCAATGTTGTAATACAATGTTAATTACGCAAAATAGACTATTAGAAAATGAAAATCTTAAAGAGATAAAATATTTCTTTAGTTTGCCTGGTAAATTTGATGGTATTAGCTTTAATTATCAAATAATGGCGATATTAGATATGATTAGAATTATTTATTATCAGGAATATTTTGTTGAAGCTGGTAATCTTTAATTTTTATTAAAAAATAAAACTAAACTATTGACAATATCCAGCTAACCGTTTTATCATTTTAACTATACTAAATTCGTTTAGCTAGGAAGAGTAATCAACTAAGCTTTATTTAAGAGACTTGATGGGTGGTGGAAATCAAGATAAACTAGTTGATGAATGGGCCTGGTGAGAAGCAAAATGAAACCGTTGGGAGTAGTGGCGCCGTGTTTTTCGCGTTAAGAAAAAGGACATGATGGTGTCTTACAAGGTGGCAGAGTGGTTTTTATCCTTGAGGATAAAAACCTTTTTTACTTTTAGAAAAAGGAGATTTATATGAAGGATATTATTTTAACAGGAGATCGTCCTACTGGAAGATTACATTTAGGACATTATGTAGGATCATTACGTAGAAGGGTTGAACTACAAAACTCAGGTAAATTTGATGAAATTTATATTATGATTGCTGATTCTCAGGCATTAACAGATAATGCAGATAATCCAGAAAAAGTTCGTCGTAATATATTAGAAGTTGCTCTTGATTATATGTCAGTGGGACTTGACCCTAAAGTTACTACAATGTTTATTCAATCACAAGTACCAGCTTTATTTGAATTTACTGCATATTATATGAACTTAGTAACAGTATCAAGATTACAACGAAATCCAACAATTAAAGAAGAAATTAAACAAAGAGGTTTTGAAACTAGTATACCAGTAGGTTTTTTAAACTATCCAGTTTCACAAGCAGCAGATATTACCGCTTTTGATGCAACTTGTGTTCCTGTTGGTGAAGATCAAATGCCATTGATTGAACAAACTAAAGAGATTGTACATAGTTTTAATCGTATTTATGGTGATGTTTTAGTAAATCCTAAAATTATGTTAGCTGAAAATGAAGTATGCCAACGTTTACCTGGAATCGATGGAAAAGCTAAAATGTCTAAATCATTAGGAAACTGTATTTATTTAGCTGATACAAGTGAAGATGTTAGAAAGAAAGTCATGAGTATGTATACTGATCCAAATCATATTCGTGTTCAAGACCCTGGAACTGTTGAAGGAAATACTGTATTTACTTATTTAGATTGTTTTTGTAAAGATAAACATTTTGAAAAATATTTACCAGAGTATCATAATTTAGATGAATTAAAAGATCATTATCGCCGTGGTGGCTTAGGAGATGTTAAGATCAAAAAATTCTTATTCAATGTTCTTGAAGATACACTTCAACCAATCAGACAAAGACGTCAAGAATTAGAAAAAGATATTGACTATGTTATGAGTGTATTACATGAAGGATGTATCAAAGCTAATAAAAAAGCTAATGCTACTTTAAAAAGAGCTAAAGATGCAATGAAAATCAATTATTTTGATAATGATGAAGATAGTATTAGTGAATATTATAAAAAGCCATAATGGCTTTTTTTTGGGTAGTGTCAAATAAGTTATGAAAAAATGAAATTTATTCATAACTAGAATTCCATAGTTGATTCTATGAAGTAATTCAATGCTTCATCTAGCAGTATGTTCCATTTGT
>NZ_NFKR01000045.1 GCF_002160495.1 Erysipelatoclostridium sp. An173 | reverse complement strand
TTATTTAATATCACAGGTCCATCTTATCGAATCAAAGATAAATTAAATCCTAAAAAAACTGAGAACACTTAATTGCAACAAATTGGTCAAATTATCTTGACTTTTATAAACGTCTGTCATATCGTCACAATCGGGATAATGGATAATATCGTCTGCGTGTTCGCACAATTCTTCCAAACTGCTGTAATAGCAGAGCAGCTCTGAAAGTTCGTCCTGTATATCCTCTGGTAAGTCCTCCACCATTTCACAAAGGCGGTTGACTTCCTCTATTGGTGTGTATTCGTCAATCTCAAAGGGCAGCTCGTAATCATGGATAGCGTATTCTTCGTATCGCTCATTCAAGCCGATACGTTCTGCCATTTCGTCATAATCGACAGGCGGAGTGAACCACGCACCTACAAGCTCACCCTCGTTATATTTTCCAAGATTGGCGATATAAACTCGCATTTCTTCTATATTACATCACCCCTTTACTGATAACGGAATACGCCGCTTGTTGTAAAAAGGTATCTGTCGTCCATTTCCAGTTCACTTCCGTAGGAATGGTAGTCGATATGTTTTAAAAGTTCGTGGGGAATCTCACCGAAAACGGATTCCTCACGAATAAGGTATTCTGCCAGTGCCGCACCGTCCCCCACATCATAGTAACGTATCTCGTCCTTGTGGTCGATAAATTCATCAAAGCTGGCAAACCATTTCTGCTGAATGGCTTTCATTTCATTGCCAATAGGCGTACCCTCCAATTCAAGAATCATGTAGCAGTTGGCGTTGATTTCCCAAAGTGGCATATCGCTGTGTACATCAAAGGGCAGCTCATAGTCTGCAATCTCAATCTGTTCCTCATGTTCCACACCGAGTTTTTCTTTGACTTCCTCAAAGTCCACAGGGCAGCTAAACCAGTCACCAGAGTAACCGTCGTCCTCGTCATGGTAAGGTTTTGTATTGTTTAAAAGGTAGATTCGCATTTCCTGCAAGGCTTATCACTTCCTTTCCTCATTTCCAGTATTCCCATTATAACAGCATAATCTACACCGAACACATAATGAGAGAATTTTTCTAACTGTTCTTTCGGATATGTAAGCGGTAGCTGTCGTTTGATTTCCTCCCATACCTCACGTTTACGGTAGGGCAGGTCAGAAACATGGCAGCCGATACGGTCTTTCATATCCTCAAAAATATCTGTTTTCATGTTGTCCTCCAATCTTAAAAATTTGCATGAAAAAAGCAGTAAACCATTAAAAGTTACTGCTTTTACACATTATTCTTTTACTCAAAAAGTTTGGCTATTTCGTCGTTAGGAATATCTTCTATGTCTGGTTCTACACCAGCTAAACTTAATTCTTCATTAGTTATTTTTTTGTTTATAACCTTAGAATGAGAGACAATTTGATTGACGATTAAATATGTAGCTCCCATAATTAAACCTGTACATAAAACAATCAATATACCAACCAAAGCTTTATTATAGTTAATTGCTCCGAACACACCCATAAAATATCCCAATGCTATAAATGCAAAGGAACATTTATTGAGATATGCGTTTTTAAAAGAATCCTTAAATGCTTTTTCATTATACAAAATCTCGTTTGTATTGTTGTCTCTTGCAATTATCCCATTTCCAGCAAAACGCTGAATAACCTTTTCACGTTTTGTAGAAAGAACAAATATCATTAACAGTAATGCTCCTGCTAATTGCAATGAGATTGATATGATATAAATTATAGTTTCCATATTCCCTCCGTAATAATGATTTTTTGTATTAGAATTATAGCATTAAGATATAAGCAATACAATAATTTTACGCTCCGATAATCTTATTGAATAACTGCAACAGTACGTCTTTTACGCCAGCGGCATTGAATACCAAGCCGACAGCGATTAAGGCAATCACCAGAAAGCCGATAAGTTTGGAAAACTCACGCTTGAAACCAAGATACACCCCGATAACAGCGATTGCCATAAGCACCAAGCTCTGTGCGTTAGATAAAAACCAGTTGTATAAGTTCTGCCCGAAATTCATTATCTCTTTCTCCTTTCCATCATTTCAATTTCTCTGTCTGCGGCTTTTGCTGCCTGCATAAGACACATAGTAACTACTCCGAATCCTGCCCCAAGTGAGAACAGGAAGAAGTCAAATAAGATATGTTTCATGTTGTCATTCCTCCGTTTCTGTAATGACTTCCTCTGTGGAAGTCGTCTGCTGTTCAATCAGTTTCTTATGACGCTCGGTGAGCTTCGCATGGTCTAAAATATCTTTGAGATAACTTGTACCGTTGGTACTGTCTATCTGCTGTAAGACTTTCCATGTGGGAGCTACCTGTCTGCTTATCCAGTTCAGCGTCCTTGTGAGCGTGTACGGTTCTGGTTTGGTCGTCAGTTTCAAACGCCCACGATCAGAACCGATAAAGTACGCCCATTTCTCATTGGTTTTCCATTCGCTGCGTCGTTTCTCCACCTCCCTGTCAGCAAATCGCATATAGCGATTGATAATATCAAAAGCGGTACGCTCTGCGTCATGGTAGGTCAGCAGGTCACGTACCGCATAATAGGCTCGCTCATTCTTTAGCCTTATCTCAAAACGGTTCTTGATTTTCG
Source organism: Erysipelatoclostridium sp. An173 (assembly GCF_002160495.1). Lineage (GTDB taxonomy): Bacteria > Bacillota_I > Bacilli_A > Erysipelotrichales > Coprobacillaceae > Thomasclavelia > Thomasclavelia merdavium. The sequence continues at coordinate 14,509 of NZ_NFKR01000045.1, read as the reverse complement.
TATCTTCAATAGGAATATCGTATTTGACATACTGTTCATAGTCCTTTTCGTAGATACAGAAATAGACTTCCGATTTGAGCGAACCGATATACAATGTATTTCCCATACCGTATTTATCCTGTTCCTGACTTCTGACAAGTTCACCAGAACGGTAAGACTTGAAACTGCGGAATACGGAAATACATTCTTCATGGTTGCATTTCTCTGTCAGCTCTGGAATATCCAAGATTCCTGCCATATCGTTGATGGCAAGGTCAAGACGTTTCATCACACCTCCCTCTATCAGAGCGTCCATGAGAAAGTCATACCAGCTCCTATGCTGTGCCAGCAGGTAGCTTTCCATCTGCCGACAGCCTTTGCCTTTCAGCTCTAACAATGTGCCTTTTTCCTTATCGGGTGAAGTCAGCACGAACACATCACCCAAGACATAATGTTCCGCATAGGAGTAGAATCCGAAATCCTCATGTATCATCACATCAAACCTCAATTTGAGAATATCCTCAACAACGTGTTTTACGTCCTGTGTGGGAAATCGGATTCTGACGTAATCCAAGACCATTTCCAGCGGATTGTCTGGATTCAATCGCTCCAGAGCGTCCGTGAATTTCACCTTGATTTCTTCCGTCAAGGCTACTTTTCCAGATTCAAGCCTGCTGACATACTCTCGGCTGACACCAGCCATGACCGCAAGCTGATTCTGGGAAACGCCGTACTGCGTCCGTTTTTCCTTAAAATCATTTATCCAATCGGTATCATTCAGTAAAAATCCCTCCAATCGAAAAAGGAATGTGACATTTCCCGATTTTGTCACACTCCCTTGAATGTTTGAAAAGTCCACTGTTTTAGCGGTCTTTCCGATATTTGATTGACTGTTTCCAGATAATTTGTGCCCCCCTGTTAGATAACGGGGGCGAATGGTTGGTGTGGCAAGCCACACCAATACAGGCTAGTCCGTACCTGCGGCTTCCGCTTCGCACGCCGCCTGTCCGTCCTGCCTGTTTTGTGACAATCTTCCTATTTCTCTTAGGAAATCGTGTCCTTTTGGTACAAGGGGAGTGTAAAACTCTGATATGACACTCGTTCCCGTATCGACGTAGCCACGTCCTTTGATCTGTTTCAGAAAAAAGTCCTTGTCTACCTCACCAAACATCATGGAATAGCCAAGCTCTGACATACGCCCCAGTGCGACACGGAAGTTGAACTGGTCACGGATTCCATCACCGAGATATTTTGCGTCTGGACGCTGACAGGCAAGGATAAGAAAGTAACCTGCCTGTCGTCCGAGCATGACTATCTGTTTGAGCTTATTCAGCACAGCAGCGTTTTCCTTTGTCGTCAGCATTTCCATAAACGCCACATATTCATCAAATATGAGAAAATGTGGAGCAAGACCGAGATAGGCATAGTTTTCACCTGTCTTATAATTTTCCATGAGCTTCATAGCTTCACTTCGTGCCATCATACCATCATAGAATTTATCAATACAGGCGGTTATATCTTCCTTTTTGTAATAGACTTCTGGCATGACAACGGATAAATCCGCAAGGTCGGCGTTCTTTGGGTCTAACACATACATAACCGCATTGCAGCGGAGCAGAGCTTCAATGATAGTGAGGATAAAGTAAGTTTTACCGCCACCCGTACCGCCAGCAATCAGCATATGAGGGAGCTTGTCATACTCCCACCAGACATTCTTCATCAGACGGAGGCTGCCATTTTCAGCCTGTACCTCGTCAATGGTGATACGGTTTGCAATCGTATCATAGAGTAAGACATACTCCACATAAGAATCATGCAGCTCTTTTGATACCAGCTCACAGTACAAGCCTGTTTCCAGCTTCTTTTCCAAGTGTAGGAGCTGGTCTTGATATTTCCCCAGCGTGATTTCTGTACGGATATACAATAGTCCGTTATCCATACGGTAATACAGCTTTGGAAAATAGGTGATTTTCTCTTTTTTGTTGGTCACTGGTAAATCCTTAAAAAATCCACTGTCCTGTGTAGTTTCCGATTCATACCAGCCATTTTCAAGTATCATCTTTGCCAGCTTTTGACGGTGAAAGAGCTGTTTCACCCTGTCATACTGGAATCTTTGGTATAAAAGGGCAGCAATCGCACAGACCAGAGCTGACACTATGACCGTCACTATCATATATGGCGTGACCGAAAAATGGACGCTGCCATCTTTCAGAAAACTAACCGATTTCCAGTCCGTTGTTAGGATTGTCTTTAGGTTCAGCAGCAATACCACCACAAGGAACAGCAGGAGCAGCGAACCAGCCGAGAAACGAAAAACCAGCGATTTGTCGCTGGCTCGAATACGATTCCCACGTTTATTGAATTGTGGCATATAAAATTCTCCTTTCCATGAAAAAAGCAGCAAACCCCGTAGAATTTACTGCTAAAATATTATTCCTTATATCTTACATATAGTCCATTCACAAACATTGCAAATAAAATTACACCCAACAAATATTCTATTACGGATAACCAGTATGGTAATCCGTCCATCATAACAAAATGGTTTTGTCCTGCTAAAGCGGCAAAAGATATAAGACAATTTTTCCAAACCACGTTTATTCCTTTATAAAAAGTTGTGGTATTTAGAGGAATGGAGCTAATGCTTAGTATAGATACAATTTTAATGAGTGTAAGAAGAATCGTGTTTAGTAATATCACCAAACCAGAAGCTCTAATAATTCTAAGTGGCTTATATCCATAACCTGTACAAAAATCAAATATGCCACTCACAAATTTATCTCCCTTTTTTTCTGTTTGATAAAGAAGCTTTGCCATTTGGTAATTTGCTTCTGACCTCTTGCGTAAATCTTTTGAATTTTCTGCCGATTTCCCAATCCATTGCCAACTTTCATATTTGGGAGTTCCAAAGTGCTTTTCTTTAAATCCATAACAATTTTCAATAATGGAATCTTTAACTTCTAGCTCATCTATTAATAATTTTGCACGAGCCATCAACCTCCCAATAGAAGAATCTTCTATTCTAAATTTTTTGATTTTATTAGAAATGGTCAATTTCCCAATATTAGTATTTTGCCATAAATGTAAACAGGACACTGTAGAAGTAAATTCTTTGAACATGTTTCCATTATTATTTAATTCTTCTATTCTACTTCCTTGTATGTTAATATCGTTACACTCCGCATAAATTTCTAAATTGCCAATAGATACATTGCGTAAATCTACTTTATCCATTTTGTAAATATTATCTCTTTGGTTGTTCATCATTCGCTTGTGTTGTTCATGTGCACCAATATCCAGTTTCTCTATATTGCATTCAGCTAAGAGTATACTTTTACAATCAATTTGCATATGTTGTATTGTTTGTCCTGTCATATGAATATTAGTAGCTCTTGTTTGGAAAATACTAATATTGGATTTCACGTCATAGAAACCTTCAATATATACAGTATCAGTCAAAGTATAATCTTTAATAAGCAGAGCCATGTTATTTGCACCAAGTGTAAGCGAAAGATGTTTAAGATTTTCAATACCCACTTGTGAGCATATATTTAATATAAAATTGTCGTTAATAATTAAATTGGAGGATTCACTATTTCCGTCAACTCTATATTCTTTATTATCTGTATCTTTCAATTTAAAAATAATACTATTCATAATTTATTCCTTTCATTATCTCATGCAAAAGATTATACCACTACTTATATGCTGTTACAATTATGGAACTAGAATTACTTTTGTGTTTGATTCTGTGTTGAACGATTAGAGATATTTATTTTATTCTTCAAAACAATATCATCTGCCTTGATGTACCAGTCAACGTCTGCCCCTTGAAACGTAGCAGTTGCCACCGTATCAGCCACAGGGTTGATGATTTCCACCTCTGCGTTGTAGTCAAACTCCTTTAACGGAACAGTGGCAGGAATACTTACCTGTATCATGCGTCCCTGTTCCTTACACTTCAAGTCGTAGGTACGTTCCTTGATTTCTTCAGAAACCGTACCGTCCTCATTCTGCATATGTACCTCACGACGCAACGCCGAGAACTTCAATACTCCGAATGTCTTTTCCTTATCAATAATGATTCCGTTTGCTAATCTCATAATCTTTCTACCTCCTTATGCTTTCACCATATCGTCTGCTGACAGGATATAGTTTGTGAATCCTCTTGTGCCGATTTTGTAACCCTCTGCGGTGATTTTCGGATTGATAAGTTTGACCTTTTCCTCCGACTCAAAATTTTTCTCACCAGCAGACGCAGGCAGTACCACGATAATATCATCTGCCCTCTGTACGTCCGAATAAAGGTTAAAGCTACGGGAAACTACCGTCATACGTCCGTTGATCCTACGCTGTTCCACTTTATTCTCACCTGCAAACTCCAAATTTCCGAATGTTTTTTCCATGTTCGGGATAACGTGTTTTAATTCCATAAATGTATTTACCTCTTTTCTTTCTATATTTTTAATGATTGATAATGTTATTCTGCTGTCTGGATAATATCTGTCTGCCTGTGAATCATCAAGGGCGTTGCTTTGTGCTTTGCACCCTTGACAATTCCCATTCAGAAAGATAAATGTTCATCAAGCAGAAGTTCGGTTTATTGTCAGCCACAGACTGACTTTCTTATGATAGGGCGGTGAACGGGGCGTTTTCATGTACCGTGACCTCCCGTATTATTTAGACTTCTTTACTCTGCGAAATCTCTTATATCCTGCGAAGATAAGACCAGCAGCGGAAATCCCCATCATAGCGAATAATGCGACAAATGGTGTATTGTCACCCGTCTTTGGTGATGTGCCTGTTTTTGTTGGTGTGCTAGGCTCATCTGGTGTAGTAGGGGATTCTGGTTTTTCTTTGATTGTCACCGTCTGCCCGTCATCTTTGATGTCCTTATGTTCAGCCACCTTGATAGGTTCGTCTGGATTTGTCATGTCGTATAATTCCTCAAATGTAACAAGCTCTTTACCTGCAAGCTCACTGGCATTAAATGTAAATTCAATCTGAACTTCCATCTTCGTATCGGTAGCGGTAAAAGTAAGGTCATTTTCCACACGCTTACCGTTCACGATAAGTTCTGCATTTTCAGACTTCACCATTTCCCAACCTTTAAGGGTATATTTCACACCTTTTTCAAGACCATCTAAAGTAACGGTATCAACGATAGTCACATTTTTACCAGCTTCGATTGTCTTTTTCCCTGTTGCCTTGTCGGCAGCGGTTGTATGCATAGTGATGATACGCTCTGTGATTGTCACAGTCTGCCCGTCGTCCTCAATGTCCTTATGTTCAGCCACTTTCGTAGGCTCGTCTGGATTTGTTACGTCGTACAATTCTTCAAATGTGACAAGCTCCTTACCTGCAAGTTTGCTGGCATTGAATGTAAACTCAATCTGAACTTCCATCTTTGTATCAGTAGCGGTAAAAGCAAGGTCGTTTTCTACACGCTCACCATTTACAAGAAGCTCTGCATTTTCAGACTTCACCATTTCCCAGCCTTTGAGCTGATATTTTGTGCCTTTTTCCAAGCCATCTAAAGTGACCGTATCAATGATAGTCACATCTTTACCAGCAACAATCATCTTTTCACCTGTTGCTTTGTCGGTAGCTGTGGTATGAACCGTAATCACTCGTTCTTTGATTGTCACGGTCTGCCCGTCGTCCTCAATGTCCTTATGTTCAGCCACCTTGACAGGCTCGTCTGGATTGGAAAGGTCGTATAATTCCTCAAATGTCACAAGGTCTTTGCCACCTAAAGCACTGGCATTGAATGTATAGGAAACCTCAACTTCCATTTTGGAATCCTTTGCAGTAAATGAGTAATCACTTTCCACTGGTTTCCCGTCAACAAGAAGCTTTGCATTTTCAGATTTCACCATCTGCCAGCCTTTGAGCTGATACTTCGTTCCTTTCTTCAATCCATCTAAAGTGACCGTATCAACGATAGTCACGCTCTTACCAGCAACGATTGACTTTTCACCTGTCACCTTGTCGGCAGCGGTAGTATGGATAGAGATTTCTGGTTCGTAATCGTCTGTCAAAGTGCCTAAGTTAATGACTGTTTTATTTCTGGAAACCACCACATCAAAGGCAGGAATCAGTGTCATTCCTTTGTTGGAATCACAGCGTAATTCTTCGATTGTGTAAGTGTCATAAAGCAATGCACCTTTGCTGTCGTCTGGTGTGGAAGTACCAAACCAGATACCGTCCTCACTGGATTTACCTGCGTTTGTGTTCTGTTTATGCGATACCCATTCAGAAGAAGTGGAGAATTGACCGTTTGCGTCAGTCACAATGATGTGGCTTTCACCAGTCGTCTTGCTGGTGATTCTGAATGGAACATTCGCAAGTCGCTTGTGAGTGCCATCACCGATTTTCACACCCTCCAAATCACCACGAATAATCTGATTGTAAACAGAATGTGCTTCGTCTGTTAAGTCAACGATTTCACCATCATTCACAATGTCAAACTCACGGTCTGTCGCACCAGTAGTCAAGTAGCCTGTCGGACTTTTAGATTCCGAAATCTTATAGTGACCGTAAGGAAGTGTGTCTGCGGCAGTCGCAGCGATACCGTCAACGCCTGTATGGATTGTCTTGACAACTTCATTTTTGTTATATAGCTTGCCATCTACCAAAACAGGGTTATCATTTAGGGAAATAATTTCAAAGGCAGTATCTTTCAATGTTGCACCGCCTTGTGGTTTTGTATCTTTCGTTTCAAGGTCACGCTTCTGGATTTTCACACCGCCACGAATCACCTTGTCTGATACGGAATACTGGTTGCTGCCGCTTAATGCTGCAAGCTCACCATCTTCTGTAATCTGTGCCACATAGACACCTTTTATCTGTTCCGAACTTCCGTTAGCCTGCATATATGCACCCTCTAACAAGTACCCGTTTGGAGCAGCTTTTTCTTCCACAGTGATAGTACCAAGCGGCAGGCAGACAGTACCGTTTTGTGTGTAGAAACTGTCACCCGATATTTTGTAAGCGTCAGCTAAACGTGTGATGTAATGGACTTCGTTATTACTGTCTTTTTCAGCGATTGTCTTTGTCGTCCATGTGCGTGTTGCTTCTGCTGGAAGATTATCTTTTGTGTAATATCCGTCATAATACTTCCAGACGAACTCTGCACCCTCCAAAGAAGCGTTACCCTGTGCGGTGGATTTTCCCGTTTCCATATCAATCTTGAAAAGCTCCACCAAAGTATCAGTGACTTTTGGTGTATCACTGACTTTCAATGTAGTGGTTTCACCAGCCTTGACCGTAAGGGTGTAGACGTTCTTATCTAACTGGAATCCTTTTGGAGCTTCCGTTTCCTTTACATAGTATGTCGCTGCCCTCAACTCCACAGTGTCCGTGTTCCCGTTGCCATCTGTCGTAAGTGTGGCAACAGACTTCGTGCAGCCTTTATCAGAATAGACAGTATAAGTTGCACCAGATAAGGAATAGCAGTCATTAGACTTTGTAACCGCTGTATTACTGGACGATTTCTGAATCTTGCCATCACCGACAGCCAGCTTCGCCCAGAACTGTCCTAAATCCTGCCCCTCACCGACATAAATATAACCGCCACAGTCGTAACGGTCTTTATTCGCTTTTGCGAAAGCCTTTGCGTTCTCATAGACTTCTGACTGGATTTTTTCTGATACTTCGTCATAGGCAGCTCGTACATTGTTGTAACCCCAACCTAAATGAACGCTCAATCTACGCCAGACAACGCATTGTTCCAACAGATAGACTTGCTTGCTGGAAAGACTGTGTGTTTTGGAATACTGTTTGACGTATTCCAGATTCAACGCCACATCTGATATTTGGTCGTCACTCATTCTGTCTTTAGCGTCAACACGGTTTTTATATCCCGATTCAAAGTTGGTGTTAATATCTACACAATAGGCAGTCTGACCGTCAGCGGTCATTATGCTTTCTTCAAAGCTCTTAATCTCTGTACCGCTATTGTCAACCTTGACGATTGTTCCTGCTTTACCGTCCGTAGTGGTATAGACGGAATCCGCAGCATGAACTTGTGTGACAGGTAATGCGGTAAATACGGTTGCAAGGGTAAGTACACCTGTAAGCAATCGTTTTATAATCTTTTTCATAATTATTAAATGCTCCTTTCATTTTAAATATAAAAAGGACGCTCATTTCTGAACGTCCAAGTCATACGAGTATCTTGATTTCTAGTGATAAATGATTTATATTTATATGTAGTTATTTGTGAATCATAGCAGTAGACAGGTTCATTTTGCTAACAGCCTGCTAACACTCTGCGGTGTATGGTGGTACACTTACGAGTATTAGCTTCTAAAATGAACAAAGACTTTTGCTTTGATTTACGGTATTAAACGCTCCTAAAAGGATAATCGAAGTACCAGTTACCACAGTTCACAGAGAACTCCTAAGGCATGTTTTGCGTAGGTTCGACTCCTATCGGGGGCGCCATATGTAACAAACACCGCATTCTAGTGCGGTTTTTTTATTTAAAATTGGTCATGGCAGTAAAATGGCAGTAAAATTTATTGTATTTATTGAACTTTTCTACATAAAAATCCTAGAGCACAAGCCCTAGGATCTTTCAATATATTTGTTATTTACATAATACTGTTTATGTTGCTTATCTTCAATTACGCTAATAAACTTGCCATCAAGTATTAACCAATATTTCTGATTTACTAAAAGTTTCTTGTCTTTTGTTGTTTCAACATATTTTTAATCCTCGAAATAAAACAATTCTTCAAACTTCATATCTAATGCTATACACAAAATCAGTGCTAACTTAGCAGTTGGATTAAATTGACCAGTTTCGATTGAACTAATTGTATTTCTTGATACTCCAACAAGATTAGCTAATGCTTCTTGCGATAATTTGTGTTTTAAACGTGCTTCCTTTAAGTTGTTTTTTAATATTAAACTTTCTTTCATCCAAATTTACCTCAACACTAATAAAACATGATTAGCTAAAAAAGCAATAGTGGCAACAGCTCCTGCAATCGCAGAAATCAAGAATGCCTTTTGCTTAGTAAATAAGTATTTAATATAAGATTCTGCACCTAAAAACGCAAAAATTACTGCCATGATTTCATAACTCTTTTGCCCATTTATGAAATTAAAAATGAGTATAAATATACACACAACACTAAAAATAAAATACCCCAATTTTCTCCCTCTGTTTTCAGCTTCAATAACACCTTCATCTATTCTTTCGTTTCTGCTTCTTGCTAATATTTCTTCTTTATTCATTGATACATCCCCCTTATATGACAAGTTTTATTGTCAATATAAATATACCATTGCCAAGTTTACTTGTCAATAACTGCGAAGTCATCTTAATAAATACAAATACATGTTATGAATTAACTGAAAAAGAGTGGATAAACTGATTTAAGATAACAAATTATAAACATGCATATAGATATTATCGAATACATAAAAGGTCGAGTATATATATGTACTACCATGATTATATTCAAACCATTGCTAAAAACATATTTTCCTAACTCGACCTTGCTGATTGATCATTTCCATGTAATTCGCTTAATAAATGATCAATTAAATCATACTCGAAAAACAATCATACGTAAACAGATAAAAAGATAAAATTAAATATATAGACAATCCCAAAATATCCTGCAAAATAAAGTGACAAATATTTTAAAATAATCTTTATTATAGCATCTAATTGTTTAAAGTATTAAAATTTGTGACACATAATTTTTAGATTTATCATTTTACTTCATTTTCTAATAACAATTGCATGACATCTTCTTTTAGATATTTATTTGTTGCAATTAAGCAAACAAATAAAATAGAACCAGTAAGAATAATAGGTGTTAAAATTGATATTTTGACAAGAGAAGGCTGTAAATCATTCCCTGATTTTATTATTTCATTTTCGTTATCTTCATCATAATTTAACAAACTATATTCATAGCTAAAATAACTATTGTTTTGATATGAATCATTAGTTGTTGTTAAGCCAAATCCAATAGCACTACCAATAATAGAACCCATTATAACCCATAAAACTAATCCACTTAGTATAAAAAGATAACATTGTCGTTTACTAGTACCTAAAGCCCTCAAAATTGCTATCTGCCTTTTTTGTTTAATTACATAAAAATATAATACCATTAAAATAATTATCATTGTTACTATAATACCAGCAGCACACAATATATAAGCACTTTCTTTAGCATTTTCAAGATTATGTTTCATTTGAGTATAACCCATATCATCAAATGTAATTTTTAATAGACTACTTTTGTCTAATTTAGAAAAATTATTCTGATATTCTTCAATAGTTCCATTTGGTATTATAAATGATGTCGTCTCATTAGACATTACACCATAATCAGCAATATTATTTTCATCAGATTCTTTTACTGATTTACTAGGAATAATAATCTGATCATATCCCATTTCGGTAGTATCATTTATTGAAGTCACTTTTGTAGTGTAATATATTCCAACAATTTTATATTTATGGTTAGAAAAAACGGGATATATATCACCATTAGCATTTAACAAAGAAAAACTCAATCTAGAATCATGTCCAAACAAAATACCTGGTGATTCATTATAATTAGCAAAATATAAAGGCATTTCTATTTCATCACCAATTTTCAAGTTATTTGCTGTTGCAAAATCTTTAGAAACAATACATACTTTTTCTCCATTATCAAACTCTTTTTTAGATATTTTTCTTCCATCAACAATACTAGATTGTTTTAAATGAAAAGTTGGTAACAGATCTAAATTATTAGTTGGCAAAACAGGAATTGTTTTATCAAGCATTTTAAAACTAGCACACATATTTTGCCATTTTTCTTTTCTGTTTGAATTTATAAAAGTCTCATTTACTTCTTCGATTGAAGCAGTAACAGTACTAATATCACTAGCTACCAAATTACCATTTTTATCATGTTGAGTAGTAAATGGTGCAAAATCATATGCAGCCCATTCAATCCCACCGCTATCATCATGATTATTATCTTTCATTAAAACAGTTGCTATATAAGTTTTTTGAACTTGTAAGGGTTGTGGATTATCATTATAATAATCGCAAAATGATATTATAGAGCCAACTTCCAATTCTCCACTTAATACGTTTGTAACTTCAACATCAACAGGATGATCTGGGACACAATTAGTTACCGGTGTAAATTCAATAACAGTATAATCATCTGAAAATGTTGAATTTCTAGAAGTATTATATTCCTCCATATATGCACCATAGAAAGGTCTTTTTTCAGGTTCCAATAAATAATTAGCACTATCAAATTTTAAAATATCGGTTGGAATGATTGAATCATATATTGGATATTTATAATTGCGATAAGTTTTGCTAGCCCCATCAAAAGTAGAACTGACTTCAATAGCATCTTCATTTTGTTGAACTGTCGCTAGAGTTATACATGATTTTTCTATGTCATTTAACTGCTTGTTTGAATTAATCAACATCGTACTTCCCACTACTAATAATACGGCACTAATAATAATCATAAAAAATAGTGCTATTAATTTTAATGGTGCTCTACTCATTTGTTTTATACTATTTATCATTGTTTTTCTCTCCATAACAATAAATTAATCATTTTTTCAATTCAATATTACCATCCTTCATCTGATAAACAACATCAGCTTTAGCGGCAATACTTAAATCATGAGTAACAATAATAACGCAATAATCTTGATTTACTAACTTTTCAAACAATTCGATAATTTTGGTTCCATTTATACTATCTAAATTTCCTGTTGGTTCATCTCCAAGAATAAAATTTGCTTTGGATGCTAACGCTCTAGCAATAGCTACTCTTTGCTGTTCACCACCGCTTAACATAGCTGGTAATTTTTTATAATATGTTGCTGGGATCCCAACCTTTTCTAATAATTCTTTTGCCTTATTTTCAATAATATCTTTTGGTTCTTTAATAATCTGCATAGGATACATTACATTTTCGAGTACTGTTAAAAGCGGAAAAAGATGAAAAGATTGAAATATCATTGAAATATTATCACGACGATGAGATTCTAAATCCTTTTTTTCTAGAAGTTTACCATCAACATATACTTCACCACTAGTAGGTTTACAAAATCCAGCTAAAATTGATAATAATGTTGTTTTCCCACTTCCTGATTGTCCAATAATTGCATATAATTTTCCTTTTTCAAAATGGCAATTAATGTTTTTAAGAGCTTCTACTTTTTGATATTTCCCTTGATATGTATAACTAACATTTTTTGTTTCTAATAATTCCATCATTTTCCTCCTAATCTGTTTTACTAAGTAATTGCATAATATCAAAATTCATTAATAATTTAATTACCAACATAATTCCTAAAATAGATAAGATAAGAAAACCAAAAAATATCATCAATAAACTAAATATTTCAATATCTGTTATCAAAACTAACGCTAATACACCCAATAGACATCCTAAAATACTTAATATTTCTATTTCTAAAAACAAATTGAAATTTACTGCTTTTTTACTTTGTCCCAATGATAGTGATATTGCCATCTCTAACTGCTTATTTTTTATCAATAGAAAAATAACCAAAACATATAATACAAACATTAAAATAATAAATGGTATTTCAAATAATCTATACATTTGAAGTGCATCTAGTATATTTGATGCATTTTCAATGTATATATTGTCATAAACAATTAAGCTATTACCAGCTACACTTTGAACTGACTGACTATTAATATTAGAAAAACCTATGTTTTTTACATCTTGTTTAAATTCATTTAATTTACCAGGATCCTTTAATTCAAATTTTAATGAATCATAAAAAACTTCATTCCCACTTTCTTTTACTAGTCTTGCTAAACTTTTTACCGGAACAATAATCGATGTATTAGTAGCCGAATTATAATCATATATGCCAATAACATTCATTTTTATATTATCAATATTATCTGTTAAATAAACGCCTGAATCATATTTATAAATAGATAATGAAAATGTTATTTCCTGTCCTAAAACAATATTATTTTGTTTAGCAAATTCAGCTTCAACAATACAATTATTTTTATCATCTGTTAAAAAAGAACTGTCATTTCCTGACATAAAATCAATATTATCATCATATAATAACGGTAAAGCATCAATTGAATTACATCCCATCAATGTTGTACTGATATCATTTTGATTATTGATATTACTGGCTACTACTTGAATAGTGTATTTAGCTTGCACGACATATTGAGAAGAAATAATCTGGTTTCCCTTTCTTTCATCAATTTCTAAACCAGTGGTTTTGCTACCGCTTATGTCGCATATTTCTCCTGTTACTGGTATTGTTTGACTTAATTTTCTCAGTGATGTTTCTAATGTCTTTATATTATTTATATATAGTCCAATAAAAATAATAATTGATATTGAAAATATTATTGTTAAGATACTTTTTAATGGTGATCTTAAAATCAACTTTTTTGTCATTGAAATAATCATATTACTACCCCTTACTATTAATTAAGTTAGTAAACTTAATATATAAAGCACCTAACTATAAAAAATGTTCTATAATAATTTAGTATTCCTAATTAATTTCATGAAATCGACCAAAAATCCAAGTATTTTTATTAACAAATAATAAATTATCATATTCTTATTTTATTATATTATTTACAATAATCCAATATAAGTTGACTAAGAAGCAATTAATTCGTTTAAATAACAGTATTTAAAATATACTAAATTACATTATTTATAAAATTGCATATCAAATCCTCTAAAATTTAACAATTAAAAAACCAGTCATTTTATTATTGACTGGTAGAAATTATATCCATTATAAATTAAATAAAATTTATTCTTTTTTGATAAGTTGCATAATAGCTAAACATACAAGTCCAATTGCTAACATCCTAATAGCTAAGTTTATTTCAATTTCATTTAAAAACAAAAGAACAACTACTGCAATTCCCATTGCTAAAGCTACTCCATTTAATGCAAGTGGAATAATTTCATTTATTTTGTTATCTGGTGGAGTTTCTTTCGTTTTGGTTTTTACTTGCATTAAATCATCAACGGAAACTTCAAATATTTCTGCAAGTTTAGGAATTGAGCTAACATCTGGAAAAGATAAATCCCGCTCCCATTTTGATACCGCTTTATCAGTAACCCCCATTTTTTCAGCTAACTCAAGCTGTGTCATTCCCTTTTCTTTACGTAATGAAACAATTATATTTCCAAAAGTTTGTTTTTTCATTATCTATTCACTCCTTTGACAACTTTTATGATAGCATAATCTCTTTTCTATACTCCACCGACTGATAGTTGAGTTTACTCAACTTATAGTTTATCACATGTTTAGTAATATAAATTATTATTTAAAATAAAAACATAGGTATTTCAAGTTGATACCTATGTTTCTAAAAATCCCCTTTATCAAAAACTATATTTCTTTTTTAATTATCTTTATCATCTTTTAAGATCGTAGCAATTTCATAATCTTTAATACTTCTTATATTTATTAAAAGCATTACCAGATAAATAATATTCAATACTATAAT
>NZ_NFKR01000044.1 GCF_002160495.1 Erysipelatoclostridium sp. An173 | reverse complement strand
AAAAATGTCACTATGGTCAAATCTATAGTGACTATTTTTATCATCACACTAGTGTGATGACGTCATCAAATGAGTGAAACGCTGTCATCTTTTTAGTGAAATACTCACTCATGTTTCCATTGCGGTTGAAAAATTAGTAAAACGAGGTTTTTTAAATCGCGAAACGGATCCTAAAAATAGAAGATGTAATATTTTAAAAATTACTGATGAAGCAAGTGAATTGATTACTAAAATTCAAGATGTTCAAAGTTATTATACTAAACAAGTTTACCAGGGAATGAGTAAAGAAGATAAAGAAAATTTTAACTACTATTTAAGTAAAATGTATCAAAATATAGGAGGGAAAATTAATGAATGAACGACTAGAAAATGAAAAAATATCTACATTATTAATTTCACTAGCTATCCCATCAATATTAGCTCAGTTAACAACTTTAATTTATAATCTAGTTGATCGAATTTATATTGGCAGATTACCCAATAGTTCATTAGCAATTGCTGGAATTGGTTTATGTACTTCAATTATTACAATAATTACAGCAGTTACTAATTTATTTGGCCGTGGTGGGGCACCATTAGCTTCCATTCGCTTAGGTGAAAAAAATACTGAAGAAGCACAAAAAATTTTAGGGAATTGTTTTAAAAGTTTAATGATTACATCAGTTATTATTATTGTTATTTTAAATCTATTTGGTACCCAGATTTTAATGTTGTTTGGGGCAAGTGAAAATACACTGGACTATGCCTTACAATATTTACGAATTTATAGCTGGGGAACTATTTTTGCGCAATTAAGTGTGGGATTAAATTATTTTATTAATGCCCAGGGTTTTGCTAAATATGGTATGTTCACTTTATTATTAGGTGGTATATTAAATATTATTTTAGATCCGGTATTTATTTTTCTTTTTGATATGGGGGTTGCTGGAGCGGCTGTTGCCACTGTTATTTCACAATTTGTATCTTGTTTATGGGTTTTAGGTTTCTTCTTTGGTAAAAAAACTATGTTAAGATTAACGAAAAAATCACTAGAATATGATTTAAATGTCATGAAAAGAGTGTTTGGATTAGGATTATCACCATTTTTTATGAGCTCGACAGAAGGTATTTTGCAAGTTTCATTTAACCGCCAATTATTATTTTATGGTGGCGATATTGCTGTTAGTGCGATGACAATTATGATGTCAATGTCACAAATACTATCACTGCCAATGGAAGGAATTGCCCAAGCTACGCAGCCAATTATTAGTTATAATTATGGCGCAGGTAAATATGATCGAGTTAAAAAAACAATTTCGCTAGCTTTAAAGGCAGCATTAACGTATTCAATTGTTGGTGTTTTATTAATGGAATTATTCCCAAGTTTATTTGTTCAATTGTTTGCTAACGACCCGGAATTGGTTGAACTAGCAAGCTGGATGTTAAGAGTATATGTTTTTGGCTTTATTATTATGGGTGCTAATTCAACTTTCCAACAAACTTATACTTCACTTGGATTTGGTAAAAGATCATTTTTCTTTGCTTTTTATCGAAAGATAATTTTATTGATTCCATTAATTTATTTCTTACCTAATGTTATTTCTAATGGAGTTTTAGCAGTAATGCTTGCAGAACCAATTTCTGATTTATTAACTACTATTACTAATAGTTTTTCATTTAAGTCATTTATAAAAAAGCATTTACAAACTACTGATTAGTATAAAATTATATTAGGGTAGTATGCAAGATCATATAGCTGTTAACTAAGTTAACAGCTATTATTATATATTTAGATACTTTTTTAGGTAAAAGATGCTGTAAAGGTAATATTTTAATAATTAATAATAAAAATATACTTGCATAATAATAATTTATCATTTATACTTAAAAACGTAATCATAAATGATAAGGGGGAATAAATATGATTAATACAGGCGACACAGGATTTATATTGATTTGTGCAGCATTAGTATTATTAATGACACCTGGTTTAGCTTTCTTCTATGGGGGTATGGTTAGAAGAAAAAATGTTGTTAATACAATGATGACATCAATATTTGTAATCGGTATTGCAATGGTAATGTGGGTATTATTTGGATATTCACTAGCATTTGGCAACGATCACTTTGGAATTATTGGTGATTTAAGCTTTTTGGGGTTAAATGGCATTGGTTTGCAGCCCGGTAGTTATGCAGATTCTATTCCTAGTTTAGAATATGCTGCTTTTCAAATGATGTTTGCAATTATTACACCAGCCTTGATAACTGGAGCAGTTGCTGGAAGAATGAAATTTAAAGCATTATTTATCTTTATTATCGCTTGGTCAACAATAGTCTATTATCCAATGGCTCACATGGTCTGGGGACTTGGTGGCATTTTGGCTAAAATAGGTTCAGTAGATTTTGCTGGTGGTAATGTTGTCCATATTAGTTCAGGAGTAAGTGCTTTAATCTTATGTATTGTTTTAGGTAAACGTAAAGATTATGATCATGCTAAATATCGTATCCATAATATTCCATTTGTAGTATTAGGCGCTAGTTTATTGTTATTTGGATGGTTTGGTTTTAATGCCGGAAGTGCTTTAAAAGCTAATGGACTTGCAGTTCATGCTTTTATGACTACTGCAGTTTCAGCAGCTGCTGGAATGTTATCTTGGATGGCTATGGACGTATGGATGAACAAAAAACCAACTCTTGTTGGTAGTGTTACTGGATTAATAGTTGGTCTAGTAGCTATTACACCAGGAGCCGGTTATGTTCCTATCTGGTCAGCGATTATTATTGGTTTAGTTGGTAGTCCGATTTGCTATTTGATGATATCTAAAGGTAAAAAACGTTTTGGCTACGATGATGCATTAGATGCATTTGGATGTCATGGAATTGGTGGTATCTGGGGCGGAATTGCTACAGGATTATTTGCTCAAACATCAATTAACAGTGTAGCAAGATGGAATGGATTATTTTTTGGTGATACCCAATTATTAGTAGCTCAAATTATTAGTATTTTAGTAACTATTTTAGTAGCTGTTGCTGGAACACTTATTTGTATTGCTATTGTTCGTTTATTTACTACTTTAAGAGTAGAAAAACGAGAAGAACAAATTGGTTTGGATATTTCTCAACATAATGAAACTGCATATCCATCATTTAATGGATTGGATTAGGAGGTGTTCATATGATTAAAATAGAAGCATATATTCGTGAAGAAAAGTTTGAAGATGTCAAAGAAGCACTATCACAAATTGAAGTCCATGGAATAACGGTTTATCAAGTAATGGGATGTGGAATCCAAAAAGGGTATACTGAAATTGTTCGTGGTAATGAAATAGAAGTAAATATGTTACCAAAAATTAAATTTGAAATAATTGTTAGTGATGAAAACTGGGAAGCTAAAACCATTGCAGCAATTAAAAAAGCTGCATTTACAGGTAATCCTGGTGATGGAAAAATTATTAGCTATAACTTAAAGAGTGCTTTAAGAATAAGAACTGGAGAAACTGGCAGTGATGCTATTAATTAAAAGTCAGCTATGGCTGGCTTTTAATATGTGCTATTTTATGATATTTGTTTAGATTTTTTAAGTAACTGATTTATAGCTATTTTTGTGATAAAATTATAATTAATATAGAAAGAAGGGATGAGAAGATGTTTAATGTAAAGAACTTTTGGGATAATGATGATGTTTCGATAATTGATAGTAAAGGACCTTTTTCAGTTATTGAGTATCAAAAAGATTTAAGTGTGACACCGCAAAACGCTCAGATGGCTTATTTTGCAGATAAGATGAATGTTAGAAAAAGACAGGTAATTTGTCGTGTTGCTCAAAGTAATATTACTATCCAGGCTGGAGCAATGCAGTGGATGGTAGGGGAAGTAAATGCAACTACTGGCATTAAAGGTGTTGGTGATTTATTTTCTAAAGCTGTTAGGGGGAAAGTTACTGGTGAATCTGCTATTAAACCAGAATATACTGGTAATGGGTTATTAATACTGGAGCCAACTTATAAACATATTTTATTGATTGATACTAAAGAGTGGGAGCAATCAATTGTTTTAGATGATGGTTTATTTTTAGCTTGCGAATCATCATTACAACATAAAGCAGTAGCTCGTTCTAATATATCATCTACTGTAGCTGGAAATGAAGGCCTTTTTAATTTAGGAATTTTTGGTAGTGGAATAATTTGTTTAGAATCTAAATGTCCAAGAGAAGAATTAATTGAAGTGACTTTAAATAATGACGTTTTAAAAATAGATGGAAACATGGCGATAGCTTGGAGCGGCACTCTAGATTTTACAGTAGAAAGATCAGGAAAAACACTGATCGGTTCTGCTGCTTCAGGAGAAGGCTTAGTTAACGTTTATCGTGGGAGTGGCAAAGTGTTATTGGCGCCAGTTGGTGATGAAGCTATGTTCTGGCGAACAACTGAGTAGTAATATATAGATTGGGATTAATATTAATCTCAGTCTTTTATTTTTTGAGTTAAATCATTATAATATAATTAAAATGTAAGGAGGAATTTATGTTGGCTAGGTTACATGTTGTAATATCAAGTGAACAAGATAAAGATTATCAACAAGTTAAAAAGAAATTATTAGATATTAATCCTGATTTTTCAATCTCACCTAATCGACCATATCAGCCAATAAAAGATCATAGTGAATTTTATATTACAGTGGATTTAAAGCCTGAAGAAGTTCAACCGTTATTAGATCAGCTTAATAATGATTGGAATGGCGAAATGGATGATTGTGATTGTTATGGTTTTAATACTAAGATGTTTGATGAATTAGTATATTGTTTAGAGTTTACGTATTTTAATGATTAAGTTGAAGGACAATCGTTTTAGCGGTTGTCCTTTAAAAACAAATAGGTTTTTATTTTAAAAGTAAATTGTGTATAATGAAGTAGGGAGGTGGGAGTCATGACAAAAAGAAAAGAAAATAGTGAAGTCGATATTTTGTATAATTTACTTACATATATTAACGCTTCATATAGTCAAGATATGTATTATACAATTTGTTATCAGGTTTTAAATAATATTGAAAAAATTCCTGATATATCGATTAATGAATTAGCTGATTTGTGTTATACTTCACCAGCAACGATTTCAAGATTTTGTAAAGCATTGAAATGTGATAATTTTGCGGATTTTAAAAAAGAAGTTCAAGATGGACTGCGGCAAGCAAGTCATGAAATAAAAATGGAACCTGAAGATTTAGTAGCTATTCATCAAAATCCACAAAAATGTGTAGATCTTGTTTATGGGTTGACAATTGATTCATTGATTGAAAGTAAAAAATATATTGATATTCATGAAATAGATCGATTATGTGATATTATTTATGATGCAAAAAAGTTACATTTTTTTGGCTTTCAGTTTAATAAAATTTTAGCTTCTGATATTCAATTTAAATTAGTTAAACTAGGTAAATTTTCATATGCTTTTGCTGATCGTGGTGATGATAGTCAGCGAATTGAATTGCTTGATGAAGATAGTGTTGCCATTGTATTATCTGTTCGAGCACGGGTTCATCCAATCGGTGATTTAATTACATCAATAAAAAATCGAGGTGCTAAAGTAATTTTGGTTACTTTAAATCCTGATAGTGAAGTTATAAAGCAGGCCGATAAGACATTTATTGTTCATGGAAAAGAGAGTGATTTTACAGAGTCATCAATTTCAGGAACAACTGTTTTAAAAACTTTTTTTGATGTTTTATATGTAAGGTATGGATTGTTATATCCAAGAAGATAGGAGGATTTTTATGTATAGTTTTACAAATGATTATAGTGAAGGAGCTCATCCAAAAATAATGGAAGCCTTAATTAAAACAAATTTAGAGCAATGCGATGGTTATGGTTTAGATAAATATTGCAAGGAAGCAACAATGTTATTAAAAAAACAATTACAAAATGATAACGTTGATGTTCATTATCTAGTTGGGGGAACCCAAACTAATGCTGTTTTAATTTCATCGGCTTTAAAACCTTATCAGGCTGTTATTGCTGTTGATAGCGGGCATATTAATGTTCATGAAACAGGGGCAATTGAAGCTACTGGACATAAAGTATTAACAGTTCCTCATAAAAATGGAAAATTAACACCAGATATGATTGTTGATATTTTAAATCAACATCCAGATGAACATATGGTACAACCTAAGATGGTTTATATCTCTCAATCAACTGAATATGGTTCTGTATATTATCTTGATGAATTAAAAGCAATCTATAAAACTTGTCAAGAACATCAGTTATACTTATTTGTTGATGGGGCTCGACTTGGAAGTGCTTTGGCAATAGAAAATACGCCTTCATTAGCCAATTTAGCTAAATATAGCGATGCCTTTTATATAGGCGGTACCAAAATGGGAGCTTTATTTGGAGAATGTTTAGTAATTATTAATGATGATTTAAAACCAGATTTTCGTTATAATATTAAACAAAAAGGAGCAATGTTAGCTAAAGGCAGATTGCTAGGAGTGCAATTTAAAGAACTTTTTAGTAATAATCTTTATTTAGAAATTGGGCAATATGAAAATGAAATGGCTGATTTATTACGGGCTGGGTTAAAGAATTTTAAAATGTATGTTGATTCACCTACTAATCAGTTGTTTCCAATTGTAAATGATAAACTAATTAAAGAATTGCAAAAGGATTTTAGTTTTAATATTATGGATAAAATCGATGATGATCATCACTGTATCCGCCTAGTTACATCTTGGGCAACACCACAAGAAGCAGTTGAAAATTTTGTTGAAAAAATAAATCAAGAATTTGTTGATTAATCGATTAAAACTTGTAATGATTGTTAATAAGTAATATAATAATTGTAGGATTGTTCCTATATAAAAATAATACGAGGAGAAATTAATATGAACAAAGCTGAATTAATCGAAGCGATTGCTTCAAGTACAGAAATGACAAAAACAGATGTTGATAAAGTAATTACTTCATTTGTTGATGTAGTAACTGATGCTTTAACTAAAGGTGAAAAAGTATCATTAAAAGGTTTCGGTAATTTTGAAGTACGTGAAAGAGGAGAAAGAACTGGTCGTAATCCAAGAACTGGTGAACCAATGACTATTGCAGCTAGTAAAGCACCAGCTTTTAAACCTAGTACGGCTTTAAAAAACGCTGTAAATAAATAAGTTTTCTAAAATGGTCTATTAGGCCATTTTTTTGTATTATTTGTGATTTAGTAATGTGAAAATAAATGAAGGTGAAATAATGTATAAGTATGAAAAAATAGAGCATAATCATAATTTACCAACAAAATTACATGATTTTTATTTTGAAAATTTTAATGGTAAAGCCATTGGAAAACATTGTCATCAAAGCGTTGAAATATTAGTACCTTTATATGGTAATTTTGATTTATGGATCGATGGTGATATTAAAACAATAACTGCTGGAAAACTATGTGATTAACTCTAAGATAATACATGAAATTCAACCTGATTTTATGCAAGAGTATTACAAAGGTTATACATTGCAGATAGATTATGATTATTTAAAGAAGTGTTATCGAGATATTGATAAAATATATTTTAGACAGCCTGATGATTATATAAATAAAATTATTTTAGAAAAAATATTAGAGATTATCAGATTTTATAATACAGATAGCCATGATGATATTAGAATTAATAGTTATATTAAAATGCTTGTTTTTTTGTTACTGGAAAATTTAAGTTGTAAAAAAAGAAATGTTATCGAAACTAAACATAAAAATATGATTGTTGAAATATTGAGATTTATCGATGAAAATGATGATGAATATTTAACAGTATCAAAGATTAGTCAAAAATTTAATATTTCTGAAGGTTATGTGCGCAAATTATTTAAAGAAAATTTAAATATGACATTAAAGCAGTATATAAATCAGGCAACTTTTAATCATATTAAATCTTCTAAAAGCAAAAGTGCTTAATAAAAAAGATTTCTCTTATAAAATGAAAGAGAAATCTTTTTGACTATAAATATTTTTAATAAAGTATTAGTTATTCTTTATCACTGTTACTTTCAATAAACTTAACATCAATTTGATAATTACCTTCAATGCCTGGAATAGCATTTAAATATTTTTTTATAGTATCTTGAGTCTTAGTAGCTGCTTGAGACAATAGACCATTTTCAATGGCTTCAGCTTCAACAGCTTCTTTTTGACTAGTTGCGAAAGTTGCATAATCATTGACAGAAATAGGATTAAAAATATTACGTGATTCATCATAAACTTCAATACTGCTTTCATCAATTTCATTACTTAAAATTTCTATATCAGGGATGGAAACAGTAATATTGTCATTAGAAACATCTACTTTGATTTTATCCATTTTGATTCCAGCTTTTAATTGTCCATCATATGTAATTAAAAAACTTTTTTGTGTTAATGGAATATCCCAGCCATTAAATTGTAAACTATTAGAGAATTCACCAACTTTAGTATAGTTATATGATAAAGTGGCTAATTCTTCAATATCTTGAAGTTGTTGAGTGATTCCAGTTGAAGTGATTTCTGGTTCATCACTATTACTTGCAAATCTAGTTCCTGCAAAAAAGATCAATGCACAAACTATGAAAATGGCAATTAAACCACCAATTGCTTTTTTTGTTTTACCTAACATATCTAAAATTTTCATCATATCACCTACACTTTTGGATTATAACATAATTCGACAAAAGTTACGATAAAAAAAAGCCGTTAGGCTTTTTTATTCAACAATTGTTCCATAAACTTCACGACCACATCCAGCAGCGTTTGATTCATCAGTATCAATATGCATTGCAAGGGCATAGCTATCACTTACACGACATACTACATCACCAAAAGTTAATGAACGTCCTTCAGTTTCGATTTTTACACTAACAACATCTTTATCTTTAACCCCAAATTCATTGGCATCTGCGGGTGTCATATGGATATGACGTTTTGCGGCAATTACACCACAAGGAATTTCAACTTCACCAGCTGGTCCAATAATTTTACATCCAGCAGTTCCTTCGATATCTCCAGATTCTCTAATTAAAGCATTAAAACCTAAAGAACGAGCATCAGTTAATGAAATTTCAACTTGAGTAGCATTTCTTGTTGGACCTAAAACTGACATTTTTTGTTCCCCTTTTGGACCAACTACTGTAACTTTTTCTGCACAAGCAAATTGCCCTGGTTGAGATAAATCTTTTTTGTTTGTTAATTGGTAACCTTTACCAAATAATGTTTCAAGATCGCTGTTTGATAAATGAACATGTCTTGCTGAAGTTTCTACGATAAATTTTTTTGCCATAGTTAATTCTCCTTTTTCTTTATTATATATTACTCTTTTTAATGTTATTTTCAAGAAGTTAGTAGAAAAAGGATGAAAAATTTAAAAAAAATTAAATTTTTTTAAATAGAAAAATTTATTAAATTAGTAAAAAATAATTATTAACAGTGCTAAAAAATAGTTGTTTTGCAATAAAAATGGCATAAAATAACGCTAAAATACGATAAAATTAGGAAATTCCTAAAAATAACACCTATCTTTACACTTTAATCGAAATAGTGTATTATGAGGCTACAAAAAAAGGGGGAACCGATATGAACGAAAATAGAAATCTTGGCTTATATGACAAATCTTTTGAACATGATAATTGTGGTATTGGTGCTGTTGTCAACATAAAAGGAGTAAAGACGCATATAACAGTAAGTAATGCCTTGAAAATCGTTGAACAATTAGAACATCGTGCCGGTAAGGACGCTTTAGGGGAAACTGGTGATGGTGTTGGAATTTTAACTCAAGTACCATATAGTTATTTTAAGAAAACTATTAAAGATTTTTCCTTACCATTAGAAGGATGCTATGGTGTGGGAATGCTTTTTTTACCAATAGAAGAACATTTACGTAATCGAGTTAAAAGAATGTTAGAAACAATTGTGAAAAAAGAAGGAATGGAATTTTTAGGTTGGCGAAAGGTGCCGACAGTTCCTGAGGTATTAGGTAAAAAAGCTTTAGAAGCAATGCCATCAATTTGGCAATGTTTTATAAAGAAACCAGAAGATGTCGCTAAAGGAATTTCTTTTGATCGTAAGCTTTATCAAGTAAGAAGAATATTTGAACAAAGTAATTTTGATAATACTTACGTATGTTCTTTTTCATCACGAACAATTGTATATAAAGGAATGTTTTTAGTTGGTCAATTACGTTCATTTTTTGTTGATTTACAAGATGAAGAATATAAAAGTGCTATTGCATTAGTTCATTCGCGTTTTTCAACAAATACCATGCCATCATGGCAAAGAGCCCATCCTAATCGTTTTATAGTTCATAATGGTGAAATTAATACCATCAAGGGAAATGCTAATAACATGCTTTGCCGTGAAGAAATCATGGAAACAGATTTATTAGATACTAATAAAGTGTATCCAGTAGTAGATGTTGATGGTTCTGATTCAGCTATGTTAGACAATACTTTAGAATTTTTAGTAATGTCTGGGATGGAATTACCACGAGCAGTTATGATGTGTATTCCAGAACCGTTTGAAAATGACAAAAGTATGTCACAAGCAAAGAAAGATTTTTATGAATATAATTCTACTTTAATGGAACCATGGGATGGTCCAGCTTCAATCTTGTTTAGTGATGGTGAAGTAATGGGGGCAGTTTTAGATCGTAATGGACTAAGACCATCACGCTACTATATTACTAAAGATGATTATTTAGTATTATCATCAGAAGTCGGAGCTTTGGATATACCACCTGAAGATATCGTAGTAAAAGATCGACTTCGTCCTGGAAAAATGTTATTAGTAGATACTAAAGCTGGTAAGTTAATTGAAGATAATGATTTAAAAGAAAGTTATGCTCATAAACAACCATATGGTGAATGGCTTGAAAGCAATTTAATTAAACTAAAAGATATGCGTATTCCTAATGCTCGTGTAGAACGTTATCAAGGTGATGAATTGACCAAACTACAAAAAATATATGGTTATAGTTATGAAGATGTAAATACTTATATTAAAAAGATGGCTTTAAATGGTAGTGAAGAAGTTGTGGCAATGGGTAATGATGGACCATTAGCGATATTATCAAAACAACATCCACCATTATTTAACTATTTTAAACAATTATTTGCTCAGGTTACCAATCCACCAATTGATGCGATTAGAGAAGAAATTATTACTTCAACATCACTTTGCATTGGTAGTGAAGGAAATATCTTAAATGATAATGAGCAAAATTGTCGTTTACTTAAAATTGAAAATCCAATTTTAAGTAATACTGATTTATTGAAAATAAAGAATATTAAAAAAGATGGTTTTAAAGTTGCCGTATTATCAATTTTATATTATAAAAATACTTCACTTGAAAAAGCTTTAGATAAATTGTTTGTTGAAGCGGACAAAGCTTATCATGGTGGTGCTAATATTTTGATTTTATCTGATCGTGGCGTTGATGAAAATCATGTTCCAATTCCTTCATTATTAGCAGTAGCCGCTATGAATGAACATTTAGTAAATACTAAAAAGAGAATGTCTGTGGCTTTGATTATTGAATCAGCAGAACCAAGAGAAGTTCATCATTATGCTACGTTGATTGGATATGGGGCTAGTGCTGTTAATGGTTACTTGGCTCAAGATACTATTTTTGAATTAATTGATGAAGGTTTATTGGATAAAGACTATTATGCAGCTGTTGATGATTATAATGAGGGAATTTTACATGGTATTGTTAAAATTGCTTCTAAAATGGGAATTTCAACGATTCAATCATATCGTGGTTCTCAAAATTTTGAAGCAATTGGACTAGCAAAAGAATTTGTTGATAAATATTTCCCAAAAACAGTTTCTCGAATTGAAGGAAAAACAATTAAGGATATTGAAGATGATGTTGATTATCGTCATAGTCGTGTTTATGATCCATTAGGACTTGGAGTTGATATTACACTAGATAGTCGCGGTGATCATAAAGAACGTAGTGGAAAAGAAGAACATTTATATAATCCACAAACGATCCATAAACTACAATTAGCAACGCGTAAAGGTGATTATCAATTATTCAAAGAATATTCAGCTATGATTGATGAAGAAGGAAAAGACTTAAATTTACGAGGATTATTGCAGTTTAAAAAGACTAAATCAATTCCTATTGATGAAGTTGAAAGTGTTGAAAAAATTGTTCAGCGTTTTAAAACAGGAGCAATGTCTTATGGTTCAATTTCTAAAGAAGCTCATGAAACAATGGCAATTGCAATGAATCGCTTAAAAGGGAAGTCAAATAGTGGTGAAGGTGGCGAAGATCCTAGTCGTTTTATTCCTGATGAAAATGGTGATAGTAAATGTTCAGCAATTAAGCAGGTTGCTTCAGGACGTTTTGGGGTAACATCAGAATATTTATGTTCAGCTAAAGAAATTCAAATTAAAATGGCTCAAGGAGCTAAACCAGGTGAAGGAGGTCAATTGCCAGCTGGAAAAGTTTATCCATGGATTGCTAAAACACGTCATAGTACGCCAGGCGTTGGTTTGATTTCACCTCCACCGCATCATGATATTTATTCTATTGAAGATTTGGCACAATTAATTTATGACTTGAAAAACGCTAATCAAGATGCTCGAATTTCAGTTAAACTTGTTTCAGAAGCTGGAGTTGGAACTGTAGCTGCTGGTGTTGCTAAAGCTGGTGCTGGAGTTATATTGATTTCTGGTTATGATGGTGGTACTGGAGCAGCACCAAGAAATTCAGTTTATAATGCCGGTTTACCTTGGGAGTTAGGTCTTGCTGAAGCTCATCAAACATTAATTATGAATGATCTTCGAGGACGCGTAGTTTTAGAAACTGATGGTAAATTAATGACTGGTCGTGATTTGGCTATCGCTACATTATTAGGTGCTGAAGAATATGGTTTTGCAACAGCACCATTAGTAACGATGGGATGTGTCATGATGAGAGTTTGTAACTTAGATACTTGTCCAGTAGGCGTTGCTACTCAAAATCCAATTTTAAGAAAAAGATTTACCGGTAAACCTGAATATGTAGAAAACTTTATGCGCTTTGTAGCTCAAGAGTTAAGAGAATATATGGCGATGCTTGGTTTTAGAACAATTGATGAAATGGTAGGACGTAGTGATTTATTAGAATTAAGACCTGATGTTAAAAATGTTGATTTATCAAAGATTATCAATAATCCATTTGTTAATTCAAAAGAAACTCATCATAATCCAAAAAATAATTATGACTTTAAACTAAATGAAGTTAAAGATACAACTATCTTATTAAAACAATTTAAACAAGCATTAGAAAATAATCAAAAAGCGCAAATAGATATTGAAGTATCGAATATCGATCGTACTTTAGGAACATTATTTGGATCAGAAATTACCAAAAAATATAATAATAAATTAGATGATGATACCTTTACTGTTAACTGTTATGGTTCAGGTGGTCAAAGCTTTGGAGCTTTTATCCCTAAAGGATTAACTTTATCATTACATGGTGATAGTAATGATTATTTTGGAAAAGGTCTATCAGGTGGAAAATTAGTAGTAGTACCACCAGATAATTCTAATTTTAATGCTGAAGAAAATATTATTGTTGGTAATGTTGCTTTGTATGGTGCAACATCAGGACAAGCGTATATCAATGGTATTGCAGGAGAACGTTTTGCTGTACGTAATTCTGGAGCAACAGCAGTTGTTGAAGGAGTAGGTGATCATGGCCTTGAATATATGACAGGTGGTTTAGTTGTTGTTTTAGGTAAAACAGGTCGTAACTTTGCTGCTGGAATGTCAGGAGGAATTGCCTATGTATATGATCCTGATAATCGTTTATATTCACGAATCAACAAGGAACTAGTTATGTATAGTGCAGTAACTAGTAAATATGATGAAGAGCAGTTACGAAAATTGATTTCAAAACATTATGAACATACTAAATCAGCGGTTGCTAAAAGAATCTTAGATAACTTTGGTCAAGAAGTTACCTTGTTTAAAAAAGTTGTACCTCATGATTATAAACGGATGATTGAATTAATAAAATATTATGAAAAGCAAGGTTTATCAAATGAACAAGCTAAAATAGAAGCTTTTAATGAAGTTAGAAAGGAGGCGTAAACATGGGAAAACCAACTGGATTTTTAGAAATAGAACGTAAGGTAAGTGAGGAAGTAGAACCTCAAAAGCGAATTTCAAATTTTAAAGAATTTCATATTCATTTAAATAAAGACCAACAAGCCTGTCAAGGAGCACGATGCATGGATTGTGGTGTACCATTTTGTCAATCAGGTAAAATGCTTGAGGGGATGGTTTCGGGTTGTCCGTTAAATAATTTGATACCAGAATGGAATGATCTGGTTTATCACAATAATTATAAACAGGCTTTATCTAGATTGTTGAAAACTAATAATTTTCCAGAATTTACTTCTCGTGTTTGCCCGGCTTTATGTGAAGCAGCTTGTACTTGTGGTTTAAATGGTGAGCCAGTAACAGTCAAAGAAAATGAGCATGGTATCATTGAAGATGCATATGAAAAAGGTTTAATCAAACCATGTCCACCAAAACAAAGAATCGATAAAAGAATTGCAATAATTGGTTCTGGGCCAGCAGGATTAGCTGCTGCTGATCAGCTAAATAAACGTGGTTATCAAGTTACTGTATATGAACGAGATGATCGTATTGGCGGTTTATTAATGTATGGAATTCCTAATATGAAGCTAGAAAAAGATGTTATTGACTGTCGAGTAGCAATAATGAAAGCTGAAGGAGTTATTTTTAAAACTAATTGCGGTATTGAAACTAAAGAACAGGTAAAAGATCTGTTGAATCAATATGATCGTGTAATTTTAGCGTGTGGCTCAAGAAAGGCTCGTAATATTGAGGTACCTGGGCGCCAAGGTAAAGGAATATATTATGCCGTTGATTATTTAACGATGGTAACAAAATCATTATTAAATAGTGATTTAAAAGATCAAAAATATGTAAATACTAAAGATAAAAATGTGCTAGTTATTGGTGGTGGTGATACTGGTAATGATTGTGTTGCCACAGCGATTCGTTTAGGGTGTAAAAGCGTTATGCAATTAGAAATGATGCCAGAATTACCTGAAATTCGTAGTGAAGATAATCCATGGCCACAATGGCCACGAATTAAAAAGACTGATTATGGTCAAGAAGAAGCAATTGCCATTTTTGGTCATGATCCTCGTTGTTATCAAACAACAGTTAAAGAGTTTATTTTAGATAAAAAAGGTAACGTTAAACAGGCAATATTGATATCATTAGAACCAAAAGAAAATAAAGAAACTAAACGTGTAGAAATGGTACCAGTAAGCGGTAGTGAAAAAACTATTGATGTAGATTTAGTATTAATAGCGGCAGGATTTATTGGCTGTGAAGATCATGTAGCTAAAGCTTTTGGTATAAAAGTAGCGCCACGAGGAAATGTATTAAGTGATCAAAATTATCAAACTAATATTAAAAACTTATATGTTGCAGGTGATATGCGACGCGGACAATCTTTAGTAGTATGGGCTATTAAAGAAGGCCGTGAAGTGGCTCGTAGTGTTGATATTGATTTAATGGGATATAGTAATTTATAAAAGATTCGCATATATTATGTTTGACTGTTGACTATATTTTGTCAACAGTCTTTTTTTGAAAAATAATTATTATGATTATAAATGTACAGTTTTTATTTATAAAATTTGACTTGATTAACCATTAGACACAGCCATGTGATCAAGTTTAGATAAATCCAAAATTAATAAAAATTTGTTGAAAATTATAAAATAGATAAGAAAAATAATAGTAAGTCTATATTATGATAATTAGTGAATATAGCTGTAATTTTCAATTCAATGACTTTTAAAATTGGTTATGATACAATAATAACATAATAATAAAATTACTGTTGGAGGGATAAGCATGAAGCGAATAAGTACTGGAACTGAAAATTTTAAAGAGTTAATAGATAATAATTATTATTATGTAGATAAAACAATGCTTATTGAAGATGTAATATCTGATAAAGTAATGATGTATAACAGACCGAGAAGATTTGGAAAGACATTGAATCTAAGCATGCTTTATTATTTCTTTTCAAATCAGGAAAAAGAAAACAGTTATTTATTTAAAGGATTGAATATATCAAAAGATAAAGAAATCCTAAAACATCAAAATCAGTATCCGGTTATCTTTTTGACTTTAAAAGATATGAATAATAATAATTTTAAATCACAAATATATAAGTTTTCATCAATTATATCAGGCATCATAAATAAATATATAGATAGGATTATTGATAGTCCATTATTGAATTATAGAGATAAAAGCTGGCTGGAAAAATATTATAATGTAAATGCAAATCTCGACGAAATTAAAGAAGCACTATATAATATAAGTATAATTTTAAATAAATATTATAGAAAAAAAGTAATAATATTAATTGATGAATATGATGTACCATTACAAAGTGCTTATAATCATGGTTATTATGATGAAATGGTAGATTTTTTAAGAAGTGTCTTTTCATCAGCTTTAAAAACCAATGATGCCCTGGAAAGAGGGGTATTGACTGGATGTCTTAGAATATCAAAAGAAAGCATCTTTACCGGTCTTAATAATTTTATAGTTAGAAATATTACTGATAGAGAAGCATCAGATTGTTTTGGTTTTACCCAGGAAGAAATCGATAAATTATTAGATTATTATGATCTTATCGATAAACGAAATGAGATAAAAGACTGGTATGATGGTTATTTATTTGGTGAAACAGAAATCTATAATCCCTGGAGTGCTTTAAATTATATCAAAAAAGTTTTATCAGATAATCAATATCAAGCGATATCCTTCTGGGCCAATACCAGCAGCAATGATCTAGTAAAACAGTATATTGAAAACAGTACGATTACAATGAAAGAAGAGTTTGAAGAACTGATCAATGGAAAAAGCATCATCAAAAAGATCGTACCGGAACTAACGTATCGGGAAATGAGTTTTAAAAATTCAATGAATGATGATATCTACAGTTTTCTATTGTTTACCGGATATTTAAAAATCAAAGAAAAAGTATATGAAAATAATGAACTGGTAGAAGATACCTATAAACTGGTCATTCCCAATAAAGAAGTAAAAAAGATTTATGAAAATATCTTTATGAAATGGTTTGAAGGATATCAAAGAGAAAATCGAAATGAGTTTATAAATAAACTACTTGATGGCAAAGAGAAGGATGCACAAAAGATTTTGAATCAGGTTTTAAAAAGTAGTATTAGCTACTATGATAATTATGAAAGTTTTTATCATGGATTTATGGTAGGATTTTTAAATGTGGATGGCTATGAGGTTAAATCAAATCGAGAAAGTGGAGAAGGGAGATTTGATTTAGCAATATTGCCAATGGATATTGATGATCTAGCGATTATTATTGAATGCAAGCATTCAAGCAGTATTAAAGAGCTAAGGAAAGATAGCAAAGAAGCAAGTAATCAGATTATAGAAAAACGATATATTGAAGGATTAGTTGATGAAGGATATGAAAATGTAATTGGCTATGGAATATCTTTTTATAAAAAACAATGTATAATTACCAAGGCATAAACAATTATTAAGACAATTCATGATCAAATGAATTGTCTTTTTGTATGCCGGGCATGGCATATATCTAGGTGGTGAAAGTCCACTGTGGGGGTGATGTCGCAACTGCCAACCACTAGCCAATATCAAGGGTGTCCACCGTGAGGTGGAATCT
>NZ_NFKR01000043.1 GCF_002160495.1 Erysipelatoclostridium sp. An173 | reverse complement strand
GAAAGAGGATTTTTATAGAGGATTCACCTCTTAGTCAAGACAAATGCCTGCTAAAGCAATAAATTTTAAAAATTTAATTTATTTATTGACATTTAATAGTTTGTCTTTAATAATAGAATACTACAATTATAAAATAAAAGTAATCATTCTTTACATCTTATTATAGATAATTATAATATTTTTAGAGGTGCAAAATGAAAAGAAGAGATCCGGTTATTCAAAATTTAAATCCTGAAATATTTGAAAATTGTTCAAATTATTATCAAGGTATTTTTACAAAGAATCCTAAGCAGTCAATTACGATAAAAAATACGACAATTGAACAATGTCAGTTTGAAAAAATTGATTTTAATTTAATTGAATTAAATAATACTCATTTAGTTAATTGTGTATTTAAAAATTGTGATTTATCAAACTTAGAATTTGATCATGTTAGTTTACATTGTTGTCATTTTATTAATTGTAAAATGATTGGGATAGGTTTTATTGATTGTTCGTTGCATGATTTATTGTTTTTAGATGTTCAAGGGCGATATATGAATATTAGTTATGGTAATATTCGTAATGTTACCTTCCAAAATAGTGTTTTAGATGAAGCAAGTATTATGGAAGTTGATGTCAAAGATTTAGAATTTAATCAGGTTAGTTTTATTAATGGTGAGGTTTTTAAAACAAAATTGAAAGGTATGGATTTAAAAACAACTAATATAGAAGGTTTACGAATTGATCAAACAAGTCTAGTGGGTATCCATGTTGATATGTATCAAGCGGTTGCTTTAGCTAGTTTGTTAGGGATAATTGTTGATTAAGGGCATTTTTGGTCCTTTTTCTTTAGAAAATTATGGTAAAAATTAGTTAAAAAATCGTTGTTTTTTGGTATCGAAAAAAAATAATGACAAAATATAATTCTGTGTTATAATGTTTGAATTGTAAGAAAGGTTGTGAAGAAATGAATATTAGAAATATCGCAATTATTGCCCACGTTGACCATGGAAAAACTACTTTGGTCGATCAGTTATTAAAGTTATCAGGAACATTACGTGATAATGAACATATCGCTGAAAGGGCTATGGATAGTAATGCAATTGAGCGAGAAAGAGGAATCACTATTCTTGCAAAAAATACAGCAATAAATTATAAAGATTATCGTATTAATATTATGGATACACCAGGTCATGCTGACTTCGGTGGTGAAGTAGAACGAATCATGAATATGGTTGATGGTGTTTTATTAGTTGTTGATGCTTATGAAGGAACGATGCCACAAACTCGTTTTGTATTGAAAAAAGCATTAGCTGCTAAAGTAAAACCAATCGTTGTTATAAATAAAGTTGACCGTCCTGTTGTTAGAATCCAGGAAGTAATGGATGAAGTATTAGAGTTATTCATGGAATTAGGAGCCGATGATGAGCAATTAGATTTCCCAGTTGTCTTTACTTCAGCTTTACAAGGGACTTCTAGTTTAGATCCTGATATTGCTACTCAAGTACCAAATATGGACTGTTTATTTGATATGATTATCAACGAAATTCCAGAACCATTAGTTGATGAAGAAGGGCCGTTACAATTCCAGCCAGCATTATTAGATTATAATGATTATGTTGGAAGAATTGGAATTGGACGAATTCAAAGAGGGCGTATTAAAGTTAACGAAAGTGTTACTTGTGTACGCGCTGACGGTAGTCATAGTCAATTTAGAATTCAAAAATTATACGGATTCCTTGGATTACATCGAATTGAAATAAAAGAAGCATTTGCTGGTGATATTGTAGCAATTGCTGGATTAAGTGATATTGGTGTTGGTGAAACAGTATGTACTACTGGTAAAGAAGAAGCTTTACCATTATTAAAAGTAGACGAACCAACGATCCAAATGGTTTTTGGAACTAACACTTCACCATTTGCAGGTAAAGATGGAAAATTTGTAACTGCTAGACAAATTGAAGAGCGTTTATTTAAAGAAACAAATCGTGACGTTTCATTGAAAATTGAAAGAATTCCAAATAGTGAAGAATGGATCGTTTCTGGTCGTGGTGAATTGCATTTATCAATCTTAATTGAAAATATGCGTCGTGAAGGATTTGAACTTCAAGTTTCTAAACCAAAAGTAATCATTAAAGAAATTGATGGTGTTAAATGTGAACCATATGAAGAAGTTAATATTGAAGCACCAGATGATTGTATTGGTAATGTTATTGAATCATTAGGATATCGTCGTGGTACACTTGAAAATATGGTTAGCAACGATGGACAAACAAGTATTACTTATACAATTCCTTCAAGAGGTTTGATTGGTTTTATGACTAACTTTTTAACAATGACAAAAGGTTATGGAATTATTTCACATTCATTTTTAGAATATCGACCAATGGAAGGAGAAACAGTTGGAGAAAGAGCATTAGGAGTACTAGTTTCAATTGATAGTGGTCAAACTACGGCATATGCTTTAGGCAGTGTTGAAGATCGTGGAGTTATGTTCGTTGAACCTGGTGTTGAAGTTTATGAAGGAATGATCGTCGGTGAACATAGCCGTGATAATGATTTAGTAGTAAATGTTACTAAAGGTAAACAATTAACAAATACTCGTTCATCTTCAAAAGATTCAACAGTAGTTTTAAAACGTCCAAGAACATTTAACTTAGAAGGATGTCTAGATTATATTAATGATGATGAATTAGTTGAAGTAACACCTGAACATATTCGTTTAAGAAAACGTTATTTAACTGAACAAGAACGTCGTCAACAACATCGTTTAAAAGCAAATAAGTAAAAATGTTTTTTTGACAATAGTCCCCTTTAAAAGTCAAATTAGTTTTTAAAAAACAATTATTTGATATTATTTTTAAGATGTAAATCTAAAAAACATTGCTACATTCATAAAAATTTGCATATTTTATTCAGATATGCTATTATGTTTTTGTTAGCAAACACAAAGAAACGGGGGATGTTTAGATGAAAGCAACAGTTGAAATTCAACATAATGGTAAAAATGTTACTGCAGTTGAAATTGAAAAAATGGTAAAAGAAGAGGTTAAAGGACAAGGTGTCAAAATCTCTACTATTGATACATTACAAATTTATTACACACCAGATACAGCTTCAGTATATTATGTTGTAACTACTAAAGATGGTAAAACTTATAATAACGAAGAACCATTAGTAGTAGAATAGTTGGTTGTAAATTAATTGATAATGAAAAGCGATAATATTTTGGTATTATCGTTTTTTTGTTGTTCCCTTTATATGGTTAATCGACAAAAAACATGCTATAATTATTTTGTTTTTAAGGAGTGAAAAGAAATGAAAAAAATTGCAGCAGGTTTATTAGCGATTATGTTATTAACTGGATGTTCAAATAATAATAATGAACAAACTTTGTTTGTTGAAAATAGTAAAGAAAAATATGCATTAGTAGATTTAGAAGGCGAATCAAAAACTAAATTTATTTACGATAAATACGAAACTGTTGGTAATAGTGGTTTTATTGTTGTTCAAGATGATAAATATGGCTATATTTTAAATGATGGCAGTGAAGCAATAAAATTAGGTAAATATAAAAAATTAGAGTCAATTGCCAATATGTTAGTTGGTTATGATAAAGATGAAAATATTACTATTTTAAATAGTGAAGGAAAAAAATTATATCAACAAAGTGATGATGTTAAGATTGAATTAACTGGATTGCCAGTAATCAAAGATGGTAAAGATTATATTGTTTTATATGATACTGGTGAGCAGTTAGTTAATACTAATGATAAGATTATTAGTGCTTATACAATTGATGATAATTATACGCTTGTTAATTATGAAAAAGAGGCTAGTTTATATTATCACTTAACAGAAGAAGAACCACTATCAATTAAAGCTGGTGGTGATAATCAGTTAATGGATCATGATGATAAAAAAGGTTATTTATTATATAACCGTGATGATCATGAAGTTAGAGCACTAGACACTGAAGGTAAAGTATTGTTTACAACAGAACAAGAATTAGATGATCTATACTATGATAGTGAAAATAATATTATCGGTGTTTTAAATCAAACAACTTACATTTTTAACAACAAAGGTAATATTAAGGAAACAAACAGCTATTATTATAATTATCGAAACTATGTAGTAAAAAATGCTGATACTATTTATGGACCTCATACTTTTGTAAATGATGGTAAGGAAATTGAAGTTGATGGTATTCAATTAGACCCACTAGCTTCACAAATTAGAGAAGAAATCTTCCCGGTTTATGTAAGAGATGAGGGCTATCAGTATTATGGTTTCGATGGTAAAGCCGCATTTAAAACTGTATATGAAAGTGCTGAAGTCTTTGATAGTAATGGTTTAGCTGTTGTATCTAAAGAAGAAGATAAATATTATTTGATTAATACTGATAATAAAAAGATTTCTGATGAATATGAGCGAATTGAATATCTTGGTCGTAATTACTATGCTGGATATACTAGTGGTAGTCGTTATGAAGTATTTAATAGCGATGGCGATGTAGTTATTGAAGATAGTTTCATGGGTGAAGGAACTGTATTTAAATATAATGATATTGTCTATGGTATCTTTAATAACAGTGGTACTAGTTATGTTTATGATATGGAAGATTATGAAGTTCTTTTCCATGTTGAAGGTGATTTGGAATTTAATGATGCCGGTTACTTTGTAACAGTTGAAAATGATGGCTATTATACTTTAGATGGCGAAGAAATTTATAAGAGGTAATGGAATGGAATATTATATTTATATGCTTGTTTCATTGGCAGTTATGCTAATGGGTATTAAATTAGTTTTTTGTGAATTAGAAGGAAGAACTGCTCAAAAGAAAGGTTTTTTAAGCTGGTATATTAAATATAACGAACCATTTAAATATGCTAGAACACGTAGTATTATTTTAATGTGTGTGGTTTGTTATATGATTGCCTCAATTCAACCGTTCTTTTCAGTTGAGTGGTTTGTTGAAATGATTGGTTTTATTGCAGTTGGTGTAATCTGTGATGCTTTAAGTCAAGTAGTGGGATATTATTATAGTAAGTTGCGTTTTCGTAAAAGAATTAAAGCGGCAATGGAAATGAAAAGTGAAATTGCTAAAGCAATCAATGAAGAAGGCAGTGCTTTGGTACAACAAAGTATACCAACTTATTCAAGTAAAGAGGTTGTTACTAAGTATTTAAATGATGACAGCCATTTAGCTTTTGTTTCTTTTGATGGTGGTGAATATGTTAATTCTTTTGAAAATTTACCACCAATCACTTATGCAGTTGAAGTTCAAAATGAAAAAGCTGAAAAGTTATTAGAAGAGCGTAATATCAAAGTTACTAAACTTACTAAAGAAGGCAAATTACCTTTTAAAGATGAACGAATCGATGTTTTAGCTGATGAATTAGCTAATTATGATAAATATGATTTGTATCGAGTAGTTAAACCTGGGGGTTACATTATTGTAAATCAATTAGGTAGTGATAATTATAAAGAACTTACTAGTATTTTTCTTCCTTTTAAATTACGAGGACGCTGGGATTTAGAAGCTGGTAAACAAACATTAAGTGAAATTGGTTTGGAAATTATTGATGGTTTTGAAGAACATGGTTTCATCCGTTTTGATACTCTAGCATCATTTATTCAGTTTTTAAAAGGAATTACTCGGGTCGATGTTACTCAAGAAAGATTTGTGAATTTTTATAGTCAAGTTTTACAACAGATTAAGGAAAAGAGTTATTTTGAGTTAACAACACATCGGTTTTTAGTAGTTGCTCGTAAAAAAGAACTTTAGAAGAAACTAAATGTTTCTTCTTTTTTTTATAAAAATGTCAATAATTAACTAAAAATACGAGATAATCTTCCATTTTAAATCCATTGTTGTATAATTATATCGAATAATTTAATCACGCATATTTAATGGTTGTTTAACATTAATAAGGAATCTTGTGAAAATCAAGAGCGGTCCCGCCGCCGTAATGATGAGTTATGACAAAATGCCACTGGGAAACTGGGAAGGCGTCAAAACGTTGAATCTGAGCCGGAATACTTGCCATTATCTTAGGATACACTTTACGGATGATAGAGTAGTTCTATTTAATGTTAGTTTTAATCCTTTCATGCGCACTTTTTTAGAAAGGGTTTTTTATTATGTCAAAATTTTTTAAGATTGCAATTGTTGTTTTACTTTTATTTACAGGTTGTAAAGATAGTAGTGCTGGTGCTACCACTAAAAAGATCGCTGCTAAAAAAGCTAATGCAGTTGAAGTTAGTGGTTTAACGGTTAATCAGGGTACTGTTGTAGTAACTGAACAGCCATCTAATGACCAGCCATCTAACGATCAGTCGTCTAATGACCAGGTAAAAAGTAGTGCTACTAAGTCGAATCAAAATTCTAAAAATCAAATAGTAAAAGATGATAAGCAAACGATATCAGTCTCAATTTCTATTGAGTGTAAGACCTTGCTTAATAGACTAGATGAAATTAAACCGGGTTATGTTGATTTTGTTCCTAAAGATGGTATTGTACTAGCTAATATCAGTTATGAAGTAGATCCTTCTACCACTGTTTTAGATGTACTTAAAAAAGCATGTGATGCAAAGGGAATATCATATAAAGTGAATAATGGTTATGTTCAAGAAATTGCCTATTTGCCCCATAAAATATTAGATAGCAGTTTTGATAATTCATCAGGCTGGATGTATAGCATCAATGGTAAATATGTAAATAGAGGTGCTGGTGATGAAAAGGTTAAATTGCATGAGGGGGATCGAATTAAGTGGATGTATACATTGACAGGAGGTAATGATTTAACATGGTCATAAAATCTTTTAAAGAGAGCCATCCCTTAGTATTACTTTTATATTTTTTATCGATTATTATTTTGACAATTATCCAATCGCATTATCTAGTTATTATAATTGGATTTATTGCTTGTGCGTTATTATTTTATTTAACTGATCATAGCGGGTTTAAAAAAATATTAAAATATCTGATGCTTTTGATTTTGTTGATTACGATTACTAATCCATTATTTGTAAGTGAAGGCTTTGACATTTTATATCAAAATAACTTTTTTACAATTACTAAACAGGCTTTGATATATGGCTTTGTCTTTAGTTTGATGATTAGTTCGATGTTATTATTATTTAATGTCGCTAGAAAATATCTTACTGATAGTCATATTATTTATTTGTTTGGTGCTATTATGCCAACTTTAGGATTAGTTGTTTCGATGAGTTTAAATTTAATTAGTCGGTTAAAATTACAGTATCAAAAGATCAAAGAGGCTAATCGCTTAATGCCATATAAAAACAAATTGGCTAAACAGCGTGATATGATAATTATTTTAATTACTTATGCTTTTGAATCGTCATTAGAAATGATTAATTCAATGAATGGACGTGGTTATGGAAGCCATAAGCGAAGCAGTTTTCATCTTTATCAGTTTAAAAAAGATGATTTGCTTAAAATATTAATTATTTTAAGCTTAGATTTAATGGTGATACTTGGATATTTTGATTACTATCAGGATTTTTATTATTATCCATTAGTCCAGGTTTATCATTATCAGTGGTTGGATTTGTTTTTTATGATTTGTTTTGCAACTTTGATTTTATTACCAGTTTTCTTTAAAGGAGGGAAGAGTTATGTATCAGATTGGAAATCTGTCTTTTAGTTTTCCAAATCAAAAAGAAGTTTTAAAAAATATTTCCCTGGAAATAAAAAATGGCGAATTTTTGGTTATTTGCGGGGTTAGTGGCTGTGGAAAAACAACTCTTTTAAAACATCTAAAACCAAGCTTGACTCCTGCTGGTCAAAAATCAGGGAATATTATTTTTGATGATTTGATTAAAGAAGATATTAAAATTGGTTATGTAGCTCAAAATCCTGAAAATCAAATCGTAATGAATAAAGTGTGGCATGAAATTGCTTTTGGTCTAGAAAACCAGAATACGCCATTAAAACAAATGAAACAGCGAGTTGGTGAAATTGTAAATTATTTCAATTTACAAGATATTATTAATGCCAATTGTCAGGATTTATCTGGTGGTCAAAAGCAGTTAGTGAATTTAGCCAGCGTTTTAGTATTAAATCCTGAAGTTATTTTATTAGATGAAGCTTCAGCACAGTTAGATCCAATTAATCGTCAAGAATTTATTAAAATGGTAAAACAGATCAATGATGATTTTGGGATTACAATTGTTTTTGTGGAACATCAATTAGATGGACTGGTTGAACTGGCAGATCGTTTATTAATAATGGAAGATGGTAAAGTTGTAATTTTAGATGAAACTAAAAAAGCCATTGAAAAAATGAATAAAGAAAATCTTTTTTTAGAATCCCTGCCAGATTATAT
Source organism: Erysipelatoclostridium sp. An173 (assembly GCF_002160495.1). GTDB lineage: Bacteria > Bacillota_I > Bacilli_A > Erysipelotrichales > Coprobacillaceae > Thomasclavelia > Thomasclavelia merdavium. The sequence goes on along the minus strand of NZ_NFKR01000043.1, from coordinate 11,193 downwards.
CAAGGTTTCTAATCTAATTGATCAAAGCTGCTTTAGTATTAAAGAAGCTAGAAAAGCTATGCAAGATTATCACAATATTAATATAAAAGAGTATGAAGATATTGAATTTGTGCCACTATTAAAAATTACTGGGTTAACTTGTGGTTATCAGCAATTAGTTTTAAAACAGCTTGATCTTAATATTTATCAAAATGAAATTTTAACAATCGTTGGTGCTAATGGTAGTGGTAAGACAACATTTATTAAATGTTTGGCGGGGTTGATTGATTATCAAGGAAAGATTGAATATCAAACTCATTTACCAAGAATTGCTTATTTGCCTCAAGATCCAACGACATTATTTATTGGTGATACTGTTGAAAAGGATTTATTAGCTGTTGAGGATAATGTTGTAAATGTGGTTACAATGATGCAAAATATGCAAATTGTTCATTTAAAAGATTGTCATCCATATGATTTAAGTGGTGGTGAAAAACAATTAGTAGCTTTAGCTAAGATTTTATTAACTAAACCCGAGCTTTTATTACTTGATGAACCAACTAAAGGTATTGATGCTAGCGCAAAAGAAAAATTAGCAGCTTTGATTGTCGGTTTAAGTAAACATATGACCATAGTTTGTGTTAGCCATGATTTAGAATTTGCTGCTAAAATTAGTGATCGAGTAGCAATGATTTTCAATGGTCAAATGGAATCGGTTGATACGATGCGAAATTTCTTTAGTAACAATCTTTTTTATACAACTACTATCAACAAAATTATGCGAAACATTAATAAAGATGTTGTCATTTATGAGGATTTAAAATGAGCAAGCGTAATAAAATAGCTTTAATATCTTTAATTATGGCTGTTTTAGCGGCTGTTATTGGGGTGTTATTATGGCATGACCAGCAATATAATTTGATAATAATGATACTGGTAGTTATTAGCTGGATCCCATTTTATTTTAAATATGAATTGTCACATCCTAAAACTAGAGAAGTGGTGATACTAGCAATAATGATTGCTTTAACAACGTTAGCTAGAACATTATTTATTTTATTTCCTAGTTTTAAACCAGTAAGTGCTTTAATGATTATCATGGCAGTTGTATTTGGTAAACAAGATGGTTTTTTATGTGGTTCATTAAGTGCTTTAATATCAGATTTTATTTTTGGAATAGGTCCCTGGACCCCGTTTCAAATGTTAGCCTGGGGTTTGATTGGCTATCTAGCGGGACTGTTTTGTCGCCAGTTATATCAAAATAAATGGCTATTATATGGCTATGGAGCAATGTCAGGGATAATTTTTTCTATGATTATGGATTTATGGTCAGTTTTAGCGATTGATAATAGTTTTAATCTTTCGCGATATCTGTTTACTGTTATCGCAGCTTTACCAGTGACGATAACATATATTGTTTCAAATATTATATTTATTTTTGTATTTAAAGATGCAATGTTTAAGATACTGCAAAGAGTAAAGGTCAAATACGGAATTACGGAGGGAAATTAGATGCAAAAAAGGATTGTAAGTTTATTTTTAGCGTTATTTATGGCTGTTACTATGACAACAGGTGTAAGTGCTAAAACAAATGATTGGTATGAATTTAGAACCAATGATAATGTAATTGATGCTAAGCTACCAACTACAGAAGATTCTACAAAACTTGATTGGGTACATAGTTTTTTAGATGGTAAATTTTATGTAACTTATAGTAATCCAATTATTGGTGATGAATGTATTTATATTGCTGTTGATAGTGAATTATATAAATTAGATAAAGATGGTAATGTTCTACAAAAAGCTACTTTAAATAATACAATAGCTTTTAATGCTTATCTTGCTTATGGTAATGGAATGGTTTTTGTTGCTTTAGGTAATGGAATGATTCAGGCTTTTGATGGTCAATCATTAACATCATTATGGTTATCACAAGTAGAAGGGAATTTTACTAGTCCATTAACATATTATAATGGTTATTTATATACAGGAACAACTGAATATGATGATAGTTATAATATAGTAGGTGGTCAATATTTTGCTTTATCAGTTAGTGATGATGATCCTAATTCTAATTTAGAAACAAAATATAATAGCTGGAGTTATCAAGAACAAGCAGGTGGATATTATTGGTCTGATGCTACAATTATAAATAATCAATATTTAGTATTTGTAAGTACTGCCGGTACTTTGGTAGCTAAAGATATTACTAGTGATAATTTAAATACGATTACTTTAGATAGTAACATTAGTATCCGTAGTGGTGTTTGTTATGGTGATGGTTATCTTTATATTGGTAGTCAAAATGGCAAATTATATAAAGTGGCCTTCAATAACGATGGAACTTTTGGTCAAGTAGAAACAGCTATGATATTAAATGGAAATGGTCAAATTACTGGTACTCCTATTTATGTAGATGGAACATTATATTTTGGTGGTAAAAATGGTAGTGCGTTTAACGCACCTGGTTTTATTGCTAAGATGGATGTAAATACATTACAATTACAATCAATTGAAGTTGTTGGTAATGTTCAATCATCAATTTTAGTTACAACTGGATATGATGATGCTGTTTATGGTTATTATACAATAAATAGTGAACCTGGTGGTTTATATGTATTTAAAGATACTGGAACAGAGTTTACAACAGACACTTTATACGAACCAGAAGATGCTTATAAAAACTATAATATGGGTAGTGCTATTAGTGATGGTAATAAACTTTATTTTACTAATGATTCTGGAGCTTTATTTGCTTTAGAAAATAGTGAACAACCAACTGATAATAACCCAACTCCAACTCCACCAGCTCAAACAACAGATACAGATACATCATCTACACCAGATCAAGTAGTTAATTCGGTTAAAACTGGCGATGACCAAAGTCTTGTGTCAATGCTAACTTTAATTATTAGTGGAGCAGTTTTAGTGGTATTAAAAAAAGATTAATATTAATAAAGGACAATAATTCGGTTATATAAAATTGATTATTGTCTTTTTTTAACTAATTATTTGATAAATTAAATGATGATTGATAGATAGCTTTTTAGTTGCAAATATATATTTTTATTACTTAAGCAGTGTTAAATAACAAGTAGTAGGATATAAAAATTGCTAGTAATAGTTTAATTTTGACTATATTATAGTAAAATCGATAATTATTTTTCTAGTTTTTATAAAATAATGATTGTTATAGCTAATTTAATTGCTTTTGATTTATTAATAGCAATCGTGTAAATTATTATCAATCACAAATACATTTTAATTGTTTCTGTTTGAAGTAGCTAGCGTTTATGATTTGAAAAGAAGATATTTAGCTGTAAAAGAGTAGCTTAATATTAATTGATCATTTCAATAAATAAAGTACTTTTTGACATGGATAATTATTTAAATAGCGGGAAAAATGTTTGTGTTTTATTGATTTTAATAAAAGATGAAGAGATAAAAACGGGATTTTTGTTGTTATATTCAACTAATTTGTAAGCGCTAAATTTTATTTAAAAAGTTCTTTAAAATAGGAATATTAGGTGGTATAATTGTCATATAGAAATTTTTAAGGAGGAGTCATAAAATGGCAGAAAAATTATCTTTCGTTGTATCTGATCCTGTTGGATTACACGCTAGACCAGCTACTATCTTAGTTAACCAAGCTAGTAAATTTACAAGTGATATTAAGTTAGTATACAATGGAAAAGAAGTTAACTTAAAATCAATCATGGGAGTTATGTCTTTAGGTGTTCCAACTAAAGCTACAGTTGAAATTGTTGCTGAAGGTGAAGACGAAAAAGATGTAATTGCTTCTATTGCTAAAGTTATCAAAGAACAAAAAGTAGCAGAATAAAATAATTGATACAAAAGAGATCTTCGGATCTCTTTTCGTTTTTTAGTTGCAATAATTATTTTTAGGCTAGTATAATAAATATAGTTTTTTTATGGAGGATTAGCGATGGCAAAAAAAGTAAAAACTAATGCGTTAAGAATGTTAGATCGAGCAAAAATTAACTATGAAATTAAAGAATATCAATATGATGAAGATCATTTAAGTGGGGAACATATTATTGATCAGGTTGATATGGAGGCTAAAGATATTTTCAAAACATTGGTTTTAAAAGGTAATAATGGTTATTTAGTTTGTTGTATCCCGGTTTTAGAACAAATTGATTTAAAGAAACTTGCAAAGCTTTCAAATAATAAAAGTGTAGAAATGATTCATATGAAAGATTTACTTGGGGTAACTGGTTATATTAGGGGTGGTTGTTCACCAGTAGGAATGAAGAAAAAGTTTCCCACTTTTTTCGATTTATCAATTAATCAATGTCAAAATGTAGCTTTAAGTGCCGGTAAACGTGGTTATCAAATGATTGTAAATGCTAAAGAACTATTAAATTATTTAGATGCCCAAGTTGGTGATGTGATTAGGAGATAGAAGATGATTCAATGTTATTATGGTACTGGTAAAGGGAAGACAACAGCAGCTATTGGACAAGCGATTCGATTAGCTGGTGCTAATAAAAGAGTGTTGTTTATTCAATTTTTAAAAGATGGTAATAGTAGTGAAATTAAAATGTTAGAACGTTGTGGGATAAAAGTATTATTTAAAGAAATGCCACAGATGTTTGTTGATATGCAAGATCCTAAGATGATTAAACAAGTTAGTAATATGGAAAATGAATTATTTGATATGATAGATGAAAGTTATGATGCTATTGTATTAGATGAAATTTTAGATGTAATTACATTAAGTTTAATTAATGAAGGTAAGGTTTATGATTTGTTAGTGAAAATGAAAGATAGTCATGAAATTATATTAACAGGACGAATGCCAAGTCATAAAATCAAGCCAATTCTTGATTATTCGAGTGAAATCAAAAAACATAAACATCCTTTTGATTTAGGAATTAAAGCTCGACATGGGATCGAATATTAAACACTTTTATCTTATTTTCGTTAAAAATTTACCGGATATAGCAAACGCTTACAATATAGTGTTACTACAAATAGGGATAAAAGTATTTTTTGGGAATATAGCTAAGATGTAAACGCTAACTTTTTGATAAAATTGTAACAATTTCGATACTAAAACAAGTAGTAAAATTAAATTGAATTTGCTATAATTAAAACAAGAGGTGAAAACAATGAGTTATAATGAAGAATATCAAAGATGGTTAAATTGTGAAAGTCTAGATCCATCATTAAAAGCAGAATTAGCAAGTATGAATGAAAAGGAAAAAGAAGATGCCTTTTATATGAATTTAGAGTTCGGTACTGCCGGAATGAGAGGGATTCTTGGAGCAGGAACTAATCGAATGAATATTTATACGATTAGAAAGGCAAATGTTGGTTTTGCTAAATATGTTGCTGGGCTACCAGAGGGGAAAGAAAGAGGGGTAGCTATTGGTTATGACAATCGCCATATGTCATATAAATTTGCAATTGAAAGTGCTAAAGTTTTAGCAACTTATGGAATTAAATCTTATGTTTTTGAAAGTTTAAGACCAACTCCAGAATTATCATTTGCAGTTCGTTACTTAAAATGTGCTGGAGGTATTATGATTACTGCAAGTCATAATCCAAAAGAATATAATGGTTATAAAATTTATGATGATACTGGATGTCAATTAATTCCAGAATGGGCTGACCAGGTTGTTGGCTATGTAAATGAAGTTAAAGATGAATTAGCAGTAGAAGTAGTAAGTGATGATGAAGCTTATCCATATATTAATTGGATTGGTGAAGAAGTTGATGAAGCTTACTATAAAGAAGTTATGGCAATTGAAATTAATCCTGGTATGGATAAAAATGATTTCAAAATTGTCTTCTCACCACAACATGGTACTTCTAACTTACCAGTAAGAACATGTTTAACACGTTTAGGATATGATGTTGTTCCAGTATTGGCTCAATGTGCACCAGATCCAGATTTCACAAATACTGAATCACCAAATCCTGAAATTGCTTGTTCTTATGATCTTGCAATCAAAAAAGCTAAAGAAGTTGATGCAGATGTAGTAGTAATTTGTGATCCTGATGGTGACCGTTTAGGTGTTGTTGCTAAACACGAAGGTGAATATGTATTAATGTCAGGTAACCAAAGTGCTGCAGTTTACTTGGAATATATTTTAAGTGAACTTAAAAAACAAGGTAAATTACCAGACAATGCAGTAATGTATAATACAATTGTTACTAGTGATTTAGGTGAATTAGTCGCTAAATCATATGGTGTTGAAGTTGAAAAAACTTTAACAGGATTTAAATTTATCGGAGATAAGATTCGTAAATATGAAAAAACTAAAGAAAAAGAATTTGTTTTTGGATATGAAGAATCATATGGTTGCGTAGTAAAAGACTTCGTTCGTGATAAAGATGCTGTTCAAGCAGTAGTTATGGCAGCAGAAGCTGGTAACTTCTATAAAAAACAAGGTAAAGATTTAATCGATGTATTAAATGAACTATATGCTAAACATGGAACATTCAAAGAAACTCAAATTGCATTAAGCAAAGCTGGTGCTGATGGAGCTAGAAGAATTAAAGAAATCATGGATAATTTAAGAAAAGATGCTCCAGCTAAAATTGGTGATTATGCTGTAGTTGCAGTTGAAGATTACCAAAGTAGCGAAAGAGTTGAAAATGGTACTACTACAACAATCGATTTACCAAAATCTAACGTATTAAAATATTATTTAGAAGATGGTTCTTGGATTGCTGCTCGTCCTAGTGGAACTGAACCAAAATGTAAATTCTATTTCTCAATTAAGGGAACTGATGCTAAAGACGCTAGTGACAAAACAGAAGTATTCCAAAAAGATATGATGAATATTATCGGTGAATAATACAAAGGTACAAAAAGTGTTGATTTTTATCAACGCTTTTTTGTTTAAAAATATTATTTAAGTTTGTTTAAATCGAAATCAATAAGTTAAGCAACTTTTTGATTAATTAAGTTTAAAATTGTTACATAGAATTAGTAGTGATATGATGGATATATTATTATAATTTAAAATGAAATTAAGAAATAATTTTTTATAAGTTTTAAAAATTCTTGGGGCAATTGAATTTATTCCCAATTGAATATATGAAATGTTAACAAATAGCCAATTGATTGGCTTTAAAAAGAAGTAAAATGGTTATACTAAATAATAAATCATAAAATATAACAATATATATCTATAAGTACAAACATTTGCGTTTATACTTATAGATATATATTGATTTTTTAGTTTGTTAAATGATATTATATCTATAAGTACAAACGTAAATGATTAAAGATGGAGGTGTAATATGATAAAACGTGATTTTTATTTAGAAGAATTGAAATCAAGTATGTGGGATGGACAAATAAAAGTAATTACTGGCTTGAGAAGGGTTGGAAAATCGGTACTTTTATTTGAATTGTTTAAGAATTATTTATTGTCTATAGGAGTATTAGAAGAAAACATTATAATAATTTCATTAGATCAGAGAAAGTATTACAAATATCGAAATCCTATCTTATTATGTGATTATGTTGAATCTATTATAAACAATAGTAAAGATCAATATTATGTTTTTATTGATGAAATTCAAATGAGTATAAAAACTATTGATAAAGAAAATGGTAATATTGAGGTCACTATATACGATATGCTCAATGAATTAAAATCATATAAGAATTTAGATGTCTATGTTACTGGCTCTAATTCAAAAATGCTGGCTAGTGATATTTTGACTGAATTTAGAGGACGCTCTACTCAGATTCATGTTTATCCTTTATCATTTGAAGAATATTATTCTTTTAAAGGTGGAGATGAAGCGAGATGTTTAAATGAATATATGCTTTATGGGGGCATGCCTAGATTAACGGAATTAAATGATGATAATGCTAAAAAAAGATATCTAATCTCGCTGTATGAAGAAGTTTATATCAAAGATATTAAAGAAAGAAATGGAATAGAAAGAGAAGATATATTAGAAGAGATACTTGATTATTTATCATCACAAATTTCTTCGTTAACAAATCCTACAAAAGTTGCAAATGTGATATCTAGTGAGAAAAAAGAAAAAATTGACAATAATCTTGTCAGTCATTATATAAATCATTCGGTCAATGCTTTTTTGATTTTAATCGCTAAAAGATATGATATCAAAGGAAAATCATATTTCAAATATCCAAATAAGTATTATTTTACAGATGTTGGCTTAAGAAATGCACGTTTGAATTTTAGACAGTTTGATCCGGGACATTTAATGGAAAATATAATTTATGTTGAGTTGAAGAGAAGAGGCTACTCAGTAGATATTGGTGTGGTATATGATCGACATAATAAAACAACAGCTGTTAAAGAGGTAGACTTTGTAGTTAACGATGGGGATAGAAGAATATATATACAGTCTGCATTAAGAATGGAAGAAGACAGTAAAATAAATTCTGAAATTCATTCGTTGATGTTAACAAATGATTTTTTTAAAAAAATAATTATTAGAAATGATATCTATCATAATTATTATGATAACGATGGTATTTTTCATTGTAGCTTGATTGATTTTCTGTTAAACAGAGTAGATTTATTTTAATTAAGAATATTATATATTATAGAGATAGGTTCTTTTTTTATTTGATGATAACATAAGAAAATAGAAGGATAAAATAAGTTGATTGATTCAACAAATTTTATTCCTTCTTAATTTTTATTTACCCATTATTGAGTAAGAACCTAGAGATTTAATGCTCTTTTTATATAGATTTTTGGTAAATATTGCAATTGCTGATATGGTTTGGACAGAAATAAAGAAGATTCTTGATTTTAATTAAAATTTTGTTTGATTTTGGTTTATTTTTTATGAAAAAATAAGATTTCTGCTTTGAAAAGCTAAATATTGTTTTCTCTTTTTTATATGATTGCTAATATTGATTTAAGGTGTCATAATATTCTTAAAGGATGAGGGTTACTTAATAGGAGGGATATTTATGCCATTAGAAAGAGGTGCAGCAATTATAATTGGCTTTGCAATGATTTGTGTGTCGATCTATTATTATTTTTCTAAGAAACCAGTAACTATATATAATAATTCAAATCCACCAGGAGTAGATCAGATTACTAATGTCAGATCATATAATCATGCAACTGCACGGCTGATGCTGGTTTATGGAGCAATTTTTATTTTTGAAGGATTAGTTATTACTAATAGGTTAATGTGTTTTTTTCTTGTAGTTTTGACAGTCATGCCAGGTATAGTAGTGGTAATGGCAATATTTGAAAGTTTTATTTTAAAAAAGTATCTAAAATAATGATTATTAGAATAGAAAGTATATCTTTTATTTTAGTGAATATTAAAAAAGTTAATAAATGATAACCTTCCATTAGATGGCACATGGAAACATTGTCAAGGGAGGTTTTTATATTAGAATGTAGAAATACAAAATATAAAAGAACTTAATTTTGGTATTACGAAAATCTGCAATTTTCTAAATATTATTTGCTTAAGATGATAATCGTGGTTACTATCCTGATTATGTATCAAAAAGAATATTAGGAGAAAAGTTAATTGAAATATTTACACAACAATAGGATTCTATTTTCAGATAATTAATAAATAGTTACTATTTGGGTTAAAAATGTAAGAATTTATTTTTTATATTCAACAATTTTTAAAGTTTGTTTATAGTTATAATATTTTTGATGAATTATTATCATATAAAGAGGATTTATTGACAAGCAGTTTTATTGATGTAGAATTATTTTATAGAGTTAAAAGAGTAAAGTAAAATAATAAAGAAAAGAGTAGTGATTATAGGTGTCTTAGCCGTAGTTTTAATCGGGATATATTTATTAGTTAACAATTTTAATAATAACGAAACAGATAGTGATAAACTAACTGAAACTGAAGAAGAGTTATATGAAGAAGAATTAGGTGAAGATTATAGCAATGAAGCAAGTGTTTTAGTATCTTATAAATATATAGGTGCTGAAAATTTAGAAGATCGCGATGTTTTGACTTTAACTAAATTTGATGACGATGGTGATCCAACAATAATGGCTATTGCGGCAACTGATCGAGAGAAAAAACAGTTACAGTACCAGTAGGTGAATATATGTTGACTTCTAATTATTTACAAGAAGAATATTTTGAGATTGAAAATCAAGATCAGCGTGTTTATATTACCTGTGATTATAATGAAGGCAAATTTACTATTGATATTTCAGATGATTCTTAAAACCAGTATAATATTTACTACATATAAAAATTTAGAAGATGAGTTATATAAAGCTCATCTTTTTGATATTTTAGAATGTAAATAGTATTTTCAAATTAAATAATGAATAAATAAAAAAATGTAAATGATATTTCAATGTCATTTACATTTATTTTTTTAATCTTTTTTCTATGAAATAATGAACTTGCAAAGGAGGAAGGTTTATGGAAGAAAGATTACAACATCAAAAAATACCAAAATTATTATTTACACTAGCAATTCCATCGATATGTGGACAGATTGTTACATAAATTTATAACATGGTTGATCGTATGTATATAGGAAGATTACCAGATGGAGCTTTGGCAATGGCAGCTATTGGTTTATGTGTGCCACTTACAACTATTATTACCGCATTTAATGGTTTATTTGGTCGTGGTGGTGCACCATTAAGTTCAATTTTACTAGGAGAAAAGAAGAAAAAAGAAGCAAATAATATTTTAACAACAAGTTTTATTTGTTTAGTTATTACTTCTCTTGTCATTACAACAGTTGTCTGGTTATTTCAAGATCCGCTTTTATATCTATTTGGTGCCAATCACGAAACTATTCAATATGCAAGAGATTATATTTCTATTTATGCTTTAGGAACGATCTTTATTCAGCTTACTGTTGGGTTGAATTATTTTGTAAATGCTCAAGGATATACTCGTTTTAGCATGTTAACGGTATTACTTGGGGCTGGACTTAATATTATATTAGATCCTCTGTTTATTTATCAATTTAATATGGGCGTTAAAGGAGCAGCAATTGCAACTGTTTTATCACAAGCGGTTTCTTGTCTATTTGTCATTGGTTTCTTTTTGGTATAAAAACCAACTAAAAATCTGATTGTCCGCTAAAACACTGTATCTATCAGCATTTTCAAGGGTTGAAATACTTCAAATTACTACGATTTTACTACCATTGAATGAGCCTTGATACGTTAGAAATCCCAGATTTGCAAAGATATGGTACAGCACATCAGTATTGATAAACTAAAA
>NZ_NFKR01000042.1 GCF_002160495.1 Erysipelatoclostridium sp. An173 | reverse complement strand
ATTCACTCCTTTACAGGAAAGAATTATATCAAAAAAGATTACCCTGATTAATGCAAAGTGTAACCACTTATCTGCAACAATTTGGGTAATCTTATTTTAACTTTTATATCGTGTTTTAAATACTTTTTATCAAGAAGGACTTTTATTAGAAAAAGGGAAAGGAAAACTATCTTGTCAGGGTTGTCAAATGGCAAAAAGATATAAGTACGACATTAATAAGTTATCGAAATGGCTCCAGGATAGTGCTGATTTTAATGAAGAACAAGCGTATCAAGAGGCTTTGTTATTAGTATTGACATTGAGTGATGAAACAAGACGGAAATTAGTAACTAATACTAGTAAAGAGAAATTATTCAAATTAATTGCAAATGTTAAAGAAATTAGTGGCGATATGCTTAGTGTTAATCTAGATGACGGTGAATATTCTTTTGCATTTACGGTGTATAAAAAAGATCGTGTGGGGATTTCTATGGCTAATGAAGGTTTTTATCATCCCGGTGTTTTAGAAATTAAACAAGGTTATGGTCAATTGATTCTTAAACCTAAAGAAGTTGAACATGTTTCGTTAAGTGGTAAGATGGTATTGAAAGGGAAATTGGAATCATTGAAATATGAAATTGAAAATCAATTTATATCAAGTCATTTTATTCGTGGTAATTTTGTTATACCGATCTCTAAATTACGGTTTTTTTATAGTAAGGAAGAAAGAATGTTACAAGCATCGATTAAAATTATAGTTAAAGTAGATGTCGGAATTATTCATATACCAGAAAATGAAGTGATTTTAACAATTATTTTTAAATAATGTTTCGTGGGGTACAACAAATAAATTATTTTAAAACAGTAAGATATTTTGTTATTTTGTTGCAGGATTGAAACAAAAAATGTAGTTGAAATGAGTAGAAATAATGTTAAAATTCCGTTATGGTTAGTTTTAACTAACTTAAAGGGAATATTTTTTTTGATATTTAAGTTAGAAAAAACTAACAAGTATATCTAAGAGGAGGAGAATATGAAAAAAATATTAAAAGTTGCATTAGTTTTAATGATGGCTTTTGGGATTCAATTAGCTTCATTAAATGGAGTTAGCGCTCAAGAAAATGGCACTTTACCCGATGGTAGTTACATAGTATCAACCGTTTTGAAGAATGCCTCAAATATTAATAATGATTCAATGGCGGCAGGAGCATTAGCTGATGAAGGAACTTTAGAAATAATTGATGGTAAATGGTATTTGATTGCTGAATTTAAAACATTAAGTATGTTTGGATTTTCAGGTAATGCCTCAAATATCAAATACTATGAAACAGATACTAATTCATCATTAAACGATGCCGAAGTTATTAGTTATCGAACTGATGCTTCAGGGGCTCAACAGGTTGAAAAAGTAAAAATACCAGTAGCCGTTGATAGTGAAGGTGTCTATATCCAGATGTATGTTGATGTGATGATGACGACAACTAATGCTTACATTCAGTTTAATACAGATGGAATTATTATTCCTAAACCAGAACCAGAAAATCCGGTCTATAATTTAGAAAATGGTAAATATGAAGTAGCTGTTGATGTTTTAAAAACGGATAGTGATGATCAATCTATGGCAGCTCAAGCAGTAAAAAGTGCAGTAGTAGAAGCTAATGGTGGCAAATTAGTTGTTACATTGGAAATGGGATCAGTAACAGTTTATGGTCAAACGGCCTATGTTGATAATATGGAATATCAATTAGCTGATGGGACATACAAAACAGCCGAAGTTACAGATTATGATAGTGACGGCAATGTTTCACAAATTAAATTTACATTAGATAAAAATACTAAATATACTAATGTAAAATTCTATTACGGTGGAAGTTCACGTGGTGCTGAGGCTAGATTATCTTTAGGATTAGATAATCCGGTATTGGTTGAAGACGATAAAGAAACTTCAAAATTTAGTAAAGATGGTACATATAATGTCAAAGTTGCATTGTGGAATGCGACTCAGGATAAAGCTTCAATGGCAGCAGAAGCAGTTGATGAAATGGCAACTGTTGTGGTTAAAGATGGTGTAAAAACAATGTATTTAACAACTAAAAAAATGTCATTTGCAAGTTTAGAAGCAGCATTACAAGAATTATATATTGGTTCTACTAGCGATAGTAATTATAAAGACAATATGGCTACTGTAGAAGCAAGAGACAATGAAGGTAATCCAGTATTATGGTCATTTGCTTTACCTAGTGAAGAAGAATTTTTCAATGTTGTTGTTAATCCCCATGTAGCAATGATGGGTAATGGGGATATTGATGCTCGTATTAAAGTGGATTATTCAACTTTAACATATGTATCTGCTTCAACTGAAGCACCAGTTGTAAAGGGTGATGATAATCAACCGACTACTGATGATTCTAAAACAGATACAACAGTACCTGCAACAGATAATAATACAACTAGTTCAAATAGCACAGCTGTAAAAACTGGTGATAATACAAGTATAGAATTAATGGGAGGATTATTAATTGTATCACTTGTAACTATGGGTTATTTAGTTAGAAGAAAATTATGGCAATAAAAAAGATTGTTTTAACACTGATTACAATTTTAACATTAGTAATCACGATTAAACCAGTTTTTGCCCTTGACGATGGAGCGTACTTAGTTGGACGCTCCACGTCTTATGTTAATCCTCATACTGGTTCACCAGAAGATGGTGGAACTAATATTGCTCTTGGCGAAAGCATGTGTTCAAATATTATTAGTAGTCAATTGTTATTAGAACAAACAGGTGGAAAATATTATCTTACTTTTGAAATTAATTTAGCTGATAATATTTCTAATTACAGCTTTAAAATTATGAATAGTAGTGGGAGTTTTCGTAATGCTAGTGCTAGTGAATTAAGTACTAGTACTTCAAATGCAAAACGTTTTAGAATCCAGGTAAACTCACCAAGTGAATATATTAGTCCGATTATTTATGTAGTACCAATGGGAAGAAATGTACAGTTTTTCTTCCAGGCTGATGTAAATTCAGCGACGCCTGGTACTGGGATGTATGAAAGTCAAATGGTTCCGGCAACTTCAAATAGTAATAGTATAAGTAATAACACTACAACTTCAAATTCTAGTACTGATCAAAATAATGAATCTAGTAGTAATGAAGAGAATGTAAGTCAAGAAACTGTTGTTACAAATACAACCGAAAACCAACAGGTTGGGACAATTAACAAAGAGTCATTGATGGAAAATGTTACAGGATTATCAAATTATATTATTGATGATGATGGTAAGGTGGATAAAGACGCCAAATTAACAGTTAAAAACCTAAAAAAAGATAGTAGGGAAACAAAAGAACAAACTAATAATTTACCAATGATAATTGGTGGAGTAGTGATGGTTGTTTTAATAGCTGTAGCAGGAGGAATATATTATGTTAAAAAAGTTAAAAAGTAGTTTATTAGCTTTAATATTAACTTTATCATTTGTTGGCTGTGTTGATCAAAGTGGTGCTAGCAATAATAATGATAAATTAACAATAGCAGCAACTTCTGTAGCAGTGACTGAAATTTTAGAAGCTTTAGAGATATCGGCTGATCAGGTTATTGGAATTCCTACAACTGAAGCTTATTCAGTACCTAAAAAATATCAAAATGCAACCGAGTTAGGGACTGCAATGGCACCAGATATGGAAACATTATCAACTTTAAAACCAGATTTGATATTAAGTCCTAATTCATTAGAAGGTGATTTGGCAGCTAAGTATGAAAAAATTGGTATTAGTTCATCATTTCTGAATTTAAAAAGTGTTTCAGGAATGTTTAAAAGTATTGAAGAATTAGGAAAGTTATTAGATAAAGAAGATAAAGCAGCTAAACTTGTAAATGAATTTGTTGATTATATGGTAGCATTTAGAGAAAAATATCAAAATCAAACTAGTCCCCGAGTTTTAATATTAATGGGGTTGCCAGGTGGTAGCTATGTTGTAGCAACAGAATCTAGTTATGTTGGTGATTTAGTAAGACTAGCAGGTGGGACTAATATTTATGGTAATGGTGATGGCCAGGATTTTGTAAATGTAAATGTTGAAGATATGTTACAACAAAATCCGGATATCATCTTAAGAACAAGTCATGCCTTGCCTGAGGAAGTAATGGAGTATTTTAAAAAAGAATTTCAAGAAAATGCTATCTGGTCACAATTTAGTGCCGTCCAAAATGGTCGTGTTTATGATTTAGATAATAATTATTTTGGGATGAGTGCTAATTTTAATTACCAAAAGGGATTAGAAAATCTAGAGGGAATTTTATATGGCACAAATTAAAAAACATCCTAAATTATTTATTTTAGTACTAATAGTAATATTATTTGTGAGTTTTTTTGTTGCTATTAATCTAGGAAGTATTCAGGTTTCCATACCACAGTTATTTAAAGGATTATTTATTGAATATGATAGTGAGGTAGCGAGTGTTTATACGATTCGGTTTCCACGGGTAATTGTAATGATGTTGGCCGGTGGAACTCTGGCTTTATCGGGATTATTATTCCAAGTGGTCTTAAAAAATCCTTTAGCTGATCCCGGAATTATTGGTATTAGTAATGGTGCTAATCTTGCCAGTATTTTAGCGGGGTTATTATTACCGCAGCTTTATAGTATTAACTGGTTAATAGCTTTTTTAGGTGGACTTATTACATTTGCAATTATTTATAGTTTGTCGTGGAAATCAGGATTTAAGACAACTAGAATTATTTTAATTGGTGTCGCAATAAATTATACGATCAGCGCGCTAGTGTCCTTGGTTGAAAGTTCATCAGCATCTTTGACAAGTCAGGCAACGGGAACGGTAGCTTTATATACTTGGCAAAATGTAACTGTTTTACTAGTTTGTTTATTACCAGTAGTGTTAGTTACTATGTTCATGGCTAAGGCTTGTAATTTATTGGCTCTTGAAGACAGGACTTTAACGACATTAGGAGTAAATGTTAATTTTTATCGATTTGGTTTGTCATTATTAGCAGTATTATTATGCAGCATTTCGGTTTCGGTTGTTGGGGTGATTGGTTTTATCGCTTTGTTAGTTCCTCATGTTTCTAGATTATTAGTAGGTTTAGAACATAAATATTTATTACCAGTTAGTTTTTTGATTGGGATGATTGTTTTATTGATTACTGATACGATTGGACGGGTTATCATGGCTCCTTATGAAATAGCACCAGCAATAATTATGGCTGTTATTGGAGGACCGTTGTTTATTATTTTATTGAAACGGAGTATTGATGTAAATGGAAGTTAATAATATTAGATTTAGTTATCATAATAAGCCATTTATTGATGATTTATCGGTAGTTTTTCAAGAAAATAAAATTACTTCAATCATTGGACCAAATGGCAGTGGTAAATCGACATTATTAATGTTATTGAGCCGGATTTATAAAAGCAATGAGGGTGTAATTAAGCTAAATGGCAAAAATATCTGGGATTATAAATTGAAAAATTTTGCTAAAAAAGTAGCAGTAGTTCATCAAAAGAATCAAATATATGGGGATTTAGATGTTAAGACAATTGTTGGTTATGGTCGATTACCATATCTTAGCTATCATCAAAGTTTGGGTGAAAAAGATTATCAAATCATTGATTGGGCTTTAGAAATAACTAATTTAAAAAAATATCAAGACCACCAATTGGCTAAATTATCCGGTGGTCAACAACAACGAGTTTGGCTTGCAGTTGCATTGTGTCAGAAAACACCAATTTTGTTATTAGATGAACCAACAACTTATTTAGATGTAAAGTATCAAATAGAAATATTAAATTTAATTAAAAAAATTAATCATGATTATAAAATGACTATTATTATGGTTCACCATGATATTAATCAGGCAATTAATTATAGTGATGAAATAGTAGCAATGAAAGATGGAAGGATTTTATTTCAAGGAAAACCTAATGATGTTATTAATCCTAAATCTCTAAAGCAGCTATATGACTATAAATTAGAAGTAATAGATCATGGTAATCAAAAAATAGTTTTAAACTATCAATAAAATAGTTTAATCATTTCTAAACCATAATTTACCATTATTTAAAGATATTCTTATAAAATCATGACTAAATTGAACGAAAATTATAGCTTATACTAACAGTGTAGTCAAAAATAATATGTTTTTTTCAATCCTTTCTCAAAAAAAGACTACTACTCTTTGGATATCTTTTCCCTGATATCTATAAAACAGGCAGTGTAAACTGTCTGTTTTTTTTGAATAATAGTAGCAGAATTGTCAAAAATTAGTTTATAAAATCGATTTACATTTTATAACTATTCTTGCTATAAATGGATTAAATATCCAAAAAATTTATGATTTGGCTAAAAAGTTTTGTTTGATTAAGGTTCAAAAAGAGAACTCAGTTATAAAAGTGTCGATTTTATCGTTGCTTTTTTAGCTGTGTTATGAAAATATCATTTAGATATTTGACAAATCTATATGATTTTGTTAATATACAGCGGAGGTGAATTTATGTACTTTGATACTCATTGTCACTTAAATAGTGAAGAATTATTTGAAAATCATGATATGTTTATTCAAAAAGCTTTGGATAATCAAGTGAATAATATGGTCGTTGTTGGCTATACACTAGAGTCTTCTAAAAAAGCTGTTGAACTTGCAAAACAATATGATTTTATATATGCAGCAGTTGGTATTGGACCAAATGACTGCTTAGATACAACTCAAGAAGATATGGACGAGTTGGAAGAGTACCTAAAAGAGCCTTGTGTTGTAGCTTTAGGTGAAATCGGACTTGATTATTATTGGGATACTGTTAGTAAAGAAAAACAGTTAGAGGTTTTTAATTGGCAAATGGAATTAGCAAAAAAATACCAAAAACCAGTAGTAATTCATTGTCGTGATGCTTATGAGGACACCTATCAAGTTTTAAAACGCAATGGACATCCAGGAATAATGCATTGTTATAGTGGATCGGTAGAAATGGCCAAACGCTTTATTGATATTGGTTTTTACATTTCGTTGGCAGGACCGGTAACCTTTAAAAATGCCCGAGTTCCTAAAGATGTGGCAGCAAATATTGATTTAGAGCATTTATTAATTGAAACTGACTGTCCTTATTTGACTCCTCACCCATATCGAGGTAAGTTGAATGAGCCTGCAAATGTTGTGTATATTGCCCAGGAAATAGCTAAGCTAAAAAACATGGAAATAGAAAACGTTGCAAGGGCGACAACGTTTAATGCCAAAAAAGTACTTGGTATTAAATAGGAGGAAAAATAATGAACAAAATTAAAGAGGCTGTTATTAAAGCAGACCCCCGTATGAAGGGGTTAGTTGTTGTAATGATTGCCTATATCGGGATCATGTTCGCTGTATTTAATGTTGGTGCGACTGATCAAATTGATAACTATGTGGAAACAATTGATGTAACTGTTGAAGATGGTAATACGGGACAAAAAGGATATTTAGTTAGACAAAACTCAGTATCTGATGTTCTTGATGAATTAGGTATTGTTGTTAATCCACAAGATATCGTGAATTTAGATTTGAATTATGTAGTTAATGATGGTGATTTGATTCAAATTACCCGCGTAAACGAAGCAAATATAGAAGAAGTAGTTGCTGTTAAATCCAATACAATAAATACAACAGGATTAGAATTGTTTACGACTAAAGTTGCTCAACAAGGGCAAGATGGCCAAGTAAAAAATACTTATCGAGTAACTTATCAAAACGGAAATGAAGTAAGCAGACAACTTATTGGTAGCGAGGTGATAAGTCCAGCTACTGATACAATAATTGAAACAGGTACTTTACAGGAGGGAGCTTACTTTACAGGACGATTAACTACTTATGGTGGTGATTGTGCTGGAGGTAATGGAACTTCTTCTAGTGGTATTAAGTTAAGTCCAATTTCTGGAGTACAAGGATCTAATAGTGCCAAATTAACATATAATGGGCGCTCATATTATTGCTTAGCAGCCGATCCATCAATTCCATTTGGAACAATTATTGAGATTTCTAATCATAATTTAAGTATTGAATCAACAGCCTATGGTATTGTTGTTGATAGAGGTGGAGCTATTAAAGGTAATAAAATTGATATCTTTAATGGAACTGAAGCTGGTAAATATTTCAGCGGTGGAACCTCAAATAATACCCAGTTTAAAATTATTTCAGTTGGAAGTGGCAAGAACTTCTGGAAATAGAAAGGTCAGCTATGTCTGATCTTTTTTTATTTCGATGATTTGGTAAATAAAATCTTTATAGTTTTAAAAATAGCGATTTTGTAGTACAATAGTAGACGACTTAAAGGAGGGAAAAATCGTGTATGATATAATTGTTGTAGGTGGTGGGCATGCCGGTATTGAAGCAGCTTTAGCACCAGCAAGAATGAAACAAAAAACAGTTTTAGTAACATCTAATTTTGATAATGTTGGCAGCCTTCCTTGTAATACCTCAATTGGAGGACCGGCAAAAGGAATTATTGTCCGGGAAATAGATGCTCTAGGAGGGCAAATGGCAGTAACTGCTGATAAAACATATTTACAAATGAAAATGTTAAATACAGCAAAAGGCCCAGGAGTTCAATCTTTACGTGGTCAAGCTGATAAAATAAAATATCCTCGCTATATGCAAAAAGTATTAAAAGAACAAGAAAACTTGGATATAGTAGAAGGAATGGTCGAAGATTTAATTGTAGAAGATAACACAGTTAAAGGTGTAATTTTAGATGATGGTCAAAAAATTATGGGTAAGATGGTCATCTTAACGACTGGAACTTATTTAAAAGCAGAAATTTTATGTGGTCATCAAAAACATCCTAGTGGACCTGATCAACAAAAAGAATCTAAATATTTATCAACTCGTTTAGCTAAGCTTGGTTTTAGAATTCAACGATTGAAAACAGGAACTCCACCACGAGTGGATATTAATAGTGTTGATTATTCAAAAACAACGTTACAACCAGGAACTGATGCTAAATTGGCTTTTAGTTTTAGAACAAAAGAATTTGTACCAATTGACCAACAAGTACCATGTTATTTAACATATACAAATGAAAAAACACATCAAATAATACGAGATAATTTACACAAATCAAGTATGTATGGTGGTATCGTAAAAGGAGTTGGACCACGCTATTGTCCATCAATTGAAGATAAGATTGTAAAATTTGCTGATAAAAAACAACATCAGATTTTTTTAGAACCAGAATCTAGAGAAATGAATACTATTTATGTTCAAGGTTTTTCTAGTTCGTTACCTCATGATGTTCAAGAGGAAATGATTAGAACGATACCTGGTCTAGAAAATTGTAAGATTTTAAAATATGCTTATGCTATTGAATATGATGCTATTGATCCTTTACAATTATGGCCTTCATTAGAAACTAAAGTAATTAAAAATTTATTTACTGCTGGTCAAATCAATGGAACTAGCGGTTATGAAGAAGCAGCTGGACAAGGATTGATCGCTGGAATTAATGCTAGTTTAAAATTACAAGGAAAAGCACCATTAGTTTTAAAACGTGATGAAGCTTATATTGGTGTTATGATTGATGACTTAGTAACTAAAGGAACAGATGAGCCATATCGAATGTTAACTAGTCGTGCTGAGTATCGTTTATTAATTCGTCATGATAATGCTGATGAACGTTTAATGAAATATGGCCATGATGTAGGTTTAATCAATGATGAGGTTTATGATGAATATTTAGCAAAAATGAAAGGTATTTTTGATGAAATTGAACGTTTGGATACAATTCGTTTTACACCAAAACATGAAATAAACGATTTATTAGAACAGTATAATTCAGCTCGTTTAACAGAAGGAATTAGTGCTAAGGAATTAATTAAACGCCCTGAATTAACATATGATATGATTTTGCCATTTGTTGATGGTCCAGAATTAAGTGAAGAACAACGTCGTCGTGTTACTATTTTGATTAAATATAAGGGCTATATAGATAAGGCAAAACGTCAAGCTGAAAAACAAACAAAGATGGAAGAAAAGAAAATTCCATCAGATATTGACTATGATCAAGTTAAGAATTTAGCTTTAGAAGCAAGACAAAAATTAAATAAGATTCGTCCTTTAACAATTGGACAAGCTACGCGGATATCTGGTATTAATCCTGCTGATATTTCAGTGTTATTGATTTATTTAAAACAAAAATATAATGAGGAATAGATATGAACGAACAAGAATTTATTAATCAACTGAAACAGCAGGGAATTGAATTAACTGCGTTGCAGATTGAACAGTTTAAAAAATATTATGAACTTTTAGTTGAATGGAATCAAAAAATGAATTTAACGGCAATTACTGATCAAGAAGGGGTTTATTTAAAACATTTTTATGATTCACTAACAATTGCATTTAATTTTAAATTTAATAATCAAAAGATAATTGATGTTGGTGCTGGGGCTGGCTTTCCTAGTATTCCTCTTAAAATAGTGTATCCTGATTTAAAGGTTACTATTGTTGATTCACTTACAAAAAGAATAACTTTTTTAAATCATTTATTTAAAGAATTAAAGTTGACAGATTGTCAGGCAATAAGTGCTCGTGCTGAAGAATATGCTAAAGATCATCGTCAGGAAGCCGATATTGTTATGGCAAGAGCTGTTGCTAGATTAAATATTCTTGATGAACTTTGCTTACCACTGGTAAAAGTAAATGGCTATTTTTTAGCTCTTAAAGGATTAAAAGCTAAAGAAGAATTAAAAGAGGCAAGTAATGGGATAAAAATATTGGGTGGTCGTGTTGACGAAGTAATCGATTTTACGTTAACTAATGATGATCATCGAAGCAATATAATTATCAAAAAAGTTAAAGCTACTCCAGGTAAATATCCTCGAATGTTTAGTAAGATAAAAAAACAGCCTTTATAGGAGAGAATATGTTAGAGAAAGTATATAAACAAATAGATATTGAAAAAATCAAAGCTAATGAAAATCAACCAAGAACAATTTTTGATGATGAAAAAATTGCTGAATTGGCTACGTCAATTAAAGAAAATGGTTTGATTCAGCCATTGATTGTTAGAAAATACAATCGAAATTATCAAATTATTGCCGGTGAACGTCGTTATCGTGCATGTAAACTAGCTGGTTTAAAGACAGTACCATGTATTATTAAAGATATTGATGATAAACAAATGGATACTTATGCAATTATTGAAAACATCCAACGAGAAGATTTAACACCAATTGAAGAAGCTAATGCTTATAAAACATTAATCGATACTTATGGTATGAGCCAAACTGAACTAGCTAATAAAGTTGGTAAAAAACAATCAACGATTGCTAATAAACTTAGATTATTAAAATTAAGTGATGAAGTAAAAGATGCTTTAAAATCTAAACAGATTACTGAACGTCATGCTCGAGCAATGTTAAGTTTACAGCCAGAAAAACAAGAAGAAGTCTTACATGAAGTTATTGATAAATCATTAAATGTAAAGCAAACAGAGACTTTAATTAATAAACCGCCAAAAATTAAGAAAAAAAATAAAGGAACTGTTAAAGCTGTTTCACGAAATTTTAAGATTGCTATTAATACGATCAATCAAGCAACTGATTTAATTTTAAAATCAGGGGTCGAAGTAACTAGTGAAACAGAAGAAAATGATGATGAATATGTTATTATCTTACGTGTAAAAAAATAAACTTTGTTGGGATGGGGGAATTTGATGATTAGAGTTTATACTACACCAGCTAGCCAATCTTGTCGAAAGGTGATTGCCTGGTTAAAGGAACATAATCTCAGCTTCATTGAAAAAAATATTTTTTCATCTGATTTACATACTAGTGAGATAAAAGAGATATTAGAACGTTGTGAAAACGGAACCGATGATATTATTTCTAAAAATAGTAAAGTTTTTAAATCAGCAACTGTTGATTTAGAAAGTATGAAGATGGAAGAGTTGATTGCTTTTATTAAAGCTAATCCTTCTATTTTAAAAAGGCCGATTATTATGGACGAACACCGTTTTCAAGTAGGGTATAATGAAGAAGAAATAAGAACTTTTATTCCTAGAAGGTTAAGAAAGTAAGCTTAAGGAGTATTAGAAAATGAAAAATATTTATATTATTGGCGGGACAATGGGGGTTGGTAAAACAACTATTTGTCAAAAGCTAAAACTAAAGTTGGCCAATAGTGTTTTTTTAGATGGTGATTGGTGTTGGGATATGAATCCATTTCAAGTCACTGAAGAAACTAAAAAAATGGTAATTGATAATATTTGTTACCAGTTAAATAATTTTATTGGCTGTTCAGTATATGAGAATATTATTTTTTGCTGGGTAATGCATGAACAAAGTATTATTGATCAATTACTTGCAAGAATTAATACAGATAATTTAAATGTTAAAGTTATTTCGTTAGTTTGCAATGAAAAGGCACTAATTAAAAGATTACAAAAAGATATTGATCAAGGTATTAGAACAGAAGATGTATTAACGAGAAGTCTGGCTCGAATTAAGCTTTATGAAAAGCTGGATACGATAAAAATAGATGTCTCTAATTTATCAGTGGATGAAGTAGCTGCTAAAATTTGTGCATTATAAAACAGGATTTTTCAATCCTGTTTTTAGTTTGCAGCAATAAAATTAACAACACTACGAATCATTGCCCCAGTTGCTCCGGTACCGTCATTATCAGCAGTTCCGGCAATATCTAAATGGATCCATTTAACATCATCGTTTACAAAAGCGGCTAAAAAGTTCGCAGCAACACTAGCACCTGCACCAGGTTTACCAACTGAATTTTTAAAATCAGCACTATTAGATTTTAATTTATCAAAATATTCTTTAGCGATTGGTAAACGCCAAGCTTTTTCATCACTTTGTTTAGCACATTGAGCAAATTTTTCATAAAAATCATCATCATTACTAAAGACACCAGTATATAAATCACCTAAAGCAGCAACGCAAGCCCCAGTAAGAGTAGCTAAATCAATTAATTTAGTTGCACCTAATTGTTGAGCGTAAGTAATAGCATCAGCTAGTATTAAGCGACCTTCAGCATCAGTACTAACAATTTCGACAGTCTTTTTAGCAAGAGTTGTAATGACATCTTGAGGTTTATAGGCCCCACCATTAATTAAGTTTTCTGTTGTTGGTATAATACCGTAAACATTTGCTTTAACTTGGTTGGCAGCAAGAATTTGCATGATTCCTAAAACATCAGCACCACCACACATATCATATTTCATACCATAACTATTCTTTTTTATATTATAACCACCAGAATCAAATGTAATTCCTTTACCAATTACTGCGCTATAAGGTCCTGTACCATTTGTGTATTTTAAACAGATTAAGTAGGCTGGAATATCACTACCTTTATTTACTGATAATATTCCACCAGCATTCATTTTTTCAAGATCATCTTTATCTAAGATTGTACATTCCATGTTGTATTGTTGTGCTAATTTTTTAGCTTCTTTAACTAAATCATATGGAGTCATTAAATTAGATGGTAAATCACTAATTTTACGAGCATAGTTAATACCATTTCCTAAGTTAATTCCCTTATTGATTGCTTCTTTAAGATCATTTTGACTATAAATGATATCAATTGGTGAAATTTTATGTGGTTCATGACCAATTTTTTGTTCTTGATATGCTTCGATTAAGTAGCTTTCAATAAATGTTGTAGTAATAGTATTAATATCTAGTTTTGAAGTTTCAATTTCTTCAAGATAGATTACAGATGGTTTATCAGTTTTAATTTTTTTAGCAACATCTCTGATTGTTTGAGTAGTTACTTTATCTTTACTACCTAAAGAAATAAATGTAATTGTGTCAAAATTAAAATTATTTAAAGTGTGAATAGTTGTAGTTTTTAAGTATTCTTTGTTAATAATACTATTAAGATTACAGTTTAATGTATCCGTTATTTGAACATTGATTTCTTGTTCTAAGTAGATTGGATAGATTAGATTTTTATCTAATGATTTTAAATCAATATTTTTAATTTGTTCCATATTATACCTCCATATCAATAGCCTATCACTTTTAAAAGTTAAAGTAAAATATTTATTGTTCAAGTTCGATCGTTATACGGGTTAAATAATTATCGGGTGAGGCTTCACTAATATCAAATATTATATATTCTTCATAAGCATATTTACCAAGTTTGATTTGATGAGCATCAGCATATTGAATGATACGTTGATATGAGTCATTTAATCCATCATAATTACCATGATGATAGCCGCATAAATAATTACCTGCTTTTTTTTCAAAAGTATTAGGACCCAAGTGGCTTGTTGTAGTAAATAAATAAGAATAATTAGCGGTTTGATTTTTATAAATATTTTCAACTTTAGTCATTATCCCTACAAATTCGCCGGTCATTACCTGATTATTTTCAATAAATGATGTGTAATCATTCATAAAACCAGCAAAGTCTTTTGAAGTACTGTTTTCTAAATTAGCTGATAAAATTAGATTACTTTTATTAAAATGAACTATTTTAATTTCATCATAATCAACTGTTAATGCTTCATTGGTGTATTGCTTAAATCTGGTAATCATTTCATGAATATGTTTTAGTTCTTCGATTGATTGTAGTAATTTTGCTTCTTGCTGGGTTAATAATTCGGTAAACAAAATAGGGTTTCGTTGATCTAAGTATATTTGAATATCTTTTAGTGACATTCCTAATTTTTTTAAAGCAATAATAACTTTAAATGTATCATATTGACGATAGGAATAAAATCGATAACCCTTTTCATTAATGTAGATTGGTTTAAATAAACCAATTTCATCATAATGAAATAAAACATGTTTTTCGACACCACAGATTTTTGCAAAAGCACCACAGGTAAAGAGTTTTTCTTTCATTGTTATTCTCCTCTTGACTATAAGGTTACCTTATAGTTTATCATATTGTTATCTCTAGCACAATATCAGGAAAGGAGAAGGAAATGCGATTAATATTAAAGTATTTAAAGAATTATAAACTATTATTCTTTTTTAATGTGATTTCTGTATTTGGATTTGTATTGGTTGAACTAGGCATACCTACAATTGTTGCGACAATGATTGATGTTGGTGTATCTAACCGTGATTTAAATTACATTTATATGATGGGAGGATGTATTTTACTTGTATCAATTATTGGTGTTGCAGGGACAATTGCTTTAGGTTATTGCTGTGCTAAAATATCGACTTCGATTACTAGGGATATGCGAAATGATATTTTTAAAAAAGTACAACAATTTACAGCTAATGAATTTAATCAATATGGGATTTCATCAATGATTACTAGAACTAATAATGATGCTTTTCAAATTCAACAGTTTGTAAATGTATTACTTAGAACGGCATTGATGACGCCAATAATGTTTATTTTTAGTTTTATTATGACTGCAAGAGCATCATTACCTCTTTCATATATAATTGCCGGAACGATTCCTTTAATTATTTTAGGGGTATTTGCTGTTGCCAAAGTTACTAAACCGATTTCTGAAAATCAACAACGTTCTTTAGATGATTTAAATCGAATTTCAAGGGAAAATTTAAGCGGGATAAGAGTAATTAGAGCTTTTGACAATGATCAATATGAACAAGAACGGTTTGATAGAACTAATCATAATTTTACAAATTTTTCTAAAAAATTATTTAAAATTATGACAATGACACAGCCAATATTTTTTATGTTGATGAATATCGCTGGCTTATTAATATATTGGGTAGCGGCGCATTTAATTGCTAATGGTAACTTAGAAATAGGGCAATTAGTGGCATTTATGGATTATTTATTTCATGCGATGTTTTCTATTATGTTATTTTGCACTGTGTTTATGATGTACCCACGGGCTGAAGTTTCTGCTAAGCGTATTGAACAGATTTTTGAAACTGATTCTTTGATTAAAAATAATCCCCAAGATGATAAAGAGGAAGATGATGCTAGCATTGAATTTGATAATGTTACCTTTGTTTATCCAGATGGTGAAGAACCAGTTTTATCAGATATTAACTTTAAAGCTAAAAAAGGTGAGATGGTTGCTTTTATAGGAAGTACCGGTTCAGGAAAAAGTACGTTAGTAAATCTGATACCACGGTTTTATGATGTTACTAATGGGGCAATAAAGATCAATAATAAAGATATTAGAGATTATGATCTTTTAGATTTACGTGATCATTTAGGGGTTATTCCACAAAAGGCAATTTTATTTAGTGGTACTATTAAAGATAATATCCGATTTGGTAAAAAAGATGCAACTGATGATGAAATTGAACATGCAGCTAAAATTGCGCAAGCTTATGATTTTATCATGGCTAAAGAACATGGTTTTGATGAAGAAATCAGTGAAGGGGCAACAAATGTTTCTGGTGGGCAAAAGCAAAGATTAAGTATTGCTCGGGCTTTGGTTCGTAAAGCTCCAATTTATATTTTTGATGACTCTTTTTCAGCGTTGGATTTTAAAACTGATGCTATTTTAAGAAAAGAGTTAAAAAAGGAAATGAGTAATTCAATCATGCTTGTAGTAGCCCAAAGAATTTCCAGTATTATGAATGCTGATCAAATCATTGTTTTAAATGAAGGAAAGGTTGTTGGACATGGGACCCATCAACAGTTATTAAAAGAATGTAAGATATATTATGAGATTGCAATTTCTCAATTAAGTGAGGAGGAATTGGCACATGAATAAAAAATACGGTTTTAAAAAGACGATAATGGGATTAGTGCCATTTATTAAACCATATAAGTGGCAATTTATTATCGCTATTTTAATGATTTTGGTATTTAATATATCAATGGTTTTAGCACCAAGTTTTGAAGGGATGATTACTACACAGTTAGCTAATGATGTTGCTAAAAGTAGTGGCTTAGCTAATATTGCTATCGATTTTGGTGCGGTATTAGAAATTGTTGTTTGTTTATTAATAATTTATGCTTGTAAAACAATTTCTCAGATTATTTCTGTTATCTTTTTGACTAATGCCATTCAAAATGCAATGCAGGATTTAAGAAATGCTTTACAAAATAAGATTAGAAAGTTGCCAGTTCGTTATTTTGATAATCATCATTTTGGTGATGTTTTAAGTAGAATTACAAATGACGTTGATGCTATTTCTAATGCCTTACAACAAAGTTTTACTCAGATAGTTAGCGGTGTTTTAACAGTGACACTTGCTTTATCAATGATGTATATGATCAATGTCCAAATGGCATTAATTGGAACATTGATAATTCCTTTATCACTATTAGTTACTAAATTAGTAGTTGGTAAAAGTCAAAAATTATTTAAAAAACAACAAAATGCTTTAGGTGATTTAAATAGTGCTATTACAGAAATGTACACTGGATATAATGAAATATTGCTATTTAATCAACAAGAAGAATCAATTGATAAATTTAAACAAATTAACGAGAACTTAAGAACTAATGCTTTTAAAGCCCAGTTTGTTTCTTCAACGATTGCGCCATTAAATTCTTTAGTTACATATTTATCAATTGGGGTAATTGCTATCATGGGAACAGCTAATGTAATTGCTGGAACTTTTATGGTTGGACAATTACAAGCATTTATCCGTTATATTTGGCAAATCAATGATCCATTATCACAAATTTCTAATTTATCAGCTCAAATTCAAGCTGCATTCGCTGCTTTAGGTAGGGTCATTGAATTATTAAATGAACAAGAAGAAGTACCAGAAGCTAATCCACCTAAACATATTGAAAATGTTCAAGGCAATGTGACTTTTGAACATGTTAAATTTGGATATTATGATAATTTATTGATCAAAGATTTTAATGTAGAAGTAAAAAGTGGCCAAATGGTTGCCATTGTAGGTCCTACTGGAGCTGGAAAGACAACAATTATCAATTTATTATTACGTTTCTATGATGTTAAAGGCGGAAGCATTAAAATTGATGGTGTTGATATTCGTGATTTAAAACGTGGCGAACTACGTTCAATGTTTGGAATGGTATTACAAGATACTTGGTTATATTCAGGAAGTATTTATGATAATATTCGTTATGGTCGTTTAGATGCGCGAAAAGATGAAGTTATTAATGCTGCCAAAATGGCCAATGTTCATCATTTCATTAGAACTTTACCAGATGGTTATGATTCAATGATCAATGAAGAGGCTAATAATATTTCCCAAGGTGAAAAGCAGTTATTAACGATTGCTAGAGCTATTTTAAAAGATCCACAAATTTTAATTTTAGATGAAGCAACTTCATCAGTAGATACCCGATTAGAAAAAATGCTTCAAGAAGCAATGCACCGTGTTATGGAAGGGAGAACAAGTTTTGTTATTGCCCATCGTTTATCAACAATTAAAAGTGCTGATTTAATTTTGGTAATAAATAATGGTGATATTGTAGAAAAAGGTACTCATGAAGAATTGTTGGCAAAAAAAGGCGCTTATGAAAAGCTATACAATTCGCAATTTAATCATGAATAATTTTTATACGATTCTTAAAAGTAGGTGTTATCTACTAATAAGAATCGTTTTTTTTGTTGTGGAAAAAACAACTAAAAATTCTGATTGTCCGCTAAAATACTGTACTTATCAGCACATCAGTATTGAAAAGATTAAAATTGAACATCACAAGTAGATAATGGAATGTCGATATTGTCGTTCTTTTTCTATTTCCAGCCGTTTAGAAATAGACGGTTTTTTCTATATCCAAACGAAAGGAGAATTATAAAAGCTATGAAAAAGATATTGAAGCGATTAATCACATGCTTCCTTGTGATTGCTCTAGTCGCTGTCGGGCTGACGTTCAATGATTTTGGTGTCAAGGACATGTTGTTGCAACTGTTCAACAATTATCGAAGTGTAAGAAATAATGCATTGCTGTTGTGCGGACAATTGTGTATAATAAAGAAAAAGATATGCACGAGAAAGGAGTGTTGTTATTATGGCAAAGTCAGCAAATTTATATGTGAGAATAGAGCCTGAAATCAAAGAGCAGGCTGAAAAAATCCTATCCACACTGGGTATTCCTGCTTCTAATGCTATCAATATGTTTTATAAACAGATTATCTTACAGCGAGGACTTCCCTTTGAATTAAAAATCCCAGATAGAACGCCCGCAGACATAAGTACGTTGGAAACAGATAAATTGCACGCAGAGCTGAAGAAAGGGTATGCGGATATGAAAGCTGGTCGAACCAAAGACGCAAAAACGGTTTTTGCTGATATTCGCAAAGATTATGGTTTATGATTTTTAATGTAGTTACATCCATACAGGCTGAGGAAGATTTACGAGGGATATTTGAATATATCGCTTTTGAATTTTTATCGCCGGAAAACGCAGAAAAGCAACTGGAACGTCTGGAAAGGCAGATATTAAGTTTAGATGAAATGCCGGAACGTATAAATGTCAATATAATTTTGTACAAAAATGATCATTTATGATGTACAATTGTGTTCCTTCTCAATATAATCAAGAGCATTTTTAAGTATTAGGATTCCTCTTCATTTGGCTTCATTTGATCTTTTAATCGATAGGATTTACCCGTTATAGTTACCACGTGCGCGTGATGAAGGATTCTATCTAAAATAGCGTTTGCCATGACCACATCACAGAAGACTTCATCCCACTCACTAAAATTGATATTTGTAGTTAATATCGTGCTTCTTTTTTCATAACGTCTATCTATCA
>NZ_NFKR01000041.1 GCF_002160495.1 Erysipelatoclostridium sp. An173 | reverse complement strand
AATTGAGCTAAGCCGGCTTTTCTTCTTTTTTAATGGTGGAGGTTAACGGGCTCGAACCGCTGACCCTCTGCTTGTAAGGCAGATGCTCTCCCAACTGAGCTAAACCTCCATTTCTTGGCGCCTCTATATACTACCATTATCTATAACTTTAGTCAATAAAAAAATTGAAATTTTTTAAAAATATTTATTTTATGTTATAAGTTTGTAAAAACAATGTATTTATATTTTCTGTTTGTGATAGTAATTTTAATAAGTGTATCGTATATTTTTATAAAAATAAAGGTGAGCCTTGATGACCCACCTTCTTCATGTTTACTTTACTATTAATATCCAGGTTTACCTAATAATTTGAACATATTTGCTTTATAAACTTCAACACCTGGTTGGTTGAATGGGTTTACTCCTAATAAATAAACTGACATTGCACATGACATTTCGAAGAAATAAACCATATATCCAAATCCATAAGCATCCATTTTGTCCATTGTAATTAAGATGTTAGGTACGTTACCAGTGTTAACATGAGCATCAATAGTACCTTCACAAGCTTTCTTGTTTACATAGTCAACAGTTTTTCCAGCTAAGTAATTTAAACCATCTAAATTATCAGGATCACTAGGGATTACCATATCGCTGTTTGGTTCTTTAATTTGGAAAATAGTTTCGTATAATACTTTGCTTCCTTCTTGGATGAATTGTCCTAATGAGTGTAAATCAGTTGAGAAAGTAGCACTAGTAGGTAAAATACCTTTTCCTTCTTTACCTTCAGATTCACCATATAATTGTTTCCACCATTCAGCAACCATAGAAAGTTGTAATTCATAAGTTACAAACATTTCTGCAGGATAACCAGCTTTGTGTAAAATTTGACGAGCTACACCATAGCGATAAGCATCATTTTTTTCAAGGTCGCTTACACTATATTTATCCATCGCATCTTTGGCACCTTTCATCATTTCATCAACATCGATTCCAGCCATAGCGATAGGGAATAAACCAACTGGTGTTAATACTGAATAACGTCCTCCAACATCATCAGGAATAACAAAAGTTGTGTATCCTTCTTCAGTTGCTAGTGTTTTTAAAGCACCTTTTGCTTTATCAGTTGTTGCAACGATTCTTTCTCTAGCACCATCTTTACCATATTTCTTTTCACACATTTCTTTGAAAATTCTAAAAGCAATAGAAGTTTCAGTTGTTGTACCTGATTTTGAAATTACGTTGATTGCAAAATCTTTGTCTTCAATATAATCAGCAACTTGTTTAATATAATTTGATGAGAAAGTATTTCCTACATAAATAATTTCAACTTTATTTTTTGGATATAATCCATTAATTGCTTCGATTGCTGCACGTGCTCCTAAATAAGATCCACCAATACCGCAAACTAATAATACATCTGTTTTATCTTGTAAAGCAGCTGCTTTTTCTTTAATTAATGCTACTTCAGCCTTATCATAATTTTCTGGTAATTCTACCCAGCCAAGAAAATCATTCCCGGCACCAGTTTTGTTATGAATCATATCATGAATTTCATTAACTTTTTCTTGATATGAACTTAAATCTTCGCTTAATTTAGCTTTGCTTAAATCTAATGTAATCATTTTAATTTTCCTCCGTGATTCCTTGTTTGATCCATATTTGCATAGCTGCAGCTAATGGCTTGAAACCATTAGGTGTTTCAACGATTGATCGTCTGGGGTTTTTATAATAGACACGCTTATTTCGTCTACGATAACGATTATCAATGGCTTTTAAGCTTAGACGAGCATGATTAGTGCTTTCATCGAAGTCAATAACTTTTACTTTAATTGATTGACCAACTTTAACAAAACTATCAATACTTTTTACAAATTTATCTGAGATTTCAGAAATGTGAATTAATCCTGTAGAATTATCGGGTAAACTTGCAAAAGCACCGTAAGGCTGAATACCAGTGATTTTTACATCGATGATATCGCCACGTTTTATCTTTTGACCCATATAATAATCACTCCCTACGGAGACATTATAACATAAAATTATTTCTTTTTAATGAAATTTTTGAATTATAATTATATTATTTACTATTAAAATAAAAGTTTTTGATTGTAAGATATTTTTTTATAAGTAGATGTTTTTATATTTGGATATCATATTTATTTAAAAAAATATTTTTTGTGGTACAATATACTATACAAAAGAGGTGATAATAGTGGAAAATACATATGAACAAATTGAAAAAGTTGTTAATAAATTAAGACCATATTTAAATCGTGATGGTGGAGATATTGAACTAATTGATTTTAAAGATGGGATTGTTTATGTTAAAATGCTTGGTGCATGTGCTGGATGCAGCTTATTAGATGAAACTTTAAAAGATGGTGTTGAACAAATTTTAATGGAAGAAGTACCTGGTGTTTTAGAAGTAAGAAATATTGCAACTGAACCAATGTTTTAAAAATGAGACAAATTTGAGATAAAATATCGTTTGTTTTATGTTAAAATATTAATAGCTATTAAATTACTTGCATATTAAAAAAAGATGTATTATTATTTATGTGTCGTTTTTAGGAATATTATTGTTTTATCAATGCAAACTAAGTTAAGGTGATAATATGGATAATATTCGTAAACAGAAAATGATAGCAAGTATTTTATTAGATATTGGTCTTGATGATGATATTATTGAAGTAATTACATCATTAAGCAAAGAAGAAATTAAACAAATAAATAAAAAAGACTCTTATTAAGAACTACTAGATGAAGATCGATGATGTAGTGGCAACCCTATATTAAATTAGAAGGTGCCTGACTTAGCAAGGTTAAACTTGAACAATGAGAGAAGGCTTCCTAAATATGTATGCTTTCTCTTTAGGAAGCTTTTTTATTTGTCGAAAGGAGAAAGAAATGAAAGAAAAATTGTTATTTACTTCAGAATCAGTATCAAAAGGGCATCCAGATAAAGTATGTGATCAAATTAGCGATGCTATTTTAGATGCCTGCTTAAAAGAAGATCCTAATTCACGTGTTGCCTGTGAAGTATTTGCAACAACAGATTTAATTGTAATCGGTGGAGAAATTACTACTTTAGCTAAAGTAGATTATGAACAAGTAGCTCGTGATGTTTTAAAAGATATTGGTTATGATGATAGCGATAAAGGGATTGATTATCGAACATGTAAAGTTCAAATTGTTTTAGATAGTCAATCACCTGATATTGCATTAGGTACTAATGATGAAGTTGGTGGTGCTGGTGACCAGGGAATTATGTTTGGTTATGCTTGCAAGGAAACTAAAGGATATATGCCACTTCCAATTTCATTGGCACATCATTTAGTACGCTATGCAACAGAGAAAAAAAATAGTGGTGAATTTAAATATGCTCGTCCTGATATGAAGGCTCAAGTAACTGTTGATTATACTGATAAAGATCCTAAAATTGATACAATTTTAATGTCAATTCAACATGATCCTGATTTTGATGAAGAAGCTTTTAAAAAATACATTAAAGAAGAAATCATGGATGTTGTAGTAGGAAAATATGGATTAAATAAAGATTATCGTGTTTTAATTAATCCAACTGGAAGATTTGTTATTGGTGGTCCTCATGGTGATACAGGACTTACTGGTCGTAAAATCATTGTTGATACTTATGGTGGTGCTGCTCGTCATGGTGGGGGAGCATTTAGTGGTAAGGATCCTTCAAAAGTAGACCGTTCAGCAGCTTATATGCTTAGATATATTGCTAAAAATATTGTGGCAGCTGATCTTTGTGATCGTATTGAAATACAAGTTTCTTATGCAATTGGTGTTAAAGAACCAACTTCAGTATTTGTAGAAACTTATGGTAGTGAACATGTTGATGTTGATGTTATTATTAAAGCAATTAGAGAAAACTTTGATTTAACACCAGGTGGTATTATTAAAACATTAAATTTAAGACAACCAATTTATCAAAAAACTGCTGCATATGGACATTTTGGACGTGGTGATTTAGATTTACCATGGGAAAAATTAGATAAAGTGGAAGTTTTAAAGAAATATCGTTAGATATAAAAAAATTTAAAATTGTATAGATGTAAAAAACTCGATTAATTCGGGTTTTTTTCATTTTGTGTAAAATTTACGAAAATTTTATCTATAATTTAAGTGTTATTTTATCATTTAATATTGTATAATATTTATATACAAAGGAGGAGTTCTTATGAAAATCTCAGTAAGAGGAAAAAACATTGAAATCACTGAAGCAATTGAACAAAAGATTTCAAAAAAATTATCAAAGCTAGACAAATATTTCATCGTTAGCGATAATGTAGAGGCTAAAGTGTTATGCCGAGTTTATCCATATGGACAAAAACTTGAAATAACTATTCCAACTGAATATGTTCTATTAAGAGCAGAAGTTGTAGATGATGATTTGTATAATGCAATCGATTTAGCTATTGATAAATTGGAAGGACAAATTAGAAAGTATAAGACACGTCTAAGTCGTAAATCAAAGGATAATAAACTTGCATTCAACCTTTCTTCAATTGAAGATGTTGAACCAGAAGAAGATGTCTTAGTAAAAGTAAAAACTATTACACCAAAACCAATGGATATGGAAGAAGCAATTATGCAAATGGAATTAATAGGACATTCATTCTTTGTTTATCGTGATTCTGAAACAGATGCTATAAGCATTGTATATCGCCGTAATGATGGTGATTATGGATTAATTGAAACTGATAATTAAAAAAAAGCCTTCGGGCTTTTTTCTTTTTATAATTTGCATCCTTGATAATAATCTTTTGCGACCATCATTTTATCAATATCATTTAAAATAGTTACTTTTTTAACCGACCATAATGGAGCAATTAAATCATCAATTTTACCATCACCAGTAAGTCGTTCAATAACAATATTTTCTGGCAAATAAGCTAGTTGTTCAACAACTAATTTAATATATTCTTCACGATCGAGAATTTTAAAAGGTTTCTTTAAATATAATTGATGTAATTTTGTATTTTCAATAATGTATAGCATATGAATTTTTATAGCTTGAATGTCTAACTGACCAACTGTTTTAGCTGTTTCTAGCATCATTTCAGGTGTTTCATATGGTAAACCATTGATGATATGAACACAGACATTGATATTTAGGGCTCGTAGTTTATTAAGACCATCCAGGAAATCTTGATAACTATGACAGCGATTAATGATTAGTCCGGTACGATCATGGATTGTTTGTAAACCTAATTCGACCCATAAATCACAGCGTGAATTGACATCTTTTAAGTATTCTAGAACATCATCATTTAAACAATCCGGTCTAGTAGCAATGCTTATGGCAACAACATCTTTTTTATTAATAAATGGTTCAACGCATTTTTTGATTTTTTCAACAGGACCATAAGTATTGGTATTTGCTTGAAAATATGCGATGTATTTACAACCAGGCCATTTATTAGATAAAATTTGACTTACTTGATTAAATTGGGTTTGTAAAGAATCGTGGACATTACCGGCAAAATCACCAGAACCAGAGTCGCTACAAAAAATACAACCCCCAACCCCTTTACTGCCATCACGATTAGGGCAGGTAAATCCGGCATTTAATCCTACTTTTGCAACTTTACAATGATATTTGTTTTTTAAATAATAATTAAAGGTATGATAACGTTTGTTATCATTACTGTATTTAAATTGATTCATTTTATCACCATCAGTATTATAGCATATTGCCTAAAAGTTTAGAAATCAAATTATAATAAAGGAGGTACTGTATTAAACAGTAGAAAAATTATGGCATTACAATTAATTAAAATAACAAAATTTTATCAGTTTGGTAAAAATAAGCAGACAGTATTAAATAATCTTACAATCAAATTTCCAAGTAAAGGTTTAATTGCGATTGTCGGTAAAAGCGGTTCTGGTAAATCAACATTATTAAATATCATCGCTGGGGTAGAGAAAGCTAATAGTGGTCAGATATTAATTGATGGTCATGAACTAGAAAGAGAAAATATTGTTCAATATCAAAAGGATTATATTAGTTATGTTTATCAGTTTTATAATTTAATACCATCTTTGACAATAAAGCAAAATATTATTTTACCAGCTTTGATTAAGGGCTATAGCTATAATGATATTGAATTTAAAATGATGACATATTGCAATCAGCTAGAAATTGTACATCTGTTAAATAATTATCCAGATCAATTATCTGGAGGACAAAAACAGCGTGTTGGACTGGTAAGAGCTTTTTTATGTCAAACTCCAATTCTTCTAGCTGATGAGCCAACTGGTGCCTTAAATGGTATCCAAAGCAAAGAAGTAATGAAATTATTAAAACAGTATGCAAAACAACATTTGGTTATTGTGATTTCTCATAATATTTCATTGATAAAGAAGTATACGTCGCAAATAATTGATTTAGATCAAAATATAAATTATTATGATTTTAAAACTAGTAAATACCATAAATACAGTACATATTTTTTACCTCGACAGTCTAAAAGACTGTTTTTTTATATTAAACAGCAGATAAAATATCAACGAAATAAGTTGATAATGATGTTTGTTTCACAAATATTTATTATTATTGCTTTCGTATTACTTCTTTCAGCGTGTAATGGTGGCTGGTTATATTTAAAAAATCGTTTTCAAAGTGATCCATTAAAAGAGATAATAGAAGTTTATCAAAATGATTATTTAAATACTATGTTTAAAGAAGATGATATTACTAAATTTAAAGAAAATAGTTTGATTGATGATGTATCTTTTAAATTGGATTTTAGTCAAGGGGTATTTAAAGGAAATCAAAATTTTGAAATTTATCAAATAAAGAATACTAAAAATTTTGATTATCAAAGTGGACATTATCCTAGTAAAGAAAATCAAATAGTCATTAATCAAAAGGCTGCAAAAAAATATGATTTAAAAGTCAATGATGAAATTGAATATGAATTAAATGGAATCAGTTATTCTTTTTCTATTAGTGCGATTATTAACGATTATATTAATGAGGGTAATAATATTTATATTGATAGAAATATTATTGATGAAAACTTAAGACAACAATTAGAAACTAAAGATGTTTTAATTTTAATTAGTTCTAAATATAAACAGGTTCTTGATAAATATCAGGATGATTTTTTGCTGGTAAGTTATCATCAAGAATATGTTGATAGTTATCAAATGTTATTTGATCTAGCGTATATAGTTGTAATTATTTTTATAAGTGTAAGTTTTTTTATTTCTATTATTTTAATTTCAATTATTTTAAAAACGATTTTTATTGAAAGGAAAAAAGATACTTGTATTTTACAGGTTAATGGTATTTCTAAGTTAAGGATCGTAAGTTTATTTGGATTTGAAGCGATGTTGATAGGAATGATAATTGGTATTGTAGGTAGTGTTGTAGCTTTTGGAACGCTATTTTTAATTTCATTATTTGATTTAGATAAAAATATTATAGGAATTAATAATTTATTTGTTTTGCCACGTTATTTTTTAGGTTCTTTTGATTTATTTATTTTATTAATCTTTATTTATATTATTATTTGCTGGATTTCGGGGGTTCATGGAGCATTAATAATTAATAAGATGGATGGCAGTATTTTGTTAAAGGAGAACTAGAATATGCTGGAAATTAAAAATTTAACAAAAGAATATGATGATCTTGTTATTGATAATTTAAGTGTTACTTTTCCTAGTACAGGAATGGTTATTATCACTGGTAAATCTGGATGTGGGAAAACTACGTTGTTAAATATTATTGGGGGAATTGACTTAAATTATCAAGGCAATATTTTTATTGATAATCAAAATATTCGGGAAATAAAGAATTATTGTCGGAAACATGTTGGTTTTATTTTTCAAGATTTTAATTTAATTAATTGGTTGAATGTAAAAAATAATTATTTATTATCAGGCTTTTTTACTAAGATAATTTATAAACGAGCAATTGAAGATCAAGAAGAAAAATTAGAACTACAAAAGTTAAAAAGAAAAAAAGTCAGGTTATTATCTGGTGGTCAAAAACAACGGGTTGCTTTATTACGGGCGATAATAAAAAATGTGGATATTTTATTATGTGATGAACCAACTGGCTCTTTGGATCAAGAAAATAGTCAAGCAGTATTTGAACTTTTAAAAAAAGAAGCAAAAGAAAGATTGGTAATTGTAATTAGTCACGATGAAAATTTGGCTATTAAATATGCTGATCAACTGTATGTTATGGAAAATGGCAAGTTGACTAAAAAAAGAGATTCTATTAAAACAACAGATAAATTTTATTGCCGGTTAAAAAAACATGCACCAGCTAATATTTTTAAACTAGTTTTATTACAATATCGTTCTAATTTATATCGAAATTTGAAAATATCAGCCGGAATTACCCTGGCTATTTTTTGTATTATGATAACTTTTACTTTAAGCGGCTCTTTACAAAACCAGGTAAAAAAACAATTAACTGCTATTTTTCCAAATCAGTTGATTTCAATACAACAGCAAAATCATCAAGCAATCAATTATCAAGAATTAATAAATCTAAAAGAACATTCACAAAATCAGTATTTATACGGTGAACCTGTAGATTATGAATTTATAGGGATTTCTTTAAAAAACAGCTATGCAACAGAGTCAACTGTTTATATTAGTGATATGACAAAAAAAGTTCAATCTAATAGAATTGAATATGGAAGAAAATTAAATAAGGATGATGAAATAGTTTTGACAAAAACTACAGCAGTTCATTTAAGTGATGATTATCAAAAATTGATTAATCGTTATGTATATGGATATTATTTAAAAGATAATCAAATAAAGAAGATTAAATTAAAAATTGTAGGAATAACAGA
Source organism: Erysipelatoclostridium sp. An173 (assembly GCF_002160495.1). Classification (GTDB taxonomy): domain Bacteria; phylum Bacillota_I; class Bacilli_A; order Erysipelotrichales; family Coprobacillaceae; genus Thomasclavelia; species Thomasclavelia merdavium. Next base: position 11,995 of record NZ_NFKR01000041.1, on the reverse strand, counting down.
TGAAGTATCGATGTTTGATACGATGTATATAAATGAGCTTGCTAATTTTGAACATATTAGTGAAATTTTTAAAGTTAATAAAGAAGAAATCACGACTCAATTAGTTTTAATGAATTTAAATCAGCTAGTAAATGTTGAAAATGAAATTAAAAATTTAAAAGAGAAATATTCATATTTGGATTTTAAGGTTGCTGGTCAAGATATCAATGCAAATGTTGATAATTTTTTGCTACAGATTCAAAGAGTTTTATTATTGTTTTCTTCATTAGCTATAATTGCAGCTTGTTTTTTAATAGGTGAGGTATTGTATTTATCTGTTGTTGAAAAGACCAAGGATTTTGGTATTTTTAAATGTTTAGGAGCAAGTAAAATTCAGATTTTATTATTAGTACTATTGGAAAGTGTAATTTTAGTTACAGTTAGTTTTGTTTTAGCGTTAATTTTATTGATTCAAATTGTTCAAATGATTAATAGTTTAGTAATTACAAGTTATAGTTTTGAAGGTAACTTTGTGTCAATTGATTTGAAGTTATTGTTAGTTATTTATTTGTTTGCTTTAGGATTAGGTATTTTAAGCAGTTGTTTACCAGCATTTAAAGCAAGTCACCTCGATCCAATTAAAGCTTTGAAATATCATAGTTAATAATTAAAATTGAGTTTGTTTGGTTTAAAATTTGTTGCATATCTATCTATTTATGTTATAATATTTGAGTATTTAAAGTCTACGAATAGGAGTAGTAGTAATTGAATTTTTTATAGAGAGTCAGTGGCTGGTGGAAACTGATAAAATAGATTATGAACTCGCCTAGGAGATGCAATAATGAAATTGTTAGTAGTTATTGCCGTTAACTGCGTTAAAGTTTTGAGCGCTAGATTTTTTTAATCTGGAACTAAGGTGGTAACGCGATATTAAGTCGTCCTTAGATGGACGGCTTTTTTTATTTTAAGGAGGAAGTATAGAATGCCGTTTGATCACAAACAAATTGAGCCGAAATGGCAAAAATATTGGGAAGAAAATAAAACTTTTTTTACTGATGTCTGGGACTTTTCTAAACCTAAATTTTATGCTTTAGATATGTTTCCATATCCTTCAGGACAAGGATTACATGTAGGGCATCCAGAAGGATATACAGCAACTGATATTGTATCAAGAATGAAAAGAATGCAAGGATACAATGTTTTACATCCAATGGGATTTGATGCCTTTGGTTTACCTGCAGAACAATATGCAATTAAAACTGGTAATCATCCTGAGGGCTTTACAGTTAAAAATATTAATACATTTACAAAGCAATTAAAAATGTTAGGTTTTTCATTTGATTGGGATAAATGTGTTTCAACTTGTGATCCTAGCTATTACAAATGGACACAATGGATTTTTAAACAATTATATAACGATGGATTAGCTAAAAATGTTGATATACCAGTCAACTGGTGTGAAGAATTAGGAACTGTATTAGCTAATGATGAAATTATTGATGGTAAAAGCGAACGTGGGGGATTCCCGGTTATTCGTAAAAATATGAAACAATGGGTAATCGATATTCCGGCATACGCAGAAAAATTATTAGCTGGATTAGAAGACATTGATTGGCCTGAATCAACAAAAGAAATTCAAAGAAATTGGATTGGAAAATCAATTGGTGCCCATGTTGATTTTAAAGTTGACGGTTATGAAGATAAATTTACTGTATTTACAACACGTTGTGATACATTATTTGGTGCAACATACTGTGTGTTGGCCCCAGAACATGAACTAGTTGCAAAAATTACAACTGCAGCGCAAAAACAGGCAGTTGATGACTATATTAGTGTGTGTGCAACAAAATCAGAATTAGAACGTACTGAATTAAATAAAGATAAAACTGGGGTATTTACTGGGGCTTATGCAATTAATCCGGTAAATAATAAAAAAATCCCAATTTGGATTTCAGATTATGTTTTAGCTGGATATGGTACTGGAGCAATTATGGCAGTACCAGCTCATGATGAACGTGACTTTGAATTTGCAAAAAAATTTGGTTTAGAAATTATTCCGGTATTAGCTGGTGGCGATGTATCAAAAGCAGCTTGGACTCAAGATGGAGAACATATTAATTCTGAGTTCTTAAATGGAATGAATAAAGAAGATGCAATTAATACGATGGTTAAATGGTTAGAAGAACATCACTGTGGACAAAAGAAAATTAATTACCGTTTAAGAGAATGGATTTTTGCAAGACAAAGATATTGGGGTGAGCCAATTCCAGTAATTAATTTTGATGATGGGACATCTGTTGTTTTATCAGATGATGAGTTACCATTAATTTTACCACCATTAGAAGATTATTCACCATCAAAATCAGGAGCTTCACCACTTGATAAAGCAGTTGATTGGGTAAATGTTGAAGTTAATGGGAAAAAAGGTAAACGTGAAACAAGTACAATGCCAGGTAGTGCTGGAAGTAGCTGGTATTATATGCGCTACATTGATCCACATAATGATAAGGCTATTGCAGATCGTAAATTATTGGATCATTGGTTACCGGTAGATTTATATGTTGGTGGTCCTGAACATGCAGTTGGACATTTATTATATTCTCGTATGTGGAATAGATATTTGTATGATAAAGGATATTTATCAAATCCTGAACCATTTAAAAAATTATATCACCAAGGAATGATTTTAGGTGGTAATGGTGAAAAGATGAGTAAATCTAAAGGAAATGTAATAAATCCAGATGATATCGTTAATGAATATGGTGCAGATACTCTACGTGTTTATGAAATGTTTATGGGACCATTAGAAGCTAGTAAACCATGGAGTGATAGTGGGGTAGATAGTGCAAGAAAATGGTTAGATCGTGTTTATCGTTTAGTTATTGAAACAGATAAATTAAGTGATGAAAATGATCACTCATTAGATTTTATTTATCATGCTACAGTTAAAAAAGTAACTAATGATTATGAAACATTAGGTTTCAATACAGCTATTTCACAAATGATGATTTTTGTTAATGAAGCATTTAAGGCAAAAACAGTTTATCGTCCTTATGCTGAAAATTTAGTGAAGATGTTAAGTTGTATTGCTCCACATGTTTGTGAAGAAATGTGGCACTTACTAGGACATGAAAGTACAATTGCTTATGAACCATGGCCAACATATGATGAAAGCATGTTAGTAACTCAAACTATTGAAATGGGTGTTCAAGTAAATGGTAAATTAAGAGCTAAAATTCAAGTTGCTAAAGATGCTGATGAAGAGGCTGTAAAAACATTAGCTTTTGAACAAGAAAATGTTAAGGCTCATACAGATGGTAAAAATATTGTTAAAATCATTGTAGTAAAAAATAAAATAGTAAACATCGTTGTTCGTTAATTTAATAAAAAATATTTAAGTAGAGCGTGTCTTTATAAAATGGGGGTATTTTAAAAGATGTGCTCTACTTTTTATTTTAAAATATTTGTAGATTGTTTGTTTTCGATAAGAATTTGGTACCAAAATAAACTAATTTGTACCAAATAATATAATAATCTTTATACAATTTTATTATGAAAGTGTTTTGTACATTTATATATTTTTCTTGATAAAATTTTTTAATCTAAGATATGATTTAATATCTGTATTTTTTGTTGATCAGTTACATGAAAATCTTCATTTAACAAACCAATCATAGGATGTATTTGATCAGTAAAATGATAATCTGAGCCCATTGTAATAAATAAATGTTTATTTTTTGCAATTTGTTTCCAGTGTTCAATTTCATTAATTTTATTAAAATGCTTATCAACATAAATATAAATAGCTTCTAAGCCATCGGCTTTCATATCATCTAGTAATGATAATAATTCTGTTAATTGTACATTATCTTCATATTGATAACAAACTGGATGAGCTAAAACGACTTTACCACCAGCCTTTCTAATTAATTCACTTGCTTTTATTGGAGTAATAGATATTTTTTCTACAAAAGCTGGACATCCTTCATTCATCATTCCTTCAATAAATTCACCATAAGATGGGATATGTTGAAAATAATGAATAAGTAATTTGTTATTTTTTTCATTGTTTACTATGTCTTTGGCAATATGTGCTTTGGTTACAATATCAATTTCTTTCAGGTTATCTAGGTTTATATAAAAACCCAATGATTCTAATTTGTAGCTTACATTATATAAATAGTCTATTCTTGCATTCTTAATAGATTTCAAAGTATTTTTAAGTTCACTGTTATCGATGTCAAAATGATATCCTAAGACATGAAATGTTTTATGATTGATTTTTGTTGATATTTCTATTCCCGTAATGATTTGAATATTACATTTATTTGCGTATGAATAAAATTCTTTGGTATAGGCATCAATTGAATCATGGTCAGTAATTGAGATTGCATTTATTTTGTTTTGCTTTGCTAAATCTAATATTTCAATTGGGGTTAGCTTTCCATCAGAACAAGTTGTGTGAATATGTAAATCGATATTGAACATAGTATACTCTCCTTTTAAAACTGCTTATCAAAAATATATTTAAATACATTATATCATTTACTAAAAAGGAATGAAGAGAATTATAACTTTTCATTTTAGCTTAATAATGTAGTTTGTATTTTATCAATAAGATATGTTTTATTTATTAAAACTATATTGGAAGAATATACACTTCATATTTTGTTTGTTAATTTATGAAAAATAGATTTTAGTTATTTAAATTTAAAATAAGAGATTTTATGACAAAATATTAGGAATATAAATGTCTAAACAAAATGATTTGAAAGAAATAGAAATTGATACTGATAAAATAGTTTTTTGTTATTTGTTATCAATAAAAATATTAAATTAACAAATAGTATTATTATATTATTTTTGCTATTAACTTTATGTTTGATATTAATAATTTTTAGGAAAAATGTTTGTAGTAATCTATTTATGTATACTACTAATTCTGTTACATGCAGTATTGATTATTAAAATCAAGGAAGTGTATAATAATCTTAGAGTTGTTAAACAAGTTATTATATTATTACATATACAAATGAAATGGTTATACCAAAAATATACCTAATAATATAGTGGATAGATTAAATGGTACATAATTAAAAAGTTAAGATAAAAAATTAAATCAAAACTATTTTATTTAAGAATTATATATAATTTTTTAGTATAGTCTTAATATTGTTTTATAAAATCAGAAAGGAGAACATCTATATGAAAAAAATATATCCTTCTATAATTCTTATTAATAATAAAAAGAAAACTGCATCGTTTGTACATGATTTATTATCATATGATTGTAATTTTAGAAATGATGATATTGAAGTGAAATCTAGCAGTATAATAAAAGAAGATAATTTCTTTATTAAATACAAAACGATTGATAATATTACATTATCTTTGTGTAGCCGTATTGGTAGTTCAGGAACTATCGGATATACAATGACACCTAGCTTAAAATATCATATTGATTTTATTATTAATACTAAAGATTATTCATCTTATATTTTTGAAATTGAACCGACAACTAAAAGTACAGATATTATAAAATATATTAAAAAATTAAATATAAATTTAATTGATGAATTTAATATTCAATCGCTTTTATCGAATTATGATACTGTTACTTTTGATAAATACATGGCAGAGCATTTCGATAATATTGCAAAAATTTATAATTTAGATAATCCTAGAAAAAAATATTAACAAGAATTGCTAATTGCTAGCTAAAAATATATTTAATATGAAACAAATTACTTGTAATATATATTAAAATAATGAAAATGATAGTAGTACAAAAGAACTTGTTAAATAATTGTGTTTTTATCATTTTTCATTAATTACTAGTTGATATCTGATTTCAACGAAAATAGTAGATGTATTAAAAAATATAAGTAAAAATGCGGGTTTTATTATCCGCATTTTTATTAACAAAGTGATTGCCACGTGCTATGCACGTGGTAAGATTTTAGCTTTAGCGTTAAGAATAAAAACCTCCAATGACAAGATATATTTAGCCTGGCAGCTGAATATAAAATCAAAGGAGGATGTCTAATGAAAGACAAAAACAGTTTATCACATACATCATATCGATGTAAATATCGTATTGCTATTGTATCAAAATATAGAAGAATGATTATAGATAAAATAATTTTTAGTTTTTGATTAGAAAAAAGTTATTGACTTATAGTTAACTATAAGTATTAGGATTAATTTAGATAAAGGATTTATAAATTAATAGTATAGATTATTAATTTATTATTAAAAAGCAAAGGAGGAAAAAAGATGAGATTATCAGGAAAAATTGCTTTAATAACCGGTGGTGGTACTGGTATTGGATTAGATATTGCTAAAAAATATGTTGAAGAGGGCGCTTATGTTTACATTACTGGTAGAAGAGAAAATAAGTTGCAAGAAGCAGTTTCAACAATTGGTAAAAATATTGATTATGTCGTTGCAGATGTAACAAAAAAAGAAGGTATGGAAAAAGTGGCGGAGAAAATTAAAAATGAAAAAGGTAAGCTAGATATATTAATTGCTAATGCAGGTGTTGGTAATTATATAGCTATTGAAGATGTTACATTGGAAGAGTTTAATCGGGTTATGTATACTAATGTTTTAGGAACATATTATTGTGCTCAGGTTTGTTTGCCATTAATGAAAGAAGGTTCAACAATAATACTTAATACTTCAGTAACAGCTTCTTCAGGTTTACCAAACTTCAGTTTATATATAGCAGCAAAATCAGCGATGAAATCATTTATTCATACCTGGACAAATGAATTAAGAGATCGAAAAATCAGGGTAAATGCTTTAGCACCAGGAATTATTCCAACTGATGCAGCAGGGAAAGAGTTAGGAAGAGATCCTCAAAAAGAAAAAGAATTACAGGAATATCGAGCAACACTTATACCCGCTAATCGGGTTGGAAATGTTAAAGATATTTCTGATTCAGCTATCTTTTTAGGATCAGATGAATCTAGTTACGTTAACGGTATTGAGCTACTAGTTGATGGTGGATTAGCTGCTATTTATCCGGTGAAATTATAATGAGTGAATTAGAATTATTTGGCGAAGAATTAGTTGATTTTATTGAAAAAACTGATTTACAAAAAATTCCTGAGTTTTTTTATGACACATTATTAAATTATCTGGGTGCAACATATTTAGGAGCATCACATCCGGCTATTACGGTTGTAATAAATACATTATTAGAAGATCATCAAGGTACTTATCAGCCGTTTAATAGGAAAGAAAATGTTTCATTGGCTGATGTAGCATTGATAGATTGTTTTTCATCAGCAGTTTATGCTTACGATGATATCCATTTTGAAACAACAACTCATCCCTGTGGAATCGTTATTAGTGCTATTTTAGCATTTGCTAGAAAAGAGCAACTTTCAATAAATGAAACTTTAAATGCTTTATATATTGGTATGGAAACCGAATGTCGTTTAGCTACGGTGATGTTTGATAAAAAGGCTGAAAGTAAATCAGGATGGTATACTAGTGGAATTGTTGGTGGTTTGGCAGTAGCGACAGCTTTAAGCTATCTATACAAATTTGATCGTAAAAAAATCAAAAGTGCATTAGCTTTAGCTAGTAATTATGCTTCTGGAATTCGCGGCAGTCATGGTTCGATGGCAGGGAGCTTTATCCCAGCGATTGCCTGTAAAAATGGTTTTATAGCAACAATGCTTGTAAAAAATGGAATGACGTGTTCTTTTGCATCTTTGGTAGGTGAAAATGGTTTAATTAAACAGATTGCAGCTAAGCCAGCGCTACAAAAAGCTCGTAAAGGACAATTATCATTAAATACATCATGTAAGCCATATCCTTATGGATTTATCTCATTTAGTGCTATTGCATTACTTTTAAAAATAGATATTGATTATCGAATAATTGATAAAATAATTGTTGAAGTTTCTTCAAGAGTAAAAAACTTAGGTTCCAACTTTTCGCCTCAAAATATGTATGATGGTCTTGTATCATTGCCTTATATTATTGGACATATATTAGTTGATCGAAAAAATGGATATTTACCATTAAACAGTAATTTTATTATTACTGATGATGAACAAGAAATTATAAATAAAATTGCTATAAAAGAGAATTCTAAATTATCCGATGATGAAATTTATATTTCCATAAATGATAAAAAGTATTATTTAAAGGATGCTCCAGGATCAGTTAATCATCCAATGACTCATGATGAAGTTATTAATAAATTTAAAACTATTACGGACATAAAAAATAAAGAAGAATTTATTGAAAAATTATATCATCAAGATATAACTGACATATATCAATTTATTATTGAATATTTTTTATAAAAATCTATTGACTTAGAGTTCACTATAAATACTAGAATATAATTAAAGTTAGACATAAATAGGAGGAATAAAAATGAAAACATGGTTAATTACAGGATGTTCAAGTGGTATTGGAGCAGGTATTGCTAAGGCAGTATTAAAAAGTGGTGATCAAGCAGTTGTAACTGCTAGAAATAAAGATAAAGTTATGGATATTGTTAAAGATTATCCTGATACAGCTTTAGCGGTATCATTAGATGTTTGTGATAATGAAAGTATTAAAAATGCAGTAAAAGAAGCAAATGAAAAATTTGGAACAATTGATGTATTAGTAAATAATGCGGGATATGGTTATCGTTCAGCAATTGAAGAAGGAGAAGTTGAAGCAGTTCAAACATTATTTAATACTAATGTATTTGGTCCAGTTGAATTAATGAAAGCTGTATTACCTGGAATGAGAGCTCAAAAATCAGGTTTTATCATTAATGTAACATCAATTGCTGCTGCTAGATCAGCAATTGGTTCAGGATATTATGCTTCATCAAAAGCAGCATTGGAATTACTTACAAATGGTTTAATGAAAGAAGTTGCTCCATTAGGAATTAAAGCAATGGTTGTTCAACCTGGTGCTTTTAGAACAAGATTTTATGATGGTGAATCATTAAAAGGATCAGCTACTGAAATTGGTGATTATGCTCAAACTGCAGGTAAAACAAGAGTAGGACGATTTGAAAATAAACATGCCCAACCTGGTGATCCTGACAAAGCTGGTGAAGTTATTGTTAAAGTGGTAAATGGTGATGAACAACCTGAAATTTTATCATTAGGTAGTGATGCTGTAAAAGCGGTAAAAGCAACTTTAGAAGCAAAATTAGCTGAATTAGATAAGTGGGCTGATGTATCAGCTTTAAGTGATTATGATAAATAATATAGTTTAAATAGTTGAGGTGGAGGAAATTATGAGAAAAGTACAATTAGGAAAAACTGATATGTATGTTAATGTAATTGGTTTAGGATGTATGGGGTTATCACACGCAAGTGGAACACCAACACCAAAAGATGAAGCAGTAGAAATTTTGAAAAAAGCTCATGAAATTGGATATGATTTTTATGATACTGCTGAATGTTATACAGGTGTATATCCTGATGGATCTATTAGTTATAATGAAGAAATTGTTGGTGAAGCAATTAAAGATTTTAGAAAAGATGTCATTTTATGTACAAAATTTGGAGTAACTCATAAAGGTGACCACTTAGAATTAGATAGTTCTCCAGAAAAAATTAGAGCATCATTAGAAGGTTCTTTAAAAAGATTACAAACAGATTATGTTGACATTTATTATCAACATCGTATCGATCCTAAAGTTGAACCAGAAGTTGTTGCTGGGGTTATGAAAGAATTAATTGAAGAAGGAAAGATTCGTGCCTGGGGAATTTCTGAAGTTAACGAAGAGTATTTAAGAAGAGCTCATGCTATTTGTCCAGTAACTGTTATTGAAAATAGATATTCAATGATGGCTAGATGGCATGAAAATTTAATGCCAGTATGTAAAGAATTAGGAATTACTTATGTTGCTTTTTCACCAATGGCTAATGGAGCATTAACAGGTGCTTATCAATCAAAGAAAGATTTTGGAAATGGTGATCAGGATTTTAGACCTGATATGCCTCAATATAGTGATGAAGGAATTAAAAAGACTAATGAATTATTAGAAGTAGTTGATAAAATTGGTGCTAAACATAACGCTAATAGTGCGCAAATGTCACTTGCATGGATGATCAATAAATATGATTTTATTATCCCAATTCCTGGCTCTAGAAAAGTAGAAAGATTAAAATCTAATTTTGAAGCCGGAAATGTTGAATTAAGCAAAGAAGAAATTAAAGTTATTGATGATAAATTAAATTCAATGGAATTTAAAGTATTTGGTGGACATTAATATCATTAGTAAAACCGCTGTAACAAGTTGTTGCAGCGGTTATTTTAATATTATTCAAAAATACTATTTCCTACAAACTCAGCTAATATTGAAACTTGAGGGACTTCTACTTTAGCGCTGACAAAATAATCCAATAGTTTATTTAATCGATTTGCTTCAAGATATTCTTTTTCACCAGTGCCAATTTGTGATAACAATTTTTGGGCGATTGGTTTTAATATCGCTAATTCATAAACCATCGAAGTATTAAATATGTAGTCAGCTTCTTCTTGATATGGATAAATATACTTATCTTCACCATTTTTGACATTTTGCCAACGGCTAATTGTTTCTTTAGCACTAGAATTTCTAAATTGAAAATCACGAACAATACGTCGAATTAAGCGATAATCAGAGGTTGCAATTCGATTATGATCATCATAATTTAAATGGGTCAAAGCATTAATATAAATTTTAATTTTGGCAGTATTTGGAATATAGAAAGATGTTCGAGGATTTAGACCATGAATACCTTCAATTATTAAAATCTGACCTTCTTTTAATAAAATTTCTTGATCATTATATTCTCTTAACCCGGTTTTAAAATTATAACGAGGCAAGCATACTGGTTCATGATAGATTAATTTTAACATGGTTTCATTAAATAATTTTAAATCAACTGCCTCAATATTTTCATAATCATAGCTGCCATTAGGTAATTTGGGAGTATCTTTGCGATTTAAATAAAAATCGTCCATCGATAATGTAACAGGTTGCATACCTAATATTTTTAAATGGATACCTAGACGTTTAGAAAACGTCGTTTTCCCAGCCGAACTTGGTCCCGCTATTAATATTATTTTGACAGTATCTTTTCTTTGAACAATATTATAGGCAAGTTCAGCTAATTTTTTTTCAATCATTGCTTCAGACATTAACATTAATTCATTTATATTACCTTGAACAATTTTTTCATTTAGTTTAGCGACAGTAGGAACACCAATTAATTGACCCCAATCTTCATATTCTTTCATAATTGTAAAAAGTTTAGAATATTCTAGTTGAACATCATATTGACCTAAACGAATGCCGGGAGCAAAAAATTGTAAAGAAAAATGATTTAAATAAGAAGTATCAGGAAGCATAAAACCATAAAAATAATCACTAAATCCTTCTAATGTATAGACACTACAGTTTTCTTTTTTTCGATAGTGTAATAATTCAGCTTTATCTTCTAATCCATGTTGTTTAAAAAAATTAATAGCTTCTTCTTTTGGTAAACTGCAATGAGTAATTTTAGATTTTTTTGTAACTAGTTTTTGCATTTGCAGTTTAATTTTCTCAACATCTTTAGGGGTTAAATGATTTTCTTTTTCAATTGTACAATAAAGTCCATCTTGAAAAGTAAATTCAACAGTAATTTTAGCGTCATTAAATAACTGCTTAGTAGCAACAATAAATAAAAAAGTTAAAGTGCGTTCATAGATTTGTTTACCCGTTATACTAGAAGCTAATACCCATTCTATAGTAGTATCCTTATCAATTATTTCTTGTAGTGGCTTTAATTTACCATTAACAATTCCTGCATATATTTTTTGATTTATAAAATATTCTTTTGCAATTTGCTCTAATGTTGTTGCCTGGTTAATGTTTATAATTTGTTTATCGACAATGAGTTTCATTTTATCACTCCTCGTATAATATGTACGTAATCATTTAATGATTTTTATTAAATTCATTATTGATTGTACATTCTAATTTTAAGATAATAGTTTTGTTTTGAATGAAGGTTTT
>NZ_NFKR01000040.1 GCF_002160495.1 Erysipelatoclostridium sp. An173 | reverse complement strand
AAAAATAGCAAAAAAATTAAATTTTCCAAAAAATAATCTTCAAAACAAAAAAAGAAGCTGTAACGCTTCATTAAAGGTTAAAAAAACCTCCTTTCGTTACAGCCCCTTTATAATTTTTTGAGGACTTTTTTATTAAAATGAAAGTGCTATCATAGAGTTAACAAAATAGGAGGAAATAATAATGGGAAAATTTATTGTAACAGGTGTTGATGGAAATTTTGGAAATTATCTTGCTACACATATTGAAAAATTAACATCAAAAGAAAATTTGATTTTTACTTGTCCTTTTGAAGATGGTTTAAAACAGTGGCAAGAAAAAGGATATGATTGTCGGGTAGCTAATTTTAATCATCGTGAATGATTAGAAGAAGCTTTTGCAGGTGGAGATGCAATTTTAATTATTTCTTCACCATTTGTAGGAGTAAAAAGACGTAATGCTCATAAAAATGCTGTCGATGCTGCAATTAAAGCAGGGGTAAAAAAAATCGTATATACTTCATTAGTAAATGCTCAAGATGAAGAAAATCCAAGTATCGAAAAAATCGATCATGCTTATACTGAAAACTATATCGATAATTTAGATGTTGATTTTGTTTTCTTACGTAATTCACAATATGTTGAAGCTATGATTACTAGTTATTTTGCTGCTCAAGAAACAGGTAATATGATGACTAGCTGTCAAGGTGAAGGACATATGTCTTATATTTCTCGAAGAGACTGTGCTAAAGCTGCTATGTATGCCTTAGTAAGAGAAGATTTACATTATGCAACTTTAAATATCAATGGTCCTGAATCACTTACATTACAAGAATTTGTTGATGCTGGTAATCAAACTACAAAATTAAATATCGGAATTAATAATGTAACTGAAGAAGAAACATATGCAGCATTTGATGCTATTGGGGTACCTAGAAATACTGATGGACATTTTGAAGAAGATTCTGTTGCTCCTTATTCATCAGATGGAATGGTTACTTTTGCAAGAGCAATCAGATTAGAAAAAATGAATACTCATACTAATGTTTTTGAATGGTTAACAGGTGATAAGCCAAGAACTGTTTCATATATGTTTGAACATGCTGATGATTATCAAGTAGGACAACGTAATAGTACAGATTCATAAAAAGGAAGATAATAAAATGAGTAAGATTGTTGTTAATGGAGTCGATGGAAATTTTGGTGGGTTAGTGGCTAAATATGTATTGGATTTAGTAGATAAAAAAGATTTAGTTTTTACAGCCCCAAAAATTGAAAAATTAAAAGAATATCAAGAAATGGGAATTGCAGTTGCCAAAGCTAATTTCAAAGATATTGCAGGTTTAGTTGATGTTTTTAAAGATGCTGATAAAGTATTATTAATTTCAATGCTATTTGTTGGTGAAAAACGTAGAATAGCTCATAAAAATGTTGTTGATGCTTGTATGCAGGCTAACGTAAAACAAATTATTTATACATCAGTTTTATCAGCTGCTCATCCTTTTAACCCTAGTATTGAAAATGTTGACCATTCTTATACAGAAGCAATTATTCAAAATTCACCACTAGATTATATCATTTTACGTAATTCATTATTTGTAGAAGCTTTTACTAGTGATTATATGCGTGCTGTAGCTGCTGGTGAAAAAACTATTTCTAAAAATATGGGTGATGGTAGAGTATGGTTTATTTCTCGTAAAGATTGTGCTTATGCTGCTGCCTGTGCTTTAAACAATCATCTATTACATCGGGAAATTTTAAATATTAATGGTTTAGAACCAATATCTTATAGTGATTTTCTAGCGATAGGAAATGAAGTTACTAATAATAATATTACATATACTAAATTAACAGATGATGAGTTATATGCTTACTTTGATTCAATCGGAGTTCCTCGTGATACTGATGGTGATTTTTCTAAAAGTCCAATTCAAGCTACATCTGAAGGAATGGTTACTTTTGGAACTACTGTAACTCAAGGTTATTTAGATGTACCAGTTAGTGATTTTAGTTCATTAACAGGTCGTTTACCACTTTCAATTAAATATATCTTTGAACATGTTGAAGACTATCTTTTAGGTGATCGTCATCCAACTGAATAAATCCAGGAAATCCTGGATTTTTTATCTTTTGATTATATTTTGAATAACTTTAATAACACCATTATTATTACATGATTCACATTTAAAATGAGCAGCATTTTTAGCTTCAATTAAAGCATTTTCAGGTGCATAACTATTATTTGCATACTGTAACATTTCAATATCATTTTCTCCATCACCAAAAACATATAAATCATTTTGATCAATATGATATTTACTAACTAAATATTTAAGCTGATTTAGTTTATTAGTTCCTTTTGGTAAAATCTCAATCCAATATTGACTAACACGAACGACTTCATAATTATAAAGCCGTTTTTTTAATAGTTTAAAAAAGAAGTTGAAAAAGATAGTACCACCTAGTTCAATTTTTTCTACTTGATTGTAAACAGCTTTATTATTTTGTTTAGGAATGGGTTTATGTTTAATTAAATAACGCAATATATAAAATATTTTATCATAAAGACTTGATAATGTAATTCGTTCATTTTGACAAACAACAGTAACTCTAAAAAATAGGCGATAGGCTATTTTTATGATCTTTTTTACTTCCTTTAAATCAAATGAATTTAAATAAATATATTCACGGTCTTTAAAATCATAAAAAGCCAAACCATTTATTAATATCAAAGCTCCAGTTTGATACTTTTCCATTTCCAATTCATCAACTATCCATTTAACACTTTCAAAATTTCTTCCTGTAGCTAAAACTAACCGATTCTTACTTTGAAATTCTTTTAATACAGCAATTGTTTCTTTATTAAGACTACCATTAGCTAATAAAGTACCATCTAAATCACTAACAACTGTTTTCATAAACTCTCCATTTGTCTTTAAGAATATTTTTTACGAATATAATCACGATCTTTTTGAACATAACTACGATATTGCTGGTAGTTGTTATCAAATTGATTGTGATAGTGAAAAATAGCGGTAGTAGGATTAATAACACTAACGATATTACCGGCAGCTCGGACAAAAAATTCATTATGATCAAGAATACGAATATTATCATCCCAGCCAATTTCTTTTAATTTATCACTTCTAGCTAAAAAGATATTTGCAGTCTTACCGACAACAAAATGAGTTTCATCAATTTTAGTTAAATGTGGAATTTTTAATGGTTTTAAAGCTTCTTGCATTAATTGTTTATAATATAAGTGAGAGCTTTTTTTAGGGTCTTCACATTTAGGTGTTGATAAAACCCCAAATCCAACTAAATCTACTTCTTGGTGCTGTTTTAAAAATCTAAGTTCATCTGCAATATTGCTTCGTAATGTCAATAATTCATCATCATCCATGCGCATTACATATGGTGTTGTTACTTCGTTTAATGCTGCGTTTAAGCCTTTGCTTAAACCACTATTAAATGGTAAATGAATTATTTTTAAGTTTTGGCCTTTTATTTCTAATGGTTTAAAACTATCATCACTAATTATTACTCTAGCGTTAGGATAGTATTTTTGAATATTTTGATATAGTTTTTTAGCCATTGCCTGTCTTTCAAATGATTTATAGATAAATGTGACATTTTCAACAACTAAGTCAATATCTTCTTGATTAGGTTTACGTAATCCTTTTAAATACCAGGAGATTGTTAAAACACGATATTCTAAATTAATAAATAATTTATATAAAATATAAAATAATGGTTCTAAACGACCATGAGATATTTTTTTAAGTACATCGTTCATAATAGTAATCCTTTCTTAAAATTCATCACTATTTTAACATATATAAATATTCTTTTTTATACTTTATAAAAGTAATTATTAATTTTCCAGGATATATATTTATATAAATATTTAAAATAGGAGGAAAATTATGTTTTGGATATCTTTGTTTTTTATTGGTGCTTGTTTTGGTAGTTTTTTTAATGTTGTTATTTATCGATTACCATTAAATGAATCAATAATAAAAGGAAGGAGTTATTGTCCTAATTGTTATCATCAGTTATCATGGTATGATTTATTACCGATTATTAGTTATCTTTGTTTAAAAGGAAGATGTCGTTATTGTTTAAAGAAGATTGGGATTAGTCATTTAGTTATTGAAGTTATTGGTGGTATTTTATTTGTTTATTGTTTTTATCAATATGATCTTTATAAAATGATCATTGTTTATTTTATAGCAATGGTATTACTTGTAATTGCTTTAATTGATCTAAAAACATTTAATATTTATGATATCACGATTTTTATCTTATTTATATTAACGATCATTTATCGTTTATTAACAAGCTTTGATATTTTAGATATGATTGCTGGTAGTTTAGTAATAAGCAGTTTGATGATGGGGATCAATATATTTATTAAAGATGGTTTTGGTATTGGTGATATTGAATTAATGTTTGTTTCTGGTATTTTACTTGGATTTAATAATATTATTATAGCTTTTATGATTGCGATTATTACTGGGGGTATTTATTCATTATTTTTATTGTTATTAAAGAAAACGACCATGCACAGCTATATTCCTTTTGCTCCTTTTTTAACCGGTGCTATTTTTTTTATGTTGCAATATGATAATATTTTTATTTTTTGAATGATTTATTGTTTAAATAATAAATTTTTATATCAAAATTTCGGCTTTATCGATTTTATTTTGCTATATAAATTAGATATATGTTATAATCATGTTAAGATAAATAAAAAAAGGAGGGGACTTATGAACTTTTTGTTTATTTCACCGATGTTTCCAAAAAATTATTGGAATTTTTGTGATCGAATGAAAAATCATGGGGTCAATGTTTTAGCAATCGGGGATATGCCTGAAGAACATATCAGCGAAGAATTAAAAAATTCAGTTACTGAATATTGTTATGTAAATAACATGGAAAATTATGATCATGTTTATCGTTGTGTTGCTTATCTTGCAAGCAAATATGGAAAAATTGATTGGATTGAATCTAATAATGAATATTGGTTAGAGTTAGATGCTCGTCTAAGAACAGATTTTAATATTAATACCGGAATGAAAGAAGATGTTACTAAAATCTTCAAAACAAAATCTGGTATGAAAGCTTACTATGAAAAAGCTGGAGTTAAAACAGCTCGTTATCATTTAGTTGATACTTTAGAAAATGGGAAGAAGTTTGTTGAAGAAGTAGGTTTTCCAGTTATTGTTAAACCGGATAATGGTGTTGGGGCAGCAGCTACATATAAAATTACTAATTATGAAGAATTAGAACAATTTTATCAAATTGATCATATTACTCAATATATTATGGAAGAGTTTGTTAATGGCTTGATCATTTCATATGATGGTTTAGCTAATAAAGATCATGAAGTGATTTTTGAAACTAGCCATGTTTTTCCAAATTCAATTATGGATGTAGTTAATAATAATACTGGTATGCATTATTATTCATTGCGTCAGATTCCAGAACAATTACAAAAATTAGGTCGCAGTGTTGTTAAAGAATTTCCATTAAATGCACGATTCTTTCACTGTGAATTCTTTCAATTACTAGAAGACCGACCAGGACTTGGTAATAAAGGTGATTTTGTCGGATTAGAAGTTAATATGCGGCCACCTGGAGGATATACGCCAGATATGATGGACTGGGCTAATGATATTGATATTTATAATATCTATGCTGATATGGTTGTTTATAACCATAGTGATTATTATACTAATCGTCCATATCATTGTGTATACTGTGGTCGAAGAGATGGTAAAGAATATTATTATAATAATGATGCTTTAATGGCAATGTATGGTTCACATATTTTAATGAATGAAAGAATGCCCGATATTTTATCAGGAGCAATGGGTAATTATACTTATACAGCTCGCTTTGAAACATTAGAAGAAGTCCATGACTTTGTTGATAAAGTATTGAAGGAGGTTTAGAAATGAAAGTTGAATATTATAAAGAGTATAGTAATTGTCTAAATCGAGATATGGAATATAAGGTTTATGGACATGCGGGGATTCCTTTATTAGTATTTCCAGCTCAAGATGGACGTTTCTTTGATTTTGAAAATTTTGGAATGATTAATGTCATTGCTGATAAAATTGATGCAGGCTTAGTTCAGGTTTTTTGCTTAGATAGTATTGATGGTGAATGCTGGTCTGATGAAGGTGGCGACAATAATCATCGTACTTATATGATGGAACAATGGTATTATTATGTTATGGATGAATTAGTGCCACGGATTTTTGAAATTAATGGTACTGGTCAAAAAATTTATACAACAGGTTGTTCAATGGGAGCTAGCCATGCTTGTAATTTTATGTTTAGACGGCCTGATGTTTTTAAAGGGTGTATTTGTTTAAGTGGTTATTATGATAGTGATTTATTCTTTGGGGATTATCATGATGAAAGATTGTACAACAATAGCCCGATTCAATATTTGCAAGGAATGTCTTATGATCATCCATATGTAGAAATGTATCGTCATTGTGATATTATTTTATGTTGTGGTCAAGGTGCTTGGGAAGATGAAATGATTTATTCAACTCGTCGGATGCAAGAATTATTGGAATATAAAGATATTCCTGCCTGGATCGATTTTTGGGGATATGATGTTAACCATGATTGGGACTGGTGGCAAGTTCAGTTACCATACTTCTTAAATCATATTTTATAGGGGGATGGAAATTATGAATGTTGTATTTATTTCACCGCATTTTCCATTATATTTTCACAATTTTTGTTCACGATTAAAAATTCGTGGTGTCAATGTTTTAGGAATTGGGGATGCTAATTATAGTGAAATTAGTAATGAAACTAAAGATAGTTTAAGTGAATATTATCGCGTAAATAGCTTAGAAAATTATGATGAGGTTTATAAAGCAGTTGCCTATTATATTAGTAAATATGGTAGAATCAATTTTGTTGAAAGTCAAAATGAATATTGGTTAGAAACAGATGCGCGAATTAGAACAGATTTTAATATTAATAGCGGTACTAAATATGAAGATTTGGCAGTAATGAAATATAAATCAAAAATGAAAGATATCTACAAAAGTATTGGTTTAAATGCTGCTCGTTATTGTTTGGTAGATACTTTTGAAAATGCTTTAGCTTTTGTTGAAAAAGTAGGCTATCCAATTGTTGTCAAACCAGATAATGGTGTTGGTGCTTCTTCAACATATAAACTAAAAGATCAAAGTGAATTAGAGTATTTCTTTGCAACTAAAGATAATCGAGTTTATATTATGGAAGAGTATGTTAATGGCCATGTTGAAACCTATGATGGTATTACTGATAGCAATAAAAATATTTTAATTGCTAATAGTACGATTATGTTAAATTCAATCATGGATAATGTTAATGAAAATTGTGATACTGCTTTTTGTAATCGTTTTGTAGCTGGTAGTGATATTGAAGAAGTGGGTAAAAAAGTAGTCCAGGCTTTTGATACTCGTAGTCGTTTTTTCCATTTTGAATTCTTTAGATTAGATGATGATAAAGAAGGACTTGGAAAAAAAGGTGATTTAGTTGGTTTGGAAGTAAATATGCGCGCTCCTGGTGCTTATATGCCAGATATGATTAATTTTAGTTATGAAACAGATGTTTATACAATTTGGGCAGATATGCTTATCTATGATAAATGTTTCATGGATGTAAAACAAAAATATTTAGTAGCTTATATTGGTCGTCGTGATGGTATTGATTATATGTTAAGCAATGATCAAATTAATCAAAAATATGGTGATTTAGTGATGCTTGATGTTGATGTTCCTGAAGCATTGAGCGCAGCGATGGGAAATCATGTTTTCATGGTGCGAGCAGAAAATCAAGAACATTTAGACTTTTTAATCGATGAATTATTACGACGCAGTGATGGTAGAAATTGGCGCTAAAAATAAATAAAAATAAAATATACGTCAAAATAATTTCTTTTTTATTCAAGATGTGTTATCATATAGGTGGTTCTTAAATGAACCACTTTATCCCAAAAATGTGCTCTATGCACAATGAAGGAAGAAGCAATTCTTCCCTCCCCACAATAGTTAGGGTCTCCCAGCCCTAACTTTTTTTTTTATAATATTGATAAAAGAATAATCCCAATGATAAAAACAATAATACCAACGATAATAAATAATGTTCCAATAGCGCAATTAATATAAATACCACTCATATTAATAAAAGATTGTTCTGGTTTTTTAGGGTTGTATTTTACAATATATTCTTTACCACTAATAAAAATAGCAAAAGTTGACCAGCCGGTAGTACCAAGATATCTCTTTCCATCAACATAGTATTCATAAGTTGCTTTAATTGCTTTATTGTCGCTTGTTAAAGATTTTTGTGATTTTAATAAAGTGCCAGTTGTTTTAGCGCGACAGGAAAAAATTTTATAGTATTTTGGAATACTGTATATAAGTCCAACAGTAGTAAATGATATTGCAACGATCCAAACAGCAATCATTATTTTTCACTCCCTTAATTAAATTATAAAAATATTATAGCTTACTAAATATAAAAATTAAATATCGTTGATACTTATAATAACAGGCAATAAATTGTAATATTAAAGATAATATAGTAAAATATTAGCGCATAAATATTTTTATGGGGGAAATATAATGAGTTTAAAATTAGTAATATTTGATATGGATGGTTTAATGTATGATACTGAACCAATCGGGATGAAATGCATGTTAGAAGCTGCTTTACAACATGGCTATGAAATTGACAAAGAGTTTGCATTAAATTCAATTGGTATGAATGTTAATGATCATCGTAAACTAGTCTTAGAAAAATTTGGACCAGATTATCCATATGATAAAATCAGCTTGCAATCACGAAAAATGCGGATGGATTATCTTTTAGAAAATGGTATTACAGTTAAACCGGGATTAAAAGAACTGATTTCATATTTAAAACAAAAAAATATATTAATAGCAATAGCTTCTAGTTCTAAAAGAGAAACTATTGATACTTATAATAAATTAGCCAATTTGGATGATAGCTTATTTGATTATATTATTTCTGGTGATAAAGTAGAACATAGTAAACCTAGTCCAGATATTTATTTAAAAGTATTAGAACACTTACATATAAATAATGAAGAAGCATTGGTATTAGAAGATTCTCGTAATGGAATCTTAGCAGCATCTAATGCTAAAATCAAAGTAATTTGTGTTCCTGATTTAGTTAAACATGGTGATGATATTAATAAACTTCTTTATAAAACAGTTCCTTCATTAAATGAAGTTATTGATGAAGTTGAAAAGTTACTATAATTTTAAATAGAAATATTTTCAAACACTGAAATTATTTTGTAAATAAGTGTGATTTAAGATAGAATAGTAATAATAGATAAACAAGGAGGTATTATATGAGTTTTCCGAAAGGATTTTATTGGGGTGGCGCTACTGCTGCTAATCAATTAGAAGGTGGCTGGCAAGAAGGCGGAAAAGGTGTTTCTTGTCCTGATATTTGTACTGGTGGTACTGCTACTAGAAGTAAAAGAATTACACCTGAATTAGAAGAAGGGACTTTTTATCCTTCACATGATGCAATTGATCATTATCATCGTTTTAAAGAAGATATTGCTCTATTTGCAGAAATGGGATTTAAAATGTATCGTTTTTCTATTGCATGGACAAGAATTTTCCCAAATGGTGATGAAACAGAACCAAATGAAGAAGGTTTAAAATTCTATGAAGAATTAATCGACGAATGTTTGAAATATAATATTGAACCAATGGTTACTATTTCACATTATGAAGTACCATTTAATTTAACTAAGAAATGGAATTCTTGGGTAGATCGTCGAATGATTGATTGTTATTTGAATTTCTGTAAAGCAATTTTTACTCGTTATAAAGGAAAAGTAAAATACTGGCTAACATTTAATGAAATTAATTCAGCAACAACTGCTATGGGAGCATTTTTAGGTCAAGGAATTTTAAATGAAATCAAACCAATGGATTTCATGAATCAAGTTGATATTCCAAACAACCGTTTCCAAGGATTACATCATCAATTTTTAGCAAGTGCTTTAGCTGTAAAAATGGCTCATGAAATTGATCCTGAAAATCAAGTTGGATGTATGCAAATCATGGCAACAAGCTATGGATTAACATGTAATCCAGCTGATCAAGTTGAAAACCAGCAAAAGAATCATTTAATGAACTGGTTCTGTAGTGATGTTCAATGCCGTGGTAAATATCCTAATTATATCAAGAGATATTTTAGAGAAAATAATATTGAAATTAAAATGGAACCTGGTGATGAAGAAATCTTAGCTAGTGGACCAGTAGACTTCTATACATGCTCTTATTATATGTCAAATTGTCAAACTGCTGATCCAGAAAAACAAATAGCTGGTAAAGGAAATATTTTAGGTGGGGTACCAAATCCATATCTAAAAGCTAGTGACTGGGGATGGCAAATTGATCCTGAAGGATTACGTTATTCATTAAATGAAATCTGGGATCGTTATCAAAAACCAATTTTCGTTGTTGAAAATGGATTAGGTGCTTTTGATAAAATTGATGATGATGGTAAAGTAAGAGATGATTACCGTGTTGATTATTTAAGAAAACATATTCAACAAATGCATGAAGCACTGTTAGATGGCGTTGATTTACGTGGTTATACTCCTTGGGGATGTATTGATCTTGTTTCAGCATCAACTGGTGAAATGGCAAAACGTTACGGATTTATTTTCGTAGAAAGATACGATGATGGAACTGGTGATTTTTCAAGAAGAAGAAAAGAATCTTTCTATTGGTATAAAAAAGTTATTGAAACTAATGGTGAAGATTTGGGATAATAGATGTGTTAAAAACACATCTATTTTTTTGGAGGGAAAATGAAAGCAAAAGGTTATTTTTTGACAATTTTATCAGCGGTGATTTTTGGTTTTACACCAATACTTGCTAAAATGACATATTCGATGGGAAGCAATGGCATTACGATGGCTTTTTATCGACATTTATTTGTTATACCGATATTATTTATTATTATTAAATTGCAAAAATTAAACTATCGTATTACAATTGAACAGCTCAAAAAGATTTGTTTAGTTGGGATCGTTGGAACAGCATTAACAGTTGCCATGTTATATACTTCATATAGTTATATTCAAGTAGGTAGTGCTACTGTTTTGCATTTTTTATATCCAATGTTTGTATCTTTGATTTGTTGTTTTTATTATCATGAAAAACTGACAAAAGTAGTTAAATATTGTTTAGTGGTTGCTAGTATTGGAATCTTATTTTTTATTGAAGTAGGCAGCTCATCACTTTTTGGAATTTTTTTGGCTTTGTTTTCTGGAATAACATTTGCCTATTATATGGTTGGAATTGAAAAGCTAGGATTACAGAGTCTAAATCCTTATGTTTTGAATTTTTATTTTGCAATTGTAATTGCTATTGCTTTGTTAATAATAGGAGTTATTACTGAACAATTAGTTTTAATTTTGCCAGGATTAGCTTATGGCTATTCATTTATAATTGCAATTTTAACATCAATTATTGGGATTATTTGTTTACAGCAAGGGGTTAAATATTTAGGTGCAACAACAGCATCAATATTAAGTATGTTTGAACCAGTAACGAGTGTTATTTTTGGTATTATTATTTTAAGTGAACAATTATCGATGTTTAAATTAATTGGTTGTATTTTGATTCTTGGGGCGATAACAATGTTAATTGTCTTTAATTCTAAAAAAAGTCCAGCTTAAATATTGATGGGATAAAGTTACTATTTTGTCTTTGAGTATTTAAAAGAGATACTTATTTCACTTAGTTTATGTTAAAATTTAGTAAAGAACTAACATTTTAATATTATTGAGGAGGACAAAAAGTGGCTAAATATGTAATGGCTTTAGATCAAGGAACAACAAGTTCACGTTGTATAATATTTGATCATCAAGGTAATATAAAAGCAATTGCTAGAAAAGAATTTGAACAGATTTTTCCTAAACCAGGCTGGGTTGAACATAATCCAATGGAAATCTGGTCATCACAGTTAGCAGTAGCTAGTGAAGCTATGGCTAAACAAGGTATTAAAGCAGAAGATATTGCCGGAATTGGAATAACTAATCAGCGGGAAACAACGATTATTTGGGACAAAGAAACCGGTGAACCGATTTATAATGCAATTGTCTGGCAGTGTCGGCGCAGTGCTAAGATGATTGAACAATTGGTAGCTGATGGATTAGAAGAATATGTTATTAAAACTACCGGATTAATTCCAGATCCTTATTTTTCAGCTTCGAAAATTGCCTGGATTTTAGAAAATGTTCCTGGTGCAGCCAAACTAGCTGAAAAGGGGCGACTTTTATTTGGAACAGTGGATACTTGGCTGATTTATAACTTAACTGGCGGTAAAGTACATGTAACAGATTATACTAATGCTTCAAGAACAATGTTATTTAATATTCATGATCTTTGCTGGGATCAAAAACTGCTGGATTATTTTAAAATACCACGTAGCATGTTACCAGAAGTAAAGTCATCTAGCTGTATTTATGGTTATACTAAAGCTGGTATTTTAGGTGGTCATATTCCAGTTGCTGGTGCTGCTGGTGATCAACAAGCCGCATTATTTGGACAATGCTGCTTTGAACCTGGGGAAGCTAAGAATACTTATGGTACCGGTTGTTTTTTATTGATGAATACTGGTAAGAAAATCTATCATTCCCAAAATGGTTTACTAACAACAATTGCAGCCAGTGATAATGATGAAGTAAATTATGCTTTAGAAGGTAGTGTTTTTGTTGCCGGGGCGGTTATGCAATGGCTTCGTGATGGATTGAGAATGCTGGAAGATACACCTAAGTCAATTGAATATGCAACTAAGGTTAATGATACAAATGGAGTATACATTGTTCCTGCTTTTACCGGTCTTGGAGCACCTCATTGGGATTCTTATGCTAAAGGAACAATTGTTGGTTTAACTAGAGGATGTTGTAAAGAACATTTTGTTCGAGCAGCCCTAGAGTCAATTGCTTATCAGACAAATGATGTTTTAAAAGCAATGCAAGAAGATACTGGTATTCAATTAAAAGCTTTGAAAGTTGATGGCGGTGCCAGTCAAAATGATTTTTTAATGCAATTTCAAAGTGATATTTCCAATTGTATTGTCAATCGGCCGCAGATAGTGGAAACGACGGCTTTAGGGGCGGCATATTTAGCTGGTTTAGCAACTAATTTTTGGACTAGTAAACAGGATATTATTGATAATTGGAAATTAGAACGTAATTTTACGCCATTAATGGAAGAAACTAAACGGCAGGAACTTTTATCAGGCTGGGATAAAGCGGTTCGTTTTACGTTAATGTGGAAAGATGTATAAAAAAATCAGGTTAGTTAAAACCTGATTTTTTTTCTTCATCGATAAAAGTATGATATATAGCTCTAATAGCATTTTTAAAATGCACATTTTTAACTCCGACGATAATATTTAATTCTGAAGATCCTTGGTCAATCATTTTAATATTGATATTTTCTTTAGCTAAAGCAGTAAAGACTTTAGCGGCAGTTCCGCGACCATCTTTCATACCACGACCAACAATAGCAATCAACGCTAAATCAGACTCTAATTCAATTGAATCAGGTTGGACAGCACGATGAATACCGGCTAAGATTTGTTGTTCATGGTCAATGAAACTATTAGCTTCAACAATAATATTCATTGTATCGATTCCTGAAGGTGTATGTTCAAATGATAATTGGTTATCTTCAAGAACTTGAAGAACACGGCGACCAAAACCAATTTCACTATTCATCATATCTTTTTCAATACTGATCGTTGCAAACCCTTGTCTACCGGCAATACCAGTAATTACATGATCTGGTTTATGACAAGTTGTTTCAACAATTAATGTTCCTTCATCTTCTGGGCGATTAGTATTTTTAATTTGAATTGGAATCCCTTCATTACGAATTGGGAAAATTGAATTTTCATGTAAAACACTAGCACCCATATAAGATAATTCTCGTAATTCTTTATAGGTAATTGTTGCAATAGTATCAGGATTTTTAACGATACGTGGATCGGCAACTAAAAATCCAGAAACATCAGTCCAGTTTTCATATAAATCAACGTGACCATTACGAGCAACGATTGAACCAGTAATATCACTACCACCACGTGAAAATGTTTTAATTGTATTGCTATCATCATTTAATGAACCATAAAAACCAGGAATAACACAGTTTTTAACGGTACTTAATCGTTTAGATAAAATTGGATCAGTTTTTTCAGGATCATAATTACCATTTTCATCAATGAAGATAACTTCACTAGCATCAATGAATTCAAAACCTAAATAATTAGCTAAAACAATACCATTTAAATATTCACCACGGCTGGCAGCATAATCAATTCCGATTTTATCAGTAAAAGCTTTTTCTATAACTTCAAACTCTTTATCAAGTGAACAATCTAATTTTAATTCATCAATAATATCTTGATAACGTTTCTTTATTAAATCAAATGTCTTTTTAAATGTATCTTGATCTTTAGCATTGTATGCTTGATATAAAAGATCAGTAACTTTTGTATCTTCTTTAAATCTTTTCCCTGGTGCAGAAGGCACGACAAAGCGTCGCGATTTATCACTATTAATAATATTGGCTACTTTTTTAAATTGTGTAGCATCAGCAAGTGAAGAACCGCCAAATTTTACTACTTTATTCATAAAGTTCCCCCTTAGATAAAATGTCTATTAAAAAATACCATTTTTTTATGATTACATCAAGAATAATCGCTAAAATTATCAATATTTTTAAAGCACTTTTTTAAAAAAAGAAAGATAATTAAAGTGAATTAAAATAAATAATTAAAAATAAGTTTTGATTATAGACTAACCAATAAAAAAATCACATAATTCAATTCAATATCAATCACATAATTAATCACAACATTATCATAAATTAATGTATAATTAGATAGCTGATAATGATATTATAAAGATTAAATAAACATTAAATATTTGATATTAATAATCTTTTGTTTCTGGGAATTTTCAATTGAAATTAAGAATTAAGGAGGTAGATTATGGCGGAAAAAAAGAAAAATTATGAAATAAAAATTATTTTAGGATATGATAGTCAAGGAAAAGCAATCTATACATCAGTATCTACTGATACTTACCCAGAAGTAAAAATTTTAAGATGTAGTAATGATAAATTAGTTGAAGAAGTTTTATTTAAAGATGTTTGTAATGGCTGGTTAAGTTATATAAAAAATAGTGTTAAACCGCAAAGTTTTAATAAATATCAAATGACTGCTAGACTATACATTTTACCAGCTTTGGGTCAAAGAGATATTAAATTATTAAACACAATTGAAATCAATCGTTTTTTAAAACAGCTGGCAACTAGTGGACGTCAAGATGGTAAAGGTTTATCACAAAGTAGTTTAAAAACCGTTTTGTTTGTAATAAAAGAGACTTTTCAATATGCTTATAATCTAGGAATGTGTAATGAAGTGTTATCAAATGTAGTTTTTCCTAAAAAGAAAAAAGCAAATGATAAATTATATGTATTAGAGAAAAAAGATTGCCAGAAAATTATTGATTTTGTTAAAGATGATCCTGAACCGCTAAATATTGGAATTGCTTTGAGTCTTTGTTGTGGTTTAAGGATCGGGGAATTATGTGCGTTAAGAAAAAGTGATATTGATTTAGATAAGCGAATCATAAACATCCAATATACATTACAACGCATACAGGTTGCTAAAGCCAGTAGTAAAACTAAAATTGTTATTAGTTCACCAAAATCAAAAACATCAAAAAGGATTATTCCAGTACCGGAAATAATGATGCCGATTTTAAAAAGCTGTAACTTTCATGAAAATGATTTTATTTTAAATAATAATGAATATTGGATTGAACCAAGACGATTATCTAGATATTTTAAAAAAATATTGAATCAATTAGAAATAAAAGATACTAATTTTCATACTTTAAGACATACCTTTGCTTCTTTGTGTATTGCTTCAGGAATGGATGATCGCACATTAAGTGAAATATTAGGTCATTCTAGTGTAAATATTACTTTGGATCGTTATGTTCAT
The DNA here is from genome assembly GCF_002160495.1 of Erysipelatoclostridium sp. An173. GTDB lineage: Bacteria > Bacillota_I > Bacilli_A > Erysipelotrichales > Coprobacillaceae > Thomasclavelia > Thomasclavelia merdavium. The sequence goes on along the minus strand of NZ_NFKR01000040.1, from coordinate 5,064 downwards.
CCTAATTTAAAAATAAAACATGAAATGATCAATAAAGTTGATTTTATTTAATAGACAACTATTTGACCATAATCTTAAAATAAGGTAAAATTAAATCAACAGGCGGGAAAACCCGTCATTTTTTAATCGAGGTAATAAGTGTGAAAGAAAAAAAATATACAATGAGTGATATCGCTAAAATGGCTGGAGTTGGTAAAAGTACCGTATCCCGTTATTTTAATGGTGGTTATGTAAAAGAAGAAACAAGACAGAAATTAAAAAAGATAATCGATGAATGTCATTATGAGCCAAGTACTATTGCCCAGTCTTTAAAAGCTAAATATTCAAAAGTAATTGGGATCGTTGCCCCATGTCTTGATTCAATTACAACCTCAAGGGTCTTGATGATGGCAGATCAATATTTAAAAGATCATGGCTATACAACTTTGATTATTAATACTAATCATGATGAGATGCGTGAATTAACCTCGATAGAACAATTATGGCGCATGAATGTTGATGGGATAATTTTAATTGCAACAACAGTAACTTTAGCTCATCAAAGTATTGCAGCTAAGCTGGATATTCCATTATTATTTGTGGCCCAACGTTATGGTGCTGGTATTTCGATTATTAATGATGACTATAATGCTGGTTATGATGTTGGTAAATATGGAGCTAAAATGGGACATCGCTCTGTTTGTTATGTTGGGGTAAATGGTAAAGATGAAGCGGTAGGAATTTATCGTAAAGATGGTGTTATTAACGGATTAAAGGATTATGGTGTAGAAACGGTTGATATTTTAGAAACTGATTTTTCAATTGAAAAAGCTTATAAAAAAGCTCTAGATTATTTAAAGAAAAAACGGCCAACTTTAATGATTGGAGCTACTGATAATATTGCTTTAGGCTGTTTAAAAGCCATTAATGAATTAGGTTATAATATGCCTGAAGATATTTCATTAATTGGTTTTGGCGGCTATGAAACTTCGCTTTTTATTACGCCAAGTTTAGTGACAATTCGTTTTGATAATGAAGAAACAGGGATTCGTGCTGGTAAAACTATTATTGATTTAATTGAAGGAAATCGTGTTGATAATCTACAATTAATCAATTATCATTTGATTTCAGGTAATAGTGTTAAAAATTTAAATAAGTAAAAAATATGGTGGTATTTTGGGTAATACCATCTTTTTTTAAATAATTATGGTATCGGTACCATTTTTTTATTGAAAACTATTGACACCGCTATAATTGAGGTATATATTATAGACATGGAACCGATACCACAAGGAGGAAAGAGAATGGATTACAACAAGATAGCAAAAGACATTATTGAAAATGTCGGTGGCGCTAGTAACATTACAGGGGCAATGCACTGCGCTACAAGATTACGTTTAAATTTAGTTGATGAAAGTAAAATCAACGAAGAAGCATTAACAGATATTGAAGTAGTTAAAGGTACGTTTTTAGCTAAGGGGCAATATCAAATTATTTTAGGTCCGGGATTAGTTAATCTAGTTTGTGATGAAGTAACTAATATCTTAGGAATTAAGACGGAAACAGTTCAAGAACCAAAAGAAGAAAAAGAGGGTAATATTTTACAACGATTAGTACAATTATTAAGTGATATCTTTGTACCAATTATTCCAGCTATCGTAGCTGGCGGGTTATTGATGGGAATCAATAATATCTTAACCGCTAAAGGGTTATTTTTTGCTGGTAAAAGTTTAATTGAAGCTTATCCACAATGGTCAGATTTAGCTTCTATTATCAATATTTTTTCAAATGCGGCATTTACTTTTTTACCAGTCTTAATTGGCTTTAGTGCTACCAAGAAGTTTGGCGGGAACCCATATTTAGGAGCCGCTATGGGAATGATCATGGTGCATCCTGATTTATTAAATGCTTATGATTATGGTAAAGCCGGAGTTGAAATACCTGTTTGGAATTTATTTGGCTTAACAGTTGAAGCGGTGGGGTATCAAGGAACAGTATTACCAGTTTTAGGAGTTTCTTGGATTTTAGCAAACATTGAAAAACGTTTGCATAAAGTTACCCCAATCTGGTTGGATAATTTAACAACACCGCTACTATCTACTTTGATTACTGGTTTTATTACATTTATTGTTGTTGGACCTATTTTAAGAGAAGCCGGGGTTTTATTATCAGATGGAATTTCTTGGATGTATAATACACTAGGAATGTTAGGGGGAGCTATTTTCGGTTTCTTCTATGCACCAATTTGTTTAACCGGTATGCATCATAGCTTTATTGCAGTAGAAACTCAATTACTTGCAGCAGTAGAAACAACAGGGGGATCATTTATTTTCCCAACAGCATCAATGTCTAACGTTGCTCAAGGGGCAGCAGTTATTGCTATTTTATTAATAACAAAAGATAAAAAATTAAAAAGTATTTGTTCAGCATCTGGAATTTCAGCATTACTTGGAATTACAGAACCAGCAATGTTTGGGGTAACATTGAAACTTAAATATCCATTTATTGCAGCAATGATTGGTTCAGCAGCCGGAAGTGCTTATTTAGCAGCAACTAAAACTCTTGCCATTGCTTTAGGAGCTGCCGGTTTACCAGGATTTATTTCAATTGATCCAAATTCTTGGTTGAATTTTGGAATCGGAATGATTATTAGTATTGCGGTAGCATTTGCATTAACAATTGTTTTATATAAACGTAATGAAAAAAAACAAGCAGCAAAAACTGATGAATTACCACAAGATACAACTACTGATAGTAAGGTTAAAACTGAAGTTATTAGTGCACCATTAGCAGGAAAAGTAGCACCAGTTAGTGAAGCACCAGATGAAATATTTGCTCAAAAAATGATGGGTGATGGGGTTGTAATTTTCCCAACTAATAATTATTTAACAGCACCTGTTACCGGAACAATTACGATGATTTTCCCAACTAAGCATGCTTTAGGAATTAAAAGTGATGATGGTGTGGAATTATTAATTCATATTGGTCTAGATACGGTAAAATTAGAAGGAAAACCATTTAATTTATTAGTTAGTGAAGGGCAAAGAGTAAATCAAGGTGATAAATTAATGGAAATTGATTTTAAGATGATTGAAGAAGCAGGCTGTCCAACAGCTACACCAGTTGTATTAACTAGTCAAAATAGTTTTGAAATAGTTAGTCAAGGCGATGTGGAATTAAACCAGCCAATTATAAAATTAAATTAGGAGAAATAATATGACTTGTTTAACGAATAAACAAATTAAAGATATGGAAAAACAAGCAGTTAAAGATGAATATCGTCTTGAATATCATTTAATGCCAGCAACTGGCTGGCTAAATGATCCTAATGGATTATGTCAATTTAAAGGTACTTATCATCTTTACTACCAATATTCACCTGAAAATTGTTTAGGTGGTCAAAAATACTGGGGGCATTATAGTACTAAAGATTTTGTTACCTTTAAAAATGAACCAGTTGCTTTATATCCTGATAGTCAGTTTGAACAAGGCGGTGTCTATTCTGGGTCAGCTATTGTTAAAGATGATACTATTTATTATTACTATACTGGTAATGTAAAACATCCTGGCAATCATGATTATATTCATACAGGACGTGAGCATAATACAATGATGGTAACTAGCAAAGATGGTATCGAGTTAACAAATAAAACTTGTTTAATGAAAAACAGTGATTATCCAGAAGATTTGACTTTACATGTAAGAGATCCTCAGGTTATTAAAAATGGTGATCATTATAATATGATTTTAGGAGCTAGAACAAATGATGATGTTGGTTGTTGTTTATTATATAGATCAACTGATTTAAAACATTTTGAACTAGTTAATCGAATTACAACTAAAAAGCCTTTTGGTTATATGTGGGAATGTCCTAATCTTGTTGATTTAAATGGACAAATGATCTTATTTTGCTGCCCACAAGGGGTAGAAACAGAAGGTTATAAATATGAAAATATTTATCAAAATGGTTATTTTCTAGTAAATGGTGATATTGAAAATGAATATTCATTAAGCGAATTTGTAGAATTTGATCATGGTTTTGACTATTATGCCCCACAGTTATTTAAAGATGAAAGTAATCGAGCAATTATTATTGGCTGGATGGGATTACCGGATGCTCCTTATACAAATCCAACGGTAAAAAATAACTGGCAGCATGCTTTGACATTACCAAGACAATTAACATTTAAAGATGGTAAAGTTTATCAATACCCAATTGATGAAACAAAAGCGTTAAGAAAATGTAAGAATGATGTAAAAATTAATAATAATCAAAAAATCACTTGCAATAGTAATGTTTATGAGCTATATTTACCGGTAAATAATCACGATTTTAAAATAAAGTTAAGACAAGATGCAGTGATTGAATATCATGATAATCTTTTAACCTTATCATTAAAAGACAGTGGTTATGGTCGAAATAAACGACATATTGTAATTGATAAAATTGAAAACGTAACAATCTTTAGTGATGTATCATCACTAGAAATATTCATCAATGATGGTGAATATGCTCTTACAACTCGTATATATGATCATAGTAAGCTAATTGAAATATCTATTGACACCAGTATTACAGCAACTTACTATGAGTTAAATAGTTATCAGATAATTTAAAAAGTTATCGTAGGCCATTGTCCATATATAAAATGGCAAAAAAACATCTTGTAGACTAGCAAGATGTTTTTTTATCAATATATTAAATCGGTTTAAAAAATTATATATTTTGTTTAAATTAATAAAAATATTATTTATGTATAGGAGGAATTCAAATGCCAAGAAAAAAATCAAAAAATTATACCATCAAATATAATTTTTCTATGGGAAAAGAGGACCTAAAGGAAATTATGGAAGAAAGCTTTTTAATATATTTTAAGTGTAAAGAACATAATTGTATATTAAAAAATAAAAGTAGAATAAAATGATAATAATGAAATTGAGTTTATGGTGTTTTTTTATAGAAGCGCTATAAAATAAAGATGATTAATCAATATGGAAATGTTATAATGAAAAAGAAAGGGTGATAAGTATGGGAATCTATTTAAATCCAACAAATCAAAATTTTTATGAAGCAGTCAATAAAGA
>NZ_NFKR01000004.1 GCF_002160495.1 Erysipelatoclostridium sp. An173 | reverse complement strand
CAAAGCCGGGCAGTATCTTAAACCGGTATTAGTACAATGTGCATTGGCAGCCATCAGAAAGAAAAACAGTTATTTTGGTCAAAAGTATACAAGGATCAAGAAAAGAAGAAGACACAAGAAAGCAATCATAGCTATCGCAAGAATGATTGGATTGTCAGTATATATCACATGATTCTTACTGGAGAAAAGTTCAATCCTTCAGACTATGAATCATTTAAGAATCCAAAGCAGCGAAAAGAAAAGAACAATTATACAGTTGAGACAGCACTAAACTTTCTAAAATCACAGGGATTTGATGTATCATCTATTCAAGAAATTCCTAAATAATATTCTGTTTTTTTCTAAATGAAACCGAACTTGTTTTTAAGTTCGTCTTTTTTTGTGTTTTTACTCACGATTGGGTCAAATTATTTTTCACACTTTTATCCTAATCAAATATCTAAATCATCATAATAGTTATTTGAATTATTTGCATAATTATTACTATTATTAGAATTAATTACATTAAAATTAGTATTCCGAACTTTTTTATTCCCATTATTTTGATCAATAATTTGTGATAAAGCAATTGCACCAAATCCAGCCGTTAAACCTAATACTACAGTAAATGCAATAATAAAGATAATCGCAAAATTAATCATTTCTCCACCCATACTAGAAGAATCACTATACATACTATATGCATCATTAATTTTAGATACCAATGATATAATTTTTGATCCACCAATTAAACCGATTAAACCATATATACAAGTCATGGTTATCGTTGCTATTCCGAAATGATACAATCTATCTGAATTAATATTTGTAAACATTCTTATTATCTCCCCTCTAATTATTTATACTCTTTAATTAAATAATCCATATTTAAATTTACGAGTACGTCTTTTTGAATTATTCCATATTTATTTTCTATGGCAATGATATATTTATTAATGGTTGTTTCAAAAGAATCTACTTTATTAAATTTAATCTTTTTTTCTAATTGTTCTACCAATTTAATACTAGGATAATTTATCATTTCAATTATATTTTCCTTTAAACAACCACATTGCCCACAAAATATACTTTCCTTATAATTAAAACTTTCACAACAACAAATCCAATCTTCATTTATATATGGAATTACTTGCACTTTATTATCTAAAAATTTCGCCTTTAAAACATTTAATCGCTGATAATTTTCTTCCATCGCAATTGTATTTATAGGGTCATTCGTTGACAGAAAAGTTCCATTAGTTGTTGTATATTCAATTATTTCTACATCTTTTCTCATTTCTTCTAAATTTATTGTTATTGCAAAACCAAGAACATTAGGATCATTATATTTTTTTAAAAGATTGAATTTATTAATTCTTTCTTTTTTCCATTAACTAATAATTTTAAGCTCTTTTAAATCATTATTTTCATTAAAATTACGATTAAAAAATCTTACTATTAAAAACTTCTTAATGCCATTATCTTTTTTTAATATCTTATCTTCTAATGAATAAATCTAATAACAGGATTTTTTATAGTTTGCAAATTTACTAGCGTGATTATATAATTCCTCGATCATATATTTGCTCCATTACTTTAAAATATTTCCACAATTTATACAAAATCTAGCATCTTTTTTATTTTCTGTTCCACATTTATTACATACATTTTCATTATCAACACTTTGACCATTTTCAAAACCTATCTTTTCTATTTTTACTGAAGTACCTGTAAAAATAACCCCTATCATATCCCTACTAAAAGTCGTATAAGCCATACTTGCTCCAATAATAGCATTGCCACCTTTTTTCATTGCTTCTTTCATAGCACGTAATTTAACCGCATTTTTTGATTGCTTTAATTTACGACCATACATCGTTGATTCACCGCCTAGAAAATCCATTATTCCTGATTCTTTGCTACTAAGCCAACCTGTTCCCATCACGTATTCTTCACAAATAAAATCTAAGTACTCAACAATTTGATATCCTTCAAAATTATACCCGGAAGTAATTAAAAAGTTTTTTATTTGTTCATCATAGATCCCAGCATCAAATTCTGCTTTAAATTCCTTTTCTTTTATTTTTTCCTGTTTATTTTCCTCCATCGTTACTGTTCTATTATTAATATAATCATTAATTTTTTGTATTGTATTCTCTGGAAAATTACTTCTTTTTAATTCTTTTTCTACTTTTTCAATAATCAAATCCGGATTTTTAACAGTATTTATATTTGATAATCTAAATAAACTAGGAACTGCTAATTTACAATTATTACATAAGTAGATTTCACCAAACTTATTTTGATTGCCTAAGAGTGTAAATTCTTTTTGACAACCATCGCATCTCACTTTTAATACCATATTTTATCACCTCGTTTTTACTCTTATTTTATATTGACATTTTATCATATATTGTTCTATTAGTTCAAGTTGAACTAATAGTTTATGTTTATTTAGTAAAAATATCTATATGATATTAGCAAGAGGTGTATAATAATGGATTCAACCATAGATTATAAAATAATAGGCTCGAGAATCAAAAAAAGAAGAAATGAATTAAAACTAACACAGGAACAGCTAGCAAATAATCTTAATATTTCTGTTTATTATTTAAGTAAGATTGAAAATGCAAAAGCTACTCCTACTTTAGAAATTCTTTCACTTAAAGAATCGAGGCTTAAAACATTAATAGAAGGAATAGAAAAAGATATTGCCCCGATCAAGAACGCAATATCTTTTCCACAAAGTTCGGGATTTGTTGAAGGAAACAACAACAAATTCAAACTACTCAAACGTATTTTATACGGTAGAAGTAAAATAGTCAACTTATTTAGAAAATGTTATTTACCATTTTTAATGAATAATACTGATTTTAAATTAATTGATTTACTTAAAGGAACAAAAAACAGTACAATTTCTTGCACTGTTTAATTCCTTTTACCCATTATCGAGTAAGAACCCATCTAGATTTCTCTTGTTTTATTCATATTATAATTAAAAATATCCCTAATCAAATTAATGCTTCAAAAACCATAATTAGACTATCTAATTATTCAAAATCAATATCACATAGCTGATAAATAAATTGCCAGGCTTCTTCGATACCTTTTTTCTTTAAACTAGAAAAACGAACAAATTTATCTTCAGGATGTAATCCTAATGTTTCCTTAATAATCTTTTCATTTTTCTTTAAATCATTACGCTTTAACTTATCTTCTTTGGTAGCAACAACCATCACTGGCACATTATGATGTTTAACAAACTCATACATCATAACATCGTCTTTAGTTGGTTTATGACGATAATCAACTAATAAAATAAAACCTTTCAAAGTATTACGATCACTAATATACTCATCCATTGTTTTACCAAACTGTTTAGTCATATTATCATTAACTTTAGCATAACCATATCCAGGAACGTCTACAAAATATAATGCATCATTTACATTATAAAAATTCAAAGTTCTAGTTTTACCAGGGGTACTAGAAACCTTAGCTAATCCATTACGATTCAACATCGTATTAATAAAACTGCTTTTACCAACATTACTACGTCCCGCTAAACACATTTCTGGATAGCTTTCTTGAGGCCATTGACTTTTCCAGGCTGCCGATAAAACATATTGTGCTTTTTTAATTTTTACCATTTTTATCACCTCTTTTATTGTAACATAGTCAAGAAAAAAAGGGTTAATTTTTTAACCCTTTTTTTACAAGTGCATGATCCAAAACTGTATCAATATGATCAGCTAAAATAATTTCTAGATCATCTTGTACTGATTTTGGAATATCATCAATATCCTTAGCATTATCTTTAGGAATGATAATTGTTTTAATTCCTGAACGATGTGCTGAAATTGATTTTTCTTTTAAACCACCAATTGGTAAGACATTACCACGTAAAGTAATTTCACCTGTCATAGCAACATCGTTACGAACTGGTTTATCTTTAAATGCTGAATAAATAGCTGTTGTTAAAGTTACCCCAGCACTTGGTCCATCTTTTTTAACTGCTCCTTCAGGAACATGAATATGAATATCTTCTTTATCAAAAGCAATATTCTCAAGACCATATTTTTCTTTATTAGCTTTCATATAGTCTAAAGCAATTGATGCTGATTCTTTCATGACATCACCAAGTTGTCCTGTAATAATAAACTTACCAGAACCTTGGAAATGATTAACTTCGATTGGTAAAATATCACCACCAAATTGAGTATAAGCTAAACCAGTAACAACTCCTACTTGGCTATGATCTAATTTCTTAGTATGTTCAAATGGTGCTTTTCCTAATAATTCTTCTAAATTATCAACAGTTACAACTAAAGTTTCTTTTTTCTCTTTTAAAACTGTTAATACTGCTTTACGACAAATTTTTGCAATTAATCTTTCTAAATCACGCACACCAGCTTCACGAGTATAGTGACGAATAATATACATTAATGCATCATCTTCAAAAACTAATTGTGATTCATTTAAACCATGTGCTTTTAATTGTTTTTTAACTAAGTGATTTTTTGCAATCATTTGTTTTTCTTGTTCAGTGTATGATGATAATTCAATAATTTCCAAACGATCACGTAATGGACCAGGAATATTACCTAAATCATTTGCTGTAGCAATGAACAATACTTTTGATAAATCATATGGTTCTTCTAAATAGTTATCAGAAAATAAACTGTTTTGTTCAGGATCTAATACTTCTAGCATTGCACTAGTAGGATCACCTTTGTAGTCACTTGACATTTTGTCAATTTCATCTAATAAAAATACTGGATTAACAACACCGGCTTTTTTCATTCCTTGAATGATTCTACCTGGCATTGATCCTAAATAAGTTCGACGATGACCACGTACTTCAGCTTCATCACGAACTCCACCTAATGAAGCTTTAATAAATTTACGATCTAAGGCACGAGCAATACTTTTAGCAATTGAAGTTTTACCAACACCTGGTGGACCAGCTAAACAAATAATTGGTGCTTTTAAAGACTTAGTCATTTGTTTAACTGCTAAGTATTCAACAATTCTTTCTTTAACTTTTTCTAGACCATAATGATCTTCATTTAAAACATCTTCAATTGCCTGGATATCTTCAACATCTTTAGTTTCTTGATACCAAGGAGTTTTCATCATCCAGTCAATATATGTTCTAACAACGTTAGCTTCTGATGAAGCTGCAGGCATTGTTTCAAAACGACGTAACTCTTCTTCGATTTTATCCTTAACATGTTGAGGATAAGGATTGTTATTTAATTCTTCACGAATTGTTTCAGCGTCGTCTTCTTTAGGAACACTGTCCCCTAATTCTTCTTTAATCGCTCTTAATTTTTCACGTAAATAGTATTCACGTTGGTTTTCATCAATACTTTCACGTACTTTACGATTAATTGTTTCTTCAATTTCACCAATAACTTTTTCTGATTCAATTGAACTAATAACTTGTAATAATCTTTCATTAATATTAAATGTTTCTAAGATTTTTTGTTTTTGCTTCAAATCAATTGGTAAATATTGCGCAATTGTATCTGCTAAAACACTTGCAGAAACACCACTTGTTAATCGATTAATTGAATCTAAAGGCATATTTGGCATAGAGCGTTTAGCTTGTTCAAAATATGAAGTTGCTTTACGCACTAAGGCAACCTCTTCATTACGATCACCAAATTCATCTTCAATGATTTTCACAGTTGAATAAAGGCTACCTTGATGTAATTCAAAATTTGTAAGCTCAACTCTTTTAGCACCGCGAACAGTTAATTTAATTGTTCCAGAGCTATCACGTCTTACTTTACGTTCAATTTTACAAAGAGTACCAATATGGTACACATCATCAAAAGAAGGATTATCCTCTAAAGGATTAATTTGCGAAACAAAAATGATATTGTTGTCATGCTCATTAGTACTTAATTGAAGTGCTTTTAAACTTACTGGGCGTCCAACATCTAATGTTAGATGGTTTTCTGGGAATACAACCATACCCCGAGTACAAACTACTGGCAATGTTAATACAGTTTGTTCTTCCATTTTTTCCCTCCTATTTTCTAATTTTACTAAAAAGACGCATGTTATGAGCGTCTTTTTATTTCTTTAAATTGTCTTTTACTAAATCAATAGCTTTACGAGTTAAGATATCATTTTCAACATGGCTCATATTTCCTTCGAAAATTTTCTTAACATCATCTAATTCTCTTTGATACATATCAGCAATTTTTTGTAATTCAGCTTCACGTTCTTCATCAGTTACAGCTAATTCTTCTTCTTTAATAATTGCTTCTAAAATTAAATTTAATTTAACTCTTTCTTCTGCTTGAGGTTTAATATCTTCTAAAACATCTTCTTTAGATTTTCCAGTGAATTGTTCATAAACTTCGAAGTTTAAACCTTGTCTTTGTAAATTTTGTTCAATTTCTTGTAACATCATATCTTGTTCTTGTTTTAATAAAGCATCACTATCTTCAACTTTAGATGAAGCAATTAAAGCTTTATAAATGTCATCCATGAATTTGTTTTCAGATTCATTTTCTTTACGAGCTTTAATTTGTGATTTAATATGTGCTTTTAATTGTTCTAAAGTTTCTACACCATCGATGTTAACATCTTTTGCTAATTCATCATCGATTTCTGGTAAATGTTTTTCTTTGATTTCATGAACAGTTACTTTAAATGTAGCTTCTTTACCAGCTAAATTAGGTGCTCCATAATCTTCTGGGAAAGTTACTTTAATTTCTTGTTCATTATCAGTTGTCATTCCAATTAATTGATCTTCAAATCCTGGAATGAAAGAACCGCTTCCGATTTCTAATGGATAGTTTTCACCTTTTCCACCATCAAAAGCTTCACCATCAATAAATCCTTCATAATCAATTACTGCAGTATCACCTTTAGCAACTTTTCCATCTTCTTTAACTGACAATTCTGCAAATTGACTTTGATAGTTAGATAATTGTTCTTCAATTTCTTTTTTAGTTACAGCTACACGACCTTTTTTAACTTCTAAACCTTTATATTCTCCTAATTCTACTTCAGGTTTAACAGGTACATTGATAACTACTTCTAATTCATCTTCACTAATTTTATTAACAGATAAAGTTGGTTGAGCCACTGGTTCAACTTGAGCATCAGTTAAAATTTGAACAAATTTATCTTGTAAAATCATATCAGAAGCTTCTTGTAAAATACTAGCTTTTGATATTCTTGATTTAATCAACGCAACAGGAGCTTTTCCTGGTCTAAATCCGTCAATTTTTACACTTTTAGCTAATTTATTAAGCGCTTTATCTTGAGTTGATTTCCATTCATCACTTTCAAACGCTACTGTTAATTCAACAATTGCTTTTTCTAATTTTTTATTACTGATTTTCATACTATTCTCCTTCTTTAGTTTCATCACGTATTATATACTAACAATATCATTAATTCAACTTATTTGAACAATTAATCACTCAATTTTTTTCATTAATACTCTATTTCTTTAATTTCATTCAGCTTTTCTAAGACATCCTCTTTGTCACAATTATATAAAAATTCAATATCTTCCATTTCGATATCGATATATTGCATTGAAGCTAAATGATAATGAATAGCCCCCGCTATTGGTCGATAATCATAGTCATCAATATATTTAGGATAAACTAAATATAAATAATAACTTAAAAACTGTTCACATAAAGCAAACAATGAAGGATTTTCATCTTCTATCGCTTCTGATAGTAATTTTAAAATTCCTTCACCAACCTCCTGGTTTAATACCAATGGGGCAAAACTAGGATTAATATCATAGTTGATACCATTTTTTACTAATTCTAGATCTTCATCAATTTCTTGATCAATCATTAATTCTATCAATAAACTTTTAGCAAATGCTGGTTTCTGTTCATTTTTTAAAAAATTACGAATTACCGGCATTAAACGACGAATATTCATTCCTTCCATCTGTTCAATTGCCATATAAAGTAAATCTTCATTAATTTGATCTCGAGATAAGATATTCTCCATATCTTCAATACTAAAAGCACGATTATATCGTTCCATTCCTTCATTAGCCTCGTGCTTAGCTAACAACAATTCATCATAAGCAGCATTAAATACAGTTTCATATTCAAAAGGAATGTAAGGCATAGATAATTCTTCGATCATAATATTAATAGCATCTTCATACTTTTCTAGTTCTTTTAATGTTGCAACATAGATGCTAACAACATCATAATAAGTATTTGTTGCTTTAGCTTTAGCTAACATTCCCTCTGCTTTAGCCTGTTGATATTCACCTAAACCATATAGACAAACCAAACGCTGATAACGTGTTGTTTCATCGCTCATATCATTCAACAAATCTAAGGCATCTTGAAACTGATTATTAGCAATATATTCTTCGATCATTTTTTCTCCTTGTCATGTAAAATTTATTCATCATCTTCTGATAAATCTAACTGATAGTCAATCTCTTCTACTTTTTCTTCTTGCTCTTGTAAACTTTCAATCACTTCATTATAAAGCTCTAGTTTACTATCCTTTAAAAAATCATCATCAGTTAAAGGCATGTTCATCACTCCTTTTATTCATCTATTATAGCAATACTTTAGTATTTTGCAATTGAAATAGTGCAAATAATTGCTGGTAGTATTCACTAAAAACACTATTTTTACGCCAAATAAAATTAATCTCATGACTAATTTGCATATCATTAATTTTAATTTCTTTTAATTTACCTTGCTTAAGTTCATCGATTACTGCCATTTGATAAATAAAAGTAACTCCTTGTAAATTAGCAACAAGATGTTTGATCATATTAATATTACCAATTTCAATTATATTTTCAAAATCTCGTAAATTCATATTTCGCTCTTTTAGCCAGCGTTCAATAATTTCACGTGATCCTGAACCGGTTTCTCGAATAATTAGATTATATTTAAACAACTCATTTATATCCTCTACTGAATCAATCTTTAAATTACTCGGACCAACACAAATATAATTTTCATGGCAAAAAGTCCGATAATCATATTCATTTTTATTAAAATAACCTTCAACTATTGCAAAATCTAAATTTCCTTCATTAATACCTTTTAAAAGTTCACTAGTATTAGCTACTTGCATTTTAATAGCCAGATTACAATTTTCTTGTAACAAGCTATTGATAATTTTAGGCATGATATATTCGCCAACTGATAAAGTTGCTCCAAAAATCAATTCTTGTTTATTAGAACGATTTTTTAACTTGTTTTTTAAAAAAATATCATCATGTTTTAATGTTGTAGCAACTTCAAGTAAAATCTTGCCCTCTTTAGTTAGATACATTTTTTTACCCGAATAAACAAACAGTTTAACTTGATAATATTCTTCTAAATATCGGATGTGTCCAGAAACAGCAGGCTGCGTAATATTTAAATATTGACTAGCTTTAGTAAAATTCATAAATTTACAGACAGCTAAAAAAGTATCAATACGAAAATCAAGCATTCCAATCACCCAATATTAACTATAACATATTTTTATCGTTAAATAAATAATTATAATTTTATTTTATTATATTTTTTAGCTATAATGACTCTGTCAAAGGGAGGAACATTATGTCAAAAATAAAAAACAACACTTTAGGGGTACTTTTATGTCTAGCAATAGCCTTACCCGCTTACTTTTTAGGAAAACAATTCCCGTTAGTTGGTGGACCAGTATTTGCAATTTTAATGGGAATGATCATTACATTTGCCATTAAAGATAAAAGTAAAGTTCAAAGCGGTATTACTTTCACATCTAAAAAAATACTGCAATATGCGGTAATTTTATTAGGGTTTGGAATGAATTTAGGTGATATAGTCAAAACTGGTAGCTCTTCACTGCCAATAATTTTATCAACAATTACAACTTCTCTTGTTGTAGCATACGTTTTATGTAAAGTCTTAAAAATGCCATCAAAGATCTCAACATTGATTGGTGTTGGTTCTTCTATTTGTGGTGGTTCAGCAATCGCAGCAACTGCACCAGTCATCGAAGCCGATGATGAAGAAATTGCTCAGTCAATTTCAGTTATTTTCTTATTTAACATTTTAGCAGCTTTAATTTTCCCAACATTAGGTGGGATATTAGGTTTATCTAACGAAGGATTTGGAATTTTCGCTGGAAGCGCTGTTAATGATACTTCATCAGTAACAGCTACTGCTGCTGCTTGGGATGGTATTCATGGTAGCAACACATTAGATCAAGCGACAATCGTAAAACTTACAAGAACATTAGCAATTATCCCAATTACTTTAGCATTAGCAATAAAAAGAACTCGTGACGCTGATAAAAGTGAAAGCACATTTGATATCAAAAAAATATTCCCGTTTTTTATCTTATTTTTCGTATTAGCATCAGTCATTACAACTGTATTTAATCTACCAGGAACAGTTACTGCTCCATTAAAAGAATTAAGTAAATTCTTTATTATCATGGCAATGGCCGCCATTGGATTAAATACTAATATCGTTAAACTAATCAAAAGTGGTGCTAAACCAATTTTCATGGGATTTTGCTGTTGGGTTTCTATTACCGTTGTTTGTCTTTCAATGCAAGCATTATTAGGAATTTTATAATTATTAATCAAGAAAAGATTTAGCTATTAACCAAGTTAGTTAAATCTTTTTTTATATCAAGAAACAAAGTTATCTGCTATTTTTATTTTGACAACAAAAATCGATTTTGATAAAATCTAGCTAGAAATTGGCAATAATCTTTTTAATAGAAATAAGTCGAAAAGGCGTAGTCTATGAAATTAAATTCAAAGATTAACGCCTTTTTCTAATTTTATTGTTGAAAGGAGATTATGTAATGCCAAAAACAAAAGGACAAAAGCTTATCTTTGGGATTTTAATGTCAATTACGATGACTTATGGAATGGAGGTATATAACAACGCCATTAATGCCGGTTATAATTTAATGCCTGGTGGTTTTAGTAATATGACAAACGCTGTGTTTTTAAACGCTTTAAAAGAGAGCAGTTTTATGATGATAATTGTATTTATAATTTCTAATTTATAGGGAAATCCAATTGGTTTATATTTAGCCAAAAAAATTGTAAGACCCGAAAGCGATAATCCTTTTTTTATAAGTATAATTACTTCATGTTGTACAGTTTTAATAATGTGTCCTACTATGTCTTTAGTTGCTTCAATTATTTTTAATATTGTCCTGGCTGAAAATTCATTATACCTATTACCAGCTATTTGGGTGGGCACTGTAATAAAAAATTTCCCAATGGCTTTGCTATGGAATCTGTTTGCAGCCGGACCAATAACTAGATTAATCTATAATAAATTATTCAATAACAAAAAAGTTATCAAAAATGCCTAAATACTCATTTAGACATTTTTTATACCAATACGGCTCATTGAAAGCAATAAAACAATATTATATAATATTATTAACCTTTTAATCAATCTAACACGATATTGAATATCTTTATTAAAAATAAAAATAATTAAGGAGCTAATTTTATGCATAAAGATCCATTTTACAAAAGTTTAAGCTATGCCATTTCCGGCATCATTAGCTGTATCAAAAAAGAAAGAAACATTAAAATTCATATTTCAGTTATGATTTTAGTTATTATCTGTGGCTTTATTTTTCATCTATCAACAACAGAATGGTTAATTTGTATCTTACTGTTTGCTCTAGTTATTTCTTTAGAACTAGTAAATACCGCTATCGAAGCAGTTGTTGACCTTTGTTCTCCTAACTATCATGAACTCGCTAAATACGCAAAAGATGTTGCCGCTGGTTCTGTATTGATCAGCGCTATCGCTTCAGTGGTTATTGGACTTATTATCTTTGTTCCTAAGTTATTTTAAAAATAATATTTTTTAGATTTCAATAAGACAATAAACTCTTAATGTTTGATCTGGTCCCTGTCAAGCGGACACACTAAATAAGTAAAATTTGTTCTCCCCAATTGGCATTATGCTGATTGGGGTTTATTTTTTAGTGATTCCTTATATTTTGAATTAATATTCATATATAAAAATCACCCTCCATTGTATAACAACAAAAAGAATGATAGACTATAAAAAAATATTTTAAAGGAGTTAGATTATGGAAATATCAGTAGCGATACCTAAAAAATTAATTAAAGAACAATTCCCTCAATGGCAAGAATTAAAAATTTATCCGGTTGCAAAAAGCGGTCATGATAACCGTACTTTCCATTTAGGTAATACGATGTCAATCCGCCTGCCTAGTGGTCACGAATATGCTAAACAAGTTGAAAAAGAAAATCGCTGGTTACCCTATTTACAAGAACATCTTGATTATCCAATTTCAAAACCAATTGCTATCGGTAAACCAACTAGCTATTTTCCCTTCCCTTGGTCAATCAACCAATGGATCAAAGGTAACACTTTGTTTGAATGTCCTAATATTAATCAAAAACAGCTTGCAAAAGAATTAGCCACTGCCTTAAAAAAATTACAAATGATTGATTGTTGCAACGGACCAGAAGCCGGCCAGCATAATTTTTTTCGAGGTGGTGATTTAAAAGTATATGAAGACCAGACTTTAAAAGCATTAAAGACTTTAGAAAATCGTCTACCAGTTAAACAGCTTAAAAATATCTGGGATACTTGTACTTCAAAAAAATATACCGAAAAAAATGTTTGGGTTCATGGTGATATTGCTCCTGGGAATATTTTAATTCAAAACAACTCTTTTCATGGAATAATTGATTTTGGGATATTAGGTACTGGAGACCCTGCATGTGATTATGCTATGGCTTGGACATACTTTAATAAAGAAGCCAGAAAAATATTTTTAGCAAATTTACCTAGTGATATGATAAATCGAGCAAAAGGCTGGGCTTTATGGAAAGCATTGATTACATATGATGATGAAAATATAGATTTTAAGCAAAATGCTCGTCATACGATTAATGTAATCTTAAATGAAGAACTATGATTACCTAAAAATGCAAAAGCAAGAAATCTAAAAAAAGATTATCTTGCTTTTTTATTAAAAATATAATTTTTAATATCTTAAAAAATACTTATATGTAAAACTAATAAATCGCAAAATAAAAACCCTTGATTAACACCAAGGGTTTCAAGAGATTTTATCAATCTCATTATTTTTCAAATGGCGTCCACGAAGGGATTCGAACCCCTGACCGCACGCTTAGAAGGCGTGTGCTCTATCCAGCTGAGCTACGTAGACCTCTCTTTCCTGACTGCTCATATATAATAGCATATCTAAAAGAGAAGTGCAAGTGTTTTTAGAAAAAAATTTGTTTAAATTTTACATCTATTTTACCATCGTCGACATTTATCACACAATACATCTTATCACTGCCGCGTCTAGGTAAAGTTGTCGAACCAGGATTGATCAAATAAAAACCAGATTCTTCTTCAAATTGAGGAACATGCGTATGACCAGATAACAACACATCACAATAATGCCGTTTCAAATCATCAACCATTGCTTCTTTACGATTATAATAGCCATAACGATGTCCATGAGTTACTAAAAACCGCACCCCTTCAATTTCAAAAACAGCTTCTTCATCATAAGGATAAAACCAGTCATTATTACCTCGAACAACAACCCAGCCTTCAAGTAATTCTGGTTCTGCCTCACTATCACCACAATGAACATATACATCACCATCAGGTTCTAAATCTCTTACTTCTTCAATTGCCCGATGATAACCATGGCTATCTGACATTACTACTATCTTTTTCACTTTCATCACCTAAACAACATTATACACAATCAGTCAAAAAAAAGAAATCATATTATATTTTTATTCGATTATCAACTTCACCATTAACATCTTCAACTGGTAAAATTTCCTGATCATCAATAAAAATCGAAACACTTTCAACATTATCAAGATGATTAGCTGACTTAACGATACGATTATATAATGTATTATCTATCGATTCATTATCATTTAAAATATTTGGTGCTAGATGAATCGTTAATACCCCTTCTTGCAACGAGCAGCTATCTACTAAACTTAGCGGTTTATCATATTCGATTTCTTCTAACATCAAAGCAACTTTTGTATCTATATCGGTAGCATTTGTTTCTACTCTTTTTGTAATTGGAACATAATATTCTTTATTATTTATTTTTTTAGTATTATAAACTACTACTGGCGTTGTTTTATAAATATAATTCGTAGCTGATTCAAAATTATTTATGCCTAAATTATCAGTAATACAGCTAGTAGGTATCGTACTATTAGGAATTTCACTTATATCATTACCATTTATTTTTAAATTAACTTTTTTAACACCATCAACACAAAATACATAAGAAAACATTTCTAAAATATCTAATGCTTCCTGATTATTATTTACATATAAATGATCACTTAAATCAAATGTTAATGAGTTTTCATTTAAAGAAATAGCATTTACTTGTAAATTGGAATCTAAAATAGGATATAATCCTAAATATTCATAGTCGGTTGATTTCATCACTTCAATCATATTTCTATATTTTGTATCATCTTCCATTTCTCTAGCAAAATCAACTGTTATAGGAACTAATGTATCTTGTTTATCTTTAAAAACAACAGTTTGATAATTTGGATCATTTGTGTTAGCTGTTTTTTCTTTTTCATTATTATTTTTCAAATAAACAAAACTAGCCACAGCACAAATACCGATAGCAAAAATTATTAAAAGCTTTTTCTTCATTTCTGGTCACCCCATTATAATCATATGAACTATCGATTTTAAAATGATTATTTTAAATAAAAAAACGAGCCAATCAAGCTCGTTTTATTCATTAACATTTAAATTATTATATTCTTCTAAACATAAGTTCTGCTGATGCATAGTTGTTGCTACTTCAACACCAACGTATCTAAATATCGTTGGATTAAATTCATGACCAGTTATAATTGTTTTATCAGCCGGATAACGAAGAACAAATCCGTATTCATAACTATGATTTAATAGCCATTGATAAATTTCTGTTTCCACAAAATCTTCGACACTAATTTCTAATTGTTGCAATGTAACAGTATTACCTAATTGGAATTCGTTATATCCGGCAACTACCCCACGATCTTCTAAAGTAGCTACATCATAACCAACATAGGCTTTTGTTAAAATCATTCCACTACCACATTCTTGATAACAAGCCCGATACATTTCCAATAAATGATTAAATGTTTCTTCTTGTAAATACATAGAATAATTTGTTCTTGGAATACCTAATGTAGTAACAAGATTTTTCGGTTCATAGCCACCAATATATGTTGTATTATTAACCACTAATGTTGGCTCACTTGGATTATAAATCCTTTGAGCATTTGGCTGTAATTCAGTATTGAACAACGTTGCCAATGATGTTTTAGTAAAATTAGCGCTTAATTCCTTAACCTGATCATATAAATCATCATCATTTAAGTCTTCATCTTCTTGCATGATTTGAATATATTTATTTGTATCACTAATATAGCTATAATCACTTTCATCGTATATTGAACGAATTAACTGATAATAATCAATATTATCAAAATCAAAAGAATCTTGATTAATATAAGCTAAAACCAGATCATTATGAACTAGCGTATCACAATATGAAATAGCATCATTACCATAAGCTACTTCTAATTTATTAGCTAACTGATTGGCTACTGAAATCAATTCATCATAATTACTATATTTTTTAGTTTTATCTAACGCATTATAAAATTGATAATATTCTAGATTAAACTCTGAATAAGTAATATATTTAATAAACTCGTTTACAGGAATAGCATTTTCGATTAAATATTCTTGTTCCTGTTCATCTAAATACATCTCTATTAAAGCACGATTATCATTGTTAATTCCATTAACACGATAAAAACGATCATATTTACAATTAATGGCAACAAAAGATATTACAAAACACAATGTAACAATTATATATAAATGTCCTTTTCTAAGTTTCATAAAATCACCCTTATTCAATCATATTAAAACTATATTTAAAAAATCTACATTATTAATATAACCACTAATCTATATATTAAATAACAATTACAACCTATTTTAGCATATTTCCCAAAAAAATGCCATGACTATATATTTTATCAAAATTTTATATAGAATGGAAAGTTTAATTCCACATCTAATATAAAGCCTTAATCACTGATTTATATGTAAAACAATAATCAAAACCCGTTTTAGTATATTCCTTAAAAACACCATGACTATAGATATTATAAATATTTTACATAACAAAAAAGGAATTAGCCTATAATTCTAATTCCTTAAATCTAATCAACTCAAAAACCGCTTGAATTCGTGAATCAACCCCTAATTTTTGGATCACATTAGAAATGTGATTACGAACTGTTTTTTCACTTATCCCTAATGTTTTAGCAATTTCTTTAGTAGACTGATTTTTTACAAGCAAATCAAAAATTTCCTTTTCCCTTGGGGTCAGGATAATATTCATCATCAATTCACCTCATATTATAATATATGAGAATTTTATTTTTAAGTGTCATCTTTTAGTACATTGAACAGATTTGCTGCTACGTCTTTTGGTAATAGTTCTTCAAGCTGTTGTAAGCTTGCTTCTTTTAAACGTTTAACGCTACCAAATTTACGTAATAAAAGTTTTTTCCGTTTAGGACCAATGCCTTCAACATCATCTAATATCGACTGAAACAGCGATTTAGAACGAACATTTTTATGGAAACTAATAGCATAACGATGCACTTCATCTTGCATTCTAGTAAGTAAAAAGAATAATTCACTTTTACGATCAATTTTAACCTCATTACCATCACTGTCTAATAACATCGAAGTAGAATGCCGATCATCTTTAGCTAACCCACATACTTTTATATTTAAATTTAAACCATCTATTACTTCTTTAGCTACCTTGATCTGCCCTTTACCACCATCGACAATTATTAAATCCGGTCTTTCTAATCCTTCCATCAATACTCGATAGTAGCGACGATATATTACTTCTTTCATACTGGCATAATCATCAGGTCCTTCAACGGTTTTAATTTTAAATTTACGATAATCTTTTTTTGATGGAACTCCATCTTTAAAACATACCATCCCAGCTACCGCATAAGCTCCTTGAATATTTGAGTTATCAAACAACTCAATTCTTCTAGGTAATGGAATATCCAATAGCTGTCCTAATTGCTTGATAGCACCAATTGTTGCTGCTTCGTTTTTTTGAATCAGCAAAAACTTCTTTTCTAACTGCTCTTTAGCATTTTCATTAGCCATTTCCACTAGACTAGCTTTATTTCCTTTTTGAGGCTTGATTATTTTACATGTAATAATCTCCTTCAACAAATCAACATCCAAATCTTTAGGTACTAATAATTCTTTAGGTTCAGTATTTTCTTGATAAAAACTTACTAAAAACGAAATAATCTGTTCTTGAAAATCATCTTGTAACGGAACCAGATTTAAATCACGAGCCAATAATTTTCCATTTCGCATGAAAAACAATTGCAAACATAAATATCCCTTATCATGATAGTAACCAACAATATCCCGGTCAACCAAATCATTGAATTGGACATGCTGTTTACTTGTAACATGTTGAATATGCGCAATCAAGTCCCGACATTCTTTGGCCAGTTCATAATTTTGAACTTCACTGGCAGCCATCATTTTATCAGTTAAACTATTAATAACTTCTTTAGTATCACCTTGAATAAATTTAGTAATTCCTGATGTTATTTCTTTATAAACTGCTTCATCGACTTCTTGTAAACAAGGAGCTACACATTGATTTAACGAATAATATAAACATGGCTTTTTAGGAATATGATTACATTTACGCAACGGAAATAAACGATTTAATAATTTAAAGGTCTCTCTAGCTGCTGTTCCATCAGGAAATGGTCCAAAGTGTTTATGTTTTTTATCCTGGGCATTACGAACAATTCTTAAACGCGGATTTTTCTCTCTAGTTAATTGAATATAAGGATAATATTTATTATCCATAAAAGAGATATTATACTTTGGAGAATAATCTTTAATTAAATTGATCTCTAATAGCAACGCTTCTTTTTCAGAATCAGTTACAATATAATCAAAATCAACAATTTCCTGGACTAATTTTGTCGTTTTATAATTATGAGCCCCAACAAAATAAGAAGATACCCTATTTTTAAGTTTCTTTGCTTTCCCTACATAAATAACTTCATTATTTTTATCCTTCATTAAATAACAACCAGGTTGTAACGGTAATAATGAAAGTTTATCTTTAATCATCTGACGATCCATTATTCAAAATATACTAGAGTTGCCCCTAGTCCTCCTTCATTAGGACCACCATCGCGATAACTAACAACATTTTTATTTTTTTTCAACAATTGTCGCACTCCATTTCGTAATGCTCCAGTTCCCATACCATGAATTATTCTTACCATAGAATAATTATTGACTAAAGCATTATCTAAGAATTTATCAACATTACGCATAGCTTCTTCATAGCGTTGACCAATAATATTAATTTCTACACTTTGATTTGATGCTTTACGAACTGCTTTAAGATTAGATCTTACTTTTTTAGGTTTAACTTTTTTTGATACAAACATTACTTCTTCAGGTTTAGCATTAACTTTTAAACCGCTCATATCAATAGTTAAAACCCCTTTTTTATTAATTGATAGAATTTCACCTTGACGATTTGCTGATAAAACCTTAACAACATCACCAATTTGGTAATCTCGTTTTTCATTGTTTATTTCTTTTTTCTCTTCATGTTTTAATAAATCAAGGTTTCTTTTAGCATCGATAACAACATGTGGTTTGATCGTTGAACTTTTCTTTAAATCTTCAACAACAATATCAATTTCCTGTTTTGCTTCTTCCAATAGTTGATTAGCCTGCTTTTTAGCATCTTGTAACATCTTATCTTTTTGCTTTTCATAGTTTTCAATTAAACGCTGATACCGTTTTTGGTTAGCTTCTGTTTCCTTAGTCAGCTCTTCTAACTGATCTTTTTGTAACTGCACCGCTGTTAATTCATCGTGTAGTTTTTCCATTAGTTTTTCAGTATCTGTTAAGCTTTCTTCTTTAATTTTAAAAGCCATATCAACAATTTCTGGTTTTAACCCTAATCTTCTTGAAATTTCGATTGCATAAGAGTTACCAACACTACCGGCAATTAATCGATATGTTGGTCGCATCTTTTCTTGATCAAACTCAACTGCAGCAACTAAAATTGAATCTTCATTTTTAGCAAATTCTTTTAATCCAGAATAATGGGTAGAAGCTAAAACAATTGGATTAATTTGTTTTAAATATCTTAAAATAGCCTCAGCAATACTTTGACCCTCATGAGGATCTGTTCCCGAACCTACTTCATCTAATAAAACTAATGATTTTTCAGTAACTTGATTAGTAATTTCTACTAATCGTTTCATATGACTAGAAAAAGTTGATAATGATTGTTCGATTGACTGTTCATCACCTAAATCAACACAAATCTGGTCAAATAATGGTACTGTTGCTTGTAAACAAGGTACCGCCATTGCACATAATGACATTAAACTTAAAAGTCCAGCAGTTTTTAAAACAACAGTTTTACCCCCAGTATTTGAACCACTAATTAATAAAGTTCGTTTAGGTGGCGCTAAAACAATATCGTTAGCAACGATCTTATCTTGATCTATTAATGGATGGCGAGCTTTTTTTAAACTCAATGTTTCATAGCTAGTTACTACTTCTGGTACTATAGCGTCTAATTTAATACCATAATTTGCTTTAGCAAAAATCACATCAAGAGCTACCATTAATTCTTGATTTTCATATAAACAATCATAATTTTCTTTGACGGCAACTGAAAGCATCTTTAAAATACGCTGTACTTCGCGTCTTTCTTCTTCTTTAACATTAACGAGCTGATTATTCATTTGGACAATTACATCTGGTTCAATAAACATTGTTTGTCCACTAGAAGAAACAGCATGAACAATTCCCTTAACATTATTTCGATTACCTGCTTTAACTGGTAAAACTAAATGATTATTACGACTAGAAATATTTTCCTGACTTAAATAATCTTTATTAGCACTTTTGATTTGTTCAATCCGGCTACGAATATTAGTTTCTATTGAAATTATTTGTCGTCGTAACTGTTTTAATTTTGGACTGGCACTATCTAATACATTTCCACTGCTATCAATACAACGATTAATGCTATCTAATAATTGTTTTGGTAAAATCAATTGTTGACAAAATTGAAATAACTCGTCATCATCTAATTCTTTATCATCTAAGTATTCTTTAATTTCTTTAACATTATTTAATAAATAAACTATTGCGACAAACTCATCGCCAAATAATGTTCCATCTTTATTGGCCTTATTTAAATAAGGTTTAATATCTACAAAAGAACCAATTGGTAAGCGACCATATTTATAGACCAGACGAATTGCCTGATCTAAATACTTTTGTTCCAATAATAAATCATCATAATCGCTAAATGGCATAATTTTCAATACTTGTTCTTTAGCCAAATCACTTGCACAATATTCACTTATTCTTTTTTTTATCTGATTAAATTCTAAAGTATCATATATATCTTTCATTTTTATCCACTCACTACCATTTTATTTAAAACTCTACTTTGATCAAACTCAACCATATTTAACTTATTTAATAACTCAACTGTCTGATTATATTGTTCATTATTAACCGCTATTGGTGTTTGGACCTGATCATAATAGCGATATAATATATCTGCAAGATACTCTTGATCAATCAAGCCCCAATCATAAGCTGTTGTAAGCGAAGTAATAATTGAATTCATTGAATCACTATCAAAACTATCATTATTTAAACCATCATTAATTATTTGATCAATAACATTATTACCATCACTTAATTTTTTTACCTCTTCGCTAAGCGTTGGTACTAATTCTAATATCTTATTTGCAATAATAGTATTTTCAACTGCTTCTTTACCACCAGGAACAATCGGTGTAATAATGAAAACTAAAGCTAAATAAATCAAAATTAAACTTTCAACTAGATTAAAAATTGCCCCTAAAAGACCATCTAGCTTTCTTAATAATCCTATTGTATCAATTATTCCTTTTAATAAAGGAATAATAATTTTTCCAATAAAAGCAAAAATAATTTTTAAAACAATTAAAAGAATAATAAAAATTAAAAATCGATTAATCATCTCGCCAATACCTTGGCCGATTCCCTGTACTTCATAAATCTTAAAAATAACTGCTAGATAGCTTGATAGATATAAAGCTACAATCAAAGAAACAACCGTTGACGCTAAACGATAAGCACTATAAACAAAACCTTTAATATAACCAAAGATTACCATTAATAAAATAATTAGTGCAATAATTATATCAATGAAAATCGGATTTATCACAAAATTCATGGAAACACCTCAATTTCTTTTAGTATACATTGTATCAAAACAAATTTGTACTGTCAAAAATATTAAAAACATGTTATAATAATATTAGGACTAGGAGGCAAGTGAAGAACATGAATGTAGAAAAAAATAATTCAAAAAGAATAAGTGTTATTAATATGCATGCTTACGATAAACTTGCGACTCTTCCCTACTCTAGTACGGTTAATCATCACTATGTAAATATTAGTCATATTGCTTGCGATGAAACTGGTTCTGGTGATTTCTTTGGACCTCTATGCGTGGTTTCTTGTTACGTTGATGAACGCGATTACGACTGGCTATTGAGTGTCGGAGTACGCGATCCCAAAGAAATGGATAATAAAGAGTTAGTGCAAGTAGCAAAAGAAATTAAAGATCGAATTATTTACAGTCTTTTAATTCTTGATAATTCTCATTACAATGCAATGGTTAAAGCTGGTAATAATTTAGCAAATATTAAAGCCAAATTATATAATCAAGCAGTAACAAACGTAATGCAAAAAATTGGAATGCCGGTTGAAGATAAATTAGTAAATCAATTCGTGTCACCAAAAACTTATTATAATTATCTAAAAAGCGAAGTCATTGTTGTTAAAGATTTAAAATTCTTACAAAAAGGTGAAGAAAATTATCTTGGTATCGCTTGTTCAATTATCTTATCTAGATATGCTTACTTGCAATATTTTAATAATATGTCACGTAGTTTAAAGATGAGATTACCTCGTGGTAATAGTAATAGTGTTGATGCCATAGCTATTGAGGTAGCAAAAAAATATGGTCCAAAAATGCTTAACAAAGTTACTAAAACGAATATGACAAATTATAAAAGGATTAAGGATTTAATTTAGGATAACTGGGTTATCCTTTTTTATTATGTCCTTTTAATAATATGATAAAAAGAAATCTGTAAAAAAACAGATTTCCAGCTTACTCGCTATTGTTATAAAGTACATTTAAAACAGTTTTTTTATCAACACCATATCTAGTACGATGAATTACGTTTTTATAAAAAGTAAATCCCATTTTCTCATTTACTCTTTTTGAACGACTGTTTTCTAAAAAATAACCACAACACAAAAAATCAAACTGTAACTCTTTAAAACAATAATCAATTACACAAGCAACCGCTTCACTCATAATGCCCTTGCCCCAATAATCTTTATTTAAAACATATCCAATTTCTCTTCCTTTTAAATTATCAAAAGAACTATCTAAATCATCGCGACAATATTCTAAACCAATTGACCCAATAACTTTATTATTTTCCTGATATACAATCGCTAAAGTTTTTCTTTCTTCAATAAACGTTTTTAAAATCATCTGGCTTTCTTCAATATTTTGATGATGTGACCAGCCAGCCATTTCCCCTACTCCTTCTACACGAGCATATTCATAAAAGTCTTCAACATCATCTTCTTGCCAAGGTCGTAGTATCAAACGTTTAGTTTTTAAATATGTTTGACTTAAATCTATTTTCACATTCATTTTATCTCTCCAATATATAATAAAAAAATACGGAAATTAACTTATGATAAGTCAATTTCCTGATATAAGCTATTTAACTTCAATAGTAAATGGCGCTACTTTAGTATATTTTACTCCAGCTGCATCTAACATTCTTTTTGCTGCTCGATCACTATCAGTTCCACTATATTTATCATCTTCATAAATTATTTCACTAATACCACTTTGAATAATCGCCTTAACACATTCGTGACATGGAAATAATGATACATAAATTTTACAACCTTTTAAATTAGACGTACTATTTAAAATAGCATTTAACTCAGCATGAACAACATATGGATATTTAGTATCATAAAGATCCCCTTCTCTAACTTCCCATGGAAATTCATCATCTTCACAACCCCAAGGTAAGCCATTATAACCAACTCCAACAATTTTATTTTCCTGATTAACAATACAAGCTCCTACTTGAGTATTAGGATCTTTAGAACGAAAAGCCGATAATTTAGCTACTCCCATAAAATACTCAGTCCAATTGATGACTCTATTTTGCATATTCCATTTCCTCCTGAAGTTGAATTAATTTTTGTTTAAAGTATTCAGGCAACTCGCTTTCAAATTCCATATATTTATTTGTTGTTGGATGAATGAATCCTAATTTTTTAGCATGTAAAAATTGTCCATAAGTCTGATCATCTTTACGCCAGCCATATTTAGGATCACCATAAACTGGATAACCGATATAACTCATATGTACCCTGATTTGATGAGTTCGTCCAGTTTCCAAACGACATTCAATCAAACTCATTGAGCGATAACGTCTTAAAACCGTAAAATTCGTTACAGCCCGTTTACTATTATGCATAGTAACAGCCATTTTTTGACGATCTTTACTATCACGACCAATTGGTGCATCAACTTTACCATGTTGATGAGGAATTAAACCATGAACTAAAGCAATATAACTTCTAGTCATATCATGATTTCTTAATTGTTGTGATAACATTCGATGAGCATGATCATTTTTGGCAACAACTAACAAACCACTTGTTTCCTTATCGATACGATGAACAATACCTGGTCGATTAACACCATTGATTCCTGATAAATCATCACAATGATAAAGCAGTGCGTTAACTAGAGTACCATGAACGATACCAGGCGAAGGATGAACGATCATCCCCGATGGTTTATCTACAACTATAATATCGTTATCTTCATAAACTATATTTAAAGGTATATTTTCCGGTTCCAAATCTAAATCAGTATTATCAACAACTATAATTTCGATTTGATCACCAATTTTTATTTTATAACTTGGTTTTTCCATTTTTTGATTAACTAATACAAGTCCGTGATTTATCATTTCCTGTATCCTAGTTCGAGAAAATTCCGGCATTTTTTTTGCAACGATCTTATCTAATCGCCAATTGGCATTTTCTTCAACTACAATATTAATTTTTTCCATGTATATACTCCTCAAAAATAATTTCAATAATAATTAATGCTACTCCGATAACAACTGCCATATCGGCAATATTAAAAATCGGGAAATTATAATTAAAAATAATTACATCAATAAAATCTCGAACATAGCCAAAAAATACCCGGTCAATTAAATTTCCTAATAACCCAGCAAAAACCAAAACTAAACCAAAACGAGTTAATACTTCTTCTTTTTTAGTTTTTCTAAAATATATAATCATAACCACTGCTGCTATTAAAGCAACTAAAATAAAAAGTGCTAAGTGACCTGCAAACATCCCCCAGGCAACACCAGTATTTTGAGCATAGGTAAAATAAAACAAGCCATCAATTATCTCATGTGACTGTCCTAATTGCATTGATGAAGATATTAGATGTTTTGTAAACTGATCTCCCCCAAGAACCACAAACATCGTAATTAAATATATTATCTTATCTCTTTTACTTAATTTCATTATTTATATCACCCAAAAATATTATACAATAATTGAAAACTAACCACAAGAAAAAGCAGGTTTCCTCTTTATTAAAAAGGTCCCTTGATAAAAAAGGAACCTCTAATCATTTTATTATTTTACAATAATACATAAAAGAAAATAGCAACAAAATGGAAAGCTGATCCAATCATTACAAAAATATGAAATAATTCATGGAAACCAAAATTTTTAAACCAGTTAGGCTTTTTCAAAATATAAATAATAGCCCCGATCGTATAACTAACACCACCACAAGCAATTAAAGCCAAACATCCTAATGGTATTTTTGAAAATGCGGGAAAATCAAAAATTACTGCCCAGCCCATTAATAAATAAAATAGTGTTGATAAAAATCTAGGTGCATTTATCCAAAAAAGCTTTATTAAAATACCAATTGCTGCAATTGACCAGATAACTATCAAAAAATAAATACTATGAGGATAATCTAGATATGTTAAACATATTGGTGTATATGTTCCAGCAATCAAAACATAGATCATTGCATGATCCATTTTTCTTAAAAATTGTTTTATTTTATTATTTTCATTACCATTAAAATAATGATAAATACTACTAGCACTATATAACGCTACTGATGATAAACCAAAAACTGTAATCCCTACTTTAGTTAAAGATGGAGAATTTTCAACTGCTGCAACGATCATCATAATAATCAAGGCAACCAGTGATAATATAGCCCCAATAAAATGCGTTTCACTACTTATTGGATCCATTGCTTTTTTAAATATTTTCATGTCAAAACCTCCTTATGTAGTTTTAAATACTACATTATGTATCTATAATATCACTAATATTATCTATGTCAACCACATCTTGAAGATATTTAAAAATTAAGCTACAATTATTTCGAGGTGACTAATTATGGAACAAAAGGATTTTAAAACAATAATCACACAATCACTCAATAAAAGTGATTTAAAAACTCAGGATATACCAGAATTAGATTTATATATGGATCAAATAATGACTTTATTTGAAAACAATCTAAGCGACAATAAAAGATTCAAAGATGATAAATTACTTACTAAAACAATGATCAATAATTATTCTAAAGCTGGCGTTATTAAACCGGTTAAAGGAAAAAAATATACTAAAGAACAAATAATTGGCATGTTAATAATCTATAATTTAAAAAACACAATTACAATTCAAGAAATTAAACAATTATTATCACCAATATATGAACAAGATCAAGATTTAGAAGCAATCTATGATCAATTTATCACTCTCAAAAAAACTCAAAGTGAAGCATTAAATACATTTTTAAATCAAATCATTTCTGATTATGATCTCAACCTTGATAATCATAACAATCGCTTATTGACTGTATTAGCTTTAGCATCACTTTCTAATCAAATAACCAGTATTATTCAAGGAATTATTGACAACGATAATCCAGATGAAGATAGTTGACGAAAATCAAGCTATTTTTTATAATATACCTAATTTATTAAATGGGGGTTATACAAATGAAAATTATTGATATGTTATTAAAAAAACCGACTTTGTCTTTTGAAATTTTTCCACCAAAAAATCATGATGGCGACATTTCATCAATTTATAAAACAATAGATGAATTATCAGCATTAAAACCTGATTTTATATCAGTAACTTATGGTGCTGGGGGATCAACAACTGAACATACTGTTGAAATTGCTTCTAAAATTAAAAATCAATACGGTATTGAAGCGGTAGCTCATTTAAGCTGTATTGATGCTACATCAAAACAACTAACAAAAATATTAAATGAACTAAAAGATAATAATATTCAAAACATTCTAGCTTTACGTGGTGACTACCCTAAAGATTACGATCCTAAAACTGCACCACACGAATTTAAATATGCTAGTGAATTAAATACATTTATCAACAAAAATTATCCTGATACATTTTGTTTAAGTGGAGCTTGTTATCCTGAAGTACATCAAGAAGCAGTTTCCTTAGAAGCCGACTTAGAAGCATTAAAGAAAAAAGTTGATTCAGGAGCACAATATTTAATTACTCAATTATTCTATGACAATAACTATTATTATCGTCTTGTTCGTGAAGCACGTTTAAAAGGAATTAATGTTCCAATTATCGCTGGAATTATGCCTGCAACTAATGCGCGCTCATTATTAAATATCGCTAAATTAAGCGGTGGTAATATTCCTTATAATCTTTCTGCTTCTTTAGAACGTTTCCGTAATAATCCAAAAGCAATGAAAGAAGTAGGATTAAATTATGCTACTAATCAAATTATTGATTTAATTACTAATGGTGTTGATGGTATCCATCTATATACAATGAATCGTCCTGAAATAGCTAAAGAAATATTGATGAGAACTAATAATATATTTGCGGAATTTAAAAATGATTAAAGAAAATGCTTTAAAATACTTAGGTTATCAAAATCAAAAACTTGATCAACAAACTAATTTGTTATTAGATCAGGAATTAGAAGAACTTAAACAGTTCTCATTTAAATACATGTATAAAATCTATACCTTATCTAAAAAGCCTTTAAAAATTAAAGAATTAGATTTGAACATAGATTATCCTGATTTAATTGATTTATTTGACTCATGCAATCAAGTTGTTGTTATGGCATGTACACTAGGAATTGATTTAGATCGAAAATTAAAGTATTACTCAGTTATTGATGTAACTAGAATGACAATATTAGATGCTCTTGCAAGCAGCTATCTTGAATATAAAGCTGATGAATTTGAAAAACAGCAAAATTTTGGTAAACGTACTTTTCGATTTTGTCCTGGTTATGGTAATGTGCCATTAGAACTTAATCATCAATTAGCTAGCGCTCTACAATGTGATAAACATATTGGTCTAACTGTTTTACCCAATGATTTATTATTACCTCAAAAATCAATGATTGGTTTAATTGGTATTGGTGATGATAAAATTAAAAAACATTGTTTTTCATGTAAACTTAAAGATAATTGTAATTATCGGAAAAGAGGTCAAAGATGTTACAAGAACGATTAAAAAAAGAAATATTAGTATTTGATGGTGCCATGGGGACCCAATTACAAGAAGCCGGCTTAAAAGCTGGTGAAATTCCAGAATGTTTAAATATTACTCATCCTGAATTAATCCAATCTATTCATCAAAAATACTTAAATGCTGGTGCTGACTTTATTACAACTAATACTTTTGGTGCCAATGCTTTAAAAATGAAAGATGTTAACTATAGTTTAAAAGAAATAATTGAAGCAGCAATCGATAATGCTAAAGCAGCTCAAAAAAATACCAATCGTCAAAATAATAGTTATATTGCTTTAGACATTGGTCCTATTGGTCAATTATTAGAGCCAATGGGTACTTTATCATTTGACCAGGCTTATGAAATTATCAAAGAACAAGTATTGCTCGCTAAAGATAAGGTTGATTTAGTTTTATTAGAAACAATGACTGATATATATGAAGTTAAAGCTGGGGTTTTGGCTGTTAAAGAAAATAGTGATTTACCAGTCTTTGTTACTATGACTTATGAAACTAACCAGCGAACTCTTTCAGGCTGCGATCCTGTTACAATGGTCAATATTCTTGAAGGATTAAATGTTGATGCTTTAGGTATAAACTGTTCATTAGGGCCAGTGGAATTAACACCGATTATTAATGAAGTCTTAAAAACAGCCTCATTACCGGTTATTTTACAACCAAATGCTGGTTTACCATGTTTAGTTGCCGGTAAAACCTGCTACAACATGGATAGCGATACATTCGTTGCTGAAAGTATTAAACATGTCAAAAATGGTGTCCGCATTATTGGTGGTTGTTGTGGAACAACACCAGAATTTATCGCCAAATTAAAAAAAGCAATACCAGCCAAACCAGTTATTACTACTCCAGTTAAAGCTACTAGAGTATCTAGTGGCAGCAAAACTGTTGAATTTGGTCATCATGTTGTTGTTTGTGGTGAACGTTTAAATCCAACCGGAAAGAAAAAATTAAAAGAAGCTTTAAAACAGCAGCGCTATGATGAATTAGTTATCGAAGCTATTAAACAAGATCAGGCTAAGGCTCATGTTCTTGATGTAAATGTTGGTTTACCAGGAATTGATGAAGTAGCAACAATGAAACATGTAATCAAACTATTACAAGAAGTTATTTCTTTACCATTACAAATTGATAGTTCTAATGCACAAGCAATTGAACAGGCATGTCGTTATTATAATGGTAAACCATTAATAAACTCTGTAAATGGTAAGACTGAAACCATGGAAGCTATTTTCCCAATCGTTAAAAAATACGGTGGTGTTGTTATTGGTTTAACATTAGATGAAAATGGTATTCCACCTAAAGCTAAAGATCGTCTGGAAATCGCTAAAAAAATTATCAAAACTGCTGCTAAATATGGAATTAGTAAAGAAAATATAATTATTGACTGTTTAGTTTTGACGGTCTCTGCTCAACAAAAAGAAGTAATGGAAACAATTAAAGCTGTTAGAATGGTTAAAGAAGAATTAGGTGTTCATACCGTATTAGGCGTTAGCAATGTTTCTTTTGGGCTTCCTAATCGACCACTTTTAAATAAAACCTTTTTAACTATGGCTATGGCAGCTGGATTAGACTTACCAATAATTAATCCTTTAGATAAAGAACTAATGGATGCTATTGATGCTTTCAATGTTTTATATAATTATGATCAAGATGCTACTATTTATATTCAAAATCAATCTAATCAAACTGTTACTTCTATAAAAAATACAACTGATTTTACATTAGAAGATATTATTATTCGTGGTTTAAAAGATGAAGTAAAAACAGCTACAAAAAAACAATTAGAAACTAAAGATGGTCTAGAAATTATCAATAACATTTTAATTCCTGCTTTAGATAAAGTAGGAAAACAATATGAAAATAATACAATTTTCTTACCACAGTTAATTCAAGCTGCTGAAACTTCAAAAATTGCTTTTGGTGTAATCAAAGATACTTTTAAAGAAACAACAGCTACTAAAGGTCCAGTAATTATGGCAACTGTCCATGGTGATATTCATGATATTGGTAAAAATATCGTTAAAGTAGTATTAGAAAGTTATGGTTATAAAATCATCGATTTAGGAAAAGATGTACCACCTGAAACAGTTGTTGATGCTTTCTATCAATATCATCCTAAAGCAATCGGTTTAAGTGCTTTAATGACAACTACTGTTGCTTCAATGGAAAAAACGATTGCAATGTTGAAAAAGATTGATAATATGTGTCCGATTTTTGTTGGCGGTGCTGTCTTAACTGCTGATTATGCTAAAGAAATCAACGCCGATTATTATTCAAAAGATGCTATGGATGCTGTTGAATTATTAAATCGTATCATTGATTAAAATTATAAATTAAAAGACGAGGAGTCCCCTCGTCTTTAATGCATATTACGACTGCGCCAGCAATCATTAGAACGCAAATCACCATTATTAATAATTATAACATTAATTTTCCGCCGTTTATCATATAAAACAGGATCTTCAATACTAGCAATAGCACTTAATCTTTTATGACCATCTTGACAATAATATTGGCCATTTTCGTATCTTACTTTAACTGGAATCGATAAGCCAATTCGTTTTACTGACGATAATAAACTATCTGAAAATTCCTTTTTTTGATATTGAATATCATTAATATCTAACTGATGAATTCTCATATCTAGCTACTTTCCTGATTTGATTGCAAGATACTTAGCTACTTCTTCTTGATCACTAAAATGATGTTTTCCTTCTTTAGTAATTTGATAATCTTCGTGTCCTTTTCCTAAAATCATCAACACATCATTACCTTTTAATAAATCAATTCCCTGACGAATTGCTTTAACACGATCAACTTCTACTACATAATTATCATTTGTAAGCGAAGCAGTAATATCATCAAGAATCTTTAAAGGATCTTCGCTTCGAGGATTGTCACTAGTAAAAATAACATAATCACTATTTTCAACAGCTATTTTACCCATTATAGGTCGTTTTAAAGGATCGCGATCACCACCACAACCAATAATTGTAATAATTTTACCTGCTTTAAATTCATGAGCACTTCTTAAGACATTTAAAACTGCATCAGGGGTATGGGCAAAATCAACAAAAATACTGTTAGTGCCATACTTGATAAGTTCCATTCGTCCTGCTGGTGCCTTTAATTCTTCATTTAATTGTAAAATATCTTCTATTTTAAAACCTAAACAATGAACTAATAACAAGGCAATTAAATAATTATAAACATTATAACGGCCAACCATATTTAATGATGTTTTATATTCATTGCCTTGATAGTTAAATTTAAAGCTAGTTCCTAAATGACTGAAAGTAATTTTTTCAATTAATAAATCCCCTTCATTAGCACTAATAATAATATTGTTATTATTATCTAAAACAAAGTGTTGATAATGAAGATCATCACCATTGATAACTGCAACTTTGTTATTACGTGTTTTTTTAAACAATTTTTGTTTAGCATTAGCATAGTTTTCTAAAGTTTTATGATAATCTAAGTGATCTTGCGTCAAATTAGTAAAAGCAACTTCATCAAATTCTAGTCCATAGATTCTTTCCATATCTAAAGCATGTGAACTTACTTCCATAACAAAATATTCTACACCATGATCTTTAGCTTCTAATAACATATTATATAGTACATCAACATCTGGAGTTGTATTAACCATTGGCTTTTTAACATCACCATAATAAAAACCAACTGTTCCCATATAAGCTACTTTTTGCCCTAACATTTTTAAAATCTGATAAATCATTAAACATGTAGTTGTTTTTCCATTAGTCCCTGTTAATCCAATTAATTTCATATCTTTAATTAATGGATAATAATTTTTATATAAATATTCTTTTAAATATTCTCGAGTACTTTCAACTATTATTGTCTCAACACTATACTTTCCATGTTCAGCAATTATTTTAATCGCTCCATTTTTTATAGCTTGTTCAATATAATCATGTCCATCTCTTACAACATTAGGAATAGCGATAAATGTATCACCTGGTTTTACTTTTCTTGAATCTGTTTTTAATGCAACTTCCACAATTTCCACCTCATTTATCTTTATTGTATTATAAAATGTCTAAAAAACTATAATGTTTTTTGTTTATAAACATCTTGTTTACACTCGCTAATTATATCATGATAATAATTGTAATTTAAGTAAAAACACACATATTCGTTTTTTTATGAATATGTGTGCATATATCTTTATTTAGTTTGATTATCTTTTATATCCGTATTTATCTCATCACTTGACTTATCTATTTCAGTATTACTCTGTAATCCTTCTTTTTCTAACTCACTGTCATTTACATCTACTTTATTTTCACTTTGATCTTTAAATTTAACCCAAATATCACCATTTTCATCAACATACTGTTCCCCGATCATTTCTTGTTGTTGATTATCTTCACCAATAAAAAAAACTCTAATAGTATCTTTAACAGTATTACTGATTTTACCTTCAGTTAAAGCATCAACAGTTTTTACTCCACCTAATAATACTAAACAAGTAACCATACTAAACATTACTTTTTTTAATTTCTTTTTTTTCATATTTAACCTTCTTTCATAAAGAGTATAAGCAATTTTATTACCGGTCATCATTTTAATTTTGTCAGTATCAATTTGTAGCATTTACTCTTTCCTCCTTAGTTTTTTTCTAATTCTATGTAATTTTACTTTCATATAATTAGTTTTCTGCTTTTTTATTTTAGCAATTTCTTTAATCTTATATCCTTCAATATAATAAAGTTGAAATATTTCTTTTTCATCATCAGTTAGATGTTGCATTTTTTCTTCAATAAGCAACATATAATTAAAATCTTCTTGATAATATCCCTGTTTGTTTAAAATCTGATCATTGTATTCAACGTATTGTTTAGTTTGTTTTAATTTATTATAAGTACAGTTTTTAGCTATAACTGCCAGATATGATTTAATGTTTTTAATATTATCTTGATTTTTCCAAAAAAGATAAAAAGTATCAGCAATAATTTCTTCTATATCTTGATAAGATAATTTATTTCCCGCAAGATTATAAATAATTGTAAATACATAGTGACTATATTCTTCAATAATTAAATCAATGTTTAATTCAACATTGTTCTTCAAATTGATACCTCCTTTGAATCGATTCACTATATAGACAATTAATATTTAATAAAGGTTACAAAAAAAGCGATCAAATTGACCGCTTCTAACTTATTTTCTATTTCTAATCCATTTAATTACTTGAATAATTGGTAAGTTAGCTAACGCTAAACCATAAACAATCATTAATTGTTGGATTGTAAGAGTTTGAACTTTAAACATTGAATCTAAGAATGGTACCATTAAGACACAAGTAATTAAAACAAATCCGATTAAAAATGCACCTTGTAAATACTTATTATTAAAGAACCCACGTTTAAATAACACTGGTGCTTTAGATTTACAGTTATAACCATGTACTAATCTTGATAAACATAAAGTTCCAAATGCCATTGTACTTGCAAGTAATGCATTTTCTTGATAACCAATCATGAAAGCAATCATAGTCATAATAGAAATTACTAAACCTTCTAATCCAATACTTGTTAAGAAAGTACGAGTTAAAATTGATTCATTCATTGGACGAGGTTTTTCATTCATTACTGAACTATCATGAGGTTCTAACCCTAAAGCAATTGCTGGTAAACTATCAGTTAATAAATTAATAAATAACAAATGAACTGGAGCAAATGGTACCGGCAATGCCAATACAGATGCATATAAAACTACTAAAATAGCTCCAAAGTTACCAGATAATAAGAATTGAATAGCATCTTTAATATGAGCGTAAATATTACGACCATTTTCAACTGCTTTGATAATTGTAGCAAAGTTATCATCAGTTAATACCATTGCTGCAGCATCTTTAGATACTTCACTACCAGTAATACCCATAGCAACACCAATATCAGCTTGTTTTAATGCTGGAGCATCATTTACACCATCACCAGTCATGGCTACGATATTACCTTTATCTTGCCATGCCTTAACAATTCGAATCTTATGTTCAGGAGAAACACGAGCATAAACACGTTTATCTTCAACAAATTCACGTAATTGTTCATCACTTAACTTATCAATTGCACTACCTTCAACGGCTTGAGAAATATCTGTTAAAATACCAATTCTTTTTGCAATTGCAGCAGCTGTAATTTTATGGTCACCAGTAATCATGATTGGCGTAATTCCTGCCATTTTACTTTTTCTTACGGCTTCAGCACTTTCTTGACGAGGTGGATCCATCATAGAGATTAATCCTAAGAAAATTAATTCATTTTCATCTTCATATTCAAGAACTTTTTCTTGGTCAAATTTACGATAAGTAACAGCAAGAACACGAAGACCATTTTTAGAAAATTCCATGTTCATTGCTAAAATATCTTCTCTATCTTGATCAGTAATTTCAACTACCTGATTATTTTTACGAATATATTTAATACGACCCATCAAGGCATCAACAGCCCCTTTAGTAATCATTGTATAGCCATCTTTTAATAAATGGAAAGTTGACATCATTTTACGATCACTATCAAATGGTAATTCGCTTAAACGTGGGTAAACACCACGAACTCTACTTGCTGGTACTCCTAATTTTTTACTTAAATTAATAAGTGCTGTTTCAGTAGGGTCACCAATTTCTTTACCATCTACATTTGAAGAGTCATTACATAAAACACTCATTCGCATTAAATCTTTATGGAAAGGAATATTTGGATCAATTTGATCAGCTGGAATTCTTTGTCCTTCAACATAATAATCTTCAACAGTCATTTTGTTTTGTGTTAATGTTCCTGTTTTATCAGAACAAATAATTGATACACTTCCAAGACCTTCAACAGCTTGTAATTTACGAATAATTGCTCCTTCACGAGCCATTTTTTGAGTTCCAAATGACAATACAATTGTAACGATTGAGCTTAATGCTTCTGGAATTGCAGCAACAGCTAATGCAACTGCAAACATGAAGGCATCGCCAACATTACCACCTTGAAGAATATTTAAACCAAATAAAATAGCACAGAAAATAATAATGATAATTGATAATTTTTTTCCAAAATTATCTAAGTTAACTTGTAAAGGTGTCTTCTTTTCTGAAGTAGATTTTAATAACTGAGCAATTTTACCAACTTCAGTTTCCATACCAATTGCAGTTACTAAAAATGTTCCACGTCCATAAGTAACAAAGCTTCCTGAATAAACCATATTAGTACGATCTCCAAGTGGAACTTCGCCTTCAATAGCATCAGTATCTTTTTCAACAGCGACACTTTCACCAGTTAATGCACTTTCATCAACTTTCATACTAGCGTTTTCTAAAATTCTTCCATCAGCAGGAATATAATCACCAGCTTCAAGATGAACTTCATCACCAATAGTTACTTCTTTGCTAGGAATTTCAACAATCTTACCATCTCTTAAGACTTTAGCAGTCGGTGACGATAATTCTTTTAAACTATTTAAAGATTGTTCTGCTTTAACTGTTTGAACAGTTCCTAAAATAGCATTAATTGTAATAACAATTAAAATTACGATTGCACTTTCAAAATCTCCTAAAAATCCTGAAATTATCGCTGCAATAATCAAGATTATAACTAAGAAATCTTTATATTGCTCTAAAAATACCATCAGCAGACTTTTCTTTTTAGCTTCAACAAGCTCATTTAAACCATACTTTTCTTGATTAGCTTTAACCTGCTGTTCTGTTAACGGTTTTAGGGATCCATTAACTTGTTTTCTTACCTCTGTTTTACTTTTGTTGTAATAAGCTTTCATCTTTTTTCTCCTTTTTTAACACAATAAAAGCGAGCCCTTTTATTGCATAATAATTTTGCAATAAAAGTCTCGCTATTTAATCACGTTCCGGATGATTTAAATCATCGTATTGACGAAATCGTAAACACTACTGTGTCAGCTACTCCCTTTTATGAAAATCATTCTAAACTTAAACTTGACTAAAGTCAATCATTTTTTTCAAATAAAACAACATTTATTGCTTTATTTACAATTTTAAGTTGATAAATTCCCGCTGGATAAACTTCCCCGTCAATATTTACTTCCTTGTTACTTTCAACTTCAACTTCTTTTAATTGCTTATGATAATACAATTTACCTTGTTCTAACTTTTCAGTTAACAATAACGTTACATAATATGGTAACTGTGATTTTTTTAACTGTGGTACTAAATTAATATCAATTAAACCATTTTTAACATCAGCATATTTGCCTATTTTAAATCCACCACCAAAATATTTACCATTACAAAAAGCACCTATTAGTAGCTTATCTTTATATATAGTCTTTCCTTGATAACGCAAAGTAACTGGTAGAGGATGGTATTTTACAAAGCGTCGAACTAGTACATTTACATATTGTAATGAACGTGGTAATACTTTAATTTGACGATATTTATGAACATTATTTGCTACATCACTATCAAGTGCTAAACAAAAAACATTGATACAATAAATATCGTTAGCTTTGATCAAATCAATTGGCTGGGCTGGTAGTTTTAATGATTTTTTTAACAAAGTTTCTAAATCTCGGGTATTGGCAATTATTCTAATAAAATCATTACCAGTACCAGCTGGCAAAATTACTAATTCATTATCACTGCCTGCTAAACCTTGAACAACTTCATGAATCAATCCATCACCGCCAACTGCATAAATACGATGATGACAGCCTTGATAACTAGCTGCTATAGCACTTGCGTGTTTAGGATATTTTGTATATTTGATTTCATAGGGATAACCCTGCATATTTTTTACGATTAATGTTTCTATTTTTACGTTATTAGGATTGGGCTTTATTATAAATATGTGCTTTTGATTCATGTTTTAACCTCCAATGTATCTATATTTTAACAAATTTATTAATTTTTTGATACTAATAATAGTTTTAATCGTTAATAATTATTTTGGTGACATGATGTTATTTATTAATTTAATGCTTTTTGGATTATTTATCTTTTTTGATATTTTAAATATTAATAGTAGTTATATAAAATGGTTTACGACATTAAACAACTTTATTTATTCCATTCTTTATTTAAAAAATTCTTTTATATTAAAAGCAGTATTTTTTTCACTTATTGCTGATTATCTTTTATTATTTACAGATTATTATATTTTAGGTATTATCTTTTTTATCTTAGTGCAAATTCAATATATGAAATTACTATCTTATCAAAGTTATTTACCATGGTTATTTTTAATTATAATTTTTATTGATTCTCTTATTAGTCTAGCATTAGTTTATTTATTTTTTAGTTTAACTAATTTAATTTATTGTATTAAAAGTAAAAACACAAATATG
Source organism: Erysipelatoclostridium sp. An173 (assembly GCF_002160495.1). Lineage (GTDB taxonomy): Bacteria > Bacillota_I > Bacilli_A > Erysipelotrichales > Coprobacillaceae > Thomasclavelia > Thomasclavelia merdavium. The sequence continues at coordinate 101,859 of NZ_NFKR01000004.1, read as the reverse complement.
TTAATGGTAATTACTCTTTTACTATGTTGTGATATTATTATTGCCTTAACTTACTTAAAAATACTACCTCCTTCTTTATGTAAGTTTTCGTGGTTATTTTATTTTCCTAGCCAATATTTATTAATTAAAAAACATTCACCATAAAACAAATTGCGATATGAATTACATATCGCAACTTGTTAGTTTTCTATTTATGTCCATGATGACCATGATGACTACCTTGATGTCCATGCTGGTCAGCATCAGTGTCATTTTGATTATTATTTGATAAAGAATGAATTAGATCATGTATTTCTTTCATCGTCATCTCTTGTACCTGTTCAAGTGTTATATCAGGATCTAAACTTTTAATTTTTAAATATGCCTTATATTTACCATATGAAAGACCTACATCATGAGCCTCTTCAACTTCTTCCATTTGAGCATGATAACAATAGGTATTTTCTGTTTTTGCTGTAGATGATTCTATATTAGAAAAAATTCTAGTTGACTGTTTACCGTCTTTGCCAATTACACAAATAGTCATGACTTCGTTATTAGATAAAAGCTCTATAATATCCTGACTATTTAATATCTTATCAATAGCATCATTATAATTCATATGTTTTATATCCAATGACTCTATTAATTCTTGACCATCATCATTATAACCTGTTACTGATATTACTCTATCAAAGCGATTAACACTCAATTCAATTGATGGATTGACATCCATACTAATCTCTACTGTTGGTGTAAAATAAAGCCAATAACCACCCCAAAAAGCAAATAACACACATATCGCAATTGGGACTAAACGCCAATACCTAGTCTTTTTAGGTTTTTGATTGTAACCATTAGTTTTATTTAAAATAAAATCCTTAGTCTTATTTTTTAGTTCATCTTCAGCTTGAATCTGATCAAAAGCCTTTTTAATTTTTTCATTCATACTCATCACCTCCTAATTTTTCTCGAAGCATTTTTTTAGAACGAGTTAGGAGCGTATAAACAGTATTTACATTTTTACCTAAAATATGACTAATCTGTGGTGCACTATAGCCTTCATAATAATGTAAATAAACAACATTGCGATACTTTTGAGGAAGCGAAAGAACAGCTTCTAAAACTTCTCTATATTCTGATGGTATCGCTTCAGGCTTTTCAACTATATCATCCAATGATACTGTGCGATTTCTAAAAAAACTTTTGAGTAAATCTTTACATTTATTAATTGTAACTCGAATAAACCACGCTTTTTCATGTTCATCGTTTTCAAACTTTATTGAACTTGTAGCATATTTCAAAAAAACATTTTGAAATATATCTTCGGTATCCGCATAATTTTTCAAATAAATCATACATAATCGTCGAACAGTATCGCCATATAACTCAATTACTCTATTTACCTCTTGTTCGCTTCGCATTAAAACTATCCTTTTTATTAATGATGTCTATTATGTTGTCGGTGATGACTATGCCGATTATCACAAATACCATCACTATTTGAATCACTGTAATGACAAGAATTATGTTTATGATTACAATTGCTCTTACCACAAATATCACAATTATTGCCATTATTTGATGTACTTACATTATTTTGACATATACCACAGCCATCACAAATCCCATTATTATCACTATCAACATGAAAACAACCACTATTAATATAATTATTCACACCTTCTTTACTAGTAACATAACTATATTTAGTTTCGTTTTCAGGCGTATACGTATCTGGTGAATCTGCCTTTAGAATTTTTACTCCAACTGTTAACATTATCACAACTGTTAAAATACTAACTACTATTTTTTTCATTGATATCCCTCCTCGATTATTTAGACATTAACTTGTGCCTTCATAAATAATACGATTGGTAAGTAAAAATCCATTCATTCTTTTAAAAATTTTTTTATTTAATGAATTATAACTATTAATATTATATAATTTATCCTTAAATATTTAAGATAATTTTTTATATATTTATTTATTTTTATCAATATTAGTGTTATACTTGTCTAGTAATGTCCTCATAGTGAAATGGATATCACGTAACCCTCCGGAGGTTAAGTTGTAGGTTCGATTCCTACTGAGGATGCCAGATTGACTAAATACCGCATTCTAGTGCGGTTTTTTTTATTGAAAATATCGTTGTGCATAACTCATGCATAATTTTATTTATTATCATCAAACATAAAATAGACAAAACTCTTGTTAAAAAAGATATAAAAAATCCTAGAGTATAAGCCCTAGGATCTTTCAATGTATTTGTTATTTACATAATACAATTTGTGATACTTATCTTCAATATTGACTAAATACCGTATTCTAGTGCGGGGTTTTTATTGAAAATTGAGCATGGCAGTAAAATTTATTATAGTTAACTATTTCATTTTATAATAGCTAAAGTTTTTTATAGATAATATATTTTCAAATCATGATGAATGATTCATCATAGTGACTAGCATTGTATTTTGTAATATAATATTTATAGAAATTTTAACTTTAAACTTTATTAATAATAAAAATTTTTGTAAAATTCTACCGTACAATTCTTTTCAACAAAGAAATATTTTAAATAAGAACAGGTGATGAAGAACAATGAAAGAAAAAGATTATAATCTAGAGATTATCCGTAATATATCATTTCTATCGGTTATTATAATTCATATAGCAAATTATTACTGTCGAGCATTTGATAAAATACCTCAAAATGAGTATATATTTTCTTTGATTCTTGATACATTAGCTAGGGTCAGTGTTCCATGCTTTTTCATGATTTCAGGTGCTTTATTACTAGGAAGGGATGAGCCATTAAAAAAACATTGGCATCGTCTTATAAGATTTCTCATTCCTTTTATCGTATGGAGCATAATTTATTATTTTTGGAATATTTATTATTTAAAAGAACCTCAGTTATTTAGAGAAATTTTATATTTTCCAATAACCGAGCATCTATGGTATCTATATGCAATAATTCCAATTTATATAGTATTACCGTTCTTTCAAATAATGTGTCGCCATATGTCATTAAAAACAGAACGAGCATTTTTGATAATAATTACAATCACTGTTATATTTAATTATATATTATCATTAGATGAACTAAAGCCATATTATGACTTACCGTTAATTGGTGATCGAGTATATTCTTATTATTTCTTTATCGGTTATTATATTTACAAATATAAAAAACACATACCTATAAATCAAAAAAATTTAATAATTACATTTTTAGGTTCAATGGCAATTACAGCATTTCTAACTGCATCAATATCATATTCAATTGGTGATCACTATGAAGAAATATTAGAATATGGCAATCCATTAATTATCTTAGCTAGTGCTGCCTTTTTCCTTTTTGTATTGCGGCTTGCGAAGTATAAAATAACGCCTAGTATAAAAACAAAAAAAATTATTGATTTATTAAGCGGTTGTTCATTTGGGATATATCTAATCCATATTATCTTTTTAGATATTTATAAAAATCATATGCAAGCAGCTGATTTATCAGCATGGATTGCGATACCTATGCTTACAATAACGATTGCTATTATATCCTTTGTTTGTGTTTGGCTATTAAGGCATTTTAAATTAGGTAGAAAGATTACTTAGATTTATTGTTAATAATAGATAGAATACTCAACTAATAAAAGTTGGGTATTTTTTAATTTATTAAAAAAGCCTGAATTTAATTTTCAGACTCAAAATCAATATATTTATTATTAATGTAATACTGCTGACTATTTTGATCTTCGATAACGCTATAACAAAAACCTGTTGCAATTATTATATATAATTCTTTAGTAGATAAAGGTAATCCTCTTATGTCTTGAGCACCTAAAAAAAGCTTGACTTTATTAATCACTATAAAAATTTCGCCTCCATAAAATATATTACCCATTTTTTCTAATCTTAAGTCAATAACAACAGATCCAAATTAACTTTATCTTATATATAAAAAGCACTGCATTTTATAACAGTACTTTTTAATATAAGATAAACTTAAACATATTAAATTGTAATTACAAATGTATAATTTCCACTGCCAACATCTTTTTTAACAAAATTTGATAAAACAATATCAGCTGTAGTATTAACTGGAACTGTTACATGAACAATTATCTGGTTTTTAATTCGTTGCCAATCAACTTTAATCTTTCCATAAGGACTGTTTTCTTGAATCGATACAAATTCCAAACCACAATCAAGTGCTGGTGCAACTTTGAATTTTTTATAACTTGGTTCAATTATTTGTAATCCTCCTAATTCTCTATACATCCAGTCACCAATGCAGCCAAAAGCATAATGGTTATAACTATAGGTACTTACTGTTCCATCTTCACCAACAGCACCCCAGCTTTCCCATATTGATGTAGCTCCATGTTCTACCATGTATAACCAGCTTGGACATTTTGTTTGAAATAACAATTGATAAGCAACATCACGTTTTCCGTTTTCGCACAATACATCCATTAAAAATAACACACTTAAAAAACCAGTATCTAAACAATTATTATTATCTTTTATTAATTTACATAAATGTTCAACCATTTTAGGACGCACTGTTTCACTAACTAAATTATTTTTTAAAGCAATAACATATATTCCTTGAAAATCAGCATCAATAGTACCATCTTCATGAACATATTCTTCAATAAAAGCCTGGCGAATTTTATCATATAATTGCTTGTATTTTTGACTATCATCTTCTTTTTTTAAAATAGTTGCAATTTTAGCCATGTATTGACAACTAAAAGCAGCATAGGCTGGTGCAACAATTTCCATTGTTGCATATGCAGTATCCATCATTGCTCCACCATCAGGATTATTTAAAACTAGACTTGGTATTAGCCAATCACCAAAATGAAAATCAGTATTCCATAAATAATAACTACGTTTCTTTCTAGCCTGATCATAAGTATCATAATCTTTAGGATGATGATTATGCATTCGCTCTTCAATATAATTCATCCATTTTTTCATAGCATCATAATTATCAATTAAAACCTGTTTATCACCATAAGCCTCATAAATGGCATATGGCACTGTTAAAACAGCATCACCCCAGCCACAGCTAGTTTCAAAACCAGTCATTCCTTTAATAAAAATTTCATAAGCTTTCAAATAAGGAACAACTACGGGGATTTCTCCATTTTTTAACTGATCAACACGAACATTATTCATCCAGCTTCTTAAAAAAGAGTGAGCATTAGAATTAAAACACATTGTTGGAGCATAAGCCATGATATCTCCAGTCCAGCCAGCTTTTTCACGCTGAGGACAATCGGTTGGAATTGAAATTGAATTAGCTACTTGACTAGATACAATATTATGTTGTAATTGATTTATTAATTGATTATTAGTTTTAAAAGAACTAATTGATTCCATATCACTACTTATTACATTAATTTTAAAATCATCAAGGGATATTGTTTGTGGCCAGTTAGTAATTCGAATATAACGGAAACCATGATAAGTATAATGAGGTCGAAACGTTTGAAAACCATCTTTAGTAATATAAATATCAGTCTGTTCTTTATTAGTACCTAAAATATTATTATAGTAATTTCCATTAGTATCCAAAACTTCTGAATGTTCTAGTTTAATTTCAATTCCAGCTTTAGCAGTTAATGAAAATTCAACAAATCCAGCAACAATTTTACCAGCATCAATAACTGTTTCGTTAGCTGGTGTTTTAATAATTCTTTTTGGCTTAAAACTATTAATTATCCGTACTGGCTCACTACTTTGGCCAACTAAATTATCAATTGGATAATCAACTTCTTTAACTTCATCCCAGTTACTATCATCATAATCTGTTTTTAACCAGCCAGATAACTCTTTTCGAGCATCATATTTTTCGCCTACAAATAAATCTGAAAAAATAATTGGACCGCTCATTGATTTCCCTTGACTACCAGTAATAATTTGTTTAGAACCATCATGATAGGTAATAACACTTTCAAATAATAATCCTAGTTTATTTCCATATTGACAACTATCACCTGTTGTTCCTACTCGACCACATCACCAGCCATCACCTATAATAATACCAAAAACATTTTTACCCATTTGTAATAATGGAGTAATGTCATAAGTTTGATATTGTAATAATTTATGATAAGATGTATTTTCTGGTGCAAATTCTCTATTATCATAGCGCACTCCATTAACATAAAACTGATAAATACCATGTGCTGTCATATATACACGTGCCTTTTTAATTGCTTTTTTTGATTCAAAAGGGATTCGAATATATTTAGATGGTCTAAATTCAGCAAAATCTCTTTCTCTATCTAAATTTGTATTAGAAGCAACAGATTCCCGGTCCATCTGTTTTCCTTCCAAACTTTAAGGTGTTGGTTCCTGTTCTGGTTCAATCCAGCTAGCTTCAAACGGTATATTTAAACGCCCAGTTTCAAAATAAGTTTCATAATAAGCTTTATGATCATAGTTATCCCAAACATTAAGTTTAATTATATATCTAACCATTGGTTTAGGAATAAATCCTTTTACAATATTTTCAATACTACTATTACTTTCAACTTTTCCGGTATCAATCACTAATTTATTTTCATCAAATATTTGAATTTGATAGGCTTTTTGAAAAACATTACTTTCAAAACTTTCTAGTTTCCATGCAAAACGTGGCTTGTAACTATCAATTCCAATTGGCTCTATTAAATTTTCAACTGTTATTTCTTTAATAACCAAATTATCTTCCATTTTGTCTTTCTCCTTATTTTTGATTATTATCCTTCAGGCTATAAATTAAATAATCTAAACAATCAATTTTCTTTTGTTCATGATGTAATTTTTCCAATAAATGACATCTTTCAATTTTTAAAAGATGAATAGCATTTTTTAAATTATCATTCTTTAAATTTTCAATAACATCTTCAACCTGTTTACACCCAATTTCTAATAAACAAGACTTTATTTCATTTTCATCTAATTGATTTTTCATCACACCAGCCCTCCTTAATTATTATTTTAACTTTGCATATTCTTAATATCAAATACCTATAATAAAAATAAGCATATGCTTTATAAGCATATACTAGTTTTTGCATTATTTACCTTTAATATCTAAATTACCATATTCATCAATTGTCTTTTTTACAATATCTAAAAAACATTGAGAAACTTTATTTAAAACTTGATATTTTTTCCAAATAAAATAGTAAGTAACTTCTATTGAAGCTTCTAATGGTCGAAAACATAAATTACTTTTACCAGTAGTATTGACTAGATTATCAAAACAAATCGCATATCCTAGTCCATCTTCAACCATCAAAGTCGCATTAAATAACAGACTATACTTAGAAATTATATTTAAGTGATCGATATCATTATTAAACCATTCTACCAATTCAGAGTTTTCACTTGTTTCTTTAGAAATAATCAGTGGTTTATCTTTAATATCATTAAAAGATATTGTTTCAAGTTGTGCTAGTGGATCATCTTTTAACATTAGTACACCCCAATGATGTCTGATTGGCATTTCTAAATGATTGTAATTAGAAATTTTAGGATGTTTTGTAATCATTCCAAAGTCAATTAAACCATTATCAATCTTTTCAATAATATCAGGACCATTACCACTATGTATATTAAACTTTACTCCAGGATGTAATTTTTGCATTTTTTTCATTGCATTTGTAATGATTCTTAATGTTTGACATTCACCTGATCCAATATAAATATTACCGCTTAAAACTGAATCCATTGTTATTAATTCTTGTTCAGTTTTATTTATCAAACTAACAATTTCTTCAGCTCTTTGTCTAAGTAAAATTCCTTCATCTGTCAATGTTATTTTTTTATTACTTCTAATAAATAATTGCTTACCAATTTCATCTTCCAAATCTTTCATTTGTCTCGATAAAGTTGGTTGTGTAATATGCAATGCTTTTGCAGCTCCTGATATAGTTTCTTCTCTGGCAATCGCTAAAAAATACTCTAAGACCCGAATTTCCATTAATGCTATCCTCCTTATCAAACACGTTTATTTTAAAATTTATTATATAAACAAATTTATAATATAAAAAGCATGGCAACTACCACGCTTAAATAAAATCGTCATAATTACGATTTAACCACCATCTTTTTACTATAACATGAATTTTCGCTAAATCCATTTCTAAGATATGACCAATTTCTTTTTTTAGTTGTACTTCATTTAAATTAGTTTCGGCAATAAATCCATCTTTATCTTTTTCAAAGCGAGCCATTTTTTTAAAACGTTCATCATTAGATAAATCAACGTAATATCCATCATCAAAACTAACTAATAATACATAATATTTTGGTCGATGTGATCTTTTTCTTAAAAATATTATTAATATAATTAATAAAACAACAACAATAACGATTCCAATAATTAGATTTATTCCCATTTTCGACCCTCCATTAAAAACAACTAAATATTAAGTTGTTTATCTTTACTTATTTCATTATAACATATAAAATCTCGTAGAACTATTTTAATCTACGAGATTTTTGTTATTTTGCAACTGCTTGTTTATGACGTTGTTCCATCTCACGTTTTACTAATGTATTTTCATAATTATCAATTTTATGTTTTAAATAAGCAATTATATTTTCTAATTCACTTACTTGTGCTTCTAAATTACCAAGCTGTTCAATCATTATTTCTTTACGTCTAGCAATAGTATGCTCACCCTCATTAAATAAATCGACATATAACTTTATCTGTTCTATTGTCATTCCCGCTTTTCGCATACATTTGATAAAATTAATCCGACGGAAATCAGCCTCTTGATAATCACGATGTCCACTAGCATTTTTAGAAACAGGATTCATTAAACCAATTTTTTCATAATATCTTAATGTTGTCGAACTTATATCAAATTTCTTGCTTACTTCTGCAATTGTCATTAAACTCACCTCATAAATATATTATAAAACACTTTTAAATAGTGAGCAATTTAAAGATTATAATTATTTACCTACTCTTTTAGCATTTGGTGAATCAAGATCCCAGCGCTCAGCTTTTAGTTCCATCTTATCTAACATTTCATTAATTTCCATTAATTCCTGTGCTGTTAATTTTATATTAGTAGCTTCGATATTTTCTTTGATTCGACTTAATTTACGACTACCAGGAATAGGTACGATCCATGGTGCCTTTGCCATCACCCATGCTAAAGCAATTTGAGCTGGTGTAGCATTTTTCTTAGCAGCAATAGATTTTATCAAATCAAGTAAAACCTGGTTTGCCTTCATATTTTCTGGTTTGAATCTTGGCTGTTTACTACGAGTATCGTTAGCTGGGAATCTTTGATTAACATCAACTGTACCTGTTAAAAATCCTTTTCCTAATGGAGCAAAAGGAACAAAACCGATGTTTAATTCTTCTAATGTTTTTAATAAACCATTTCTTTCAGGGTCTCTAAACATCATCGAATATTCACTTTCAACAACTGTTAATGGACAAATTGCATGTGCTTTTTTAATTGTTTCGTTTCCAGCTTCACTTAATCCCCAATGTTTAATCTTACCTTCAGCCATTAATTCTTTCATTGTCTTAGCAACAACTTCAATTGGGGTATTAGGATCAACACGATGCAAATAATATAAATCAACATATTCTGTTTTTAATCTTTTCAATGAATTTGCTAAAGAATCTCTAATTACTTCTGGACGGGCATCTAAGACCTGTTGACCGTTAACAACCTTTATACCGCATTTTGTTGCTATTTGATAACTATCACGAGGATAGATACTTAAAGCTTCTCCTAATAAATCTTCGTTATATAATTTATTACCTTGGCTATCAAACATTCTGCTGTATCAAACATTGTAATTCCTTCTTGATAAGCTTTTCTAATTACTTCGATCATTTCTTTTTGATTAGAAGCATCTCCAAAACCATGAGTCATTCCCATACAGCCAAGACCAGTTGCTGATACTTTAAAATCCTTACCCAATATTTTTGTTTCCATTTTGAACCTCCAACTTTACTATAAAATAATTTTAATACTTATAGTTAACTTTAAGTCAATATTTCTAAAAAAAATAATAAATATTTTAGCTTAAATTCAATTATAAATCTTGAAAATTTGCCATATAATAGGTACAATACATTAGACTTATATAGAGAAGAAAGGAGAATATCATGAAAGCATTTATAGAAATGACTAAAGAAGAATTAGCAGCAACTAAAATTGAATTAGATCAAAAATATAATGAATTTAAACAACAACATTTAAACCTTGATATGTCAAGAGGGAAACCTTCTAGTAAACAGCTTGATTTATCAATGGAATTATTAAATTGCCATGAATACCTAAGCAATGGTGTTGATTGTAGAAATTATGGTGGTTTAGAAGGATTAATGGATTTAAGAAAATTCTTTGCTGAATTATTATCAGTAAATGTTGATAATGTACTTATTGGTGGAACATCTAGTTTAACATTGATGTTTGACTATTTAACTCAAGCAATGTTATCAGGAGTTTTAGGAAATACACCATGGTCAAAACTAGATCATGTTAAATTTTTATGTCCCGCTCCAGGTTATGATCGTCACTTTGCTTTTTTAGAGTATTTTGGTATTGAAATGATAACTGTTCCAATGAATGAAGATGGCCCTGATTTAGATGTAATTAGAGAATATATAAAAGACGATCATGTAAAAGGAATGTTCTGTGTACCAAAATATTCAAATCCAACTGGAACTACATATAGTGATGAAATTGTTAAAGGGTTAGCAGCATTAAAACCTGCTGCCAAAGATTTTAGAATTATTTATGATAATGCTTATTATGTTCATGATTTATCTCAACCAGGTGATCAGCTATTAAATATTTTTGATGAATTACCAAAATATAATAATGAAGATTTAGTAATCATGGTAGCATCAACTTCAAAAATTACTTTTGCTGGTTCTGGGGTATCATGTATTGTTGCTAGTGATAACAATATTGCTGATATAAAGAAACGTTTAACTATTCAATCTATTTCTCAAGATAAAATGAATCAGTTACGTCATTTAGTATTCTTTAAAGATATTCCGACATTAAAAAAACACATGCAAAAACATGCTGAAATTCTAAAACCTAAATTTGACTGCGTTATTGATTCTCTAACAAAAGAATTAGCAGGAAAAGAAGTAGCTAAATGGACAACACCTAATGGTGGTTATTTCATTAGTTTAGATGTTATGCCAGGATGTGCAAAAAGAGTTGGTGAATTATGTAAAGAAGCTGGGGTTACTTTAACAACTATTGGAGCAACTTTCCCTTATGGTAAAGATCCTCAAGATAGTAACATTCGTATTGCTCCATCATATCCTTCGGTAGATGAATTAACTAAAGCAGCTTTGTTATTATCAATCTGCGTTCAAATTGCAGCTATTGAAAAATTAAGCGAGAATTAATCTCGCTTTTTTTATACAAAAATAACCTTTGCTAATGCAAAGGTTAAGTAGCTTTTTTCTTTTTTCGATAAGCTACAAAATCATCAAAAAACATTCTAATTACACAAATCATTGGTACTCCCAAAAACATTCCAAAAAAACCAAATAAACTACCAAAAACAGTTATTGAAGTAATAATCCAAAATGGAGAAATACCAACCGTATCACCTAATATATAAGGACCAAGTAATAAACCGTCAAATTGTTGTAAAACAAAGATGAATAATCCTGTTGCAATTCCAGTCATTAAACCATCGATTAAAAATACAACAAATGTAACTGGAATTCCCCCGATAAACGGTCCAAAATATGGAATAATATTAGTTATGAAAATTACAAAAGCCAATAATGGAAAGAACGGTAAATCCATTAATCCAAATCCAATTAAAGCAATTATTCCAATAATTAATGAATCAATAAACTTTCCATAAACAAAACTACCAAAAATCTGATGCGATTTATAAGCATATTCATGAATTAATGCTAGTTTCCGTTCACTAATAAAACATAACATCAAGCGATCAAAAATATTTAATAATTTCTTTGTTTCTACTAAAATATATGGACAAAAAATCAAACCCATTAATATTGTTAATAACGTACTACCTGTTTTACCAGCAAAAGCAATCATTTCTATATAATCATTAGTTGATAATACTTTTATCGAATCACCAAATTTATCAGCAGCCATTATAATAAAATTAACTACTTTTTCATCTTCAAAAGTGCTTCTAATCGTATTTTCAAAATTTAGAACATATGTATCAATATTACTAATTAACTCCACTACATAACCCATCATAGTAGGAATCAGCCAGTTTAATAATAGTATCAACAACAAAATTAACCCAATAAATACAATTAAAACACTGATTACTCGTTGATGTTTTATCAAAAAACTATTTTGGCTTTTATTTAATAAGCGTGCAATTATTTTAACTATTGGATCTAAAAAATAAGCAAGTACAGCTCCAATAATTACTGGATAAAAAGCATTTAAGATAGTTGAAAACCATGACGGATCAAACACCTTAAATAAAACTATAAAAAGAATACCTAGTATTAAAAAACTACTATATTGTTTTAAATTAAATTTTTGCATCGCTAACCTTTCTCCTTAAATCAGTAGTAATATTATATCACATTTTTTTAGACATTTCTTCATTTTGTTCTAGATATTAAAACATAAAAAACCTCTTATCATAACCTTATGCCTGACAAGAGGGAATATCACTAATATATAAAACTAAACTTGATGATAACAAAATACCACCAATAATATCACTAAAATAATGTACTCCTAAATATACTCTGCTTAATGATACTAAAACAATTATTAAAACACAAATGACTATTAATAATTTTCGATATCTTATTTCACTTTTATATAAATAATATATTAATAAACCATACAAACACGTAATAGCCATAGCATGTCCACTAGGAAAACTAAAATTACTCTCTCTAATAAAAACATCTACATTTGGTCTAGGGCGTCTAACAATTGCTTTAATCACTCTGTTTAAAGATGTTTGGATTATCGAAGCACCTAAACAAATATAACTTACTTTTCTATTAACCAAAAAAACTAAGAAGATTACAATTAAAATTCCCCAAAAGCTACCTAAGTTGGTGATAATTTTAAAAATTTCTTTTAATTGATCACTAGCAAAAAAACGCAATGATTCAAAAACAAACTGATCAATTATTTTCATCCAGCCATTAACGATCAATAAATAATCAGCGATAAATAAAACTAATGGTATTAAAAATAGATAACGTCTATAATTCTTTTTTAACTTTGATACCATTTTCTTTAACTATAAACGCTGGAACACCAACAACCGTACAATTATCAGGAACATCTTTTAAAACAACTGTCTGTGCCCCAACAATAGAATTATTACCAACTGTTACATCACCAATAACCTTAGCACCTGCTGATACCATAACATTATTCAATAATGTTGGATGACGCTTTACTTTATGTTCACCAGTACCTACTCCACCTAAAGTTACCCCTTGATATAAAACACAATCATCACCAATAATCGTTGTTTCACCAATTACAACTCCCATACCATGATCAATAAATAACCGTTTTCCAATTGTTGCTCCTGGATGAATTTCAATTCCTGTTAAGAATCTAGCAACCTGACTTAATAAGCGAGCTAATAGTTTTAAATGCAATTTAGTCCACAGAAAATGATTAATACGATAACAAAACATCGCATGGACTCCTGGATAATTAATGATTACATTCAAGGCATATCGAGCAGCTGGATCAGTTTCAATAACCTTTTTTATCAAACTTTTATTCTTCATAATTTTCACTCCTTCTAGTTACTATACTGATATTTTTAAAATATTGCAACTAATATAGTATATATTTATGTTTTAAAATACATTTCTTTTAGGCAAAAATAAAACAGAGCCCATCCCCCATGAGTTCTGTCTATGATTATTAGATACTATTATAGTGTGTATCTTTCTTCCCCTACCTATAAACCATTTCTGATTTATACATAGATTATATCTATCATTTAAAAAATGTCAACATAAATATTGAAAAAATCTAATTTTTTTATCTATATTTAGCTATTCCCTAAATTATAAAGGTAAAATCATAAATATGTATACAATTAGCGCCCATAAACCTTAGCGATAAGCTCATAACCTTTGCTAATAACCTTATTTGGAAGCTGTCCATCAACAATTGATAACTTACCATATAAAGTACCTTTTAAATCATTATACAAGCGAGCATTAGTATATTTTAAATAATTCCACATATCTTCTCTAGCCTGCATACTTTCCTCACTGTTTTCTTTACATAACAAAATAGAAACTACTAAACTAACCATCGCCAGATATTTAATCATATAATTACGTTGTTTACGTGAACGTAAACTATAAATATCAAAATAATCATAGTATAATCGAGCTACCTTCAACAATTCATCACTTTTTAAAGAATTATTTTTAACCCATCTAAAAGGATCTCTACCGAAACAATATAGTGGCATATCGATATAACAAAAAGATCTAATATATGGAAGTGGTGCATAAGCTAACATTTCCATATGGAAACTAGTGTCCATTGAAAAATGATCAATAATGTTTTTTACTATTTGTGTTTTTAAAATTAAAGCTGGACTTAATAAATATTGATTCTTTTTAAAACGTTTAATTTCATGCCAGCCAAATATCTTATCTGTTGGCAATAATTTATGGTAATTAACTTTTTGTGGTTTCTTGCCATAATGATAACAATAATCCGTCACAATTACATCTAAATTAGCTTGAACTCGGATAACATCATTGATAGTTTCAATAACTCTAACTAATGAGGCGCGATCAAGCCAGTCATAACTATTCAATAATTTAAAATATAAACCAGTAGCATGCTGGTAAGCTAATTTTATATCATCTTCATTATTTGTATTTTTAATTACTTTAAATGTATCTGGATAGTCTCTTTGGTACTCTAATGCTGCTAGATATGTATCATCAGTTGAATTTTTATCAATAACAATGACCTCTAATTCATCTTTTAATAATAAACAAGATCCTAATGCTTTATGCATATAATTTATTGCATTATAACAAGGAATACAAATTGTTAATAGTTTCACGATTAATAACCCCCTAATGATTATATCTTAGCATATTTATTTGATAATATGTAGTTGATATTGCATTTCTTATCATTTTATGGTATTTTATTTAGGTACTTATAAAAGGAGAATCGCTATGTATTTTGTAATAAACTGTTTTATTAGTGCAGTATGTATTATCTCACTAATTCTATTTGCAGAAGTATTCCCAAAAATAATTAAGTTTATTGTTGGAGCAGTACAAGTAGTTACAACTTCTTATGCAATTGCCATTTTAATTAAAAAGATTGGTGAATGGACTTCAATCTGGTCAGGAGATTATCGTTATATTAATTCAAATTTCCTTTGGATCTTACCAATTGTTGCTGTAATTACTATTGGTATTGCCTATTTTTGCAATAGAAGAGCAAAAAAGAAAAATAAAAAATAATAAAAAGAACTGTTAATTATTTCAGTTCTTTTTATTTATTATAAATTCCTAAATGTTCCTCTTTAGCCTGATTATCAGCAGCAATTATTTTTTGTTTATAGGTATAATCATAACCGTAGTCATAAAATTTTTCCACTAAACCTTCACGAGCTAGTTTTTCTTGTAATAATTCACCATCAACAAAAACCCATGCCAACAATCGATCATACTTATCAGTTTGATCACCATCATTGTTTAATTCTAACTCAATAGTTTTAGCAGTAGTTAATTCATTTTTAGTATATTCACTCGCCTCTTTTCCATAAGCTTCAATCTGATTAGTAGATTCAGGGGTATCGATGTATAAAAAACGAACCTTAGTATTTTTGCCATCAACATCAAACCAGGCTGTATCACCATCAATACATTCATTTAAAGTAACTTCGAAGCGTTCTCCAGGCTTAATTGTTTTATGATCTTGATAAAAATTATAACCCGCAATAATTGCTAAAACTAATAGCCCTAACCAGCTTTTAGCTAAATAGCGTTTTTTTCTTTTAGTCAACTTAATTTTTTTAGCCATTGATTCCCACCGCCTTTTTAGCTAATTTATCAGCACGTTCATTAAAAAAGTCACCACTATGAGCTAATACCTTTATAAATGAAATATTGATTTTTTTTCGATATTCATTGACTAGTTTTTGATAATTCTGTGTTCCAATCTTATTAGCACGCCAAAGTCCATTAGCCCATTTTTCGATTCCTTCATAATCATAATATATACAAACTCCTGGATAGCCATTTTCTAAAGCAAATTTCATCGCAGCTAAACTACCTAAAATTTCACCGGCAACATTACGCATTGATACTAAAGCTTCTTTATCTCCTTTTCCTGATAATTCCTTAATGACTTTTTGTCCTTCAATTAAAATACAGCCGAATCCATATTCTTTAGTTTTAATATTATAGCTACCATCAACATAAGCAATCAAGCTATAATCAACTATTTTTTCTTCCTCTAATTTGATAAAGTTTTTAGCATCCTCTAATGATGTAAAAGACTTATAAACAGCTCCACTAAACTTTTCTACCTGTTTTTTACACTCATCCCAGCTAGTATAAATACCAGGTTTGTGTCCTTTTTTTACTGCATAATATTTTGCCATCTAATTCACTCCTTTTATTTTACAATCCAAGTACAGGACATCATTATACACTAAAATAAATAGAATATAAACTAAATTAAACTTCGAAAGATATTAAAATGTTAGTTGCGAAAAATAGTCTAAAAGTATATACTTTATATAAAAATAGTAAAGGGAGTATTATATGAAATCATTATATTATTTAGAAAAATCACCTGTTGAAATAGAAGAAATTTACACTTATGATTTAAGGCTATATGATGAGCCAAATATTATGTCTGGTATTAAAATTCCTCATATAATTATTATCGTCGCTTTAACAATTATTTTACTTACTTTATTGATGTTATTTGCTCCATTTCCATATATAGTTAGTTATTTGATTGCTTTTTTATTTGTTATAGCAATAACATATTTTATTTTAAATCATAATAAATATGATTTTCTAGCTTATTTATTTGTATTTGTTGAAGATACTAATGGTAACTTTTATCTTGTCTACAATGAAAATCAAGAACCAATTGCTGGTCCGATGTTAAAACGGTATTTTGATGAAAATGAATATCTTGGTGACTTTTTGAATGAAAAACAGGCTTATGAAAAAGTATTAAATAGTGATCGTTATCTTGAAGGAGTTAATGTCCGTATCATTAAAAAAGCAACTTTATTAAAGCAAAAAAAACAATTAGTCTGTTTAGATATTCGTGAAAAAGATCATGAAAGCAATAAATTTTTAGATGGTAAGTTAAATATGATAATCTCACCAAAATACAAAAACTCTAAACAACTATTTAATCATTTATTAAAAATAGTAAATAATAATCATTAAAAGCAGTTCGCTGCTTTTTTTGCAAAAAAAAAGATATTGCTTATTTAAAAACAATATCTTATTTATTTATGTTATGACAAGCCACAAAATGACCAGCAGAAACTTCTTTTAATTCAGGCATAGATTCACTACATTCAGGTTTTGCATAATGACAACGACCTGCAAAAGGACATCCTTTAGGTAAATTAATTGGACTTGGAATATCACCTTCAAGGATAATTCTTTTCTTTTCACGTTCTAATTCTGGATCTGGAATAGGTACTGCTGATAATAATGCTTGTGAATATGGGTGCAATGCATTTGAATAAACTTCATTACTTTCACCAATTTCCACAACATGTCCAAGATACATTACAACAATACGATCAGAAATATATCTTACAATGTCCAAATCGTGGGCAATAAATAAATATGTTAATCCTAATCTTTTTTGTAAATCAATTAACAAGTTAATGATTTGTGATTGAATTGAAACATCTAATGCTGAAATTGGTTCATCACAGATTAAAAACTCTGGTTCAATTGCAAGAGCACGAGCAATTCCAATTCTTTGACGTTGTCCACCTGAGAATTCATGTGGGAAACGGTTAGCATATTCTTTATTTAACCCAACTAAGTCTAATAATTCACCAACACGTTCTTTTCTCTTTTCTGGAGTATACATGTTGTGAATTTCCATACCTTCAGAAATAATACTTCCTACTGTCATACGTGGATTTAATGAAGCATATGGATCTTGAAAGATCATTTGAGCTTTTTTAGCGTATTTATAACGATCTTTAGCTTTTTTAATATTAATTTCTTCGTTATTAAAATAAATTTTACCTTCAGTTGGTTGATAGATTCCCATAAGAGTACGTCCTAAAGTTGACTTACCACATCCTGATTCACCTACTAAACCTACTGTTTCACCTTTAGCGATTTCAAAAGAAACATTATTAACAGCTTTTACTACTCCACCAGCAGTATGGAAATGTTTAGAAACATTATCTACTTTAACTAAAATATTATCTGCCATTATTTATTACCTCCTTGAGGGCAATCTTTATGTAATAACCAGCAAGATGCACTGTGACCATCACCTAAATCAAATACAGGTGGTTGTTTTGCTTTACAAATTTTCATACATTTTTCACATCTGCTTGCAAAACCACAACCAACTGGAGGTTTGATCAAATCAGGTGGTGTTCCTGGAATAGATGTTAATTTATCTTCTTTTGAAGTATCATGAGAAGGTAAACTACTTAAAAGTGCTTTTGTATATGGATGAGCTGCATTTTTAAAGATATCATTTACTTTTGCAGTCTCAACGATTTTACCAGCATACATAACAGCAACACGATCAACTAATGAAGCTACAACTCCTAAGTCATGAGTAATCAAAATAATTGCTGTACCAGTTTTTTTACGAATATCACCTAATAAATCAATAATTTGCGCTTGGATTGTAACGTCTAACGCTGTTGTTGGTTCATCGGCAATCAATAATTTTGGATTACAAGATAAAGCCATCGCGATCATCGCTCTTTGTCTCATTCCTCCTGAAAACTCATGAGGATATTGTTGTGCTCTTTCTTCTGGGTTTGGAATTTGCACTAATTTCAACATTTCAATTGATCTTTTTTCAGCTTCTTCTTTAGATAATTTTTGGTGATGCTTAATTGCTTCGGTAATTTGACGACCAACTTTCATTGTTGGATTCAAACATGTCATTGGGTCTTGGAAAATCATACTAACTTCCTTACCACGAATTTCTTGCATCTTATCTTCAGATGTAGCGATAATATCAATACCATCTAGAGTAATTTCTCCAGATTTGATTTTTGCAGGTGGCATTGGATTTAATTTCATAATAGTTTGAGCAGTTACTGATTTACCACATCCTGATTCACCTACTACTCCTAAAACTTCTCCTTCATCAACATGGTAAGAAACCCCACGCACTGCTTGGACTTCACCTGCATATGTATCAAATGATACATATAAATCTTTTATATTTAAAACATTTTTAGCCATTTAATTACCTCCTTAATTTAGGGTCAAATGCATCTCTTAATTTATCCCCTAATAAGTTGAAACTTAACATTGTAATACTAATAAAGAATGCTGGGATAAGCAATTGTGTTGGATAATTTCTAAATACTTGAATACCATCGTTTGCAAGAGTACCCCAAGATGAATTTGGAATAGGTACACCTAAACCAATAAATGACAAGAATGCTTCTGTAAAGATTGCAGAAGGAATCTCTAATGTTAATTGAATAATAATAATAGAAAGTAAATTAGGTACTAAATGTTTCAAAATAATTCTTTTTGTTGAAGCACCCATGGTTTGTGAAGCAACAACAAATTCTTGTTCTTTTAATTGAATAACTTGTCCACGAACCAGACGAGCCATACTAACCCAACCAGTAATAGCATAAGCGATAATTAATGTTCCAATACCTGGAGACATAACCATCATAAACAAGATAACAACTAAGATATATGGAATACCAGTTACGATTTCAACGATACGCATCATAACATTATCAACCATACCACCAAAGTATCCAGCAATACCACCATAGATAACACCAACTACACAGTCAATAGCGATTGCAGAATAGGCAATTGTAAGAGAAACACGTCCTCCTTCCCAAATACGAATAAAGATATCTCTACCTAATGAATCAGTACCAAAGATATGCATAAATCCACCTTCGTTACAAGAAGAAAACATCCCTAAATTCATACAATCATAATGTTGAACTGATTGTTCAATTGGATAGAACATTGGAATAAAAATTGCACACAAAGTAATAATGATTAAGATAGTTAAAAACACTAATGCAGATTTTGTTTGCTTTAAACGTCTCAATGAATCTTTCCAGAAACTAATACTTTCACGAGAGATTGCATTCATTGCATCTTTATCTTGACCAACCCATTCAAATTCATCGGCTGCAATATTTTCATCAATTAAATCTTGATTTTTTTTCATATCCATTATTTCTTACCTCCTTGAATTTTGATTCTTGGGTCGATTACACCGTATAAGATATCAACAATTAATGTTGCAATAATTAAAAATACGCCATAGAAAATTGTACTACCACAAATCATCGGATAATCTAATTGAGTTACACAGTTAACAAAGAATTGTCCTAAGCCAGGAATTACAAAGACTTTTTCAACAACAAAAGCCCCTGTTAATACACTAGCAGTAATTGGTCCTAATACAGTGATAACTGGCATAACAGCATTACGAATAGCATGACGCCAAACAATTAATTTTTGTGATAATCCTTTTGCTTTAGCTGTTTTAATATAATCCGAACTTAAAACATCTAACATACTTGTACGCATTAATCGTGAAATAGTTGCCATTGAACCAAATGATAAGGCAATCGGTGGTAAAATCTTAGAAGCAAACGTTGTCCAGCCACTGACTGGGAATATGTACGTTCCCAAAGATTGACCTAATTTTAAAGCAATAAAGAATTGCAATAAGGCAGCAATAATGAAACTTGGTACAGAAACACCAATAACTGCAACTAACATAGCAAATGTATCAGCTTTTCTACCGCGTTTGATTGCAGCTAATGATCCCAAACCAATTCCAAATACAACTGCTAAAATAATAGCACGAACACCTAAATCAAATGAAATTGGGAATGATTCCATAATAATTGTAGCTACAGGACGATTTGAAGTAATAGAAGTTCCTAAATCACCATGTAATACACTACCAATATAGTTAATATATTGCGTTAATACCGGCTGATCTAAGCCATATTTTACACGCATTGCTTGCTTTGTGGCTTCAGACATCGCTTTATCACCTAAAAATGGTTCACCCGGTAATAAATGCATCATTAAAAAGGTTAGGGAAATTAATACAAAGATTGTAATTAGTGCGTAAAAAATTCTTTTAGCTATATATTTCGCCATAAATTCACATCCTTTAAAAATTTAAGTAATAAACATATGCGGGCTGTATGGATACATACAGCCCACTTAAACAATTTTGCACACAAACTTTAATCAATTAATTATTTTACACTAGCATGTCTTGCATCAATATCAGAGAATGCAGTACGTACTAATCCTTTTACTCTTTCAGAAGTAATATAACTTTTCTTTCTATTATATACATAACCGATTGGGCAATCTTGAGCTAGAATTTGTTCGATTTGAACCATTAATTCATTACGTCTAGTTTGATCAGCTTCTGCATTTGCTTGTTCTACTAAACTATCATAAGTTGGATTGCTATATAATCCAGAGTTATTTCCAGCTCCAGTAACAAATAAATCTAAGAAAGTCATTGGGTCGTTATAATCAGGTCCCCATCCAGCGAATACGATATCAAAGTTATGATTGTTCATATCATTAATACGTGCTTTATAAGTTTCTGCTTTAACTTCAATATTTACACCTAATTTAGATTTAACTTGTTCTTGAACGAAAGCAGCATAAGTTTTAGCTGAATCAGTATCATCAGCGATCATTGTGAATTTTAATTCATCAACAGTTAATCCAGTTTCAGCTAATCCTTGTTCTAATAAAGCTTTTGGATCTACACTATCACGATGATAAACATCTCCAACTGAAGCTGTAAATTCACCATTATTAATTGCAGGTGGTGTAAATGAGTTTGCTACAGTTGAACCATTTTTAACAATACTATCAATAAATTGTTGAGCATCTACTGCATAAGTGATTGCTTTACGAATATTAGCATTGTTTAAACCAGGTCTAGTTACATTATATTGTAAATAGAAGTTTGAACCATCATCAAATTCTTTAATTAAGTCTTTATATTGATCTTCTTTTTGTAAATCTTGTACTTGATCTCCAGTTAATTCAATAACATCGATTGAACCTGCTTGATATTCATTTAAACGAGTATTTGAATCTTTGATCATTCTGAATGTGATTTTATCTAATTTAATAGAATCAGCATCCCAGTAATCTGGATTCTTTTCAAGAACGATTGAATCTTCATGAGTCCAATCTGTAATAACGAATGGTCCGTTATAAACCATTTTATCTGCTTCAGTAGCATATGATTCAACTCCACCTAATTTGTTGAATTCTTCTTCATTAACAGGTAAGAAATTATAGAATGCTGTTAAAGCAACAAAATATTCATAAGGTCCAGTTAAATTAAATGTTAAAGTATAATCATCTACAGCTTTATAACCGATTGATTCGTGTACTCTTGCAACTTCTGCTTCTGCTGCTGCTACAGCTGCTTCTGCTGATGATGTATCTCCTTTATCTTTTTTAGCTTTAGATAATGCAGATTCAGCTTCAGCAAGTTTTTCAGTTGCTGCCATATAATCTTCAGCTCCTACGATTCTAGGTGCCCAAGTACCAGAATAAGGTGCTGCATTAGAAGTAGTAAATAATTGATCTAAGGCAAATACGAAGTCTTTTGCAGTTACTTCTTCACCAGAAGACCATTTAGCTCCTTTTCTTAAATGGAAAGTTACAGTTCTGTAATCTGGACTTACGTCCCAGCTTTCAGCCATTCCTGGAACAGGTTCACTATTTTCATCTAATGAAACCAAACCTTCCATACAATGTCTTAATACGTTTCCTGATCCTGTACTTGAAGTCAGAATCGAATTCATTTGTGGTGGTTCTTGTGTCAAATCGATACTAATAGCATTTTCATCGCTAGAACCAGATCCGCCACCGCAACCAACCAACATAGTTGCTGTTAATGCTAAGGCAACTAGTTTTTTTAGTTTCATATCTATTCCCCTTCCTTTTTTTAAGCAATCAAATATGATATTGCCTTTTTCTAGTGTAATAAAAAATTTTTTTCTTGTCAACCTTTAATTGCGACAATATCCTACAAAAATTACTTGAATTTTACATAACCTTTACTATAAAACACAATTTTATTCCACATATTTTATTAAAATCCTAAAATAATCATTTATTTCCACTTATTTGTATACAACAATATCAGAATACAACTTAAAATAATATTTTAAAAAAAATTAACTTTTCTTTTAAAACTACCACTTCTCATCAAATTTATATATAAAAAAAATCTAAACATTGTTAAAAAATCAATTTATGAGTATAATTATTATTAAATATCAAATAAGGGAGAAGTACTAAAAATGAATATTGAAGAAAGATTTTTAAAATATGTAAGTTTTGATACACAATCAGATGAATACTCAAATACTACCCCATCAACTTTAAAACAATTAGAACTAGGAAAAGAACTAGTTAAAGAAATGTTGGAAATTGGTATTAGTGATGCTCATTTAGATGAATACGGAATTGTTTATGGAACTATTAAAGGCAATGGTGGTCAAGGTGATGTCATTGGTTTTATCGCCCACATGGATACCTCACCTGATGCTAGTGGTACAAACATAAAACCACAAAAAATAACTAATTATGATGGTTCAATCATTACTATTAACAAAGAATTAGGATTAACACTAGATCCTGATAAATTTAATATTTTAAATAAAATGATTGGTCATGATTTAATCACTACTGATGGTACGACATTATTAGGTGCTGATGATAAAGCTGGTGTTGCTATCATTATGGATTTAGCTAATTATCTATATGAACATCCTGAAGTTAAACATAATGATATTAAAATAGCTTTTACGCCTGATGAAGAAGTTGGTCGGGGACCTGATAACTTTGATGTTAAAAAATTTAACGCTCAATATGCTTATACTTTAGATGGTGGTGATATTGAAGAATATAATTATGAAAACTTCAATGCTTATAGCGCAAAGGTAGAAATTACTGGAAAATCAATTCATCCTGGTGATGCTAAAAATAAAATGGTTAGTGCCATTAATGTTGCAATTGAATTTGAAAATATGTTACCAGAACAAATGAAACCATATTATACTGATAATTACGATGGTTTTAATCATCTTCATCATTTAGAAGGTGGTTGCCAAAAAGCAACAATGGAATATATCATCCGTAACCACGACTACGATATTGCTCAAAAACAAATTGCTGATTTTAAACGAATCAAAACATATCTTGATGAAAAATATGGTTATGAATTAGTAAAATTAGATATTCAGGAATCATATCTTAATATGGCAAAGATAATTAAAGATAATTATTATATTATTGATAATTTAAATCAAGCAATGACTAAAGTAGGCATCAAGGCCCAGGCAACTCCAATTCGTGGTGGTACTGATGGAGCTCGTTTAACTTTTATGGGACTACCTTGTCCTAATATCGGAACTGGTGGTGCTAATTTCCATGGTCCTTTTGAATTTGTTTCCTTGACAATGATGAAACAAGCAGTAGAAGTTTTAAAAGAATTAATAAAAGAATAACTAAATGAAACGTTGTTTATTAATTATTAATCCTTCTTCTGGTCAAAGAACAATTCAAAATTCACTAGATAAACTTACCGGTCAACTGATTTTACAACAATTAGTAAATCACATTGATGTCTTTTACACCAAAAAAAAAGATGATGCTTACAATCATGTATTAAATGTCGATGAAAAAAATTATGATTTTATCATTGTTGTCGGTGGTGATGGCACCATTAACGAAGTTGTTAGCGGTATGGTAAGCACCAACAAGAAAATTCCACTTTGTATTTTGGCAGCTGGAACAGTAAATGATTTTGCTAATTACTTAAATCTTCCTAATCAGGTTGATAAAGTATGTGCCATGATCAAACAATTTAAAACATTATGCTTAGATGTTGGTAAAATTAATGATCGTTATTTTATGAATGTTGCTGCAGGGGGAATGTTTAGCGATGTTTCTTTTACCGTTAGCAAAGCAGATAAAAAAAGATTAGGTCCGTTAGCATATTACATTAATGGAATTGCTAATTTACCAAGTCAGTTAAACACTAATATTGATTTAAAAGTCGTTATTGACAATTACGAAACTAAAGAGTTTGAAGCAAAAATGTTTATGGTTAGTAATACTAATCGCGTGGGTGGCTTTGATCGTATTATTCCTTATGCCGATGTTCAAGATGGTTTATTGGATTTAATTATTATAAAAAAATGTTCAGTTACTGATTTAATGACTTTATCTAAAGATTATTTGTTGCATAAACACGCTAAAAGTCCGTTTATTTTTTATACTCAAGCCAAAAAAATTACTATCAGTACTAAACAAGAGTTAGTAATTGATATTGATGGTGAAGAAGGTTCACCATTGCCAGTTACTATCGAAGTTGTTCCTCAAGCTCTTAATATCTTAATTCCTTAATCTTTATTGTATAACTTAAGTTTAATTTGATAATCTCCTAGAAAAAAGTAAAAGCAAATACTATTTACTAGGAGATTTTTATTTGGAAAAATGAGCAATCAATATAATTACTAAATAAAAAAATATTCCTACTAGTAAACTAGTAGGAATACAATTTTGATTATTTAATCTTTTAATTTGATCGAGGCATTCTAATAACTAAACCCGTTTTGTCCATTCTTCAAATTCTTCATCAGTTGCTAAAACCATATGAGTTCCTTCAACTAAATGTTCAGTTCCTTTTTCATAATCAATATCATTATTATCATAATCATAACTGATTGAAGTACGTGTTTTTTCTACCCTTGGATTAGGAATAGGAATTGCACTTAATAATGATTTAGTATATGGATGAATCGGATTATTGAAAATTTCATCAGTAGTTCCTGTTTCTACTAAGTGCCCTAAATGTAAAACACCAATATGATCCGAAATATATTTAACCATACTCAAATCATGAGCGATGAATAAATAAGCAGTATTAGTTTCTTTTTGAATTTTCTTCATCAAGTTTACCACTTGAGCTTGAATTGAAACATCTAAAGCAGAGATAGCTTCATCAGCAATAACTAAATCAGGATCCATAATTAATGCTCGAGCAATCCCGATTCTTTGCCGTTGTCCACCAGAAAATTGATGCGGATAACGACTAGCATGTTCTTTAGATAACCCAACCAGTTCCAAAATTTCATATACTTTTTGATTTCTTTCTTCAGTAGTTTTATACAAGTGGTGGATATCTAAACCTTCAGCAATTATATCTAAAACCTTTTTACGAGGATTTAAACAAGCCATTGGATCTTGAAAAATCATCTGCATCTTAGTTCTTAATAATCTCAAATCATTTTTAGACATCTTACCAGAAATATCTTTACCTTTGAATAGTACTTTACCATCAGTTGGCTTATATAATCTAATAATACTCCGACCTGTAGTTGATTTTCCAGAACCAGATTCACCTACTAAACCATATGTTTCCCCTGGATAAATTTTAAAAGAAATACCGTTGACTGCTTTAACTGTAAATTTACGATTGATTCGAAAGTATTGTTTTAAGTTTTCAACTTCTAATACAGGTTCTCTTGTTTCCATCTTACAGTCCCTCAACTTTCATTTTTTCTAACCTTTTTTTCAATGATTCTGGCATTTCTACCTTTGGTGCTTTTTCATGCATTAGCCAGCTGGCTACTTTATGAGTTTTTGAACCAGGTACATCGAACATCGGTGGTTCTAATCGTAAATCAATATTTAAAGCATATGGATTACGAGGAGCAAAAGCATCCCCAACTATTTCATAAGCTAAGTTTGGTGGTGTTCCAGGAATTGTATATAAAACATCATCATTTGTATCTAGATCTGGCATCGATGATAATAATCCCCATGTATATGGATGACGTGGATCATAGAATATTTCATCAATAGTTCCTTGTTCAACTATTTTACCAGCATACATAACATTAACAAAATCCGCTACTTTTGCAACAACACCTAAGTCATGAGTAATATAAATTACTGATAAATCCTTTTTAGTTTGGATTTCTTTAATTAATTCTAGGATTTTTGCTTGAATGGTAACATCAAGCGCAGTTGTTGGTTCATCACAAATCAATACATAAGGATCACATGAAAGAGCAATAGCAATAACAACTCTTTGACGCATCCCTCCTGATAATTGATGCGGATAGTTTTTCATTCTCTTTTGGGCATCAGTGATACCAACTAATTCTAATAATTCAATTGCTTTAGCATACGCTTCTTCCTTAGAACGTTTATAGTGGTAAATCATTGGTTCCATGATTTGTTTTCCAATTGTCATTGTTGGATTCAATGAAGTCATTGGATCTTGGAATACCATGGCAATTTTACGACCACGAATTTCTTTTTGCATTTCTCGCTCGCTCATTTGAACAATATCACGTTCTTGACGTTCACCAGTATATTCATCATACCAGACATATTCAATTGAACCACTGTCAATAGTACCATTGTTTGCTAAAATACCTAAAATAGCTTTTGTAGTAACACTTTTACCTGAACCAGATTCACCAACAATAGCTATTGTTTCACCCTTATATAAATCAAGATCCACACCACGAATTGCATTTACTTTACCGGAATCTGTTTTAAAAGAGATATGCAAATCTCTAACTTTTAAAATTCTTTCTCTTTTTTTACTTGCTTCCATCATTACATCTCCTTCATCGTTGGATCTAATGCATCACGAAGTCCATCAGCAACTAAGTTGAAGCATAACATCAAGATTGCTAAGGCAACAGCAGGAATTAACATTTGATAAGGATAGATCAAGAAGAATTCAAAACCATCATTTATCAATGTTCCAAGTGAAGCTTCTGGAACTGGTAATCCTAATCCAACAAATGATAAATATGCTTCATAGAAAATCGCATTTGGAACTGTCATCATACACATGATAATTAACTGATTAATAATATTTGGTAAAATTTCTTTAAAAATGATAAAGAAATTTGAAGCTCCTAGTGTTCTTGAAGCTAAAACAAATTCATCTTCTTTTACTTTTAGAACCTGAGCTCTAGTAATTCGTGACATCGGTATCCACTCAGTAAATGACAATGCAATTACAATCGTGAATAATGATGATTTCATTACTGTTAATAATAATGTTAAAACTACTAATGTTGGAATTGAGTTTAAAACTTCTTGAATTCTTTGTAAAATCATATCGACTTTACCACCAAAATATCCAGAAATTAAACCATAAGTCATTCCCACAATAACATCAATAAATACTGCTAAAAAAGCAATCATCAATGAAACACGAGCACCACGCCACAAACGTACAAATAAATCACGTCCGAAGTTATCAGTACCAAAAAGATGCGTTGCATTAGGCTCAATATTAGCAAGTGATGTATCAATTGCCGCATAATCCCAGCTGCTTATCATTGGTACAACTATTGCTAAAAGAATATATACAGCAATAAAGATTATTCCAATTACTGATCCTTTATTTTTAATAAAACGTCCTATTGAATCTTTCCAAAAAGGTTTAGCTGGCATAACGACGTCTTTAATATCATCTTTATTTTCACTAACAAATTCAAAATCATCAGCTAAAAATTCATATTTTTCAGTCATTATAGCTTACCCCCTTCCTAAACGAATTCTTGGATCGATCAATCCATAAGAAACGTCAATAACAAAAACAATTACTATATACATAACTGCATATAAGAATGCACATGCTAAAACAATATCATAGTCATTTGCTGAAATACCATTGATCAACAATTTACCTAAACCAGGTACCCCGCAAATCTGTTCAACGACCATTGTCCCAGTCATCAAGTTAACTAAGATAGGTCCTAAAATTGTAATTACTGGAATTAACCCATTTCTTAAAGCATGTTTTAAAATTAAAGTTCTACCATCTAACCCTTTAGCCTTAGCTAAAGTAATATAATCACTATTTAACACCGAAATCATTTCTGTTCTTGTAAACCTAGCCACATTGGCAATAACACTCATAGACAAGGCTAAAACCGGCAGTATCGAACTAAAAAACGGATTTCGATTACTATATTGGAGTGGTAAAATTTTCAATTCATAAGCAAAAATCATAACCATCAATAACGCAAAAACGAATGATGGAATAGAAACCCCTAATACTGAAATCGTAGTAGTTATAGTATCCCAGATTGTATTCTTTTTTAATGCAGCAATAACACCTAAAAGCATTCCTACTAAAGTACCAAAAATACAAGCTGCAATACCATAAATAAATGAAATTTTAGCAGCATTACCTACTAAAGAAGCAACTGACACATTTTTATATAATGTAAATGAAATACCAAAATCCCCAGTTACCATATCTTTTAAATACATAACAAATTGTACTAATAACGGCTGATCAAAACCATATTTAGCATTAGCCGCAGCAAGCTGGGCATCTGTCATCCTTTCTGAATTAAAAGGAGTACCGGGTAGTGATCTGATCATCACAAACAATACAATGATAATAACAAACAGAGTTATTAGAGAAATGGCTAATCGCTTAGCTATATATTTAGTCATTGCTTTATCCATATCTTTTTCCTCCTTTAATAAAGAAACACATTATAGATAAATTTATAATGTGTTTCTACCTACTTTTTTATTTATTACTTAGCTTTATGAACATATTTTAATACGTTTGGTCCAGTCACTCTAATTACTAAACCTTCATAATCTGTATTCATTAAAGCTGTACCACCTTTTTCAAAGATAGGTACCATAGCACAATCATCCATTAACATTTTTTCAGCTTGAATCATTAATTGCCAACGAGCATCAACGTTGTTTTCATTAGTGATTTGCTCTAAAATAGCATCAAATTCAGGATTTGAATATTTACCATCATTATTACTATTTGTAGAGTTATATAATGTTAAATATGTTGTAGGGTCGGCAAAATCTGGTCCCCAACGAGTTACTGCCATATCAAAGTTACCATTTGTCATATCATCTAATCGAGCAGTTTTAGTTTCTACTTTCATTTCAATATTTAAACCATTTAATTTACTTAAAGCACTTTCTAAGTATTCAGCACAAGTATCGTTAGGTGCTTCATTGTTACCATATAATAATTCTAATGTAATTTCAGAAACTCCTAATTCTTGTAAAGCAGCATCTAAATATTGTTGAGCTTGAGTTAAATCATAGCTTAAATAACTTCCAGAATCATCACGGAAATCAGTTCCTGCAGAACTTTCTGATAAGTTGCTAGGTACAAAACCTTGAGCAGCAACTGAACCATCTTTTAAGACGTTCTTTGCAAAATCGCTACGATCGATTGCTAATGAAATAGCACGACGTAAGTTAATGTTTTGTAATTGTTCATTTTGATAATTGAACATGATAAAGTGCATATATCCTTGTTGGTAAGTGTAGTAAGCATCTGAATCTGTATATTTATCTACCATTTCAAAACTAATTGGTACAAAGTCATAATCACCATTTTCAAATCCCATTGTACCTGTATCAGATTCAACTGCTTGATAAATTTCCACACCATCTAACTGAACTGCATCAGCATCATAATATTCTTCATTCTTTTCATAAGAAATACGAGAACCTTGTTGATAATCTGTTACTTTAAATGCGCCACAAGATAATAAATTATCTGCAGAAGTTGCATATTTGTCTTCCCCAACTTTTTCGACAAATGCTTGATTTTGTGGATAGAATACCGCAAAGTTCATTAATTCCAAGAAGAATGTACATGGAGTAACTAAATGGATTTCTAAAGTTTTATCATCAACTGCGCTTACACCTAATTGGTCGGCTTCCATTGTACCTTCCATAATAGCTGTAGCGTTTACGATGTTAGCACCATCTGGTCCAAACATTGATGAATATTCGCCACCATTTTTAAGTAATCTTGTCCAAGCGTAAACAAAATCATTTGCTGTAACTGGGTCTCCATTTTCCCAATTAGCATCATCTCTAATTTTAAAAGTCCAAGTAAGACCATCTTCACTAGTACTATAATCTTCAGCTAAAGCTTTAGTAATTTCACCATCTTCACCACGGCAAGTTAAACCATCAATAAATTGATGAATTGCAGTAAATGATGCCCCGTCAGTAGCTACTGTAGAATCTAGTGAACTAGCTTCAGTATCTAGAGCATAGTAGAAAACATTTTCATCGCTTCCACCACCACAGCCTGTTAGTGAAACCATCATTGCTAGACTAGCAAGAACTGCTAAAAATTTCTTCATTTTTATCCCCCTTCTTCCAAATTGTATCACTTCATACATGTATACAATTCTTAGTATAGTTATAGAATACTACAAAACGGATTATTAGTCAACATAAAATTATTATCATGATAATATCGACGTATTAAAATTTATTTTAATTTTATAATATAGTCAGTAATTTTTTTGTAATATTAAAGATAAGATTTAAATTATTTTTTATCTATAGTAAAATAAAAACTGAAAATATTATATAAAAAGGAGGAACTTATGCATCCAAAATATCATTTAACAGCCCCTAAACATTGGATCAATGATCCTAATGGTTTTATCTACTATCGAGGTAATTACCATTTATTTTATCAATATTTTCCCTATGAAAACCGTTGGGGAACAATGCACTGGGGTCATGCAATAAGTAAAGACTTAATTAATTGGCAAGATTTAGGAATTGCTTTATACCCAAGCAAAAACTTTGACGCTAATGGTTGTTTTTCTGGTTCAAGCATTAAAATAGATGGTAAAATGTATATTTATTATACTTCAGTAAGATATACTAAAACAAATCCTGAAAATATCCATACTACTCTTACCGGTGATGAATTTTTATCAAGTCAGAGTATGATCATTAGTGAAGATGGGTTTAAATTCGATAATCTAAATAGTAAAAAAATGATTATCCCTGTTTTTAAAGAAGGTCAAATCGGACATCCTACTCACACCCGTGATCCAAAAGTCTGGTATCATGACAATAAATATTATATGGTTCTTGCAAGTAAGTATTTAGATGAAACAAATAATTACAATGGTCAATTGTTATTTTATAATTCTACCGATGGTAAAGATTGGAAATATGTAAATAATTATCGTGGTCTTAAATACGGTGATATGTGGGAGTGTCCAGATATATTTAATGTTGATGGTCAGGATATTTTAATTATGTCTCCAGAACGAACTAATAAAGATGGTTACCCATCACATGGTCGAATTACAACTATTAATTTTGATCATGAAAATTGTAAGTTAGAAATTACTGGTCCATTAAATTATTTAGATTATGGTTTGGATCTTTACGCTCCACAATCAACAATTGATGAAGATGGTCGTAGAATTTATGTTGCCTGGATGCGGATGCCTGCACCAGATGATGAAAACTGGATTGGATTAATTACTTATCCTCGAATAATCACGTATCGAAACAATCATATCTATAGTGATATACATCCTAATGTCGATAACCTTTTTGTTAGTGAAACAAATGATTTTAATAATGAAATTGCATGTAAAATTACAACTAAATTAGATATCGGGGATTATTTAAATATTGGTGGTTATCAAATCAGTTTTGATGGTAAATTAAATATTGATCGAAGCTTAGTTTATAATTATGATGCTGGTTTAAAACAATTATCATCACCCAAATTAGATAAATGTGAGTTAAAAATTTTCTATGACCAGCACATTATTGAAATCTATATTAATAATGGTGAATATGTTTTATCAAATATTGTTTACAACTTATCAAATGACATTAATAGTAATACTAATTTTACTATCTATAAAAAATAGTGCTTCATACGAGCACTATTTTTATTATCTTTAACGATTTGGAATAATAATTGCAGCAATAATATAAGCCAAAATGCCACTACCAGCAAATGCACAAAAAATAACCCAAGCCAATCTTACTAAAGTAGGATCAACATCAAAATACTCAGCTAAACCACCACAAACACCAAATATCATTCGATCATGAGTTGAACGATATAATCTTTTCACTTACTACACCCCCATATTAATCGTTATTTTACCAGCATCGCAATCAGCTGTAAAACTGCGCTTACCACGCTGATTACTATCTTTTAAAATATCACTTTCATAGTTACTGATCGTGATATCACCTAAATCACAATCTGTTTTATAATCATAATCACTTTCTAAACCAGCTAGGGTGACATCAATATCCCCTAAATCACATTTAAATTCACTATCAAGACTATCAAGATAATTAATCTTGATATCTCCAGCATCAACATCAATTTTAGCATTTTCAACAACTAGATTATCAGCATCGAAAGATCCTAAATCAACATTCACTTCTAAATCACGAGCATAAATATTAGCTACATTCATTTTACCAGCATCAACTTCTAATTCCACTTTATCAAAATGATAATTAAATGGTACAAATATAGTAATTCCAGTATTATCATCATTAAAATTTATCAAACGATTTAACTGCGAACCATCTTTAATAACTAATGTGTCATTATCTTTTTCAACTTTAATTGTTGAACTAATATTTTTGCCTTCTACTTTAATAACTGTTCCCTCATATTCAACAATATCAACAGTTCCAATTTGACAATCAATTTCCAGGTTCTCAATATTACTATATTCATTTTTTATGTCTACAGTTTCAACAAACGGTACTTCGATATCAAACTCACCACGTTGATACAAAGTATCCAATTGATCAAAGCCTCCTAAAATTGATCCCGAAACAAGCAAAACAACAGACACTATGATTGAACCTAAAATGAAATACTTCAATTTCTTCATTCTGTTTGCCCTCCCCGATTAAAAAATTGTTGTAAAAAATATAACGCTTCTCGAGCCAATTTTACACAAGCTTTAAAAATTCTTGGTATTAACTTAATGATCCAGCCATCAAGATAGAAAAACAATAATGATAACGCTAATAATCCAAATCCTGTTGCTAATATAAGCAATCCAGCACCTAAATAACTTCCTAATAGCATAATTCCTTTAATAAAACAAACAACAGCACCAATAAGACAAGCAAAACCACCTATCAAGATACCTAAGCAAACTCCTAATATAGCCATGAATAAGGCAAAAGCTATCGATATTAAAGCACTGCCTGCTATTCCAAAAAGAAATATTGCTCCAACAATTATACCTATTAATAATATCCGATTTCGTTCAGGATTGCCTTTAAAATGACTATCTTTTGTTTGGTTAGTTTTGTCATCTACAATCTTGGCTTCAATAATTTCTTGATTTTGTTGATAATAAGCATTATCCATCTTACTTTCAGTATATTCAATATCCTGATCAAAGCGATTTTCCAAACCCGCTTTAATTATAGCCGCTACTCGTTCAGGTGACCCTAATTCTTCAATTATCAATGCTTCATTTTCAATTCCCGCTTCATCAAAATAATCTTCATAATATTCTAAAGCAGCCTGACGTTCTTCATCTTCAATATCTTGCAGTAAATAAGACAACTGCTCTATAAACTCCTTACGATTCATTTTAATTTCCCCCACCTATAATTTTATTAATTTTGTTTACATAGATATACCATTGCTCTTTATACAAAGATAATTGAGCCTTCCCCTGAGGTGTTATTTTATAATACCGACGATTACGACCTTGATATTGTCGATCATATGTTTCTAAACAATTATCTTTTAATAAACGTCTTAAAACCGGATATAAAGTTGACTCAGATACATCTAAAGCCATTCTTACGTCCTGAGTAATCTTATAACCATAAGTACCTTCAGGTTCTTTAGATATAACTGATAAAACAATTGTATCTAATAATGCCGCTCCAGTATTAAATATCATTAGTCAAACCCCTTCCTAACTTTTATTTCAATAATATTATATGATGTATAATATTATCTGTCAATTAATATTATATTGTTATAGATTTATAATACATATCTAATAAAATATTTTAATATTTGGTTTTTTTAGTTAATTAAGTGGTATTTTTCCCATAATTCAATTTGATAATAAATACAAGGAGGTAAAAATGAAGAGGGCAAAAAAGAAAATATTTATTTTAGCTATTGTTGTAGTGATTGTTGTAGGAGCCGTTTTGATACTAAATAGAGAAACAATTACTAGCGAACAATCTAGTGATGACAATAACAGTATCACTTATATAAATCTAAATAAAGATTATGATGATATTGAAGATATCTATGATTTAGATTATCAAAATGAAATTAATGAGCAGATAAGTAATTTAATCGATAAAAATGATTATACTTTGCAAAATCCATTATTAATTGCTAATCCTTACGGTACTAACACAACTGGTATTTATATGTATTTTTCAAGTGATGAAGCTTGTAAAGCCAGTTATACAATAGAAGCTGATGGTTATAGCACTTTTTCAAAAACATTAAACAACAATAGTGAAGATGGCTATACTAATGAACATGAATATTTGTTAGTTGGCAGTATTCCAGGGGTCAAAAATTTCATAACTGTAACATTAACTAATCAAAACGATGAAGTTATTGACACCTTAAGCTGGAGCTACGATGCACCAGAGTTAGTTGGTAGTGAAGATAACATCCAGCTTGATGTTACTAGCGGGGAAAGTACACAAGCTTTAGATGATGGTCTTTATACAATGCTAGGTAATCGCACTACCGAAGATAACGAAGAAATTGATTTTATTTTGATCTATGATAACGATGGTACTATCCGCAGTGAAATACCGATTATTAGTTATCGCAGTTGTCGTTTATTATTTGAAGATAATACGATGTATTTTAGCATTAGCGCTAGTAAAATTGCTGCTATGAATCAAACTGGTCAAATTACTGCTATCTATGATACTTCTAATTACAATTTACATCATGACTACATTTTTGGAAATGATAATAACTTTTTAGTATTAGCATCAAAGGAAGATAGTTCTACTGAAGAAGATATCATTATTAGCATTGATAAAGCTAGTGGCGAAGTAAGAGAACTTATTGATTTAAAAGAATTATTTAAAAATTATTATTCTAATTTATCAAATAACAGTGATGATGAACCATTAGATTGGATTCATATTAATTCTATTGAATTAGTTGGTGACGATACAATAATTATCAGTTCGAGAGAAACATCATCAATCATAAAAATTAACAATATCTATGATGAACCAGAAATTGATTATATTATTGGTTCAAAACAATTCTGGCAGGAAAGTAATTACGATAATTTAGTATTAAATCAAATTGGTGATTTTTCAATAAATGCTGGTCAACACTGTGTAGTTTATCAAGAAGATCAAAGCCTACCAGCAGGTCAATATTATTTGTATTTCTACAATAACAATAATACTATTTGTTCTACTAGAGATTATAACTATTCATCAGACAACAGTTATTATAATACTGGTGTTGGTTCCGATGGAGAAACTTCTTATTATGACAAATATTTAATTGATGAAAACAATAGAACTTTTTCATTGGTGGAAAGAATTCCAGTTACTTATTCTGGATATGTTAGTTCTGTCCAGAAATTAGGTGATAATGTTTTAATCGATAGTGGTGGTGCTTTTGAAGCATCTGAATACGATAGCAATAATCAGCTTATTCAAACTGTTAAAGGTACTGGAGCTACCTGGTGGTATCGAGTTTTCAAATATGATTATAATGATTACTGGTTTCAATAAAAAATAACAGGAATTTCCTGTTATTTTTTACTTAAAGCTTGTTTTGCAAGTGCTAAGGCACCACATACACCTGCATTATCACCTAAAGCTGGTGAAACAATATAATCTTCAATTTTATCAGTTAAGATTTCATCTTTTTGGATATATCCATTTAAGAATTCTCTTAAATATTTAAAAATCATTGGGAACATTTGTTTTTGCTTAGATACCCCACCACCTAATATTATTTTCTTTGGTGATAATACTAGCACGTAAGTAGCTAATGCTTGTCCAATATAATATGCTTCTAAATCCCAAGCTGGATGGTCTTCTGGTAATTCTTGTCCTTTTTTACCCCAACGAGCTTCAATTGCTGGTCCAGCAGCCAATCCTTCAAAGCATGTTCCATGGAAAGGGCATTTTCCAGCGTAATTATCATCTTCACGAACAATCATTTTCATATGTCCCATTTCTGGATGTAATAAACCATGAACTAAATTTCCTTCCACGATAGCTCCACAACCGATTCCAGTTCCAATAGTCATATATAAAGCACTGTCTAATCCTTTAGCAGCACCAAAATAAGCTTCTCCTAAACAAGCTCCATTTACATCAGTATCGAATCCCATAGGAATATTATAACGTTCTTTTAAAGCACCCATGATATTAAAATTACCCCAACCAGGTTTTGGTGTAGTAGTAATATATCCATAAGTTGGACTATTTAAATCAGGATCGATTGGTCCAAAACATCCTACCCCTAGTGCTTCAATATCTTTACCATCAAAAAATTTAAAGATATTTGCTAATGTCTTTTCTGGCGTTTCAGTTGGAAATGAATCTCTTTCTAAAACATTACCATTTTCATCACCGATACATACGACGAATTTTGTTCCTCCGGCTTCAATTGCACCTAATTTCATTTTCAATTTTCCTCCTTGTCATATACCTCTTATATTATAACTTAAATTTAATTATAAATGAATAAAAAAGGATAAACCATTAAAGTTTATCCATCATTATTTATACTTATCAGTATGTAGAATTTTATTAGCATTTTCAACACGTTCGCTACTTGGTGGGTTAACTCCTTCTAATTGATAAGGAATATTTAATTCTTCCCACTTAAATGTACCTAATGTATGGTATGGTAATACTTCTACTTTTTTTACATTTTTTAATGAACTAATAAATTTATCTAATTCCATTAAATACTCATCTTTATCAGTTATTCCAGGAACTAAAACATGTCTGATCCAAACTGGTTTTTCAATATCTGATAAATAACGAGCCATATCTAAAATATTAGCATTACTTCTTCCTGTTAATTCACGATGTTCTTGATCGTTGATATGTTTAATATCTACTAATAACAAATCAGTGTATTTCATTAATTCATTGAACTTAGAAAAGAAAGGTTCTTCACGTGTAAAGTTACCTCCACTAGTATCTATACAAGTATTAACTCCTTCTTTTTTAGCTAATTTAAATAACTCAATTAAAAAATCGATTTGTAATAAAGGTTCTCCACCACTAATAGTAATACCACCATTTTCACCCCAATAGCTTTGATACTTCATCGCTTTTTCTAAAGCTTCTTGTGGTGTCATTTCCATTGTTGGCTTAGCATTAGCCCAAGTATCTGGATTATGGCAATATTTACAACGTAATGGACATCCAGATAAAAATAAAATATATCTAATTCCAGGACCATCAACAGAACCAAAGCTTTCAATTGAATGTACTTGTCCTTTTATTACATTGTCCATATTATTCTCCATTTCACATATTATTTATCAAAACAGCCTCTTTAACTAAGAGGCTGTTTTATTTCAATATTCTTGAATAAATTACATTGATTTATGGCAAGTTCTTGAAATAACGTCCATTTGTTGTTCACGAGTTAAATCAATGAACTTAACAGCATATCCAGATACACGGATTGTGAAGTTTGCATATTCTTCTTTTTCTGGATGTTCCATAGCATCAATTAATTTTTCAGTTCCAAATACGTTAACATTTAAGTGATGAGCACCTTGATCAAAGTATCCATCTAATACTCTTGCTAATGTATTTTTACGTTCTTCAAGATCATGTCCTAAAGTATCAGGGCTGATTGTTTGAGTATTAGAAATACCATCTAATGCCCATTCATATGGTAATTTAGCTACAGAGTTTAATGAAGCTAATAAACCAGATTTTTCAGCACCATAAGATGGGTTAGCACCTGGAGATAAAGGTTCACCAGCTTTACGTCCATCAGGTAATGAACCAGTTGCTTTACCATAAACTACGTTAGAAGTAATAGTTAAGATAGAAGTAGTTGCTTCTGAATCACGATAAGTATGATGTTTTTTGATTTTTTCTAAGAAAGTTTGTAATAACCATACTGCGATATCATCTGCACGATCATCATCGTTACCATAACGAGGGAAATCTCCTTCAGTTTCGTAATCAACAACGATTCCATCTTCATCACGAATTGTTTTAACTTTTGCATATTTGATTGCACTTAAAGAGTCTACTACATGAGAGAATCCAGCAATACCAGTTGCAAATGTACGTTTTACATCTGTATCAATTAAAGCCATTTGAGCTGCTTCATAGTAATATTTATCATGCATATATTGAATTAAGTTAAGTGTATTTACATAAATATCAGCTAACCAATCCATACATTGATCATAAGCTCTCATTACTTCATCATAATCTAAATATTCAGAAGTAATTGGACGATATTCAGGAGCTACTTGTTGTTTTGTTTTTTCATCAATACCACCGTTAATAGCATATAATAAACATTTAGCTAAGTTAGCACGAGCTCCGAAAAATTGCATTTCTTTACCAGTTTGAGTTGCAGAAACGCAGCAGCAAATTGAATAATCGTCACCCCATACAGGACGCATTACACAGTCATTTTCATATTGAACTGAACTTGTTTCAATAGAAATTTTTGATGTATATTTCTTAAAGTTTTCAGGTAATCTAGAAGAATATAATACTGTTAAGTTTGGTTCTGGTGAAGGTCCCATGTTTTCTAATGTGTGTAAGAAACGGAAACAGTTTTTAGTAACCATTGGACGACCATCGCAACCGATACCAGCAACTTCTAGTGTAGCCCATACTGGGTCACCTGAGAATAATTGATTGTATGAAGGAATACGTGCGAATTTAACCATTCTACATTTCATTACGAAATGGTCGATTAATTCTTGAGCTTCTTCTTCAGTAAGTACTCCTGCAGCTAAGTCTCTTTCAATATAGATATCTAAGAATGTAGAAATACGTCCTACAGACATTGCAGCACCGTTTTGAGTTTTAATAGCTGCTAAATATCCAAAATATAACCATTGAACAGCTTCATGAGCATTTTTTGCTGGTTCAGAAATATCATATCCATAAATTTCTGCCATTTTTTTCATACCTTGTAAAGCTTTTACTTGTTCTGCGATTTCTTCACGACGACGAATAATATCATCAGTCATTGATCCACTACCACAAATAGCTAAATCATGTTGTTTGAAATTGATTAATTCATCGATACCATATAATGCAACACGACGATAATCTCCTACGATACGTCCACGTCCATAAGTATCTGGTAAACCAGTAATAATTTTGTTACGACGAGCTAATCTAATTTCTGGTGTGTATACATCAAATACACCTTGGTTATGTGTTTTGTGATATTCAGTAAAAATTTTGTGTAATTCTGGATCTGGTGTATATCCATAAGTTTCACAAGCTTGTTCAGCCATTCTGATACCACCATAAGGCATAAATGCTCTTTTTAATGGTTTGTCAGTTTGAAGACCTACAACTTTTTCTAAATCTTTAAGTTCTTCATCAATATATCCAGGCCCATAAGCAGTTAATCCAGAAACTACATGAGTTTCCATATCTAATACCCCGTTATTAGCACGTTCTTCTTTTTGTAATTCCTGAAGTTTACCCCATAACTTATTTGTTGCTTCAGTAGGTCCGGCTAAGAATGATTCATCACCATAGTATGGTTTATAGTTATTTTGGATGAAATCACGAACGTTAATTTCTTCTTTCCAAAGTCTACCTTTAAAGCCATTCCATTGTTCTTTCTTTAACATATAAATTTTTTCCTCCTTGAAATTTTTTAAATGCAATCTTACATAAGCAAAATAATTTTCTGTTCAAGCAAGGGATATTTCAGATTATTATCTACTTACCGTAAGCATTTACATTTTAAGAATAACACACACTATATTTGGGGAAATTTTTTATTTTCCCTTTGTTATCCACGTCTGCATTATATTATAAAATGATTTTACAATTCAAGTAATTTGCACCAAAAAAACAAATTATTTTTAACAAATCCATACTCGCAATTAATAAGCAAAAAAACGCTCTAATTGTAAGCGCTTACATGTTTTTTTTAATTAATAAAAAGAATTTTTTTATCCGATTGCCATAAACTTAAAATAAATAATATTGTTTTTTATTAATAAAATTAATTAATTTAATAGTAGATTTTTTTTTCATTTTATTATATAGTATTATCAATGTTGTAGGAGGTTTCATAATGGATTTAACAATCAACTCTGATGAAGCTTTTAATCAAACGAAAGCTCATATAACCAATATCATAAACGACACAATTAATGACTATGATTTTACTCTTTCTGATAATTCAATTAATAATTTAGCAGTTCATTTATCTATTGCAATTATTAGAATTAAATCTGATAACTATATTCCATTAAGCAATAGTCAAATTTCTTCATACAAACAACAATATAGTTATCCATATGCTAAAATGCTTTGTGATCGTTTAGAAAAAGAATTTGGTATTAGTTTTCCTGAAGCTGAAGTTTCGTTAGTATCTATGTATTTATCAAAAAATCAAAAACTGGATTTTGAACTTAATTCAGGATTAGATTTATTAGATGATCATGTTTATCAAATTTTAAATCAAACAATGGAAAATATATATAAAGAATACCAGCAAGACTATCGCAGTGACAATAAACTAATTGTTGCTATCGGTTTACATTTAGAACCAGCTTTAGAACGCTTATCAAAAAATGAACCTGTAAAAAACCCTTTAAAAGAAAAAATCATTAAACGGCATCCAACAGAATTTGAATATAGCCAAGTTTTAAACCAAGTAGTTAAACAACAATTAAATTTATCATTTGATGATGATGAATTAGCATTTCTTGCATTACATTTTGTTGTTGCTAATAATCGAATTGATTAAAATAATATGTAAGGAAGTAAAACTTCCTTTTTATTTTACTTTTTTTCAAAAAAAGATGATTAAAAATCATCTTCCAAAATTATTTTACTAAAACAACTCCATTACTAGTACCAATTCGATTAGCCCCTGCATCAACCATTGATTTTAAATCTCCTTTAGTTTTAATACCACCTGAAGCTTTGACTTGAAGATTTGAGCCAACCGTTTGCTTCATTAAAGCAACAGCTTCAACAGTAGCCCCACCAGTTGAAAAACCAGTAGATGTTTTTACAAATGCAGCATTAGCTTCTTGAGCAAGTTTACAAGCCGTTATAATTTCTTCATCAGTTAGTAAACATGTTTCAATAATTACTTTAACACATTTACCATTAGCCGCTTGAACCACAGCTTTAATATCGTTTAAAACTACATCATCATTACCATCTTTTAATGCCCCAATATTAATAACCATATCAACTTCATCAGCACCATTTTCAATAGCCTCTTTAGTTTCAAAAGCTTTAACTCTACTAGTATTAGCTCCTAAAGGAAAACCAATTACTGTACATACTTTTACATCACTATCAATTAGTTCTTTGGCACAATAACTAACCCAATAAGGATTCACACAAACTGAAGCAAATTGATATTCTTTTGCTTCTTCAATAACTTTTTTTACCATTTCTTTTGTTGCATCTGGTTTTAAAATAGTATGGTCTATCAGTTTATTATATTTCATCATCACTACCTCCATAGATTCGTTTTATGGCCTCTTGGATAATTTCTTTATCACCAGGATAATCAACCTGACCAACTTCTAAAGAAATAAACTTTTCATGTCCTTTACCTAAAACAAGAATAATGTCGTCTTTACATGCTAATTCTACTGCCTG
Organism: Erysipelatoclostridium sp. An173; assembly: GCF_002160495.1. Lineage (GTDB taxonomy): Bacteria > Bacillota_I > Bacilli_A > Erysipelotrichales > Coprobacillaceae > Thomasclavelia > Thomasclavelia merdavium. The sequence goes on along the minus strand of NZ_NFKR01000004.1, from coordinate 58,927 downwards.
TTCAATAGCAACCTGACGAGATTCAATGATCACACTACTAATATCGGTAATTTCTTCTTGAATTGATTCACAAATTGTTTGTACATCTTCACCACGATCATCTAATCTAGTTAAAATAACGTGATCTAAATATTTATTAGCGAGCTTACCTAATTCTTTACGCAATTTGTAATTTCGTTTACCAGGAGCTCCCAAAACGGCAATTAAACGACCATGATTTTGACGGACACTATCAACATATTCAAATACCGCTTCATAATTAGCAATATGCTGACAATAATCTACTATTACAGTAAAATCCTGACCAGTTTCAATTAATTCCATTCTTCCTTCAATCGGTTTAACATTTTCAATTGCATCAATGATCATTTGATCATCACAACCAATAGCAATTAAAACACTGACAAGCGCTAAAACATTATAAACATTAAATAATGCCAGTACTGGTGAACTTACATGGAATGTATTGCCTTTAAAAGAAATATCGAATTCACTATGGTCTAAAAATAATTTAATATTTTTAGCCATAACATCACTTTCATTTTCAATTCCATAAGTTAAAATTCGCCCTTGAGTGCTATCCTTGATTTGAGGAAAATTCAAATCATCACTATTTAAAATTGCCCATCCTGATGGTTTGATTTTTTCAAATAGTTTTTGTTTTGCTAGAACGTATTGCTCTTTAGTTCCATGAAAGTCTAAGTGTTCAGCTCCAATATTAGTCATAACAGCAATATTAAAATTAATACCATCAACTCTTCCAAGTGCTAAACCATGACTTGAAGCTTCCATCGCTACAACTTTTACCCCACCACGATTCATTTCAAATAGCTTTCTTTGTAAAAATAACGATTCTGGAGTCGTGTAAGGACAATCCTCTTTTCGACCATTGTATTCAAGAGAAATTGTACCAATGTATCCGGTACTGCAAAACTTCGACATCGCATCTTTAATCATTGAAGCAACAACTGTTTTTCCACTTGTTCCAGTAACACCAATAATTCTCATCTTAGAACTAGGATTATCATAAAATACATTAGAGACACGATTTAATTCTGCTAATGTATCAGCTACTTTAAAATAAATAATTTTATCATGATAATAGTCTAGTTCTTTAGAATGAACAATTACTTTAGCACCTTGAAAGATAGCATCTTCAACATAACGATGACCATCAACACTTAATCCTTCAATACAAAAGAATACTGAATACGGTTTAACATATCGGGAATCACTATGGATTGAGTATATTTTCATATCAATATCTGTATCAAACAATTCGTTTAAGTATTTCATGAGGCGATGCTCCCCTCTAACATATCACTATATTTTTCAATTTTAATATTAACAATTTCACCAATTAAATTTTCATTAGTTTTTACTTTTACTTGAAGATAGTCACTAGCATGACCGATTAAATAATCACCTAAACGTTTTTCAAATAAAACTTTTAAAGTTTTATCAATTTGTTTCATTGCAAAATCATAATTTAACTGTTTAGATAATTCTAATAATCGTTCAACTCGCTGATGTTTTACTTGATCATTTACTTGATCTTTCATTTTAGCAGCAGGTGTGTTTTTTCTAGGCGAATATGGAAAAACATGGAGCTGACTATAATTAACTTTTTTAATAAAATCATAAGTCGCTTGAAATTCTTCATCAGTTTCACCTGGGAATCCAACAATAACATCAGTAGTAAAAGCTATATTAGGTAAATAACTACGAATCTTATTAATTTTTTCTAAATACTGTTCAGTAGTATATTTACGATTCATTCTTTTTAATGTAGCATCACATCCTGATTGTAAAGGGACATGAAGATGATCAACAATAATATCGTTTGAACCAATTAAATCGATTATCTCATCAGTAATCTGACTAGTTTCAATTGAAGAAATTCGTAAACGTTTCAAACCTTTTATTTTCACTAAATCAACTAATAAATCATAAAAACTATAATTTTCTAAATCCTCCCCATAACCAGCAGTATGAATTCCTGTTAATACAATTTCAACATAGCCACGACTCACTAAAAGCTCAGCTTGCTTTAACACACTTTCTGGTTTACGAGAACGAACTCTTCCACGAGCATAAGGAATAATACAATATGTACAAAAATTATTGCAGCCATCTTGTATCTTTAAAAATGCACGGGTATTTTTAAAACGATCGATATTTAAATCTTCAAATTTACGCAGATTTTTTACACTATCAACTTTAACAATTTTTTGGTTTGTTTTTTGATATTCTTCAACTAAATCCACAATCTCTTTTCGATATTGTGTTCCTAAAACGACACCGATTCCTTCAATCTGTTCAATATCTTCAGGGGCTACCTGACTATAACATCCTACTGCACAAACAACTGCCTCTGGATTTTTTCTTATTGCTTTTCGAATCATCTGTCTAGACTTACTATCACCAGTATTAGTAACTGTGCATGTATTAATAACATAAACGTCAGCTACTTCTTTAAAATCAACTTCTTGATAGCCAGCATCTTGAAATATTTTTAACATGGCATTTGATTCATATGTATTTACTTTACAACCTAATGTATGGAATGCTACTGTTTTCATTTACTCACCTTTTTTAATAATTTTTTATATGTTTTTTCACCAATAAATTTATTGGTATGTAAAAATTCAACTACTTTAGCTTCATCATCACTATTAGCTAATAAAGCCAAAGCTTCTTTAATTAATTCTAAATCAGGATATTCTTTTGTATATTTATCGATTAATGGGAATTCATCAACAACAATTCCCTTTTTATCAAATTGATAAACTGTTTTAAAATCAAAATGATAAAAATAATAATATTCATCATCTACTCCTACTAACTGTAATGATGATAAATGTGAATCATATGGTTGAATACCATACAATTCAAACATATTTTTTATATTTCGAGGATAATTTGCGATATATTCTTTATGTTTTTTTAATGTGACTAATTGATAATCTGTTGTATAGTATTTATTTATAAATGGTTCTAAAAAAGGAATATAAATTTCTTCTTTACTTTGATTATCCTTAAAATGTGGTAGATTTGCAATTACTTTTTCTTCATCCTGGTTAATCATTCTTTGCCTTTCTTTATAAGTGACATATTCAAAAATATCATAATTTACTGCCACAAACTGATTATAACATTCATCGATAACCTGTTTATTTCTAATCCCATTTAAGATAACCTCATAAGCAAATAAATCTTGTGGATATTTAACTTTATAGCTAAAACCATATTCAACAAGTTCTTTGCTCCCCTCTTCAACAAATCGATACAACCCGGTTTTATTTAATTTTATTTCATACCGGTTTTTTTCCAGTAATTTTAAAATTTTCATTTTTCTATCTCCCTGCTATAGCCAATCACACTTAAAAAATATAACGGTGCTGTCTCGCTACGTAAAATACGTTTTCCTAAAGAACACGCTTTAACTCCTAGTAGCTCCATTTGGGTAATTTCATCTTGATCAAACCCACCTTCACAGCCGACAATAATCGTTATTTTAGCACCAGAATGCAATTGTTTCAAGGTTTCTTTTAAAACCATATGCTCACCTTGTTTTGCTAATTCTTCATAGGCGACTAAATTATAATCCCCTAAATAATCACCTAGCTGCTTTAAATTAATTACATTAGTAATCTCTGGAATAATATTACGATGTGACTGTTCGCTTGCTTCTTTTAATATTTTTTGATAACGAATCATCTTTTTAGCGAACTTCTGCTCATTTGTTTTAACAACACAGCGTCGTGATAATAAAGGTACAATTCTTTTTACTCCTAGTTCTGTTGCTTTTTGTAAGACCAGTTCAAATTTATCACCTTTTGGCAAAGCATAAATTAAAGTAACATCTACATCCAATTCATTATTTTCATCAAGATATTCAATTACTTCTATTGACCCAGTATTAATATCGACAATCTTGCCAAGATAAACTTTCCCTTTAAGATCAACACAAATAATCTGATCACCATTATTTTTACGCATTACATTTTTTAAATGATGAACATCATCCTCATTTAAATTAATTATTATTGAATTATCAATAATTTCATTTATAAAATATCGCTGCATTATTAAACCTCCACTTTCCATTCTATCATGAATAATAAATAGATAAAAATATTCTAACTTATTTTTTCTAGATTGTATATAAAAAGACAAATAAGATAATTTTAAAACCGTTTTTTTAACCTTGTTAATATTTGATCAATTAACTTATTACCAGATTGATAATAACGCAAATGCTTATATTCAATATTATCATACGACTTTCCATATTCATGATTTAAACAATATCCAAAATAAATAACATTAGATATCAAATAAATAGAAATCAACATGATAACCAGACTAGCTAACGGTCCATATAAAGCATAATAACGAGTATAATGATCTACAATATAAAAGAAAAATACTCCAATTAAAACAATTCCAGTACTTGTAAAACCAGCACCTAACAAACCATATGATAAAGGCCGTTTTTCAAAAGACAAAAATCGATAAAAAAAATAAAAAACTATAAACAATCCACCCAGCATTACAATTGTAGTATTAATACCTATTAAATAATTAAAAAAAGCTAGTGCTACTATTCCTAAAACCAGCAATACAAATAACATTATTGCTTTTATTCTAATCAATATTGAATAAGTTTCAAATTTTTCATCAGTCATAGAAATCAACATAAATGAGTAAAAAGCATTACTCGCTAAATAAATAGAAAAAACCGATGAAACAATCAAAGAAATAAAAGTTGTATATTCTTGAGATAAAACATATTCAATAAATGGCTCTAATAATATTTTAGGTACATAACCATATAATAGACTTGCTAGTTTATTAGCATCTAATAGATCACTTTGAAAAACTTTTAAAATAACGATTAATGCTGGTAATAATGCTAAAAGTAAACAAAAACTTAATGAATAACGAAATAAATTGCTCTGTGGTGAAATGAATTTTTTGATGACCTTTACCAGCCTTTTCACAATTTTCATCCTTTCTAGAATATGTAGATATTTTTATTATAACCGTTAAGTTAATAAATAACAAAATAAAAGATGAAACCAGCTATCTGGTTTCATCTTTGTTAGTTAACTGTTATAAAGAAATTATTATCATAATCAACAGTTACATGACTACCATGTTTAATATCACCTTTGATCATTTCTCGAGCTACAAGTGTTTCAATATTAGATTGGATAAAACGTTTTAATGGACGAGCTCCAAATGTAACATCATATCCTTGTTGACTAATAATTTCTTTTGCACGATCGCTAACTGTAATTGTAATCTTACGGTCAACTAATCGATCTTGTAATTGTTTAATAAATTTATCAATAATTTTATTTACAACTTCTTGACTCAATGAGTTGAAGTATACGATTTCATCAATACGATTCAAGAATTCAGGTTTAAAGTGCGCTTTTAATTCATTATCAACAGCCGCCTGAGTTTCACTATTATTACCTTCTAATAAATAATTAGATCCAATATTAGAAGTCATAATGATAATTGTATTTTTAAAGCTTACTACATTACCTTTAGAATCAGTGATTCGTCCATCATCCAATACTTGTAATAGAATATTGAAAACTTCAGGATGAGCTTTTTCAATTTCATCTAATAAAACAATTGAATAAGGATGACGACGTACCGCTTCAGTTAATTGACCTCCTTCTTCATAACCAACATATCCTGGTGGAGCCCCAATTAAACGAGAAACATTGAATTTTTCCATATATTCAGACATATCAATACGAACAATATTCTTTTCGGTATCAAATAACTGTTCTGCAAGTGATTTAGCAACCTCAGTTTTACCTACACCAGTTGGTCCTAAGAATAAGAAACTTCCAATTGGTCGTTGTTCATCATTGATACCAGCACGTGATCTTAAAATGGCATCAGTAACTTTTGTAATAGCTTCATCTTGACCGATTACGCGAACTTTTAAGGTATCATCAAGTTTCAATAATTTATCACGTTCAGATTCTTTAAGTTTACTAATTGGAATACCAGTCCAACGTGAAATTACTTCACTAACGGTATCAACAGTAACTTTTTCTTGTAATAAATCATCTTCGTTTTTAGAAGCTTCAAAGTTTTGAATTTCTCTTTCAATTTGAGGTAAAGTTTGATACATAATTTTAGAAGCTTCTTCTAAATTACCTTCAGTTTGATATTTATCTTTTAGATTTTCCAAGCGAACCTTTTGATCTTTTAATTCTTTGATATGATCTAAAGATTTCTTTTCAGTTTGCCATTTATCAGTCAAACCATTAATTTGTTCATCTAATGAAGCAATACGTCCTTTAATTTCATTTAAACGTTTTTCATTATCTTCATTACGATCTTCTTTTTCAATAGAAATTCGTTCCATTTCCAAACGATTCTTTTCACGAGTAATCGTATCAAGTTCTTCTGGAAGAGAATCAATTTCCATTCGAATTGAAGCACAAGCTTCATCGATTAAGTCGATAGCTTTATCTGGTAAAAAACGATCAGTAATATAACGTTGTGACATATTTACTGCCCCAATTATAGCACTATCAGTAATTTGTACCCCATGATGAGATTCAAATGAATTCTTTAAACCACGTAAGATGGCAATAGTATCATCACTATCCGGTTCATCAACTTGAACTTTTTGGAAACGACGTTCCAAAGCAGCATCTTTTTCAATATACATCCGATATTCATCTAATGTTGTGGCCCCAATACAGTGCAATTCACCACGAGCTAACATTGGTTTTAATAAGTTAGCAGCATCCATTGCCCCATCAGTTTTACCAGCACCAACCAATTGATGAATTTCATCGATAAATAGGATGATATCGCCTTCAGATTTTTTGATTTCATTTAATACAGCTTTTAATCTTTCTTCAAATTCACCACGATATTTAGCACCAGCAACCAATGAACCTAAATCTAGTTCGTATAAAGTCTTATTTTGAATTGAAACAGGAACGTCATTTTTAAAAATACGCCATGCCAATCCTTCAACAATTGCTGTTTTACCAACACCAGGTTCACCAATTAAAATCGGATTATTTTTAGTCTTACGTGATAAGATTTGTATTACCCGTCGAATTTCTTCATCACGACCAATTACTGGATCTAATTTGCCTTCAGCAACATCCTTTGTTAAATCACGTCCATATTTTTCTAATACTTCGTATTGATTTTCAGGATTTTGATTATTTACCATATTACCACCTCGCATTTCATCAATAATTTTTCTTACATTACGCTTATTTAAATTATATTCTTTTAATAACTCTTTTACCCAAGTACTATTTAATTCAAATAAAGCCATAATAATGTGTTCAACACTTAAATACTCATCTTTAAAATCCTGCATCTGTTTATTGGCAAGATTAATTAATTGATTAAAATCATATGAGATTCTAATACTATTTATATCTACATTGTTTACCACTGGCTTACTTTGTAATCTAGCGTGTAATTTATTTTGTAAATCAGCAATATTAACATTTGCTTTAGTTAATACACGATACAAAATACCAGCGCTATCTTCTAAAAGTGCTAATAAGAAATGCTCAACGTCAACAACCTGATGTCCCATTTCACTAGCCATTGTAATAGCTCTTTGAATTGCTTCTTGCATTTTTGCCGTCCACTTATCTATATTCATATCTATCACTCCTTTAGCACTCTCTTTTCCTAAGTGCTAACTATATTATACACTTCTTTTTAGCACAGTCAAGTACCGAGTGCTAAAAAATAAAACTTTTTTATTATCTGACTTGCAGAAACCGGTAAACCACGAATCAGCAGTAATACCATAATCCTTACCCATTCCAGTTTTCCCATAAATTAAAGTATCTTCATCATTCAATTCTGATAACAACATCACCTGCTTTAATTGTTCAACAGTTTCTTGGCTATAATCGCTATCATCACCAAAAATATGTTCCATTACCTCCACTTGTTCCTTAGGAGAAATTAACAATGATGATTCAATCCAAAAAACTGTTAAAAGCGGATTATCATTATTAGTATTTAACTTACCTGACCAATCAGAAATATCGCAATTTCCATATTTAAGTTTTTCTAATTCTTTTTGCATCATATCTGGTCCGATTTCATCAATGACTTGACGAAAATACCAGACACATGAATTACGAAAAGCATTAAAAAAATCTATATCACGGTTCCATTGTTCATTCCAGAATATTTCATTATTCCATTTACGAACAGAATTTTATGGATCTATTATTCCATTTTCTAAACCAATTAACGAAGAAATAATTTTAAAAGTAGAACAAGGTGATTGCCGAGTATGAGCTAATTCCTGATTATATATTTGATATTGATTAGCACTAGGATCATAAATAACAGCACTTCCATTTAGTCCATTAAAATAATTTATCCAATTGCCATCTATTATTACTGGTTCATTAGTTTTTAAATCTTCTTGTTTTACTTTTTTGCTTGTTAATGTTTTTTCCTGATCATTTTGAGTGATATAATCATTGATTTTTAAATAACCTATTAACACTATAAAAGAAAGCAACAAGATACCAATCCCTATTTTAGTTATTTTTTCATAAGTTCCCTCCAAATATCATTTTTTAATTACTAAAAATCACCGGAAATAAATACCGGTGAAAATAAATCTTTTTAATTGTCTAAATCCTTAAAAAAGTTTTATGTCATTAGATTTAACTAAAATAATTTTATCTGTAGTAGTAATTACTGCCTGATCATCTTTAACTTGATTTGAAACACATAAAGGGTCATAGCGATACAATAAATAGTGATTTAAAGGATAATGTGCTCCTGTAATATCTAAATAACTTTTATCCAATGCAAATAAAGAAAAATATTTATATTGATCTTTATTAACTAAATGTCTTCCCGGTAATAAAAGCTGAATAATATTTTGATCATCAATAATTCTAATTTTAAGATTAGCATATTTTTCCAATAAACAAACAGCACTAAAAAAATGATCTAGTCTTCCACCGGTAACTCCATAAATATCGATTTCATCATATCCTTGTTCAATTGCATATTCAACAGCAGCATGGGTATCCGTTACATCTTTTCGTGTTGGTAACCGTGTAACTTCAATTTGATTTAAAACATCAGGATTATTAATAGAATCGAAATCACCAATGGCATAGATTGGTGTTTTATTATGTGCTAGTAAAACTTCAACACCACGATCAACACCAATATAATCAATTGACAAATCAATATTATTAGCTAAAGCGCTACAAATCCCAATTTTCATCGTAATGAATCAATCTTTTCTTGATAATTATCGCTACCAAAAATGTAACTTCCAGCAACTAATACATCAACACCGGCATCTTTACATAATTTACCAGTTTCTTCATTGATACCACCATCAACTTCGATAAGATAATGATAACCCATTTCTTCTTTCATCTTTGCAAGCCAGGCAATTTTAGCCAATGCGCGATCATCAAATTTTTGACCACCAAATCCTGGCTCAACTGACATCACTAAAATAAGATCCAAAGAATCTAAATATGGTTTTAAAACTGATATATCAGTATCTGGCTTAATAGAGATTCCAGCTGCTACCTGGTGTTCTTTTAAATAATTGATAAATTCATTAATTTTATTTTCTTCGATTGCTTCATAATGGAAAGTAATTGAAGAAGCCTTGCTATCAATAAAATTACCAGCATATTTCATCGGTTCACTGATCATTAAATGAACATCTAAATATAAATCAGTAACCTTACTAACATCTTTTAATACACTATAACCAAATGAAATATTTGGTACAAAGTGCCCATCCATTACATCGTAATGAAGCCAATCAGCCTTACTAATTGCTGCTAATTCATCTTTTAAACAGCCAAAATCAGCTGATAATAATGACGGTGCTATTTTAACCATATTTTCGTTCCTCTTTCTTTTTAACTTCTTGTAAATTTAACAAATAATGTTCATAACGTTCTTTAGTAATCAAACCCTCTTCAACTGCCTCTTTTACCCGACATTTTGGTTCACTATCATGTAAACAGCCTCTAAACTTACATTCTTGGCTAAAACTGGCAAAATCATGATAAGCAACAGCAGCTTCTTGAGGTGTCATTTCCAATTCTAAAGACGAAAAACCTGGCGTATCACCTAAATATCCATCATACATTTTAATTAACTCAACATGTCTAGTAGTATGACGACCACGCCCAAGCGCTTTAGAAATATCACTTGTTTTTAAATTTAAATTAATATTTAAAGCATTTAATAAACTGCTTTTACCAACCCCGCTTTGACCGGTAAAAACGGTTACTTGATCTTTAAAAATTGTTTTTATCTCTTCAATACCATGATTATTTTTAGAACTTGTTTTATACACAGTATAGCCAGCTTTTTGATAATCTTTTATATATTGTTCAATTGAATCATCTTCACACAAATCAGCCTTAGAAAAGACAATTATTGGTTTAATATTATAATGTTCAATCACCATTAAAAACTTATCTAATAAAGCTGATGAAAAATCTGGTTCTTTACATGAACAAACTATCAAGGCCTGATCAACGTTGGCAATCAACGGTCTTGTTAAGGCATTTTTTCGTGGTAATATTTTCATTATATAGCCATCATTAATGCCATCTACTTGATATTCAACAAAATCGCCAACTAGAGGCTTAATTTCGTCTTTACGAAATTTACCTCTAGCCCGACATTGAATAATCTCTTGATTATCTTCTACATAATAATATCCTGCTAACGCTTTTATAATTCTTCCTTGTGGCATTATTATCTCCTAATCTTCTTCATTTGCAGATTCTGGCTGACTTGAATAATAATATAAAGTAACTGTTGTTCCTTGTTCATTTACTGTAGTATCTGCCTCTGGACTTTGTCCAGCAACAGTATTTACTGATCTAAATGGATAATTACTTAATAAAGTCTGATCAGTAGAATTTGATAAGTCAACCAATCTTACTTTAAATCCATTATTTTCCAAAATTGTTTTGGCAGAATTAATGTTACGATCAAAAACATCTCTAACCTGATAAGTTTTTCCACTTGAAACAGTTAAAGTAATATTACGATCATCATCATCAGGATCAAGACGATATCCTTTATTATAACTTTGATCAATTACAGTTCCTTTAGCTTCTTCAGATTCTTCAGTTTCAATTGTAACTGTAAAACCTAATTTTTTCAAAGCAGCTTCCGCTTCACTTTGACTCATTCCTATATAATTACCAACAACAATATAGTCACCTTTAGAAACAGTAAGAGTTATCGTTAAATTTGATTCATCATTAGGATCCAGTTTAGTTCCACTATCCTTATCTTGATCAATTACCTCTCCTCTAGGACTAGATGAAACTTCTTCTTCAATAACAACTTCAATTTCAACATCATCACTTAAATCAGCGATTGCTTTTTCCGCTTCACTTTGCGTCATTCCAACATAATCTTCTAATACAATATACTTACCACTAGACACCGTAAGTGATATTACATCACCCTCTTTAATTGATGTACCAGCTTTAGGATCAGTTTCAATTATTTCGCCTTTATCATACTCATCAGACAATTCTTCAACAATATTATCACTAATAGTAACTCCATAATCATCCAGCAATTCTCTAGCTTCATCAACTGTTCTTCCAGCTAAATCCGGCATTAAATTAGCATCTGATCCAGTATTTAAATAAATAACAAATGCTATCCCTAAAATTACTAGCGCAGTCACTGCTCCAATAATTACTTTACTTCGCGTACTTAAGCCTTTGATTTTTTTTACAAATCGTTTAAAGAAGTTATCATTTTCCTCTTCTTCAACTGGTTTTTCTTCTCTTGTTTTAACTTCAGATGTATCATTTGAACTAAAAGCAGTTCGTGGATCAACAACAATAGTTGGTTCATCATCACTATCATATGAGAAAACCAGCTTTTCTTCATTTGGCCGGTCTAAGCAAGTATTAATATCATCTAACATCTCTGCAGCACTTTGATAACGATCGTTCAAATTTTTTGCAGTAGCTTTAATGACAATATTTTCTACTGATTGCGGAATCGATGGATTGAAATCCAATAATGATGGCAAATCTTCCTGCATATGCTTTAAAGCAATATTTACTGGCGATTCCCCATTAAATGGTACCTCACCACGTAAAAGCTCATAAAAAACAATTCCTAATGCATAAACATCACTTTGAGCTGTCGCCTTTTCACCACGAGCTAATTCTGGTGCCAGATAATGAAGCGATCCCATGATTACATCTGTTTGGGTAACTTGAGCTAATGATTGCATTGAAGCAATCCCAAAATCAGCAATCTTAGCTACCCCGCTATCAGTAACTAAAATATTTTGTGGTTTTAAATCACGATGAATAATACCTAATTGATGAGCTTTAGCAATACCACTAACAATTTGTTTCATGATATCAATTGCTTCAATATAATGAACAGCCCCGCGTTTTAAAATCAATTCTTTTAAAGTTGTTCCAGGAACATATTCCATAACAATATAATATTTATCTTCATCTTCACCAACATCATATATTTCTACAATATTACGATGAGAAAGAGCAGCGGCAGCACTTGCTTCTCGCTGAAATCTTGTCACATAAATCGGATCTTTAGCTAAACTAGTTCTTAAAATCTTAATTGCAATAGTCCGATTTAAAATAATATCTTGAGCCAAATAAACATCGGCCATACCACCTTGACCAATAAGTTCTAACAATTCATAACGCTCTGCAATTATTTTTGCCATTTTATCTTCCTCCCTGGTTATCTATGATTGCCACACCAATATTGTCACGGCCACCATTTTCATTCGCCTGGTCAATTAATTCAATCACTTTTTCTACTACTTTAGTATTCTTAAGCAAAATTTCTTTAATTGCTTCATTATCCAAACAATTATATAATCCATCACTACATAACATTAATAAACTATTTTCAAAATCCATTTCTATTAAAGAAGGTTTCAATTCCGTTGGGGCTCCTATAGCCTGGGTTAAAACATTCTTTTGAACATGGTGCTTAGCACTTTCAGGTGTTATAGCTCCTCGATCAACTAATTCATTAACTAAAGTGTGGTCTTTAGTTATTTGTGTTAATTGACCATCTTTTAAAATATATGCCCGACTATCACCTACATGTGATACATATAGTTTGTTATCCATAAAAATAGCAACAACAATGGTTGTTCCCATTCCTTGATGTTCAACATTTTGCATCGCCATTCTTTTTACAATTTGATCACATTCAACGATTGTTTCTTGAAGCCATTTTTTTAACTCTTCGGGTGTATCAAACGGTGGAATGATATCAAAACAGCTTAAGACATGATCCATCACTACTCGTGAAGCAATTTCACCAGAGCGATGACCACCCATGCCATCACAGACTACAGCGATTATCTGATCTTTTATATTGGCATTAACTGCTGCCTGATCTTGATTTTTATTTCTTACTTTTCCAATATCCGTTTTTGCATAATAATTCATTATTTAACCCTACCTCTTTTGGCTCTAAGCTGACCACAAGCACCGTCGATATCTCGACCGTGTTCTTTTCTTAAAGTTACATTAATATGTAATCTTAATAACTCGCTTTTAAATTTTTCAATCGTTTCTTGATCACTTGGCTGATAACCATGTTCATCAACACTATTATAAGGAATCAAATTAACATAAGCATTTAATCCTCTTAAATAATGTGCTAACTGTCTAGCATCAACAAGACTATCATTAACATCTTTTAATAAAATATATTCAAACGTAACGCGACGATTAGTTTTATCAATATAATCACTAATGGCCTGTCGTAAATCATCAAGTGGATAACGACGATTAATCGGCATTAATTGATTTCTAATTTCATCATTAGGTGCATGTAAAGATATTGCTAGATTAGTTTGAATGCCTTCGTCACTATATCTTTGTATTCCTGGTATTAATCCACAAGTTGAAATAGTAATATGTCTAGCACCGATTGCAAGTCCATTAGGATGATTAATAATGCGGACAAACTCCATGACATTATCATAATTATCAAACGGCTCACCAGTTCCCATAACAACAACGTGGCTAATCCGCTGTTTAGTATCCAGCTGCACTTTCATTACCTGAGCTACGATTTCACCTGGTGTTAAATCACGTTGTTTTCTTAGTAAACCACTAGCACAAAAACTACACTTCATATTACAACCAACCTGACTTGTAACACATAATGATTTACCATAGTCATGAATCATCAATACAGTTTCAATCAAACTGCCATCTAACATTTCAAATAGATATTTGATCGTCCCATCTTTAGATTCTTGTTTTTCAACAATCTTTAAAATATCAAATGTAAAATGTTCTTTTAACTGTTCTCTTAATTCTTTTGATAAATTAGACATTTCATCAAAAGAACTAGCTTCTTTTTGATAAAGCCAGCTAAACACCTGTTTAGCTCGAAACGGCTTTTGATTAATTGAAGCAAAGTAGTTTGTTAGTTGTTCTAAAGAATAATTATAAATATTTTCCATTTTAATTCCCTTTTTCTAATTTACACATATAAAATCCATCACTATTAAATTCATATGGTAATATAGTTCTTTCCTCAATAATTTTCATATCAGGATATTTTTCAATAAACTTTTTTACCATCATTTCGTTTTCTTTTTTATTTATAGTGCATGTACTATAAACCATTTTACCATTTTTCTTCAATAAATAGTAGGCATTGTCTAATAATTTTGTCTGGATTATCATGATTGAATCCATTATTTTCGAATCATGATACCTAATTTCTGGTTTTCTTTTTAAAACTCCTAACCCACTACAAGGAGCATCTAGTAAAATTTTATCAAACGTTTCTGGCGCATAACTTTTTTTTAGCTTAGTTGCATCATTTTCATATAACTCTACATTTTTAACACCTAAACGTTTCAAATTAGCTTTAACTAAATCAATTTTATGTCGAAATAAATCATAAGCAATAATTTTACCCTGATTTTTCATAATTGCTGCTAAGTGTGCTGTTTTACCACCAGGAGCACAACACATATCTAAAACTAAATCATCACTTTCTGGTGCCAATAACGGTGCTACTAACTGACTTGACTCATCTTGAATAGTAATTAATCCTTCTTTAAAATAACTAGTACTAGCTATATTACCAGAGCGATATAACACACTATCACTAGCTAAATTTCCACTTACAAAATTTTTATCAGATAGAATATTTTCTTTAGTTGTTTTTAATGTATTAACTCGTGCCGTTCTAACTGGTGGTGTATTATCATGAAAACATATTTTTTGAGTTGTTGCAAAATCATATTGTTTATTTAGCATCTTTACCAACCATAATGGATGACTAGTTTCAATCGCTAATTTTTCTAATGGATCTTTTTTTACAACCTCGCGTTTACCATGACGGATAAAATTACGTAATATCGCATTAACAAATTTACCAGCATAAAGATTCTTTTGTTTAGCTAGTTTAACCGCTTCATCAATTACTGCATATTGAGGAATTTTATCTAAAAATATCAGTTGATACAAAGACATCAATAAAATGATTTTTTCTCTTTGTTTCACCTTTTTTCCCTCTATATATGGTGCTAATTGGTATTCAAGATAGAGCTTGTTTTGAATTGTTCCATAAACAATCCGTGTTGTCAAGTCTTTATCATTTCTTGACAAAGTACTATTTTCTAAATATTCATTTAAAGTAATATTTAAATAACTTTGTTCTGTTTCGTATTTTAATAATATTTTTAATGCTGCATTTCGTGCCATAATTTGTCCTTTCTATATTTGACTATACGGATTAAAGTCACAAACTACATGAACTTTAGTTCCTTGTTTATTATAAAAATCACTCATTGTTTCAAGTACAGGATATAGTTTTTTACTATCTGTAAATTTGATTAAAATTCTTTTACGATAAATATCCTGCATCCGATAAATTAAACTGTTAGCCGGGCCAAGAATTAAAATCTGTGGCAATTGTTTTTGAAGATAAGTCTTGATTTGATTAGCGTTTTTAGACACTGCCTGTTCATTTTTACCTTGAATTATAATACTAAGTAAATGAACATACGGTGGATATTTGGCCAATCGCCTAATTTTCATTTCTTCATTAAAAAAGCGATTAAAATCATGCGTTTTAACACACTGTAAAACAAAATGATCTGGATTATAGGTTTGAATCATTACTGTTCCTTTCTTTTTACCACGACCGGCGCGCCCGGAAACCTGTTCTAATAACTGATAAGTTCGTTCATTAGAGCGAAAATCAGGAATATTTAAACTTAAATCAGCATTTAAAACACCGACAAAGGTTACATTTTCAAAATCTAGTCCCTTAGCAATCATTTGCGTTCCTAGCAAAATATCAGCTTCATGGTTTTCAAATTGCTGTAACAACTTTTGATGACCATCTTTATTTTTAGTTGTATCGACATCATAACGAATTACTTTAACTCCTGGAAAAAGATTTTCTAACTGTTCTTCGACTTTTTGAGTTCCTGTACCAAAATGTTTTAAATTAGTACCTTTACAATTAGGGCAATGTTTCATGATTGGTATTTGATATTCACAATAATGACATTTTAACATCCGTTCTTGTTTATGATAAGTTAAGGTCACATCACAGTGCGGACATTTAATTACCTCGCCACAATCTAAGCAGCGAACAAATGAAGCATAACCACGCTTATTTAATAATAAAATTATTTGTTCTTTAGCTTGTAAACGAGCTTGAATCTGCTTTTGCATTGCTCTAGAAAAAAGTGAATAATTCTGCTGTCGCATTTCTTTAGCCATATCTATTAATTCAATTTCTGGTAATGGAAACTGATTAATTCGTTTTGGTAATTCATATAAATCATATACCCCTTTAATAGCGCGACTATATGATTCTAGTGAAGGCGTTGCACTTCCTAAAACAACTGGACAGTGATGATATTTAGCACGGATCCTAGCTATCTGTGCGGTTTGATAGCGCGGTTTACTTTCTTGTTTATAACTAGGATCATGTTCTTCATCTAAAATAATTAAGCCAATATTTTCTAAAGGTGCAAAGATAGCACTACGTGCTCCAACTACTATTTTGACTTCATGATTTAAAATACGCCGATATTCATCATATCGTTCACCAGGTGATAGTCTTGAATGAATAATTGCAACTTCTTTACCAAATTTATGTTTAAAAGCATTGACCATCATTGGTGTTAATGAAATTTCTGGTACTAACATTAAAACTGTTCGATTATTTTGAATCACATATTTAGATAAGTGTAAATAAACTTCTGTTTTTCCAGAGCCAGTTACCCCATGAATCAAAGCCGTATGATAAACGTTTATTTTTGCCATAATGCCATTTACAACTTTTTGTTGATCGCTTGTCAAAGCATATTCTATTGGGTTTTTTTGATCATCGACAAAAGGATCACGGTATACTTCTTCTTTTTTTATTATTACCGCTTTTTGTTCAACCATTTTATCTAATACTGATTTACTATAAGGAAAATCTTTTAATAGCGTATGGGGATGCTGGTTTAAAAATTGCAAAGCTTCTTGTTGTTTTACGGTTTTTAAAACAGCATCTTTATCAATTACTTCAATTACATTTTGATATTTTATCCCTACCGCTTTGTTACTACTTGGTTTTAATTGCGGTGGTAGCATCGCTTGTAAACAACTGATTCGAGGCGATAAAGTTAGTTTAGCAAGAGTAATCGATAATTGTTGTAATTCATCATTTAATAATGGCTGTTTATCAATTACTTCACTAATATAGCGATATTTAAAACCAGCTTCTTCTTCTAAATCTTCCTTAGATTTTTCACTATATTTACATCCAGTAACATAACCAATAATTCGTTGATAACCAAATACTATCGCTACTCTAACACCTGGTTTTAACTCTTCTTTGGATAAATAATCAAAATTAGTATCCAATGCATGAGTAGGATGTTCAACTAATACTTGCACTATATACAACTTTATCACCTCATTTTTTTCCTATTTTACCACAAATAAATAATAAAACAAAATGTATCAATTTTCATCATTGATACATTTATAATACATTATTTTAAATGCGATAAATTCGATTTTCATTTCGTGGTTTTGCTTCTGGTTTTTCACCTTGACAATAACCTAAAATACAATTACCGATTCCAACATATTTTTCATCAATACCCCATTTTTTAAGCAAAGCTTTTCCCTCGGGACTATCAAAAACTTCGCGAGCTCGATGGATCCAGCAAGAATCTACTCCCACTGCCCAGGCTGCATTCATTAAATTTCCCATAACTAAACTACCATCTTCACGGTAAGTAGGAACTGTTGAATCAGCTAAAACAACGATTACTGTTGGAGCGCCATAAAAAGGATCACTATCACTATTCATAACAGCTCCATTTAAACGAGATACCTCTTTGATAGTTGCTTCATCTTGAATTACGACCATGATAGTTGGTTGTCTTCCCATTCCTGAAGGAGCATATAAACCTGCTTGTAAAATCTGTTGCAAAGCTTCTTCGTCAATTTGTTTATTTTGATAACTACGCACACTGCGACGATTAACTAAATTGTTAATTGTTTCATTCATAAAAACACCTCCTATTAGCCTTAATTATAGCACAAAATCAAGATAGCCCTTTAAAAAAGTTTTTATACATGACGCCGTTAGTATACAAATGTAACATTAAAACTTTAAACATTGAATATTCCTGAGGCTTTTTAGCTTGATACATACTATAATTCAATTTAAACTTTCGGGCATAATGATCAGCTTTTCGTAAATGCCAGCTATTAGTAATTACTAAACAATCCTTAAAATTATTTTCAATTACAATATCCTTACAATACATTAAATTATGATAAGTACTGCGCGACTTAGTCTCTACAATAATATCCTTACTTTTAACTCCCAGATTCAAAGCATAATCTTTCATTACTTGTGCTTCTACAAATTCATTTTTTACAGCACCACCAGATAATATCAATTTTTTTATCTTATTATTTTTATATAACCATATTCCAGCATCAATCCTTGATTGCATGATTTTTGAAGGAGTGCCATCATTGTTTGCGGGAAAGCCACAAACTATTCCACAATCATAAACAATATTTTTTATCTTTTTATTAGGATTTTTAAAAACTGTAAAGAAAATAATCCCATTTACAATTATAAATAATCCTATTATCAATATTATTACCATCTTTGCCTCCAAAAAACTAAGGGTCTTAATGACCCCGATGTTTTGCTTTACGTTTTTGTTTTTTTAGCTGATACAATCTTTCTTGTTTTTTTTGACGATTAATTCGTTTTTCTTTCTTTTTTAATTCCTTATTGATCAAATATTCTTGTTTCAATATCTGCATTGATTTTGTACCAGTTTCTAATTTAGAACTCTGCTTTTTGATTAATCGCTGATACCTTTTATAATTTTTAGGTTTATCTTTTTCCTTGTTTTTATAACCATTACTATATTTTAACTTATGATACTTAGTTAAAATCAATTGATAAACTTCACTATCAGTTGGTTCTGTTTTAAAAACAATCCGACAAATCTTTGTCTTATTATCTATTGATAAATAAAACATTCCAACCCAAAAAGGTTCTTCAAAATAAACATTTAACTCTAAACTAACTGCACCTGACATAAAGCGTCCTCCTTAATTATTTATCTCTAGAAACGGACAACCTAAGGAGGCAGGTTACTGACAGCTTAGCTGCTTGTGGACTACCAACCACAATGTGTTTTTATTCTAGCACTTATATTATAGCTAACTTTTTCATTAAAACAAAGTTTATTAAAGCATCATTTTATACAATTAATCATTAAGATAATTAATTAAATCATCAATTCTTTTTTTACTATCAACAACCCCTAAATCATAAAGTTCTTGTAATCGTTCAGGATCTTTTTCTAAGCGCTTGATTGGAACTGTTCGACTAGGTCTAATAACAAAAATTTTATTTTCTTTTTCTAACTTAGCAATTTTAGCCACTGTTTGATTATATTTTTGATAGCGTTGATTGATAGCCTCCACAAAGTTTGGATATTTACGATAAACAAGTTTTGGAACTAAAGTATTGGTTTTTTTCTTGCGGTATTCTAACGGTCTAGTTAAAACAACAATAATTTTATCATAACCAAGCTCATGACATTTATCTACCGGTATACTATCTGCAATACCCCCGTCAAGATATTTTTTATTATCTAATGAAACAATTTTTGATACAAATGGCATTGCTGAAGTAGCCCGAAAAACTTCCATCTGTTTATAAACATCTGTAATTTTAATATATTCTGCTTTTCCACTATCGACATTAGTTACTGTTGCATAAAAATCTGTTTTAGAACTAGCAAAAGTTTCTTGATCAAAAAGATCAAGTTTAAATGGAACTTCATAATAAGCAAAATCCTTATTAACAATATTACCAGTCGTAAT
This sequence comes from Erysipelatoclostridium sp. An173, assembly GCF_002160495.1. Taxonomy (GTDB): domain Bacteria; phylum Bacillota_I; class Bacilli_A; order Erysipelotrichales; family Coprobacillaceae; genus Thomasclavelia; species Thomasclavelia merdavium. The sequence goes on along the minus strand of NZ_NFKR01000004.1, from coordinate 38,468 downwards.
TAAAGAATGGATGCCCATATAACGTTTATCGCCAGCATATTTTAGATTATATCTTAAAGCCCGACCACGCTGTTTAGAAACATAATTAACCCCAAAAAGCACTCCGGCTGAAACTCCAATAATTCCATCTACAGGGATTTGATGATCTAAAAAAATATCTAAAACGCCTGCGGTATACATTCCCCGCATAGCGCCACCTTCTAAAACTAATCCTACTTTCATCTCTATTCCTCCAAACAATTAATCAAATTATACCATAGAAAATTCAAATAAAAAATCAGGATGATTAATCCTGATTAGTGCAATGATTTTTTATTATTGTAGCAATTTGTTCTTTAGCTAACATTACGTCATCGTTTTCAACTACATACTTATATTCATCTTTAGTTGCAATTTCTTTACGCGCTTTAGCTAAACGTTCTTGAACAATAGCCTCATCTTCTGTTCGCCGACCGCGAATTCTTCTTTCTAATTCTTCAAAGCTAGGTGGTACTATAAAAATAGTAGTTGCATCAGGACACTTTTCCATTACCTGAAGGGCCCCTTGAACCTCAATTTCTAAAACAACATTTTTTCCTTGAGCTAATAGTTGTTCTACATAATCCTTAGGTGTTCCATAATAATTACCAACAAATTTAGCCCATTCCAATAACTTTCCTTCTTTAATTTTTTCTTCAAACTCAGTTTCTTCGACAAAAAAATAATCAACCCCGTCTCTTTCACCAGGACGTGGCTTTCTAGTTGTCATTGAAATAGAATATGCAAGATTTAAACTTTCATCTTTAAATAACTGTTCTCTTACAGTTCCTTTACCTACACCGCTAGGCCCACTTAAAATAATCAGCATTCCTTTTTGCACAGCTTACACCCCTTTTTTTATGATATGTTCATCATACAAAATCGCTCTAATATTGTCAATTATTTTCGTGTCATTTATCTACAATCTATGTTATACTAATTGCGGTGATAAAAATGTCTTATGATGGAATAATGATGCACCAGGTAATCGGTGCTTTAAACAATACAATTACTGGTGGTAGAATCAATAAAATCTACCAGATTTCTAAATACGAATTATTAATAAATGTTCGTAGTAATCGAACAAATTATAAATTATTGTTATCTTGTCATCCTATGTATGCAAGAATTCAACTTACAAACTTAAATTACCCAACTCCTGATAGTCCTAATCCATTAACTATGCTTTTTCGTAAACATTTAGATGGTGGCTATATAAAGGCTGTTAAACAGATTGAACTTGATCGTATTTGTCATATTATCTTTGGTTCATACAATGAATTTGGCGATTATGTAGAGTATAACTGTTATATCGAAATCATGGGTAAACATTCAAATATAATCTTATGTAATCATGAAAATAAAATTATTGACTGTTTAAAAAGAATTACCCCAAATATCAATAGTGAACGTTTCATTCAACCTGGTGCAATCTATCGTTTGCCACCAATGAATGGTAATAAAGTGAATCCTTTTACTAGTGATTTTATTGAAAATAATAATCTTACTAAAGTGTATCAGGGAATGTCACCGATATTATCAAAAGAAATCATCTATCGCCATGATAATGGGGATGATTTTAAAAATATAATGCAAGAACTTAACAGTAGTGAAACCATTTATATTAGTAAAGTTGATGATCGTGAATATTTTCATTTGATTCCATTGACTCATTTAAATGTTAAGCCAGTATTTTATCCTTTATTTGAAGGATTAGATCAGCATTTTAACTTAATTGATCAAAAAGAACGAATCAAACAGCAAACATCAAACTTAACAAAATATATTCAAAATGAATATCAAAAAAATGTTAATAAACTAGCTAAACTGGAAGCTACATTAGAAGATTCTAAAAACAGTGATGAATATCGAATTATTGGTGATTTATTATATTCTAATTTACATCTTTTAAAAAAAGGAATGCGTCATATTGAATTAGATAACTATTATGACAATACTAAAATTATGGTGGATTTAGATGAAAAGCTTGATCCTAAAGCTAATGCTCAAAAATACTATAATAAATATCAAAAAGCAAAAAATTCAATTAATGTTTTAAATGAACAAATTGAATTAACTAAAAAAGAAATTAATTATTTCGATAGTTTAATTACTTTAATGAATAATGCTTCTTATTATGATGCTTTAGAAATCAAAGAAGAATTAGAACAGCAAGGATATTTAAAAAAGAAAACAAAAACTAATTCTATCCGCAAAAAGAAACATCCATCTTTTGAAACTTATTATACAAAAGATGGAATTGAAATCTGGGTAGGAAAAAACAACTTACAAAATGACTATTTAACATTTAAACATGCCCATCGTTATGATACCTGGTTCCATGTAAAAGATATGCCAGGTAGTCATGTTATTGTCAAAGGAAATGATTTAGACGAATATACGATCCGTCTAGCTAGTAATATGGCCGCATGTCTTTCTAAAGGAAAAAATAGTAGCAGTGTCCCTGTTAACTATACTTTAGTAAAAACTCTAAAAAAACCTCATGGGAGTAAACCAGGACAAGTATTATTAGACAGCTATAAAACTATTTATATTGATCCTGATGAAGCATGTTTTAATGAATTAACGAAAAAATAGATGCCTAAGGCATCTATCTTTTCTAATTACCACAATTACAACTTCCATTCATTACATTATTGCTACTATTCATATAGTTAGAGTTTCCAGACATGAACCCAGAATTTCCTGACATAAATCCATTATTATTTGCATATGGATTAGCATTATCCTGAGTCATAAAAGTTTGTTCATAACGTGGATAATAGCGTGGATAGTATACTACATTGCACACATGACGACATTCAATTGGACAAATAATTGGTTGTTCTACATATTTATTTGTACATCTAGTACAAACTTTTCTAGGAGCTACGATTGGTGTTGCACGACAGCTATTATTACAATTACAGTTGCAGTTACAATTGCAACAAGAATTACCAAACATCACTTCCACCTCCTTTAGTATACTATATGTTTTAATAAATCAAAAACTTAGACAAATTACACAGAAAGGGAAAAAAATGAAATTAATTAAATGGAATACTAATCAAGCAATTGAAGCCTATACTGTTACAAAAGAATTGGGCGATATGTCTTTTAATAACGATGATAAAGAATTAATATTAAAAAATCGTCAACATTTAGCTGAAATTTTAAATACTGACTTAGATCACATGGTAGCGCCACGGCAAGTACATTCTGCCAATTTTAAAGAAGTTACTACCACTGATGGTGGTAAAGGAATGTATGAACATGAAACAGCTTTTAAAGATACTGATGCTCTTTATACTAAAGATGCCAATTTATATTTATTATCATTTCACGCTGACTGCACGCCAGTATTACTTTATTGTCCTAAAACAAAAATAATTGCCGCTATTCATTCAGGATGGCTAGGAACAACTAAACAAATTGTTTCTAAAGTTACTAAGCATTTAATTGAACATGAAAATTGTGATCCAAAAACAATGTTAGCATATATTGGTCCTTGCATTTGCCAGGATTGTTTAGAAGTCATGGATAATGTTATTGATTTAGTTAAACAGATGGACTTTGATACTAGTCCTTTCTATTACCAAACCGACGAACTTCATTATCAGCTTGATAATAAAGGCTTAAATAAACAAATGCTATTAAATTTGGGACTATTGGAAAACAATATCACTGTTTCTCCATATTGTACAGTAGAAAACGATGATTTATTTTATAGTTATCGTAAAAATAAAGATAGTGGGCGCAATATTACAATAATAAAAAGAATTCTTGAATAACAAGAATTCTTTTTATTCATTGATTACATCCATCATTACTTTAGGAATTAATTTAATCATCTCACTAGGAATAACTGTATAAACATCATCACCTAAAATATCACCACAAGCACCATGGATATAAGTACCTAAAATAGCCGCATCTTTTACATCATACCCTTGACCAGCAAAACTTGTAATTATTCCCGCTAAAACATCACCCATACCAGCAGTTGCCATTGCTTTATTAGCAGTAATATTACGATAAATATTAGTTCCATTTGTAATTAAAGTATTTGGTCCTTTTAACACTACAACAACTTGATATTCTAAAGCAAATTGAGTTGCTTTTTCAATCATATCTAATTCATCATCATAATTACATAAACGTTTAAATTCCCCAGCATGTGGCGTTAAAATAACTTTAGCCTTTGTTTCTTTCAACAATTCTAGATGTCTTGCAAGTATTGTTAAACCATCGCCATCAATTATTACTGGACAAGTTGCATAAGTTAAAACGTCTATTACATATTGTTCACTTTGTTCATTTAATCCTAAACCAGAACCAATCAAAATAGCATTATAATCATCAAACATCTCATGATCTAATTTATCGTTTCGTAACATCGAAGTACTTTCAGGAACGAATACAGTTAATCCATCAATTACTTTTTCAGTTGAATTAACACAAACAATACCACTTCCCGTATATACCGAAGCTTTAGCGGCCATCAAAGCAGCACCGCGATAATGATTACATCCAGTTATATGTAACACCTTACCATAAACTCCTTTATACCCATAATAGTCACGTTGTTTTAAATGACGTTTAACCCAAGCTGGACTTACCAATCTAGCTAGTTTTTGATCCTTTCTTAAATCCTTAACTCGCAATAATTCAATTGCAATTTCACCTGTATATTGGTGACATTCTTCATTTAAAAAAGCTTGCTTAATAGCAGTTAAAGTAACTGTTTTAGTAGCTTGAATAACACTACCATAAGGAATACCATTATCCGGGTTTAAACCTGTAGGAATATCAATAGCAATAACATCAGTATCAACTAAAGTATTGATCTCATCTATTAAATTTTTTGCTAGTCCCCTAACTGGACTATTTAAACCAAAGCCAAACATCGCATCAACAATCAAATCAGCTTTTTGTAAATCACTTTTAAACAATCCCATATCTTCTTGAGCCATAAATACGATTGGCACTTCCATTTCCTGAGCCTGTTGTACGTAATAATTATTGGCATCAGAAAACTTATCAGGATTACCAAAACAATATAATTTTACTTCACGAGCTCGAATATGAAGCTTTATTCCTAAACTTATTCCATCAGCCCCGTTATTTCCGGGACCACATACAATAATGATATGTGAATATTTTAAACAATGCGGTAAAATAACATCACTTGCTTTATCCACTAATTCTTCTATTTTATACCCTTCATTTAATAGTGCCTGGTCATAGGCTTTCATTTGTCTACTTGTTGCTACAAACATAAATCCACCTTATCTTTCTATCACTAATATTCTAAGAATATATTTGTATTTTTAATTATTATAATATTAAATACAATCAATTTTATCTTAGTTCTTTTTATATAATTATATACTGAATCTAAAGAAAACACAAAAAAAGATTACGAACAAAATTCGTAATCTTTATTGTTATTCTTATTTTACTCTAACCGCACATACAAACCCTGAACCAGATACTGATGAAATTTTAACTACATCACCAGTTTGAGGTGCATGGATGTATTTTCCATTACCAATGTAGATTCCTACGTGACCAGATTTCCATAAGATATCTCCTGGTTGTGCTGCAGAAACACTAATTTGTGTACCAGCATTCTTTTGTGCTGAAGATGAGTGTGGCAATGATACTCCGGCACGAGCATAACACCATTGTACAAATCCAGAGCAGTCAAAAGCATTTGGTCCAGCAGCACCCCATTTATATGGGCATCCTAATCTTGAATAAGCTGCAGAAAGCACGGTATTTCCATAACTATTACTTGGAGCTGATCCGGCATAACTTCCACCACCTGAAGCTCTTTTATTAACTTTAACTGTTAAGCTTGCAGTTCCAGTATTACCAGCAGCATCAGTTACAGTATATGTAGCTGTCTTAGTTCCTGCTTTAGATGTACTAGGAGCATCGATTTGAACGTTTGCACGAACATCACCATCCTTGTTATCAACCGCAGAAGCTAAATAACTGCTAAAATCAACTGATTCTCCAGTATTAACTGTAATTTCACTTTTATTTAAAGTGATAACTGGAGCAGAAATATCTTTTACAACAACATTTAAAGTTGCTTCAGTAGGATTTCCAGAACTATCTGTTGCACTAATTTTTAATGGTTGAGTCTCATCTAATTTTAATGTATCAACAGAACCTTCAACAACTGGTGCCATAACACCATCAACGTTATCAGTTACATTTACATAAGCATTAATATCAAATACACTACCATAATCAACAGTTACATTAGCACCTTGAGTAAAATTAACTACTGGTGCTTCTAAATCACTTACAACGAAAGTATAAGTTTCTTCAGTTGTGTTACCTGAAGTATCATCAACTGTTAAAGTAATATCTTGTTGTCCTTTAACTGTAGTGTTTAAAGTTTCACTACTTTTGATAAATGGTGTAACATCACCATCTACATTATCACTTGCTTTAACATAACTTGCTAAATCAGCACTTCCATTAATTGGCACTTCAATAATGTACCCTTGACTAGAACCTAAAGTTTCAATTTTAGGTGCTTCGTTGTCGACAACATTAACAGTTACTGTCTTTGTTGCAACATTAGATCCAGCATCAGTTGCTGTTACCTCCACATCATAACTACCAATTTGTTTCTCATTTAATGATGCAGTCTCAACTGATACTAAAATATCTTCACGACTATCTTTGTTGTCGCTAATATCAATACTATCGGCATCAAATTCTTCACCATAAACTAAATCAATTTGATTTGAAATAATTTCTGGTTTTTCTTTGTCAGTTGCAGCATAACCTACTAACATAAAACTAGCAACAGCTGCAATCGGAATAAACATAGCCTTGCGATTTGTGATGTATTCATCCATCACTCTTTTCACGCCTTCTTTTATATCTCTTTCCATTCGTTACCTCCTTTCAATAACATATCCAAGGACTATTATAATATTTTTCAAAGGAAAAATCCACCCCTGAAAGCTTCTTACATTCCTTCCAATCGTCTATAACCCCCATGATAGCTTAAGTTAAAGAAAATGAATTTTTTTAAGATTTTTTAAGAAATCCTTAATATTTTCTTAAGTCCTAAACTAAAATTTGCATATTCATAAATAAAATTTATCAATTTTAGTGCCTATTCAATACTTTTTAGCGATTCTACCATATCAATTTTACGTAACACTCTACGCATTCCAAAATCAATCAAATAAGTAAATAATAACGTAAAAATCACAGCAAGAACATAACTCATTAAATTGACACTTCTAATAAACATTGCAATTTCAACTTCAACTGTATAGATAATAAATAAGTGTAAAACTTTCCCTAATCCTAATCCTAGAATAGAACCGATTATTGAAAGAATCGTATTTTCTCTAAAGACATAATCATAGACTTCACGTGGATAAAAACCTAATACTTTAATTGTTGCAATCTCACTTTTACGCTCTTGAATATTTATATTAGTTAAATTATATAAAACAATAAACGCTAAAGCTCCTGCACAAACAATAAGAATAACTACCACACTATCGATACTAACCATTTGATCTCTAAAGCTTTGCGATATACCATCAGTATAGTTAACTGAAGAAATATTATCATCATTTTTACAATAATCATCAATCTTAGCTTCCATTGATTCATCACCGATATCAAAGTAAGCATAATTAGATATTGCTTCATTACCAGTAAGTTCTTGATAAAACTCCTCACTCATATATAACTGGTGCTGGAAGTATAACGTCATTAATCCAGTAACCTTTACTTCATAATCTTTTTCATCTATTGTGATTTTAATTTTATCACCGACATTTACATCTAATAATTCTGATAATTTGGCAGAAATTACTACACCTTGATTATCCAGTGTTATTTTTTCATGACTATGATAGTCCTCAAGATTGACAAATTTGCTTAATTCTTTATTGTTATCAAATACTTCTAAAGTTCCATAGTGGTCTTTATCACCATGAATAGTAATTGTTTGACGGTAAAAACTGCTTGTATCCTTAATTTCATCAAGATCTTCAAAATCCTTAATTTCGTTTTCTAACTGTTCATTAGTCAATTGATTATTAAAAACTACTAATCCATCATAAGTATAAATTTCGCCATATTGTTTATCTGCTAGTGTTGAAACAGAATTACGAATACCAAATCCCGTTACAATTAATGCTGTACACCCAGCAATACCAACAATTGACATAAAGAAACGCTTTTTATATCTAAAAATATTACGCATAGTAACTTTTTGATTAAAAGATAATCGTTTCCAGATAAACGTTATTCTTTCAAGTACGATTCGTTTACCTGTTTTTGGTGCCTTAGGTCTAAGTAAGCTAGCAGGCATTTCGCTAACTTCACGACGAGCAACTAAATAAGTAACTAATAATATAATTGCTACCGATATTATAAATGTTTGAATACAAATAAAAGCATCAAAAAGAATACTAATATCAGCTCCAACACTAAACAAAACTTTTCGGTATAAATAATAGATAATAGCAGGGAAGAAATAAACTCCTGCAATAATACCAATTATACTAGCAACAAAAGTCGCCAAAAAGCCGTAAATGATATATTGTTTAATAATATCACGGCGATGATAACCTAATGCTCTAAAAGTACCACTTTGAACTCTTTGTTCTTCAACCATTCTTGTCATTGTTGTCATACTAACAAGGGCAGCTACTAAAAAGAATATCAGTGGAAATATTGCAGCAATTGCGGCAATTGAATCACTTGCAGAACTAAAACTAATAATTCCTGCATTTTCTTCACGAGTTAAACTAATTAGTTCACCGCTAGGAATATCGTCAATAGCTTTTTTAGCATCTTCTAATTCTACTTGTGCTTGCTGCAATTCTATTTGGGCATTATCTAAGTCTATTTTAGTTTGATCAAGTAATGCTTTAGTATCATCTAAAGTGACTTTACTACTATCAAGTTTTTCTTTTGAAGCAGCTAAAGTAGAACCAGTAGCATCTAATGTTGCCTTAGAACTATCAAGAGTTGCTTTTGTGTTTTCTAAAGTAACACGGGCTGATTCTAATTCGACAGCCGATTGATCTAAAACCTGTTTAGCTGCTGGTAAACTAGCTTCATATTGACTTACAGCATATGCTAATTGTTCAATTTGAGTAATTTTAGCTTTTAATCCTGTTAATTGATCTTCAGGAACTCCAGCTGCTATTGCATCTTGATATTGTTTAACTAACTCATCATAATATGGTGCTAGCTGTTCATATTGACTTTTATAAGTCTCATACTGACTTAACTGTTGATTATAACTCGCTAATCCAGCATCATATTCACTTTTACCAGCTAAATAATCCTGATATCCCGCTTCATATTGAGCTAAACCACTGTTATATGCATTTAAACCATCTTGATATTGTCGATAACCACTGTTATATGCAGCCAAACCATCTTGATACTGCTGCATACCGTCTTCATATTGTACGACACCATCATTATAAGCACTTAAACCATCTTGATATTGATTTAAACCATCATTATAATCAGCTTCACCTTTAGCTAATTGTTCTTTAGCATCATTTACAAGATCTTCATTTAACGAGTCAATCTGTTTATTTAAAATCTTTTCAATTTTAGAATTAACATCATCAACATATTCTAAATATTCATCACTGAAATAATTATAATTATTTTCATTTTTTAACGTTATTCTTAACTCATTAAATACTGTTTGCTCACGTAAATCATAAAGTTCTTGCGGTAAATCTAAACCTTCATTACCCTTTGATAAAATTTGAAAATAAGCTTCATTAGTACCATCACCAAGAGTATTAGTACCACGCTCAACTGAACTTAAATAACGGGTATCGTTAATCAAACCAGTGACAGTAAATTTTTTAGTGGCATTGTCATTAGTTAAAGTAATCTGGTCACCGACCTTAATTCCATTTTGACTTGCAAAACTATTATCAATAAGACATTCATCATCATCTTTTGGTAATTTACCACTAACCAACTCCACCTTATTTACTTGATTATCAAAAGTTTCATTAGTATATACAGTAGCTCCTTTAACATTTTCATCAAACTCAACTAAAGCATCAAACCGATTACCAGATTCAACATTTTCAACTTCATCAATTTTTTTGACTAATTTAAGATCTTCTTCAGTAAATCCCAAAGTTGCCACATAATTCAAATCATTAAAATGATATTCTTTCAAATAATCATTCATTGATTGTTCCATGATCAATGGCGTATGCCGTAATCCAGCAAAAAATGCAGCCCCTAAAAATACAATACAAAAAATTGAAAGAAAACGTGCTTTAGTATTAAAGATAGTTCGAATTTGATTTTTTACATAAGCTTTTTTCTTCATTTTACCACTCGATTTCAGCTATTGATTTAGGTGTTTCATTCATCTTCATTGAATCAACACGACCATTTTTTAGTCTAATGACCCGATCTGCCATTGGAGCTAAAGCACTATTATGAGTAATAACAACAACTGTCATAGAATACTTATCACACATCTCTCTTAATAATCCTAAAATGGACTTACCAGTTTGATAATCCAAAGCACCAGTTGGTTCATCACATAAAAGCAGTTTAGGATTTTTAGCTATCGCTCTTGCAATCGCCACTCTTTGTTGTTCACCACCAGATAATTGAGCTGGAAAGTTATTCATTCGATCTTTTAATCCAACTCGCTCTAAAACCATTTTTACATCTAAAGGATTTTTTGATATTTGTGAAGCTAATTCAACATTTTCTAATGCAGTTAAATTTTGTACTAAATTATAAAATTGAAAAACAAAACCAATATCATCTCGACGATATTGTGTTAATTGCTTTTCATTATATTTAGCAATATCTTGACCATCAACAATTATTTTACCACTTGTTGCTTTATCCATTCCGCCTAAAAGATTTAAAATTGTAGTCTTTCCGGCTCCTGAGGGTCCAACGATTACAACGAACTCGCCTTTTTCAACTTCGAAATTAACACCGTTTGATGCCGGAATCTCAACATCACCTACTTTATATATCTTTTTTACATCTTCAAACGTTATAAAGCAATTCATCACCTCACAACCTTTCTTTTCTATCATATATAATATTATATCATGAAATAATTGCCATTTTAAACCTCCAATCCCCTTTTTCATCAAGAAACGACTTTATTTTTTAATCAAATAAAAGTAAAAAAAATATTATTTTAGAATCAAAAATCATTAACTTTTATCCATGATAAGCAGATTTTTTTAACTTTTCGTGTTAGAATTTATTCAGGAGGTATTTCAATGAAAATAATGATTCTATCTGATTCCCATGCAATGTCTAAATCAGATTTACTAAAATTATTAAAAGCTAATCCCGTTGATTATTATATTCACTGCGGTGATATTTTCATCGGTTATGATAATTTGCCACTAAATAATTTTTATCTTGTTCGCGGCAATAATGATTATGGTAATATTCCAAATGAAATCTGCCCTTCTTTTGATAATTTAAAATTCTTCGTTACCCATGGTCATCTTTATGATGTTGATTATAATATGGATTATTTATATCAAAGCGCAAAAGAAAAAAAAGCTGATGTTATCTGTTATGGTCATACTCATCGACCATATTACGATGAAATTGACGGTACAATAATTATTAATCCTGGCAGTGTTTCATACCCTCGAGGTCAGTATCGTTTTCCTACATATTGTATATTTGATACTAAAGAAAAAAAGGCAACTTTTTATCAAGTAAAAACACTAGAACCATGTAACCCTTTTAACCCAAATCAATCTAACAAAAGAAAAAAAGAACCATTCTTTAAAAAATGGTTCAAATAATACTTTTTGGTAAAATATGATGATACATAATGATACAAGCCACCATACAAAATAACATCGGTATGATTGAAATTATCAACATTAAAGCTATTAAATAAAAATTAATTAATCCAAGACTATATAATCTAATAATAATTACAATTTGATAAACTAATGGTATTAAAATTATCATCCCATAAAAGATAATCATTTCTAAATTGATTATCTTTTTTAAATCCTTTAAACTATAACCAAGATAATATAGATTAGCAAACGACTTTTTCCGTCCCTTTAACTCCATCCCTAATTTAAATAATGATGTTAATGCCAATAAAATCATTACACTTAAATAAGAAAACAAAACAATCGTACTAATAAGCGGTGTATTTAAAGTATATAGAATACTACACATCAAAACCAGTGCTGACATCATCACCAATAATACGAGCATTCGTACTCGTTGTAAATCATACTTAACATTTCCAAATACAATTAATAAGTATTGATTTTCAATACCATATCTTTCTTGAAAGCGTTCAATAATTTCTGGAATAATATGTTTAATAACCCCATATAAACCAATCATTGCTACTATTGATAAAAGCAAATAATCTTCAACACTTTTTAACCAGGGAAAGATTATTAAAGGTACAATAAAAGCTAGTATATAAAACAAATTAGAAGGTTTCCTTAATTTAAAACCAAAAGTTTCAATTTTAACACTATCATTGATCAATTTATTAATACTAGTTCGATAACAATAACCCATGTTTAGATAAGTACACCAGCCAACTTCAAATAACAAAATAATTGTAGTTGCCACATAAGCACGATCACTTACATAATAAAAATCTCCTGAATAATTAAATGTAATAAAGAAAATTCTATTTAAAACCGGTACTAATAAATATCCTAGTAATAAACCAAGCAAAATTGCAAAAAACATAACAATCAAACTTTGCAACAATAAATACATACCTACTTTATAAACCGAAGCACCTGACATCAATACGATCGATATATCTTTGCTTTTAGCTAAAACATAGAAATCATTAGCCATAAAAACACAAATCATAGCAATCAAAATAACAAAAACAGCAATTGGAGTTACAATTGTTTTATCACGACCACCGAGATTGATACCAGCAGCAGGATTCATCGCTAAATTAAAAAACAAAAAGATAAAAACTGTCGTCAACAAAAACGATAAAAAATAAAATATGGTCTTTAATAAGTCACTTTTTAACGATTGAAGTGCTAATTTAAATAATCCCATTAGTCAAATAAAGCCTGCGATTCAGTAGAGTTAATATCGACTATCTTATAAAAATATTCTTTTTGACTCATATTTTGCCGTTCAATCGTTTCATCAATTACACCATCTTTTATATATAATAACTTAGATGAATAAGAAGCTATTTTAGGATCATGAGTAACCATCAATATTGAAACACCACTATTTACATTTAAATCTCTAAATAACGATAATAATTCGTGAGAGTTCTTACTATCTAAATTACCAGTTGGTTCATCAGCTACGATTAATTTTGGCTTAGTTACTAAAGCTCTACAGATTGCTGCTCTTTGACGCTGACCACCTGAACATTCACTAGGATATTTATTTAAAATCATTTCAACACCTAGTTTTTTAGCAATTTGATTTACTGATTCTTGGATATCCTTTTTCTTCTTTCCAGCTAGTGTTAAAGGAACAGCAATATTTTCAAAAATAGTTAATGAATCTAATAGATTAAATTCCTGAAAAATAAAGCCTAAATTTTCATAACGAAATCGTCCTATCTCTCTTTCGCTCATTTGTCTAACTTCCTTACCATTAATATAAACAAATCCTTTAGTAGGTAAATCGATTGTCGATAAATTATTGATAAAAGTAGACTTTCCAGCACCAGAAGGACCCATTACACAAATAAATTCGCCTTCTTCCATTTCTAACGATACATCTTTTAAAGCCGTATAGGGATTTTTAGTTCCAACCCCATAGATTTTTGTTACATTTTTAGCAATCAAAATTTTATTTTTTTCCACTCTACTTTCCTCCTTTTATTACCAGCTTACGATAATTATATCTAGTAAGAAAACCTGAAATGATCACTGATATTACATAAATCAGCACCAAAACACATGAAAACATCATTGTCATCTGACCATAATATATAAACCGTCCTATAATAATAACAATGTAGATCATTGGAACTACTAGCAATAATAGATAAAAATAAAACACTTCCCGATTAACTATTTTAATTAATTCACTTCTGGTATAACCGATTTTCCAAAGATTATAAAACAAATTAGCTCTTGTCTGGGCTTCCATACAATATTTATAAACAATACTTGTAATCAATAAAACAACAATTACTATATAGCCAATTATTGCGGTAATATATTCCCGTGGTGAATTATAGTAAGTAGCAATAATAACAACCATCCCAGTAACCGATCCAGCTATTAAAGAAAACAACAAAACTGATCTTCTAATTGAATAAGCCAAGTTAGAAAAATAAATTAAAGCATATCTTTTTTCTAACAAATATTTATCTTTAAATGTCTTTATAAATTCAGGTAAAAAAGATTTAATCAATCTAACCATTCCAGCAATCCCAACAACTATTGGTGCAACATAATTCATAGAAGAATGTTCAGCCATAAAAAATCATTACAATCCCTAATATATACAAAACTACATTAAAAATCGGAGCAATTTTACTACTTCCTGATGAATTATAATCCATCGCTTTTTCCTGTTTTAATAAATAAGCAATATCATTGCGATAAATATAACCACTTGCAAAGACTGATAACGTTAATAAAACAATAGCCACTACGACAATTGTTTCAATATATGTATTGATAGATATTTGATATATTGAAGCTTCAACATTTAAATACTGATACATCCAATAATTGGATAATGGTGCTACTAAAACGCCAATTCCAATCCCTAATGGCGTAGCTATGATTAATAATGTAAAAGTCTGATATATCAGATATAATGTTGATGCGATTGAACTATTACCAGAAAGCGACATAATTGCAATTTCATTAGTTTTTCTTGAAATAAAGAAATTATTAGCAAAAAAGATCATAAAGCAACAAAAACAGATAATCATAAATGATAAGGATGTTGAAAATGGAACTTTTACTTGTTGCCAAGAGACGCCACCTGAAACTGTTCCTGGATCTTTTAATAAATCATTATTTATTATATTAAAGAAAATAAAACATACTGCTATTGCAAAAACTAGTGTTAAACAATAAAATAAGCTGTTTTTATATTCTTTGACAAGCATTTTCATTGCAAATTTAAAATTCCCCATTTTACACCTCCATTTGACAGTATAAATACTAGTATAATAGCGCTTTCATATTTAGTCAATTTAATAATTATGATAATTTGTAGTAAAAAAACATAGATTTATTACTATTATTTGTTAAAAAAAAGAAATTTATAAATCATTGATATAATCAACAAATTTAAAAATTTCTAATTACTTACTATTATATTAACTTTCTTGCAACTCTTTTTTTAAATCTTCTATATAACGTTCTTCAAAACGATCTACACGCACAAATTTACCTAATACAGAATTAGGTTCAAAATAAAACACCAAAAACAAACGACAGCCACCATCTGGTAATGGTGCAAATTGACCACTCCAATGTCCTAAATAATTATTAGTTTGAACATCATATTCAAATTGAATATTTTGACGACAATCAGTAATCAAGATTTTAGTTGCTCTATTTTTTCGATCATATTCAATAAACTTATTATCATCTACTTTTTCTACCCGTGATAAATCACTTCGCCATGAGCAATCTTCAATATTACTAACAGCGTTAAATACTTTTTCCACATCACTTTTAAAATCAACCTGCATATCGATCCTTTTCATCATCAAGCACCTCCATAGTCCAATTATAACACAATTAAAAATCCCTTTTTACAAATAACCTCGTTAAATTTTAAATTTAAGCACAAAAAAAGTTCCTAACGGAACTTTTAATAATCGATTAAATTATTTAGCTAAAGCTTTTTTAGCTGTATCTACGATTGCAGTGAATCCTTTTGGATCGCTAATTGCAATTTCAGATAACATTTTACGGTTGATTTCAACATTAGCTAATTTTAAACCATGCATTAATTTAGAATATGAGATATCATTTAATCTAGCAGCAGCATTAATACGTGCAATCCATAATTTTCTCATATCTCTTTTAACTTGTCTTCTATCACGATATGAATAAGCTAATGAATGCATTACTTGTTCATTTGCTGTTCTATATAATCTATGTTTAGAACCATAGTATCCTTTGGCTAATTTTAATACTTTTTTTCTTCTATGTCTAGTAGTATATCCACCTTTTACTCTTGCCATTTATTCATTCCTCCTACATCAATTATTTTGGTAATCTTGATTTAATTCTCTTATAATCTGAAGCACTAACTAATCCTGATTTAGCCAAATGTTTCTTTTGTTTATGAGTTTTATTGTGTGATAAATGTGAAGTGTAAGCATGACTACGTTTCAATTTACCGCTACCTGTTCTTTTTAAACGTTTTTTAAGACCACTGTGTGATTTCATTTTTGGCATAATATATTCCTCCTGAATTATTTTTTCTTTGGTGCAATTATTGCAGTTAAGGTTCTACCCTCAAGCTTTGCAGGCTTTTCAATTTGCCCTACTTCCTCGCATTCAGCTACAAAGTCATCAATAACTTTTTTACCAAGTTCCGTATGAGCCAATTGACGTCCTCTAAATCTAATTGCAATTTTAACTTTATTTCCTTCTTCTAACCATTTCAATGTTCTTTTTAATTTAACATTTTTATCATGTACATCAATTGTCACTGACAATTGAGTTTCTTTTAAAGCAACAACTTTAGAATTACGTTTCATTTCTTTAGCTTTCTTTTGCTGTTCAAAACGATATTTTCCAAAATCCATAACTCTACATACTGGTGGTTTTGCATTTGGAGCAACACACACTAAATCAAGACCTTCGTTATAAGCTAAATCGATTGCTTGATTACGACTTTTAACTCCTAAACGTTCACCATTTTGATCAATTACCAATACTTCTTTAAAACGGATTTTTTCATTTACTAACTCATCTGGTTGTTTTGGTTTTCTGTTATCAAATCTGCTAATAAAAGCCACCTCCATCTTGTGCAGTTTGTAGTTTAAATAAAAAGTGAGCACACTAAGTACCCACACACTGACATTAAGATAACTATATCTTAGTGACATTTGCCCATCGACTTAATCAATCGGGCGAGAAGCAGGCACTTCTTCTTTCCACTACTTTTCATTTACTGTTGTATATTACCATCTTATTGTATCAAAGTCAATATTTTTTTAAACTATTTACAATATTATATTTAAGTATTTTTATTTTATGCAATAAATTTAAATCATCATAAACTACTAAACGCTTTTTAATCTATTTTAGTAATATTAGTGATATAATTATTACAATGTTAATTTAAAATATGGAGGTAATAAAAAATGATTTATACAATTACATTTAACCCATCTCTAGATTATTTAATGTATGTAAACAACTTTGAAGATGGCGAGACTAATCGTTCTTTTAAAGAAGAAATCTATCCTGGTGGAAAAGGGTTTAATGTTTCAACAATATTATGGCGTTTAAATTTACCAACAACCGCCTTAGGTTTCATTGCTGGTTTTACAGGTCAAGAAATTCAAAAACAACTATTAAAACGGGGTTTTAACTGTGATTTATGTACACTTGATAATGGGATGTCAAGAATTAACGTCAAATTAAAAAGTCAAGTAGAAACCGAAATTAATGGCAGTGGTCCTGATATTCCTAAAGATAAAATTACTGAACTATTTAAAAAATTAGAAAAATTAGAAAATGGTGATATTTTGATTCTTGCTGGTAGTATTCCTAGTTCCATGCCTAATGATACCTATGAACAAATAATGAAACTATTAAAGAATAAAGATGTTGCTATTGTTGTTGATGCAACTAATGATTTATTGAAAAAAGTATTGCCATACCATCCTTTTTTAATTAAACCTAACCAGCGTGAATTAGAAGAATTGTATCAGGTTACAATTAATAGTCGTGAAGATATTATTAAATATGCTAAAAAACTACAAGAACAAGGGGCTATCAATGTTCTTGTTTCTCTTGGAAAAGACGGAGCTTTATTAGTTGATGAAAATAAAGAAGTTTATTATTGTCCTAGTGCTAAAGGAAAATTAATCAATAGTGTTGGTAGTGGTGATAGTATGGTTGCCGGTTTTGTTGCTGGATATTTAAAAAATCATGATTATAAAGAAGCCTTAAAATTAGGCAGTGCTTGTGGTGGTGCAACTGCTTTTAGTGAAGATCTAGCACAGTTAGATTTAATTAAAGAAGTTGAAAAACAATTAACGGTAGAAAAAATAATATAATTTAAATAGCTAAATATAATAATTGGTCATAATCACTTTTGATTATGACCTTTTGACTTATCAAGAGAATTTATATATTCAATTCCTTCATAGAAGAAAAGAATAATTATCACTAGCCATGCAAACATTATATCACCATATTTATTATATGAAACATTTAATAAATTATGATAAAAGCCCTGTCTACTTGACAGAGCTAAATAATTGGTTAAATTCATCAGGAATAGGTGCTTTAAATTCCATCTTTTGATTAGTATCTGGATGTCTAAAAGCAAAAACGTGTGCATGCAATCCCATTCTTTTTAGCGGATTAGTAGTGGCTCCATATTTTTTATCACCAACAATACTATGACCAAGCGATTGCATATGAACTCTAATTTGATTTTTACGCCCCGTATCTAGATAAACTTCTACTAAGCTATTGTTTTTAGTTTCTTTTAATACTTGATAATTAGTTATCGCTAATTTCCCTTGTTTAGCAATATAAACATGTTGTGTTTTGCTTTCTTGCAAATAATTTTTAATAGTACCTTGCTTTTTTTGTAAATGTCCTTCAACAATAGCTAAATAACCGCGTTTATAAACAAGTTTATTCCAATTGTTTTGCAGTTTATTTTTTATTGTTTCATTTTTAGCAAACATCAAAACCCCAGAAGTTTCGCGATCTAAACGATGTACGATAAAAACACGAGCTTTTTTGTTCTTACTTTTTAAATAATCACTAACTATATGATAGGCTGTTTTTTCTTTTTCAAAACCACCAGACATACTCAATAACCCAGCTGGTTTATTGATAACGATCAATTGATTATCTTCATAAATTATTTCAAATTTTAAATCTTGATTATTTTTTGTTACCGTTACTACATCACCAGGTTTTAATAAATAATCAAACTGCGTTATTATCTGCTTATTTACTTGAACCTGTTTATATTTTAATAACGTCTTTACTTTCTTTTTATTATAATAATTTAATAAAAAATCAAATAAAATACTTTCTTTTTTTACCATTAAGTTATTCATCAATCTTTTCAGCCTTTACTGCCATTCCTGAAACCTGGCATTCAATCATATTATGCCCTAAATTAGTAGTTGTAAAACGAACATTAATAATCGCACTAGCATGACGACGCATAGCTTGTTCTACTGTTAAAGCCATTGCATCTTGACGTTTTGCATCTAATAATTGTTCAATATCAATATTATCATCGCTTTCTAAAGCCTGATTTAGAATCTTACTACCAAAAACAATACCTAAATTCTTAGTTATTTTATAACCAGGAATATAATCCATTGTACTCATTTCAATCATATCCATTTTATATTACCTCCATACTAATAATGGCTAGATATTTATTTCATATTAAAAATTCTATGAGTGTTAAATAATAATAGTACAGAAATTAATAGATTTACAACTAATGCTAACCACCATGGTAAAACATTAACCATTGCCACAACCATTAATACTAATTCAACAAATAAACCAAAGAAGATATTTTCTAAAGTAATCGCTTTTTGTTTTCTAGAAATCATAAATGTTTCAATAACAGTATTTAAATCCGAATTCATTAACATAATATCACTATTATCAATAACTTTTTTATCTTTAATTCCACCACGACTAATTCCAACATATGATTTTTGCAATAAAGCAATATCTTTTGAGTTATCACCAATATAAGCAACTGGACCAGCAATACTTGCCTTATCCATTATCTCTAATTTTTCTTCAACAGATAAATTATTGTAAATTCGATATTGATCATCTTCAAGATCAACGGGACCATCATTAAAAATAATTAAATCTCGATTTAATTTTGAAAGCTTAGCAAATAAATCCATTTCTTCTTCACTAACCTCAACACCATCAAAACGATCATAAATAATAGTTCGACAAGAATTCAAAGCATCCAAACCACTATTTTCTTTTATAATAATGTTTTCAGAAAATGCTTTAGCAACCCCAGTTAGAACCGCAAATGAAGAAGCTTGTTTATAAGCAAATGTTCCTGAAATTGTTAAAAAGATAATCCCAGCATACATAAATCTAAAATTATTTTCCCAATCTAATAACGGTATAAATACTGCACACAAGATACCAATAACAACAAATAATATTGAATCAACCTTACTAACCAATTCTACAATTCGATGCGTTTTTGAAGTTCCAGCTGGTGCCATCATCGCGATTTCTAAGATCTTATTCATCGCACTACGTTCATATGTATACAATATTTTAATTCTCAAAGTGTCTTTAACATTAACACTACCACTTTGAACTTCAACTCCAGGTTTAACTTCCTCTAAAACTTCACTTCCGTTGATAGCAAAAACATCAAGCTCACTTGTTCCCGATTCAATTACTCCTCCTAAAGGAATTGTTTCTCCAGGTAAAACTACTAAAATATCACCAATATCAACATCTTCTAGCGAAACCATCTCATAATCGTTTTCACCAATTTCTCGTCTTCCTAAAGTGACTGGGTTAATAGCATCATCAACTTTATCAATTGAATATCCTAATAATTTTAATAATAAACGTTCTCCTAATTGATAAACAATTGCCACAAAAATCGTTTCTACATAAGCACCATAAATAATTCCAAATAAACATGCTACAGTAATAGTAATATTTTCACTAATAAATTGTTTAACTTTTATATCTTTATATGCTTGTATTAGTGTTTTTTCACTTACGACTAACCAGGTTACTAACCATCCTAGTCTAGTTATGATATTAGGATCCTCTCTTGTTACAATCCCTAATGATAAAGCAACTACTAAAATAGCAATTCTAATCATTGCTTTTAAATATTTTTCTTGAAATAAATCTTGTGATCTAAAAGGTTTTTTCCAAAGTTCAACATCAATTGCGGGATTAACTTTATCAACCAAACGATTTAATCTTACAAGTACTTTTTTATCACTTGTAGTTACTTTTAATAACTTATTTGCAAAATCAAGACTTACGTTTTCATAAGCCGAATAACGTGAAATTACTTCTTTAATTTGTTTAGCATCTTCTTCGCTTTCTAAATTAGTAAACATAAAAATATGTTCTACTTTTTTTTCTGTAGGAACGAATTCTCTTTTTCTAGAATTAACTTCTTCTTTTAAGACCAAATCCTCCCCGGCATTTTTTAATAGCTGCTGGACATTTTCTGGTTCTTCACAATAAAATGAAATACCCGTTTTCCCTACTTTGATACGGGATACTTCTTCCATCCCGTTTAACAAAAGAGTAATTTCATTTAACTTGTCACTATCGTTAATATTATCGATATAGAAATTACTAGCCATTATAATCTCCTTTCTGATTTTCACTTAATTTTAGCATATCCACATAGATTTGCCAAATTATTCTATTCCATAAACCATTTTTAAGATTTGAGGATAATATTTTTCAAACTCTATATTATTTATTTTTCGTTTAGAAGACATTAAATGAAAATACAAACGATGTTTTAAATTTCTTACTGGCGGTACAAAATATTCAAACTGATTATTTAAATATAAACCATTGCGTTGATAAAAAGCAATTCTCCGTTTACTTTGTTCATCTTCAGGATGTTCAACTTCTAAAATAACCATTTTATCATCTAAATTAATAAAATATTGCAACATCTTGCTACCCATACCTTTTCCCTTTAAAGAACCATCTATTGCAAAATAATCAATAAATCTAAAATCATCATGTTGATAAAATGACATAATTCCAACAATTTGATCATTATCTTTTAATGTTAGTACCTGATAAAGCCCAGCATGGAATGTATCTTTCATATAATTATACTCTTTAATTTCTTTAGTAGGGAAATTATTTGATAATATTTGATAAAATCGATCAAATTCCTCTAACTTCAATAATTCATATTTCATTGTACTACTCCTATTTTTTTCTTACTCCAGTTTTTTTATTTATTAGTACGAAACTTTCTTCAAACTCTTCTTTAGTACATGATAAATCAAACTCTTTACCATAAATTTTATAATTGATTTGCAGGTGACCACTATCACGGATAACACAATCATAAACTTCACCTTTAGTAAATAAATCGCGCTGTTGCTTACCGATGACAATATTCATTGTTTTAATACAACGACACAAGCGACGTTTTCCTATATTTGCAATAGTTATCACCCCTTTCATCGTAATTATAGCATGTTATTAATTGTTTCGCCCAATAATTTACTTATTAACATAAATTAAACCCTTGAAAATCAAGGGTTTAATTCTTACTAAATTCTAATAATTCTAAGTCAGGATTCTTTTCAGTAGCCCAGCGTACAGACCAATCATTAGTAAATAATAATAAATGCTGTCCCTTTAAATCCTGTACTTTTTTAGTATCGCTAGATAAATTCAATGATTTTAAATCTTTATCTGTTTTTACCCAGCGGATATATTGATAAGGTAATGGTTCTTTAATGATTTCAACATTATATTCAGTTTTTAAACGATGTTCTAATACTTCAAATTGAAGTACCCCAACAACACCAACAATTATTTCTTCCATTCCACCGCCAAGTTCGGTAAAAATCTGAATTGCCCCTTCTTTAGCAATCTGTTCTACACCTTTAACAAACTGTTTTCTTTTCATTGTATCTTTATTACGAATCAAAGAAAAATGCTCAGGTGCAAAAGTTGGTATTCCTTCAAAAGCAAATTTTTCTTTACCAGTAGTAATTGTATCACCAATTGAGAAAATACCAGGATCAAAAACACCGATAATATCTCCAGCATATGCCTCTTCAACTTCCTGACGTTCATCAGCCATTAATTGTTTAGATTGATTTAACTTAATTTTTCTTTTACCTTGATAATGATAAACTTCCATTCCCTTAGTAAATTTACCAGAACAGATTCTAAAAAAGGCCATTCTATCACGATGTGCTTTATTCATATTAGCCTGGATCTTAAAAACAAAAGCACTAAAATCCTCACTAAATGGATCAATCATTTTTTCTCCAGTACTTCTAGGTAATGGTGAAGTTGTCATTTCCAAGAAATGTTTTAAAAATGGTTCAATTCCAAAATTAGTTAAAGCTGAACCAAAGCAAACTGGTGATAATTGCCCTTTACGAACCTTTTCTAAATCAAATTCATTACCAGCCATATCTAATAATTCAACATCTTCTTGTAATTTATTATATAACTCTTCATCAAGTTCATTAATTAATTCTGGATCATCATAATGCATTACTTTAGTATCAACTTCTTTACGTCCACCATCAACTGGGATAAAACGAATTACTTCTTTAGCATGACGTTCATAAACCCCTTTAAATTCTTTACCACAACCAATTGGCCAGTTAACTGGACAAGTGTCGATTCCTAATTCCTGTTCGATTTCTTCCATTAATTGATATGGATCTAAAGCCTCACGATCCATTTTGTTTATAAATGTAAAAATTGGGATGTGTCGCATTGTACAAACTTTAAATAATTTACGAGTTTGATCTTCGACCCCTTTACTTGCATCAATAACCATTACTGCACAATCAGCAGCCATTAATGTTCGATAAGTATCTTCGGAAAAATCTTGATGGCCTGGAGTATCAAGAATATTAATGCAAAAACCATTATAATTAAATTGTAAAACGGAAGAAGTAACCGAAATTCCTCTTTGTTTTTCAATTTCCATCCAGTCACTTGTAGCATGTTTACTATTTTTCTTCCCTTTAACGCTACCAGCCTGTTGGATAGCACCACCATATAACAAAAACTTTTCTGTTAATGTTGTTTTACCAGCATCTGGATGCGAGATGATGGCAAATGTTCTTCTTTTTTCAACTTCTGTTTTTATATCACTCATTCAATATTCTCCTTGTATTATTTATCAAACTCAATCTATCTTATTTATAGTCTTTTAATATCACATCTTTATATCTCCTTGCAAAAATAAATAATATCGATTAAAACTAGATTTGTCAACCGGATTTTACCCCGTTTACAAATCATAATATTAAAAACCACCACTTCTTTTTGAAGTGATGGTCAAAGTAGTTATTTAATTATATTTAAAATGCAAAATTACCGTCTTTAAAAATTAAGACCTCTTTACCATCTTTAGTAGTTCCTGTAATATTTAAATCACTGGTACCAATCATAAAATCAACATGTGTTAAAGAATCATTTATTCCTTTTTCAAGTAACTGCTCTTTGCTTAATTTCAAACCATCTTTTATACATTCACCAAAACCTTTTCCAATTGCTAAATGACAAGCAGCATTTTCATCATATAAAGTATTATAGAAAAGTGTTTTCATATTAGATATTGCTGAATCATAAGGAACTAAAGCAATTTCTCCTAAATAATGACTACCTTCATCAATATTTATGATTTCATTTAATACATCTTTTCCAACTTCACAATCAAAATCGACAATTTTTCCATCTTTAAACTCTATTTTAAATTTATCAATTAAATTACCATTATAATTAAGCGGCATCGAACTATATACTACCCCATTAGTACCATTTCGATATGGACTAGTAAATATTTCTTCAGTTGGAATATTAGCAAAATAATAAACTCCATCATTATTATAACTTCCACCACCGGCAAATAAATAATCATCATTTAAAGTAACTGTTAAGTTAGTTCCAAGTGAATTAGTATATGTCAATGTTTTTAAATTTAAATCATTTAAATAATTAACGCGTTTTTCAAAACTATAACGATGTTGTTGCCACGCATCAATTGGATCATCACATGTAACTTTACAAGCTTTAAAAATAGCCTGCCATAAAGCTTCTACCGCTTCTTTATCTGACATATCTGGATAGACTTTATTAGCCCATTTTATTGAACTTGCTGCTGCAATACACCAAGGATTTATTCCTAAATCCATCCCATCGTAAAATGGCTTACAAGCCATTGCCACAGAACGAGACCACAATGAGATCTTTTTAGGATCAATTCCTTTTAAACCTTCAGGATCATTGCTTTGAATACTTATAATTGCAGCATTCTTTTTAGCATAATCATTTCTAAAATGTACAAACCATTCTGGTACTTTACCAAAATTATCGATATCTTCATATTCATATTTATACTTTGATACCACTTCATCATTATATTTAACTACCACTTCACTTGCCCCAGCAAGATAAGCTTCTTTTGCAATCATTCTTGCAAGCTTAGCATTTTCAACAGGAGCATCGATTACTACGATTTGACCTTTTTGAACATTAACACCAGCTTTAACAATCAACCTAGCATATTTTAATAAATTTTCATTAAATGACATCTTATCATTCATCTCCTTTAGTTTTTTGATATATTTTTTCTAGTTCTTCACTAGCTTCTTTAAGCCCTGAGTTAGCAGCTTTTTTCAAATATTCTTTAGCTTTAACCATATCTTTAGCTATCCCATCACCATAGCTATACATATATCCTAACATAAAATTAGCTTCTGGATAATCCAGGTTAGCCGCTTTAAAAAACATTTCAAAAGCAGTTTGTTTATCAACAGTTGTAGCAATCCCATAAAAATAACAACGTCCTAAATTAAATATTGCCGGTGCATAATAATCACTATTAGCTGCTGATAAATACATATTAAACGCTAAATTAGCATCTTTTTTACAACCCAGCCCATCTTCTAAATAAACACCTAACATATTTTGGGCTGGTCCATAGTTACTTTTAGCAGCTTTTTGTAAATAGCTATAAGCCTGTTGATAATCACGTTCGATAAACTCACCTTCATCTAAATATAAGGCTAGTCGATACATTGAACGAGCATCATTTAACTTAGCCCCTTTTTGATAATATTCAA
This sequence comes from Erysipelatoclostridium sp. An173, assembly GCF_002160495.1. Classification (GTDB taxonomy): domain Bacteria; phylum Bacillota_I; class Bacilli_A; order Erysipelotrichales; family Coprobacillaceae; genus Thomasclavelia; species Thomasclavelia merdavium. Next base: position 12,394 of record NZ_NFKR01000004.1, on the reverse strand, counting down.
TCGCTCGATGATCGTCATGGTAATCAGAGTTTTCTTCATAAATCAATCCTAAAGCATATAATGCCCCAGTATGATTTAACTTAGCTGCTCTTTGATAATAATCCATGGCTTTATCAATATTTTCTTCTACTCCTCGACCAATTTCATAAGCTAACCCTACTTGAAACAATCCTGGCGCATAATCATCATTAGCCGTTTGTAAATACAACTCAAAAGCTTTTTGATGATCTTTTTCTACCCCTTCACCATGGTCGTACAAATAAGCTAAATTAAACAAAGCACGAGGATAATTTATTTTTGCAGCCAAACGATAATATTTAATAGCCTGCTTTAAATCAACCTCAACTCCAATTCCAGCTTCATAACAATACGCTAAATTGCATTGTGCCGGCGCATACTGTAAATCAGCTGCTTCTTGATACAAAGCAACAGCTTTATTGTGATTCTGTTTTACTCCAGTACCACTTTCATAGCAATATCCTAAAGCTACCATTGCCTGAACATCACCTTGTTTACAAGCCTGACGATACCAATAAGTACTTCGATAGCTGGCATTTTTGATTTCAGGATGCCCTTCATAAAAATACCCTAACCAGAATTGGCCGCGTACATAACCTAATCTTGCCGCCTTTAAATAATTGTTTCTTGCCTGTTTTAAATCAACTTCAGTTCCTAAACCATTTTCATAACAATAAGCTAAAGAAACAAAGGCTGGGGCATAATTAGCTTGACAAGCATGTTGATACCAATAAAACGCCTTAACATAATCTTGAGTCGTTCCCTGACCAGTTTCATAACAGTATCCTAAACGATGGGCTGAACGTTCATGACCCTGATTGGCTGCTTCTTCATAACATTTAAAGGCACGATAGTAATCCTGCTCCATTCCTTCACCAAACTCTAAACAGGTTCCTAGACAAAACAGTGCTTCACTATACCCTAGTTGTGCTGCTTCAATATAACATTCAACTGCTTTATCCATATCCGCTTGAGTTCCATGACCATATTCATAACAATATCCTAAATTACAAATAGCTCTTGCAAAACCAGCTTTTGCTCCGTATCGATACAATTCAAAAGCTTTTTGATAATCCTTGATACCACCTAATCCATGTTCATATAAATAAGCTAAATTACAGCTAGCAACAACATTTCCTAAATTACTAGAACGCTGATAATATTTGCGCGCTTGAAAATAATCCTGTTTTAATGCTAAACCACGTTCATATAGATATCCTATTATACAAATACAATCACTGTTTTCTAGTTCTTCACCTTTTTGAAAATACTTTAAAGCTTGTTGATATTGACGGCGATCAAATAATTTCAATCCCTCTTCATATAATAAATGCCCATTTAATTTATCTATATCAGTTATTTGATAATCATCATTTTCTAATAACAAACATAAATCCATTCCAATTATCATTCCTTGATTGTTTTCAATTAAATATTGTTCATAATCAAGAAATTCAGTCTGGTTAATATTATCAAGTCCCAATCCCGTTTTAATCTGCGCCATGCGCTGTTCTAATTCTTCTAAATTATCATTTTGATTGTAAATCGTAATTACTTTGATATATGCTTCTTTTTCAGTTTCTATTCCTTGCGGCTTTACCTTAATTAATGCTTCTTGATCATGGATTTCTAATAGTTCATCAAACAACCATTGATTAAACAACGGTTCATAATTTATCATCCGATCTTTTATATCCATAAATTTGCTCCTTTAATAAAATAAGCAGATTAATTATCTGCTTATTGATCATTAATTACCCGAGATATTTCCTTAGAATACTTTCCTAATATCGCTGTAACCTTATTAGTTGTTTGAACAATTCCCGAAGCTCCTAAAGCCTTAAGCTTTTCATTATCAACTAAATTATCGTCATTTACAAAGAAAGTAACTTTAGAAGAAGTAGCTGTAGTTTCTTTGATATTAGACTTACCACCAACTGCTTCAATAATTTTATTAACATCAACAGGAATATCAGCTGATGTTACTTGCTTTGGACCTTTATTTTTCATTGATTTTATAAAAATATAAGCTAAAATAACAATAACTATAATTGCAATTAAAATATATGGTAAATAATTCATTAAAATAACCCCCTATTAATTATTGCTTAATTATAGTATACTATACCATGAATAAAAAAACTATCTTTTTTATAAGGAGGGATTTTGTGGAAGAAAAAGAAAAATCCGTAATCTGTAAACCTTTATTGATTGTTATTTTATTACTATGCTTTATTAGCTGTTTAGGAATCAAAAGTGCTACTCCTTTAATTACCGTTGGGAATCCAAGTACATATTGGATTAGGCAGTTAGTATTTTATGCTATATCTTTTGTTGTAATAGCTATTGTTTATAAAGTATCAAATGACCGGATCTATTCTTCTATGTGGATTATATATGGTATTTTAATGGTCTTGTTAGTAGGATTAGCTGTTGAACATTTCTTAATTACTCATTTTGGTATTTCGATTATACCCTTAGCCAAAAATAACAACGGGGCCACATCATGGTACACATTACCAGGCTTTGACTTACAGCCATCAGAATTCATGAAAATTATTATGGTTGTGGTTATGGCTGATACTATTGATAAACACAATAATCGTTATTTAGTTCATGACTTTCATAACGATTTGATTTTAATTGGTAAGATCTTAGCAATTTCTTTACCACCCTGTATTCTAGTTTATCTTCAAAATGACTCTGGAGTAGCTATGATCATGCTTTCATCAATTGTTTTTATTCTCTTTATGTCGGGAATAAGAGCGGGATGGTTTATTATTGGTGGTATCATTGCTTTAGTTATAATTATAATCATGGTTTATCTTTTCGTTTACCAGCATGATGTTTTTGCAAGTATCATTGGTGGCGGTCATAAATTAAGTCGTTTTTATGGCTGGATCGATCCTGAAGGTACTTATAATGAAGAAGGTTATCAATTATTTAATGCGATGCTTTCATATGGTACTGCTGGTCTATGGGGATATGGCTTAGAGAATGCTGTTATTTCTTTACCAGAAGCCCAGACCGATTTTATCTTTGCTGTTATTTCTTTAAGTTTCGGTTTTATCGGTGGTGGTTTTACAATTTTAGTTATTTGTGCATTAGATGCAATAATTATCAGAATTGGTTTTAGAGCTAAAAATAATCGTGATAAATATTTGACCGCTGGAATTCTTGGTCTTTTAATCTTCCAGCAGGTTTGGAATATTGGTATGGTTCTTGGCTTATTACCAATAACCGGTATCACCCTGCCGTTTTTATCATATGGTGGTTCTTCATTATTATCTTATATGATCGCAATAGGAATTTTCTTAGATATGGAACGTCAGACAAGAATAATTGAAGGTAAAAAACGTTATTAAAAAGAGATGGTTAATATGATAATCATATTAGACCACCTCTTTTTTTATCTCTATTAATTGATTAGTATAAGGATGAATAAACGATAATTCAACACTATCTAAATAATATTTAATATCTATATTCGAACCATATAAACTATCGCCAGTAAGTGGATGATGTAAACTAGCTAAATGAACTCTAATTTGATGAGTTCGGCCGGTTTCTAAAACACATCTTACTTTACTTTGTTGATTACCACTTTCAATTACTTGATAGTGAGTGACAGCTTTTTTACCAGTATCACTAATAATCCGTTTAACACTGTTTTCTACTTTAGCTATCGCTTTATCGATTGTTCCAAATCCTTCTAATTTTCCATCAACCAGGCAATGATAAACTCGTTTAATCTGTTTAATATCTTTAGAAAGCAAATAATGACTATAACGGTCTTTAGCCACTAATAATAGTCCTTGAGTATCTTTATCTAAACGATTAACTAAATGAATAGCAGCATTTATATTGTTTTTTCGATAATATGCACTTAAGGCATTAGCTAGAGTTTTATCTGGATATCTTCGAGTCGGAATACTTGGCAAACCGGCAGGCTTATCAACTACCAAATAGTAAGGATCTTCATAATAAATTTTTAAATTTATATCATATGAAGATAATTCATTATTTTCTAATGGCCATATCAATTCAATAATATCACCTTTATTCAAAATATAACGAACACTTTGATGACTACCATTGACTAAAATATCCCCTTTAGTTTTTATCGCCTTAATAGCCTTTTTACTTAGATTTTGTTTAAATAAAAATTCTCTTAATAAAATACCACTTTCACAAGCTACATATCTCATTCGCAAATAAACGCCCTTCTAATTCTTTGAATAAAAGACATTGATCGATATTCGATAAAATTAACTGTCTTTGTTGCAATACGAATTTCTATTTTTTCAACATCACTAAAATCAAAATGAAGATTATCAATTCCCATACTAACACATTTAAAATGATTGCTTTCTAATTTAATAACCCTATTGGCATCTAAAATCATACTTGCTCCTAAACTACGGTAAGCATTATGTTGAATTGGTGCTACTTCTGTTAGCTGCATTAAAGGAGTTCCAGGATAAATAACTGCCCCACCAATAGATTTATTATAAGCAGTTGATCCTGATGGTGTAGAAACACATAAACCATTACCCCTAAATACTTCTAATAGTTCATCATCAATATAAACATTAATTACCTGCGTAACAAAGCCATAATCAATTCGCATTTCATTTAACGCTAAATAAGTATCTTTTTTTCCATGACGATAAACACTTACTTCTAATAAATTACGATGATTGATTTTATACTGATTATTTTTAATTGCCATAATTAATTCATCTATTTCATCTTTTAAATAATCTGTATAAAAGCCTAATGTCCCAGTATGAACTCCGATATACCCCACATCTTGATTTAAATACTGGTGGACTGATGTTAGCATCGTTCCATCACCACCAACACTAATTACTAAATCAGGCTTTTCCTGATTATAGTTTGCAATTTCTTTTAGCCCATCTTTAATTTCTTGAGCTATTTTTTTTGATAATTCATCTTGTTTAGTTACTAATGCATATTGTATCATTGTTTTCACCAACCTTAGCGTTTATAATATATTATATACCAATGGAGGATACTATGGAAGAAAACTTAGAAATAGAATTTAAAATCTTAATTACTAAAGAAATATTTGATCAGATTATTAATGATCATCAAATTGATTGCTGTTATAAACAAACAAACCATTATTTATCACATCCTAGATTATCTAAACTAAGATATTCTTTAAGAATTCGCGATAAAAACGATCAATTTGAATTAACTTTAAAACAACCTCAAAAACAAGGCACTTTAGAAACAAATTTAATGATTGATAAAGAAACAAAAGAAAAAATCCTTAATCATCAATTAGTTACTAATGAAGTATTTGATAAACTAAAACCCTTAAATCTTAATAGCACTATGTTTATTACCGATTATAGTTTGACAACTACTCGTTATGAAATCAGCACCCCAGATGGTCTTATTTGTGTTGATTATAATGTCTATAATAATATTATTGATTATGAATTAGAATATGAAGTACTTGATTATAAAAGAGGTAAACAAGCATTTTTAGATTTCATCAATCAATATCACTTAGATTATTCTAGAAACTGTATGAGTAAAATTAACCGTGTAATAACTAGTATCCAAAATAAAAAGCAGTGATGACACGATACATTCACTGCTATTTTTCACTTCGATAAGCCTCTTTAATCGAATCTGGATTGTTAACAAATTGCGGACAAGATTCGCTATTTGGACATTCTGCCAATTTACGTAATTCTCGAGGAATAAACACTCTAATCTCTTCAGCATTATATCCAACTTGAAAACGTCGTTCATCAATCATAATTGGTCGTTTTAAAACTGATGGATTAGCTTGAATGAATTTTATCAATTCATTGATTGACATACTATCTAAATCAATATCATTTTCTTTGATTATTTTACTTCTTTTAGAAATGATATCGTCTGTTCCATTTTCACTTCGCTCTAACAATTCTCTTAATTCAACTTCTCTAAGCAAGGTTGAAAAAATATTCTTTTCCACATAAGGAATATTATGTTCTTTCAGCCATGCCTTTACTTTTCGACATGATGCACAACTAGGTGCCGTGTAAATGCGAATCATAATATCATCTCCCTTACCTTTACTATTATACATTAATTTAATTTTTTTTCTATCCTTTTTAAATAATAATACCGAAAATAAGGAACTTGATCAGTTAATCAAGTTCCTCAATCATTTTAATAATCATACTTTTATCATAACCAATTTCCATCATTTTATTTAAAAATGTCCGGATTTTTTGATCACTAACTTCTTTTTTTAAATCATCAATTAAATTACTATCTTCACTTACATAACGACCCTGAGCTCGTTTACTATAGATTATTCCCGTTCTTTCTAGCTCGCTTAATGCTTTTTGAATGGTATTAGGATTAACACTATATACTAAAGCTAGCTCACGTACTGAAGCAATTTTATCACCACAATGATATTTACCAACAAAAATATCTTTTTTAATTTCTTCCATTACTTGCAGATAAATCGGTAAATTAGGATCAAATTCATTCTTCATTGTTTCACCTACTCTACTTCAATTTGATGATTAATCAAATAGACTGTTGCAATGTAGAAAATAACCGATAAAACTATACAAAGGGCAATTGACACTAACATATCATCACTAGCTATTGGTAACTTCATAAGAAGATTGGCGATTAAGATCCATCCAATAAAATAAAGGGCAATCCCTGATACTGTTTTATATTTAGGGACAAATTTTGTCTTTGTAAATGTTATAACTAAATAAAATGATAAAATTATTGTTGCCATAGCAATCATCGCGTTGACAAATTCCATTACAATATTACCTAAATGATCAACAATATAAGTAAAACTGTTTCTAGTAAGCTCTATAACCTCTAATAATGACACTTCACCAGTAGCCATTACTAAAATCATTATCCCAATCAATAAAACCAATGTACTAATAACAACCCAAATCAAACTACCAATTAATTTAGCACCAATTAAATTTTCCGTTCTAACCGGTAAAGTCAAAGTTAAATAACCAGGTCGTTTATACATTGAACGATTAAAACTGATAATTACATTTAAAAATATCGCAATAAATATTCCCGTAAAAGCTATCGCAACTAAAATTGACAATATATTACTGATAAATACTGGAACTAATGGTGTAATTGCACAAAGCATCAAAAAAACAACAAAAGTCAATAAATATTGGCGATATGATTCGATTATTTCATACTTTAATAACTTTAACATCTAAATACCTCCCGAAATGCTTCATCAATTGATTGTTTTCTTTCATGACGTAGTTGTTCAGTTTCTTGATGTAAGACAACTTTTCCTTCCTTTAAAAATACTACTTCATCAAAAATTGTTTCTAAATCACTGATCAAATGTGTTGAAATCAAAACCAAAGCATCTTCATCATAATTATTTAAAATAACATCTAAAATCACTTCACGTGCCGCTGGGTCAACTCCAGCAATCGGTTCATCTAAAATATATAATTTAGCTTTTCTAGACATTACTAAACATAATTGAAACTTTTCTTTCATCCCTTTAGATAAAGATTTAATTTTCATATTTGGTTCTAAATTAAAACGTTTCATCAATTCTAGACAATTATCTTTTTGGAAATCCTGATATAAATCACTAAAAATATTTAATACATCTTTAATATACATCCAATCTTGAAAATAATTTTCATCCGGCAAATAAGAAATAATTTTTCTAGATTCCACCCCAATTGGATTACCATCTACTAAAATATTACCTTGATAATCTTTTAATAGACCATTAATGATTTTAATCAACGTTGTTTTTCCTGAACCATTAGGACCTAATAAACCAACAATTTTACCTGACTGTAATGTTAAAGTCACATTGTCCAATGCTTTAAAACGCCCATATTTTTTGGTAACGTTGTCAATTTTCAACAATTCACTCATAACTAACCTCCTACTGTATTAATACACTAATACAGTAACACGTATTATGAATCTTGTCAACACTATTTCTTTACTAACTGGTTATAAAGTAACTCATGGATAAATGAATAGCCTATCTCTAATTTCTTTTTTAAATGTAAATATTTACCAATACTTTTTTCATCATTAATTTCTAATTGACTGCAAATTTTTAAAAACCGGTCATAATCTTCCACGTATATTTTATCTATCATATGTTCAACATACTGTTTTTTGATACGTTCATTGCGCGTTAAGCCATATTCTTTAAGCAAGCCTTCATCATACATATGATAATTAAATTTAGTAAGTGGCTGTTTTTTTAAATAGTCATTAATTAAATTACGCTGTTTCATCATCGTTAAAGAACGATATGATAGTTTACCATTAGAATTAATTTCAACAACAACACTATATTTACCATCACCGACTATAAAGATTCGATTAAAATATTTTTTTTCATATAAATTAATACAACCATAAATAAAATCATGTAATGTATCTTGATCAACTAAATAACCTTTTAGCCGCGAGATGATTTCTAAATCATCATCTTCATCCCATTCATATGGTTCTAAAAGTTCTTCATCTTCTTTAACCCAATTTACAATAATATCTTTCATAGTTTCCTCCCATATAAATATATGTTAATTTTGTTAAATCATGTTTTCCTATCTTTTTATTTTCAATTAAGTTATAATAATCGCGAGGTGAAAAGATGGAATTAATTAAAAATATCATTGTTTATAGTATCCTCGGAGCTATTCAAGGGTTTAGTGAACCTATCCCTATTTCTAGTAGTGGTCACTTAGTTATTTTTCAAAGTATTTTTAAAAAACTAGGATTAATGGTGCCAATAAACGATATTACTTTTGAAGTCATCGTTAATACTGGCTCTTTACTTGCAATCATGTATTATTATCGTCAACAAATAATCGGATTATTCATCGCGTTTTTTAGCTATATTTTTGATTCAAGAAAAAGGAACTATTATGAAAACGAATTTAGATATTGTGTATTACTAATTGTTGCAACAATCCCAGCTGCTATTGGTGGTTTTTTCCTTAATGATAAAATTGAGGCTGCTTTTTCTGCCCCAAAATTAGTCGGCTGTTGTCTTTTAGTCACTGCAATCTTTCTGCTTTTAATTCATAAATTTGGCTATCATGGCAAAAGGACTGCTCGTAAGATAAATCTTTTTGACGCTTTAAGACTGGGCTTTTTTCAATTATTGGCCCTGCTTCCTGGTATTTCCCGTAGTGGTGCTACTTTAACTGGTGGTATGTTAGGTGGTTTAACACAAAAAGCCGCTCGAGATTTTTCCTTTTTCATGTTTATGCCTGTAAGTATTGGAGCAATTATTTTAAAACTAGGTGACTTTTTTCGTTCAACTGCATTAAGTACACTTTGGTTACCATATTTAATTGCATTTATTGTTAGTGGAGTTGTTACATATTTCTCTTTAAAATTATTATTTAAATTTTTAAGTAATAGAAAATTACATATTTTTTCAGTATATTGTTTATTTGTTGGAATCATATGTGTTTTATTCCTATAAAAAAATCCTACCAATATAATTATTGGTGGGATTTTTTTTATAAATCACTAATTTTAATGATCTGATTAAAATTAATTTCTTGATTAACTATTGTTAATCTTTTACATTCAAAATCAATTTTACTAACTAAACCTGTGCGTAAAACATATTCACCTTGATTATAATAAACAACCGTAATCATCATACCCGGCTGTACCTGTTTAATTTTCCAATTTAGTTCATCTAAAGCATCAGGGGCTAGCTCAACTGGATCAACAGTTATTTTTTGTTTAGCCTTTAAATAATCTTTAAACCCTTTTAATGAATCAAAAGAAAGAAATAAGCGCGCTCGTTTTTCTAGATTATTCACCATTATGACCTCCAATTAATTTATTACGCTTTAAAGTAGTCGCCTTTTCTAATAAATCCATCCCTTTAAAAACAGCATTTTTCCCATAGCGTCCTTTAATATTAATTAATGCTTCTTGTAACTTACGTTCCTTTTCAATTTCTTGATAATCAGTAAATAAATCATAAGCTTCATATTTTTCATCAATTACACCTCCAAAACTAATTCCTAACCTTCTAATTGGACAGTTTAAATGTGTTGTTCGTTTATATAATGTTATAAACTCCGATAATAAAATTCGATAAGAATTAGTACAAACCCCTATTTTTAACGAACCACCAGTTGCTTTAATTTTTTTATTACTATAACCAACATATAAGGCAATATGTCTAGTTACTAAATGCTGCTCTACTAAATCAAGCACTTTTAACTCAACCATTTCTTTCATCGCTAATAATGCATCTTCATAACTATAATCTTCAAATAGAACCTGCGAGTGTGAAATCGAATTATTTTCTGGCTGATATTTTTTTATTTGGGCAATCGTTGTTGGTTCTTTACCCCAGGCATGATCGATTAAATATTTGGCATTAACTCCAAATTCTTGATATAAGATCTTTTCATCACAAAAAGCAACGCCTGCCATATCAAAAATTTGATATTTAGCTAATCGTTTAGCGATTCCCCTACCAACATGCCAAAAATCAGTGATTGGCTGATGATGCCAAAGAGTCTGCTTATAAAGATGTTCATTTAAAATACCAATATTACTAGGATTATGTTTGGCACTAATATCTAATGCTACTTTACTTAAATATAAATTACTGCCAATGCCAGCGGTTGCTGTAATACCAGTAGTTTCAAAAATATCATCAATAATCATTCTAGCCATTTGTAATGGCGTTTTACGATATAATTTAAAATAAGTGCTAATATCCAAAAATGCTTCATCAATAGAATAAACATGAATATCATCATCGCAGACATATTTTAAATAAATTTCATAAATATTAGCTGCATATTGCATATATAATTTCATCCGTGGTTTTGCAATTATTAGATCAAGATAAGATGGAATTTCAAATAAACGACAACGATTTTTTATTCCCAGCGCTTTTAGTTTTGGTGATATTGCTAGACACAAAGCCCCTTTACCACGCTCTTTATCTGCAACTGCTAAATTTACTTTAAAGGGATCTAAATTTCGTTCAACACATTCAACAGAAGCAAAAAAAGTTTTTAAATCAATGCACAAATATACCCGTTTCAATCCAATCACCTCAATGCCATTATAGTATCCAAAATGTGCATATTCAAATAAATTATGCAATTGTGTGCTACTTATTGAATTGAAATCCTTTATTTTCCATTTATCTTCAGGTATAATTTTAATTGAGGTGACAACGATGGAGTTAAAACAATTTATTAAAGAGTATAAATCTCGTTATCATTTAACAAATCAACAAATCGCTAAAGAATTTGGCGTAACTCATACTACCGTTGGCCGCTGGTTAAACGGCTCTGTTAAATCATTACAACAAGAAACAATTGATAAAATGTCAGAGGTTTTAGAATTTGATGTTGGTTCGCTATTGAACGGAACTGCAATCACTTTAAAAAAACCGATTTTAGGGATAGCTAAAGGCGGATATGATTTATTTTTGGATAATAACTATCTCGGTGAGGAAAGAATCACTTTAGAAGAATATCATTTAGGTGACTATTTTTTAAAAGTAACTGGTGATTCTATGAAAGATGCTGGAATTGTTGATGGTAGTTTAATATATGTAAAAAGTCAAGATACAGTTAAAAATAACGATATCGCTGTTATTCAAATTGGTGATCAAGTAACAATTAAAAAATATTATCAAGATGATACTGGAATTACTTTGATAGCCTGTAATCCATCAATAAATGATGTTCATTATACTTTAAAAGAAGCTAATGATTTACCGGTTAAAGTTATTGGTAAAGTCATTTTTGTAAAAAATTATTTTTAAAAAAAGATAGAATTACAAAATTCTATCTTTATTATTTACAAGCAATTACTTCAACTTCAATTAAAGCACCCTTTGGTAATTTTCCTACCTCAACAGCACTTCTTGCTGGAAATGGCTCTACAAAATATGTTGCATAAATTTCATTTACCGTATTAAAATCTTCCATGTTATCTAAAAATACTGTTGTTTTTATAACATTAGAAAAATCCAATCCTTGACTTTCTAATAAGCCTTTAACATTCTTTAATGCCTGATGCGCTTGTGCTTCGATTCCTTCTGGCATTTCATTAGTTTCTGGATTTAATGGGATTTGTCCTGAAAAGAAATATAAATCACCAACATTAATTCCTTGACTATATGGTCCAATTGCTCCTGGAGCTTTATTTGTTTTTACTACATTTTTCATTTTCTATTCCTCCTTGTTTTTCAGGTAGTGTCAAAAATAGTTAGTTTATTTTATATATAAATTAACTTAAAACCTCATTCTACCTTGGTTTTTATATATTTTGATTAATTTCCCCATGAAATCAATCTATA
>NZ_NFKR01000039.1 GCF_002160495.1 Erysipelatoclostridium sp. An173 | reverse complement strand
ATTTTGCTAGTGGTACAATTCCTCTTTGTACTAACCATCTTAAAATTACTTGCGCAATAGATTTACCATATTTATCACCAATTGCTTTTAATTCTGGATTTGTAAACATGTTGTTTCTTCCTTCAGCAAACGGTGCCCATGCTTCCATTTGAACTTCATATTTTTTATTATATGTTTGAGCTGTTGTTTGTTGATGGAATACATTTACTTCTACTTGGTTTACAGCTGGTTTAACATCACTGAAGATAGCTAAATCAACTAAACGATCAGGATAGAAGTTTGATACACCGATTGCTTTGATTTTTCCTTCTTTATATAAATCTTCTAATGCTTTATATGCTCCATAGTAATCATTGAATGGTTGATGCAATAATACTAAATCAATATAATCTAATTGCATTTTCTTTAAAGATTCTTCTACTGAAGCTTTTGCTTTTTCATATCCATAATTAGATATCCATACTTTAGTTGTAATAAATAATTCACTTCTTGGTACCTGTGTTTCTTGAATAGCTTTTCCTACTGCTTCTTCATTTCCATAAGATTGTGCAGTATCAATTAAACGATAACCAGCATCAATTGCATCTAATACTGCTTGTTTACATTGTTCTTGATTTTTGATCTGGTATACTCCAAATCCAACTTTAGGCATTTTTAAGCCATTATTTAGTGTTACAAACTCCATATTTTTATCCTCCAATTCAATTATACTCTTTAAATTTTAGTTAGTCATGGATTTTTAATCCCATTAATCTTGTTTCGTTTGATAAATCTTCTGGATCATGTGTTCCTTTTCCAGTATCCATTGCTTGGATATTTTTCATTTCTTCATCAGTTAATTCAAAATCAAAGATATCAATATTTCCTTTAATTCTTTCATCATTTGTTGATTTAGGTAAAGAAATGATTCCTTCTTGATAATGCCATCTTAAAATAATTTGTCCGACATTTTTATTATATTTATTAGCTAAGGATACTAAATATTCATTTTCTAATAATTCTTTATTTCCATGTCCTAATGGATACCAAGCTTCAAGTTTAATACCATATTTTTCCATTTCTTCGCGTAATGGTTTTTGTTGGAAAAATGGATTGCATTCTACTTGGTTTACAGCTGGCATAATAGTCATACCATCTTTAAATTTATTCCATAAATTAATTGTTACGTTAGAAATACCAATTGATTTAATTTTTCCTTCAGCTACTGCTTCTTCTAATGCTTTCCATGATCCTAAATAATCACCATATGGTTGATGTAATAAATATAAATCGATGTAATCAACACCTAAATTCTTTAAAGAATTTTCAATACCGATTTTAGCATTTTCATAACCATAATCTTGTAACCATAATTTTGATGTAATAAAGATTTCTTTACGATCAATTCCACTATCTTTAATAGCTTTTCCAACATCACTTTCATTCATATATCCAGCTGCAGTATCGATATGACGATATCCTGCTTTTAATGCTTTTAAAGTAGCTTCATAAGTTGGCCCATCATTAGGGATCATAAATACTCCAAATCCAACTGCTGGGATAAGTTCATGATTATTAAGTTCAAATTTTTCCATAGTTCTCTAATCTCCTTTTCATTAATTTAATTTTAACAGCTAATCATGGATTTTATATTTATTTAACCATTTTGCTGTTGTGTAACTTTGATGATTGATTATTTCGCTATAACCCAAATCCATATTGGCAATCATATTCATATCTTCATTGTCTAATTGAAAATCCCAAATGTCTAAATTTTCTTTCATCTTATCAACTCTAACTGTTTTGGGAATTACAATAACATTATTTTGAATATGCCAGCGTAAAATAACCTGGGCAATTGTTTTGTTATGTTTTTTAGCAATTGCTTCTAAAATTTCATTGTTGAAAATATCACGTTGTCCTTCATTTAATGGTCCCCAGGCTTGTACTTTGCAATGATATTGTTCTAACACTTTAACAAGTTCTTTTTGTTGAAAAAATGGATGTAATTCAATTTGATTGATCATTGGTTTAATTGAACAATTTAAACAAAGATCAACAAATCTTTCTGCAGAAAAATTACAAATCCCAATTGCTCGAACTTTACCTTGGCGATAAAGTTCTTCCATTGCTTTCCAAGAGCCATAATAATTTCCATAAGGCTGATGAATCAGATACAAATCAAGATAATCTAGCCCTAGGTTAGTTAAAGATTGATTAAAAGCTTTAATCGTATTTTCATAACCACTATCCTGGACCCACACCTTAGTAGTAATAAATAACTCGCTTCTTGGTATATGTGATTCCTTAATCGCTTCACCAATACCAGTTTCATTAAAATACGAAGCAGCTGTATCAATTAATCGATATCCTTCATCTAATGCCTCTAATACTTTTCTTTTTGCTAAATTAGAAGAAATTTGTAAAGTCCCATAACCGATAATTGGCATTTTTACACCGTTACTAAGCTCTATCCACTCCATCTGTTCCCTCCTTACACTTACATTTTAGTTAACTTAAAAAATAAAGTACAATATCAATATTACATTATGCTATAATTATAGTGCATAGTGAGGTGATAATAATGATCGAACTTTACCAATTAGAACAATTAGTGACTATTGCCAAGGCCGGTACAATCTCTAAAGCTGCTGAAATTTTATTAATAAGCCAGCCGGGTCTAACACGCTCAATTCAGCGTCTAGAAGATGAACTTGGTTTAAAATTGTTTGATCGTAAGAAAAATAAAATAACATTAAATGATAACGGAATCATGGCCGTTGAATATGCCCAAAAAATACTTGATGAAACTGATAAAATGGTTAAACAACTACAAAGCTATGATTTAAGCAAACGAACAATCAGTATCGGTTCTTGTGCTCCAGCACCAAATTGGGGATTAACTTATATTTTTAAACAATTATATCCAGCTATGAAAATTACCGATAGCCTTGATAGCAATGAAGATAACTTATTAAACGGTCTAGATAATCATGAATATTCGATTATTGCCATTAATCATCCCATCAATGATGATAATCGCATTTGTATCCCATTATTTGAAGAACACCTATATTTATCAGTACCCCCTGCTCATCCATTAGCTTTGTTTAAAGAAATATCATTTCGAGATTTAAATGGTGAAAGTGTTTTATTATTATCGCGAATTGGTTTTTGGAATGAAATATGTTTAAAAATGATACCGGAATCTCATTTATTGATTCAAGAAGATGATGCCATTTTTGAAGAACTAACAAAAGCATCAGCTTTACCTAACTTTCGCAGTAATTTAACATTACTTCGCGAAAAAGAAAATAATAATCGTATCAATATTCCAATCAGCGATCCTGAAGCTCATGTTCAATATTATGCAGTATATAACAAAAACAATCGTAAAATGTTTGACCCTATCAAAGATAAAATTACTAATATTGATTGGGCTAAAACTGTTTAAATCATTAATAAAGCTGTTAACGTTTTTGTTAACAGCTTTATTTAATCTTTTTTCGATTTTTCATATACCGTAAATTAAATTTATCATTACTAATTGGTTTATCATAATAATAACCTTGACCAAAATCACAACCAAAACTTCTTATTAAATAATTACATTCTAAAGTTTCTACTCCTTCAACAACTGTTGAAATCGATAATATTTTAGCTAACTTTACAATTTCTTCCATGATTAATTTTGTTCTAAAATTATTTTCAACAAAAATTTCTTGTAAAAAATCTTTATCAATTTTTAATTCATCAATATCCAACTTTCCTAAAATATTTAACGAAGAATAGCCACTGCCAAAATCATCCATCGACACTCGAAAACCAATTTTATGCAAACACTCTATCTTACTATTAACTTCATCAACATTATCAATAACTAAATTCTCTAAAATTTCTAAAGTAATCAAATTAGCCGGTATTTGATACTTATTAACAATTTTCTCTAGTCTTTCAACATAATCAGCTTCATAAAATAATAACTTAGACTGGTTAACTGAAATTCCAATCGGCTCTATTCCTTCATCAATCCATTCTTTGATTTGTTTACATGCCTCTTCAAACATATACATATCTAATTCAATACAAAAACCACTTTTTTCAAAAATCGGAATAAATTGATCTGGATAAAGTTCCTGTCCATCATTTGTTATCCAACGTACCAGAGCTTCTGCACTTTCTAATGAACCATCTTTTAAACCGATTTTAGGTTGTAAGAAAAACTTAAATTCATGATTTTCAAGGGCTTGATGCATATGACTTTCAATATAATTATCTATTTTTTCGCGCTCATGTAATTCAACATCATAAAACCAGATACTTGTTTGTAACTTTTCTTTTGCTTTATCAAGAGCAAACATCACACTTACCATTAAGCCATCAAATGTTGTATCTAAATTATACTGGTCACTTGAAATTACAATACCACAATGAATTTTTAAATGATAATTTGTATGTAATAAAGCATCATAATCGAAAATTTCCTCAATTATCTTATTTAATCTTGATTCAATAATTTCCTTATCAATATCTCTTAAAAACAAAAAGAACTGATCTGCCGTATCTCGACAACAAAATTCTTCACTGTTTAAATTATTTTCAACAACCCCTTTAATATGACATAATAACTTATCCCCTTGTTCATTGCCAAATATTTCATTAAAAAACTTAAACTGTCGAATATTTAAAACTACAATACTGCAATTAAGATTCTGCCTTAACTCTTGTTTACCTTTTTGATTAAAATATAATAAATTATAAGCCCCAGTTAAACGATCATAATAAGCCGACAAAGCTAATTCATGATTATTTTTCAATGTCATCCAATAACCGTATAACAACAAACCAATTACTAAAATAACAATTACCACAAATAAACCATTAACAATTCTAGCTGTCTGACTAATCGATAACCCAGCACTTTGATCAATATCAATACAAACCATATACCAGTCATTTATATCTATAGGCTTTAAGATAGCTTGACAACTTTCATCTTTATAATCAAAAGTCAAAGAAACATTTTTATTATTTTTTAAATCACTTTTAATCTGATTAATATTAGTATCTTTTAAATTAATATTTTCAAAAAAACTATTAGTTTGATTAATATCTTGATTAGAACCTAGCAAAATATTACCATCACTGTCAATAATACAAGCATAAGTATTATCATTTTCATCAGTTGTTATATGTAAAACATCTAAAGCTACTAAACTTCCTATTATCTGATTATTTCTTAATACTGGTATTCCATAAGCAACTGTCGGTTGTGTAGATAATTCACTTTCAAAAATATCGGAAATAGCTTTTTTTCCAAGCAAAGTCTCTTCAATTACTGATTGTATTGGTTTAGAAAGATTGCTTGTTTTAACATCATATTTAATATCCTGGTCATTTATCGCAACAACATTAGATGAACTACTAAAATATCCCAATAAAATAAAATCACTTTTTTGATTTGCTAAATCCAATGCCAGTGCAATGTCTAGATCATTTTCAATCGTAAATATACCAGCAAATGAATTCAATATTTGAAAATCAGTATCAACCTGTTCCTTTAAACGATCTATATATTCATCACTATCTACTTTTATTTGATTGATAATTGCTTCTTTGATTGTATTATTCAAATAAACTCGTAAATAAATACTAGTTCCTAATAAAAATATCGCAACAGTCAAAACAATCAATATTGTTTTTTTAAGCCTATTTCCAAACATTGTTTTATCCACCACCATTCACCTCCAATCATCAAACATCATATATTTATCACAATATATTTTCACATTAAATTATAACACTTTTATATAAAATATACACCTTTTAACCCAATTCATACTAAAAGAATCAAAAAAAGCATCAAAATGATGCTTACTAAATATTATTAACTTTAACAAACATGATCATAACACTTACAAATCCATCTTGAAGACTACTTACTGAACTAATGCCATGATACCTGTTTAATAATTCATTCAAACTTGCAGCAACTTTTTCTTGTAAATCACAATTAGAACAATTGAATTTAAACTGAATAATAACCTGCTTAGCTTTTTTTATTGATTTAATAAAAATATAACGCCGGTTAGTTACTGTTTTAACCTCATCTATCGCTAAATCTAATAAGCAGTCAAATAAAATAAACTGATCAGCTACGGTAAGAAAACTAAAATTATTATATTCGATAGTCGGTAATACCGTAATATCATACTGTCTAAGTGTTTCTAAACGATTATTTATTAAAGTATTTAAAAGCATTGAATCTGAATAAATACTATTAAACTCTCTAAATGTAGTTGTCGTTAAAGTGTTTATCTCATCTTTTAAACCTTGATAATCATCTTTATCCAATAATAAATTCAGTATTTGACATGTTTTTAAAAGATCATGAAGAAAATAAAAACTTGTTTCATACTGCTTATTTAATAATTTATACTTTTCAGTCACTACTTTTTCATTTTCTTTACTTAAATCTAATTTTGATTTTAAACCTAACTTATAAAACGTATCATAATAAGTCAAAAGAAAAAATAGAATTAAAATAATTAGTAAAAATATATAAACAATAGTACTACTATTTTCGTTATAAACAATATCATATTTAAGCCCAGATACTAAAACCAGAATTAAAAATAATACTAAACATATATAGCCACAAGCAATATTAGTAAATGAGTGATAGTTGATTTTTTTAATGACATCAAAATACCCAGCAAACAATATCGAAATAACTATTACTGCAAAAAACATCATTAATACATCTAAATAAATGTTCTTGCTAAAATAACTTTTTAATAATGCAACTACCGTACTAGTAGCTATTTCAATAATCCAAAAAGGAATAACAATGAGTATCTTTTCAATCATTCGCCCTCTAAACATTATTAGCGAATTAACAAAAAAAGTTATTATTAATAAGTAGTCATATCGTCCTAACTCATTATTGAAACTAACTAGTCCTATTGTACATATAGTAACTAAGATAATCACGATATTAATTTTATTATCCAAAAATCTTAAAGATAAATGCTTTTTCATCAAATAAATAAAAACCGATCCTAAAATAAGATTATAAATAGTATTTATCATTGTTAAAGCGTCCTATGTAAATAATTTGTATATTCATCGATAAATTGTTTTTTAAAGCGTCTAGAAACAGGTACTAATTCTTGATTAGTCAATTTAATATCCATATTAGTAAAATCATCAATATAATCAAAATTTACTATAAAAGATTTATGAGATTGACCAAATGAATAATCCTTAAGTTTTTCAAACCAGTATTTTAAAGGATAATTAGTTGCTAAAACTTTATTTGAAGATAAATGTAAAAGTGTCTTCCGTCCTAAAAATTCAATATACATTATTTCATGATAATATATTTTTCTAGGCGATATTCGCTCATCTTCAAAACCAGCATATTTTTGATAATACCTTTGTAAAACTGCTTCCATTTCCAAATCAAAATCTTCTTGATTAATTGGCTTAATAAAATAACGATCAGCCTGGATCTTATAACCATCTATCAAATATTTAGCATAACTTGAAGTAATAATAATTCTAGTATCAATGTTTTTATTTCGTAACTGCATGCCTAGTTCAATACCATTTTCATCTTTCAACTCAACATCTAAAAATATCAAGTCATATTGTTCCATTTCTTGTAAAAAATAATTACTATCCTGACATACATCAACTTGATATGATATTTGTTTTTTAGACATAAAATTATCAAGACAATTCTTTAAATTTTCAACATCTTCATTACTATCATCATAAATTAATATTTTCATTATCAATACCTTCATTTCTTTTACTACTTAAAATCATTATATCATAAAAAAAAGAAACCTAGGCAATGTAAAACATTGCTTAAGCATCTTTAAATAAATCTAATTGCATGGCAATTTTAGCAATACGATTATAAAACTTTTCTAATGAATCATTGTTTTTTAAAATATTATTAGTTATCTTACCATCTTCAACATAATACATTTGACTTGCATACGATGCTACTAGACAATCATGTGTTACCATGACAATAGTAATACCATATTGAACATTTATATTAACTAAATAATTCATTAGTTGTCTTGCCCTAATACTATCTAGATTACCAGTTGGTTCATCAGCAAAAAGAATATCTGGTTTTGTTATTAATGCACGAGCAATTGCAGTTCGTTGACATTGTCCACCGGAACATTCATATGGATATTTTTCTAAAATATCTTCAATTTCTAGACTTTTTACAAGCTGATTAAATTCATTTTGAAAATTTTTTTGATCTGGTTTGCTAATTTTCAATGTAAACAAAATATTATCCTTTATCGTTAAGGTGTTTAATAAATTGTTTTCTTGAAAAATAAAACCAATTTGTTTTTTTCTTAAATTAGCTTTTTGTTTATCTGATAATGTCATGACGTTTTTTCCAAATAAAAAAACATTACCACTGGTTGCTTCATCTATTGATGATAAAATATTTATTAAAGTTGTTTTTCCTGAGCCAGAGGCTCCCATAATACTTATAAACTCTCCTTTATTTATGGTAAGAGAAATATTGTCTAAAGCAATTTTGGGATGAGGACTATATGGTTGGTATATTTTTTTCATTTTTTCAGTTTTAATAATTATTCCCATAATTAATAGACCTTCTTTCTTGATTAATTGTTATTAAGTATGCAAAAAGTAATGGAATAAAAAATTCAATTACGATTAATATTGCAAGTAAAATAGATATTTTATTTAAAAAAGCAAAGCGCAATACTAAATTTAAAAGATATCCCATTGACAGTACTAAAATAGTCAAATAAGTATATAAAATTTCTTGTTTACTTATTTTTAATATTTCCTGTTTATTTAAACCAATTCGATACAAAGTTTGATAATATATTTTTTTATTTAAACGATTAATTGAAAAACGATTCACTAAAGCATAGTCTAATATAATCAATGTCAAAATATATGCCAACATGAATAAAACAAAATAAGCATTATCATGATAATTAACACAAATCATAGTGGATAAGATAATTGTTACAATCATATTCATTAAAAACATTACTTTAAACTGTTGTAAATTAAAAAGATAATTACTCAAAACCAGATTCTTTTTACCATCAATTAACCAGTTAGATAACTTTTTCTTTAAAGATTTTACTAGTGTCGTTTTCACTATACCATAACCTCCAATTGCACTAATGCAAGCTGGTAAAATCATTCCTTGTCCTAAATCACCACTATATACACTAACAATACCAATACCATAAAATATCAAATAAACATAACTAGCTCCTGGACAAATAATATGGTTTTTTGTTTTTGAAATAACATAATCATTTTTCAACAAATCTGGAATTTTGCTTTGAATTGAATAATTAAACTGCATTAAAGCAAGATAAACAAATAAAATCACAAGTAAAGATAACGACTGTAATAAAATACTAATATTATATCCAAATATGTCATTATTAATTTTTAAATAACGATAAACGAATAATTTAAAAAAAGGAATGACAATCAAAAAACTTAATAGTGCCAAAATATAAGCCGTCATTACTATAACCATAAGCTGTATCATCATATATATGACCAACTGAAGATTGCTATAACCTTTTATCTTCAATAATCCAATTGTTTTACTATGAATTTTATTATAATAATTACAAGCATAAACAATAAGTGAGAAACTAACTATTATTACAATTAAAATAATCGTTCCTTTAAACATCCCATCAAATAATTGATAAAAATCACTCATATTTATAAATGCTCTTTTTAAGCGATAATTAATTACTGGATCAGCAAAAAAATCCAGTAACACTAGCCAAATTTCTAAAACAGTTGTAATAACAATCAGCAAGTTTAAACTCTTTTTACGTTCTTTTAAAAACATTTGCAAAGAAAACCTTACCATCTTAATCACCTCTTCTATAATTCAATCATAATAAAAATTAATAATTCATACAATCAACTTAGAATAAGAAACAATTTATTGGTATAAGCGGTAAAAAGTTAACTATCTCAATGTCTTAAAAATATATAAAATGATAAATTCACACTAAAATATATACTAACTGATATGCTCAAAGGCCCCTCTACACTAAAGTATAATTTTATTTATTACTAGGTAATTACCTGATACGTGCGTAAATTATTCTGTCTAAATTGTTTAATAGTTATAACAGCCTTCTATCTACATCAATAAAAACTATAACTTTACTAATCAAAAAAAGCGTGATGATAATTTAGCTCTTAAACTTTCATCACACTTTAATAATTATTCTAGATTTTCACCATTTGTTTCAATTACTTTTTTATACCAATAAAAAGAATCTTTACGATAACGTTTATAAGTTCCATTACCTTGATCATCTTTATCTACATAAATAAAACCATATCGTTTTCTCATTTCCCCAGTTCCAGCACTAACCAGGTCAATACATCCCCAAGTTGTATAGCCAATTAAATCAACACCATTATCAATAGCATTACCCATTTCTTTGATATGATCTCTTAAATAATCAACACGATATGAATCATGTACTGAACCATCTTCTTCAAGAGTATCATAAGCTCCTAAGCCATTTTCTACAACCATAATTGGTTTTTCATAACGATCATAGATCATTTCTAAATAATATCGAAGTCCAAGTGGATCTTGAGCCCAACCCCAATCAGAATATGTCAAATAAGGATTTCTTGCTCCGGCAGCAAAATTACCAGATACCATATCATCAGTTTCATGAGTTGTTTCAACAGATGACATGTAATAAGAGAATGTATACATATCAACACATCCCTTTTTCAACTCTTCTAAGTCTTCTTCAGTAATATCTAATTGAACATGATGTTCATCCCATAATCTTTTAGCAAAAGTTGGATATTTTCCTTTACATTGAACATCACCACAATAGAAAATACTCTTTTCCCACATATGTCTATTTGCCATAATATCTTTTGGATCACATGTTCCAGGATAGAATGTAATTCCACAAATCATACAGCCAATCATATTATTAGCATCAATTTCATGTCCAATTTGAACAGCTTTGGCACTAGCAACAAATTGATAATGTAATTGCTGATATCCTTCTTGATGTTCTTTATCTCCAGCGTGATTTCCAAATAAGTTTAACATCATGATTGTATTATTGATTTCATTAAATGTTAGCCAATATTTAACTAATCCTTTGTATCCTTTAAAACAAGTTGTTGCAAAACGAACATAAAAATCTATTAATTTACGATTATTCCAGCCACCATAATGTTCTTCTAGATATAAAGGGGTATCAAAATGCCAGATTGTTACTAATGGTTCAATTCCATATTTTTTACATTCCATAAAAACTGAACGATAAAATTCAACCCCTTTTGAATTAGGTTTATCTTCATCACCATGAGGATATAAACGAGACCATGAAATAGAAAGTCTAAACATTTTAAATCCCATTTCAGCTAGCAAGGCTATATCTTCTTTATAATGATGATAAAAATCCACACCATCATGATTAGGATAGTAATAATCATCTAAAACAGCGTATTTAGCACCTTCTGGTATCGGTTGTCCATTAACAACCTTTCCTGGATTTCCATTTTTATCAATAAAAGTCACATATCTTGGCTCTTTAACAGAACCTCCTGTAGTTACATCGGTTTTAGCAGGACCACGACCATCCTCGTTCCAGGCACCTTCAGCCTGATTAGCTGCAATAGCACCACCCCATAAAAAATTTTCTTTAAAGCTCATAGTTATCATCCTCCTTTTACTTTAATTCTAAGATAATCTATAAGAAAAACAAATACTTATTTATTATATAAATCTATGCCTTTTCTATATGTGTTATAAACTTACTATTTAATAATCAAAAAATAGAACTCACTATTTTATCTATCCAGTTTTTCTACTTCATCTTTCATTAACTCCAAAAATGTTTCTGCCTGCTTGGAAAAAACATGATATTTTTTCCAAGCAATATGAATCCCTACATCCATTTGAGGCCAAAGTGCTTTAAAACAAAGGGGACTATTTTCATCAACACGGATTAAATCTTTAAAAGTCAAAGCATAACCACCACCCTCTTCTACAAGTAAGGCAGCATTATTAATAAGATTATACGTAACCTTAATATCCAATTTTCTTTCATTGCCACCAATCCATCCTGCAATTTCATTTTTTACAATATCTTGATTCGAAGCAATAATCGGCTTATTTTTTAATAATTCAGGTGTTATAACATTATACGAAGCCAACTCATCATCTTTTTTCATCAATAGCCCCATTGTTTCTTTAAACGGAAGAGTAAAATAGTCAAATTTAGTAAGATTAACCGGATCAAAAAATATTCCAAAATCTAATAGTCCACTATCAAGTTTATCTGCAACATCCTGAGCATTACCACTAAATAAATGAAAACGTATTTTAGAATATTTAGATTGCATTTTAGCAATCACCTGCATAACAAAACGAATAGCTGAACTTTCGCCACTTCCAATATAAATATCACCAGCTAGTTCATTATCTTCTTTAAGCAAATCACGCTCAGCCTTGTCTACTAAGCCAATAATTTCCTGGGCATACTGCTTTAATAAAATCCCATCTTTAGTAAGAGTAATTTTTCTACTTCCCCGAATGAATAACTTTTTATTAAATTCATCTTCTAATTCTTTCATTTGGCGAGAAAGGGTTGGCTGTGTAATGTGTAAAACTTCAGCTGCTTTAGAAATACTTTCTTCTCTAGCAATTGTTAAAAAATATTGTAAAACTCTTATTTCCATTAAACATCACCTATCATAATTATATTGAGCAAACCCATGCTTATCAAGTATAGAAAAGCATAAAATTTAAGTAATTGATATATCTTAAAAGTATCGATATAATAGATGCGGATTTGAAAGGAGAAAATAAATGGCAGCATTAACAACGTTATTTCCCGTATTTTTTATGATTGGACTAGGAGCTATTGCTCGTATCAAAAACTGGATTACCCCAGAACAAAAAGATGGAGCAAACAATATTGTCTTCAATGTCTTATTTCCAATTATGATTTTTAACGTTTTATTTACAGCAAAGATAGAAGTATCAGTTATTTGGGTTATTATTTATGTATTTATAGCATTTGTTTTAACAATGGTTATTGGTAAATTGATTAGTGGATTTACCGGTAAAGAATTAGCGCATATTTCACCATACTTATTAACAACCTGTGAAGGAGGAAACGTTGCTCTACCACTTTATACATCAATAGTTGGCTTAAGTTATGCAAGCAATACTGTAATTTTTGATATTGCTGGTAGTTTCATTGCATTTGTTGTTATCCCTATTTTAGTTACAAAATCTACTGCTGGTAAAACAAACAATAAAGACTTATTAAAAACTATCTTTACAAACTCATTTGTAATTGCCGTAACCCTTGCATTAATATTAAACTTAAGTGGATTTTATAACTATTTAAGTCAAACACCATTTATCAATGTCTATACTAGTACTGTTACTCAGGCTACTGCTCCTATTGTAGGAATGATATTATTTATTATTGGTTATAATTTAAAGATTAAAAAAGAAACATTACCGTCATTACTTAAATTGTTATCAGTTAGACTAGTTTTATATGTATGTATCATTGCTGGATTCTTTATCTTCTTCCCACATATGATGGCAGATAAAATTTATATGATCGCAGTATTAATATATTTTATGAGTCCTACTGGTTTTGCTGTACCAATGTTAATCTCACCACTTAATAAATCAGAAGAAGATGCTGATTTTCAATCGGCATTTATCTCATTATTTATGGTTATTACACTAATTGTTTATACTGTAATAGTTATCTTTATTTACTAACTAAAAAGACTGGGCCAAGTTTTACCTACTTTTACGCTCAGTCTTTTTAATATTGAAAATTATCATGGTACATATAAACCAGGATTTCCTCTAATAACTTTAAAATCATCATGTTCTAATTGTAATTTCTTTTGAATAAATATCACAAGTTCTTCTTTTGGTAATTTACAAAACCCTCTAAAGCCATGACTTGAATATTCGTGCCAATCACCAATTGCTCTAAATTCTTTAATTTTTCGTATATCAACATATTTATCTTCTTTAAAATCTATTATCAAATCATATTCTGTATAACTATTTTTATTAATAACACTTTTCTTTCTTAAAAAAACATAAATCAAAACAACAAATATTACAACAATAACTAAATAGATATTTGCTTCCATATAAATATCAACTCTCTTGGATCATTTAAAATATTATTATAAATCTACAAATCTTGGTCATCAATATCAAAAGAAAAGCTCAATAACCCACTTATATGAATTCATTTAAATGTGCTAAAAAAACCTCGAAACAAAATATCTATTTAATAATTAATTCGAGGTTCTTTTAATTTTATAATATGTCTAAAAAAGTTTTCTTTTTAAAAACAACAATTTATATATTCATATTTACTATTTTCAATTAAAGTTTCACGTTATAAATGTTTCTAATACATTTCAATATTATATTTGTTGTAGAAATATTCTATTACCTATTTTTTATATACTGTATTAACGATACCAAAATAATTGATAATGCGATAATAATATATATATTATGAAAAATAAATCCTATAATCGTATCATTACTTCCAGAAGTAGCTGTTGGAAATATTACTTGAAGATATAAAAAGGCCATTGCTAAGAATATTCCTTTCCACAAATTTTGCGCTGCGCTATCTCTATTTCTAGCCCGCTTAGATTCTTCATCAGAAAAAATTTCACGCTTTGATGGATCATAAGAGTAGAATATATTATCGTTACTATATCCATCATTCGCATAATTCTTTGTGAAATAATGCCACCCGTCATCTAAAAAAATCTGTTTATATTCTTTCATATCATCTTTGTTGACTTTTCTAGAATCAACACGATATGTAATCTTTTTCTTATCTTGTGATTTTTTAAATTTATATACGTCTAATCTTAGAGGAACAAATAAACCAAATTTAGTTATACAACTTAAAACATATCCTTTATTTGCTTTATTATTAATATAATTTTCAACAGATTTACTACCTAAATACAATCTAATTCTTAACATATTAGTTATCCTCTTTTTCTAAAATATTTTTTGCAACAAAACATAATTTTTTAATTCTCATATAATCATTTTTTAATACTTCTTTACCATCTTTTGTTAAACAATAAACTTTTCTCCTAGAATTATCCTCTGTTGACATTTGTTCGATTAACTTTGACTTTTTTAAATTATCCAACGCACCATAAAGAGTTCCTGCCGCTAGCACAATTGATTGATCACTCAATATTTCAACTTTTTTTATAATTCCATATCCATGTAATGGTTCTGATGCCAAAGCTAAAAGTATATAGAAAGTTGTTTCAGTCAAAGGATTTGATTTCATCACTTCACCTCCATCACGCATCAGCTATATATAAAGTTTCTCTATATATCGTTACTCTATATATCGTATAACTATATATTATCATATTTTTTTTAAATTACAACTACTTTCATCTATTCTATTCATATTTTAAGTTATAGATTAAAACTCTATCTAATATTTATGCATATGATTTTCCAATATTTAGTTGTTAGATATATAGACTAATACAAAATTGCTCTTTTTTTCTTTATAAAAATTTATTGTTAATAAAAAAAGCGGGATTATTTTATCCCACTCAATATTATGAAACTTTTTAATTTTCGATATTATTTAATTCACTACAAAAAATTATTTATAAAATTTACTTTCTTTAACTATTCTATAAACAAAAATACATAGAAACAAAGCTATATGAACAGTCCAAATTATTGTTCTATTAAAACTTGTAAAATTTAAATTAATAAGAAGGCTCATTGCAATTATAAAATACATAAAGTAACACCAAGAACGAATTTTTATAAATTGTTCTTTATATTGTTGTTTTATTGTTTTTTCTTCAACATATGAGATTTTTTTAGTACGTTTAAGATAAATAGAATAAATAAGTGACGTTAAACCCCAATCAGAAAAACCAAATAACTTTACTAGACCATTAAGAAAATTATTCATTCTAACCACCATTATGAAGTAACCCCTCTTCGATATTATCTTATTTTTGCCTACTTCATAACTTCCCCTTTCTTTGAATTTTTATTTCTATAAAGTTTTTTATCATTATAAATCTATACCTAGTAAATTAATTAGTTACTTCATAGTATCTCAATACTAATTTTTGAAATATATCTTTAATTTCATTATACATAACCATATAGTAAATACAACTTATTAACATGTTTTTGTTGATGATACCCCCGATTTTTTTATAAAATAATTAATTTCATTTCAAAATATTTTTTTACCTGTCTTAAAATTAAATTTTGAAAATTCAGTGATCTTAATATTTATCTATCATCCATAATAAAAATACCCTAGTATCGTTCAACTATTTATACTAAGGTATACTTTTATATCTCCATTAATACCTGTATTAAAATATCACTATTTAATACATATCAAGTGAAATCTTTTTACTATCAATTTGCCATTTAGAGCCTTCATTTTGTAGATCAACCATATGACGATAGAGTCCATTTATAGCATATAATTTTGCTGGTGCTCCGTATTCTTTGACATTACCATTTTCTAAAACAACAACCTTATCAGCAGATTGGACTGTTCGCATACGATGAGCAATGACTAAAACAGTCTTATTAACCAGTAACCTAGATAAAGCTTCTTGCACTTTAGTCTCATTTTCCACATCAAGGCTAGCTGTTGCCTCATCTAACAAAACGATTGGAGCATCTTTCAAAAGCGCTCTGGCAATGGAAATTCTTTGTCTCTCACCACCTGATAGTTTTGCACCATTTTCACCAATCAGTGTGTCATAGCCATTAGGAAGTTTCTGCACAAATTCATCGCAATTTGCTGCTTTAGCGGCTTCATATACTTCTTCATCTGTTGCTCCTCTTTTTCCTAGACGGATGTTTTCCTTTATGCTGTCATCAAATAAAACAACATCTTGAAACACCATTGAATAATCTCTCAATAAAATTTCAGGATCAACAGTATTAATATCAATTCCTCCTACTGTTATAGTTCCTTTATTGACATCCCAAAGACGTGCAGCTAATTTAGCACAGGTACTCTTGCCAGAACCAGAAGGTCCAACTAAGGCTGTTACTTCTCCTTCTTTGGCTATAAAACTGACATCCTTTAAAACATCATGGTCATCATAAGCAAATGAAACATGATGAAATTCAATATCATGTCCTTTTGGTTCAAAAGTTTCTTTCCCTGATGCAACTGGAGTATCGTAGATTTCCATCATACGATTTGCTGATACCTGTGAGACAAACATCTCAGCAATTAATGCTAGACTCTGATCAAAAGGTGCATAAATTCTTGTAATGACCAATAAGAACATAAACAATACCATAAAATCCACTTGTCCGTGAACAATAAGATTTGCACCAACTAAGATTGTAGTTGCAACACCTAAACGCATGATGACACTTGCTGCATTGATAAAAATACCGGATACAAGTTCTCCTTTGATCATCACTTTTTCATGTTCATCAATTTTTTGATAAAGACCTTGAAGATAAGTTTCTTCTTGGTTTGTGGCTCTAATCTCTCTAACATTTTCTAACGTTTCCTGTATTCCATCAGAAACTTTGACAGCTGCCTTTTTCAGTTTTTCAGAGGCTTTTGCAGTCCACTTTCGAGAGCCAAACAATAGACCAAACGCAACAGGTACCCCCCAAAGACAAGCTATTGCTAAACGCCAATCATAAATAAATAGGAAAATAGCAATAATTCCTGTTGAAATATAAGATCCGTATAAATAACCAAGCACATGTGACCAGACATGCTCCATACGATTAACATCTCCCATTATCGTTTCTGTTAAATCTGCAATATCTTTTTTATTAAAATATCCTAATGGTAATTTACGAAGTTTTTCCGCCAAAGCAATTCTTGTAGCCTTGACTTCACCATAAACAAGTCCATAAGTGGCTGTATACTGCTGAAGATGTGTTATAAATGATAAAAATACAAATGCAACTAATAAAATAAGAATCGTTATCATATTGATTTCTGTTTGATCACCTGTCAAAACTCCCATCAATTCTTTCATCAGTAGATATAATACGCTAACACCAGCCATAACAACAATATTTACTATAACTGTCCAAAATGTCCCCTTTTTGACATTCTGAACACCTTTCTCTGTTAAGGCATATTTTCGCTTAAAATTTTTTCCAAACATTTACGCTGCCTCCTTTCCACTTGTGATTTTCCATTTCACTGCCTGATTATAGTCAGTCCACATTTTATGATACAGACCATTTTTATCTAATAATTCTTTATGAGTACCCTCTTCAATAATATGTCCCTCTTCTAAAACAATGATTCTATCCGCATTGACAACAGTTGATAAACGGTGAGCAATCATAATAACTGTTCGATCTTTACATAAAACACTGAGGGCTTTTTGTATTAAAACTTCATTTTCAGGATCAGCAAAAGCAGTAGCCTCATCCAATACCACAATTGGTGCATTTTTTAAAATAGCACGCGCTAAAGCAATTCTTTGCTGTTCACCTCCAGAAAGATATGTTCCCTCATTCCCAATTATCGTATTGACACCATTAGGAAGTTTTTCAATAATATCCTCACATCTAGCCGCTTTTAAAGCTTGCATAACATCATCATTTGATGCGTTTGGATTGGCAATTTTAACATTTTCTAAAATCGATGTTTTGAAGAGTTTTGTATTTTGAAAAACGAAAGCGACCTGCTCCATTAAAACATGCTGATCAATTTCTTTAACATTAACATTTCCAACCGCAACTACACCTTCATCTACATCCCAAAATCGAGGAATTAAACTGGCAGCTGTTGTTTTACCACCACCTGATGGTCCTACGAGTGCAACAGTTTGACCTGGTTCAACTCTAAAAGATATATGTGATAATGCAGGAGTACTTGAACCAGTGTAAGTAAAACTGACATCTTTAAAAACCACACTATTATCTTCAGGCTCTTTTGGATTCACACATTTTTCAAGCATTGGAGCCTTCATGACTAAATCAATGCGGCTTAACGCTGTACTAGCTAGCATAATACCTGAAGATGCAAACATAATTTTTGCGAGTGAAGTCGAAATGATAGCAGAAAAAACAGCATAGAATACAAAATTCGTAATAAAATCACTGAAATTACCACTATGCAATGCACCAGGTATCAAAAAGATAGCAATAGGCACTAAAAAAATAAAAGCCCCTTCAGTAAATGTCAAATTGATCGATTGAGGCACACGACAAACTTTCGCCTGATAATATTCTGCCTTATCACTATATTCTTCAATGGCCTTTTTAAAAGTCTTAAACGAATAAACAGTCTGCTGAAAAATCTTAACTACAGGAATTCCTCTAACATATTCTGTTCCTGCTTTTGTCATTCTATCCTGGGCAGCTTGATATTCAGCCATAAGCTGAGCATTTTTACCGCCCATCATTGAAAACATTGCAATAATGGATATAACTGCAGACAATAAACATGCAGCACCCATACGCCAATCAAATATAAACATCAAAATGACCATTCCGACAAATAATACGATAGTTCCAACAATATCGGCTAAATTGTGGGCTAACAGTGTTTCTGTATCATTAGCCGCACTATCCAACCTTCCTCTAATAAGTCCTGAAGCATTATTGTCAAAATACCCTAATGGTGCTTTCATGATATGATTCATACCTATTTTTCGTATATTTTCAGCAGTTCTAAAAGCCGCTAAATGAGTACATATTAAACCAATAAAATATAGTACAATTCCTAATACAGCGAAACCAAAGGCAATCCATCCATAGGTTTCTACATTTTGAACTTTAGAAAAGTCAGACACAGCGGTAATCAGATCTTTAGCAACAAGCCAAATACAAACATATGGCACTATGCTACAAAGCATCGAAATTGCAGATAAAGTTAATCCTATAAACGTCAAGACCTTATAGTTTCCAGCATAACCTAATAAAGCAATAATAGCATTTTGTTTCTTTTTTTCCATATTAACCCTCCTTTTTCAACAAACACTTATGTTAGCATATGCTAACTAACAGGGTAAAAAAATTGCAGGTTGTTGCATTAATCTATTTTGTTTCCATTAATGCTAACCAACCAGCTGTGTAAAATGCTCGAAGTTGACCTACATCACGCATAGCCTGGTCTTTAGGAATATCGTGGATGACAACTTCAAAAATTCCTCCAAACATACCACTTGCAATAATATGACACAAAGTTCTATCAAGTTGAGGTACTAAATAACCAAGTTCCCTTAAAACATCCATGTATTTTAGAGTATATTCAACTTCGACTTCAACAATATTATGAACAAAATTTTCATAACTCGTTCCTTCAGCTTTCAATAATAAAAGTTTTACTGCTTCACGATGATCACAGATATAATTAACCATCCAATTTACACAAGAACTTGATTCAATTCCCATATGAGAAGGTTGTTCATCTTTAGGTAAATCAGCAAATTTTAATTGAGCTTGCATAAAATTAGCCATTATAGCTTGTGCATGCGGTTCAACAATTGAAGCAAATAATGCTTCCTTACTAGAAAAATATCCATAAAATGCCCCAGTTGTCACACCTGCATGTTTAACGATTTGACGTAAAGAAGCTCCTCTAAACCCTTTTTCCAAAAACTCATCAATAGCAGCTTGTTGAATTTTATTCAGTGTCAAATTTGAAGTATCTTGCATTTTTTACCCCCTATATAACAGTGTTATATAACACTGTTATAATACACCTATATATTCAATATTGTCAATAATAAATTAAAAATACGACTTATAAATATTCATTTTATAATGAACAAAAAATTTAGAACACATTTAAAATAAAAAAATACTCCAGGATCAATCCTGAAGTAAATATCAACATGGTGCGGGTGACAGGAATCGAACCTGCACGCCGAAGGCGCTAGATCCTAAGTCTAGTGCGTCTGCCAGTTCCGCCACACCCGCGTATATAAAAATGGTGCCGGCTAAAGGACTTGAACCCTCAACCTACTGATTACAAGTCAGTTGCTCTACCAATTGAGCTAAGCCGGCTTATAATGGTGGAGGTTAACGGGCTCGAACCGCTGACCCTCTGCTTGTAAGGCAGATGCTCTCCCAACTGAGCTAAACCTCCAAATGGTGACCTGTACGGGATTCGAACCCGTGAATGCATGCGTGAAAGGCATGTGAGTTAACCGTTTCTCCAACAGGCCACATGGCGCTTGAAGTAGGACTCGAACCT
>NZ_NFKR01000038.1 GCF_002160495.1 Erysipelatoclostridium sp. An173 | reverse complement strand
AGCATGATGGACACACCTGTACCCATTCCGAACACAGAAGTTAAGCATCATAACGGCGACGATAGTACTTACGTGCAACAATAGCTAGCTGCCGGTTCTTCTTTTTTTTATTATCTAGAATTCTTTATCAAACGATATATGCTTTTTACAATGTATCCATTTTGCCCTTTTAGGGCTTTTTTTTTTGTAAGTTTTATGTTAAGGTTTCCTTTTGTCTTTGTTCTTTAAATAGAGCGTGTTTTGTAGTATAATAATTGTGGTGATAAAATGAAAATTAAGTTATATTTTGGACGAGAGAATACGATAAAAAAATCGGGTATTGGTAGAGCTTTTATTCATCAAAAGAAAGCTTTGGAGTTAACAGGAATACCCTACACAGTTGATTTTGATGATTTAGATTATGATATTTTGCATATCAATACAGTATGGCCTGATAGCTATCGAATAATCAATCAGGCAAGAAAGAATAATAAAAAAATCATATATCATGCTCATAGTACTGAAGAGGATTTTAGAAATTCTTTTATGTTTTCTAATACCGTTTCTGGTATTTATAAAAAATGGCTAATTAGTATGTACAGTAAGGCTGATTATATTATTACACCTACACCATATTCAAAAAGATTACTAGAATCTTATGGTATTAATATTCCAATCAAGGCTATTTCTAATGGTGTTGACCTAGAACAGTTTAATCCAACAAAAGAACAGATTTCATTGTTTGAAAAAGAATATAATATTAAAGAAGATGATATTTTAATTATTTCAGTTGGCTGGTTGTTTGAACGTAAAGGATTTGATACTTTTGTAGAAGTTGCCAGAAAATTACCTGAATATCGTTTTATGTGGTTTGGTGATGTAAAGATGTCAGTTCCTACCAAAAAAATTAAAGACTTATTAGATAATTTACCAGATAATTTGCTTTTACCAGGTTATGTAAGTGGTGATGTTATTAAAGGTGCTTATGGTAGATCAAATATTTTCTTTTTTCCTTCACGAGAGGAAACTGAAGGAATTGTTGTTTTAGAGGCATTAGCTAGTCGTTGTAATGTTTTATTACGTGATATCCCGGTTTTTTCCGATTGGTTGACTAATGGGGTTAATTGTTATATGGGAAAAGATACTGATGATTTTGTTGATATAATCAAAAAAATGATTAATCATGAATATCCATCTTTAATTGAGCAAGGATATCAAGTAGCAAAACAACGACAACTTGCTAATATCGGAAAAGAGTTATTAGAGGTGTATAATATTACATTGAATCTCTAATTAGAGGTGTTTTTATGAAAAATAATTCGAAAAAAAAGTATCTCATTAATTTTTTATTAATTATTGTAATTGGTGCTGCTGTTATTTATTTTACAATGAAAGATGATTTAGAAGCATCAATAGAAGCTTTACTAACAGCTTCAGCTGGCTGGATAATAGTGTCGTTAATTCTAATGATTATTTATTATATACTTGATGGAATTAACCTCTATACGTTCGGTCAGCTTTATAAAAAAGATTATTCTTTTAAACAAGCGTTTGTAAATTCAATATCTGGTATATTATTTAATGGTTTAACTCCTTTTTCAAGTGGTGGGCAATTTGCTCAGGTTTATATTTTTAATAAACAAGGGATACCGCCTACTAATTCTGCTAGTATTTTGTTAATGGCATTTATTGTTTATCAGTCGGTACTAGTTATTTTTACAGCAATTGTAATGGTATTTAGATATACTACGTATAGTAAAATTTATTCAAATTTTTTTTCATTAGCTATTATAGGATTTTTAATTAATTTTTTTGTAATAGCAGGGTTATTTTTAGGAGCTAAATCTAAACGATTGCAGGATTTTGTTTGTAATTCAGTGATAAAGGTTTTAAGTAAAATTAGAATTGTTAAAGATTATGAAGAAACAACAATAAAAATTTCTCGATCATTAGAAAATTTTAGAACTGAACTTAGTATATTGCAAAAAAACAAAATAATATTATTTAAGTCATCAATGTTGAATTTAGGTAAATTATTGATTTTATATAGTATTCCTTTTTTTGTAGCAAAAGCTTTAAATCTGAGTGTTAATTATGGACAAATATTTGATTTTATTGGAATATGTTCATTTGTTTATATGATAACTGCCTTTGTTCCTATTCCAGGAGCTAGTGGTGGTAGCGAGGGAGTTTATTATATGTTATTCAGTCCTATATTAGGATCTGTTGGTACGCCGACATCAATGCTTATTTGGCGTTTTATGACATATTATTTAGGATTAATTTTAGGTGCGGTTGTTTTTGCAACTAATCGCGAAATTAACAGAATGGAGTGAAGATATGAAAATTGCAATTTTTTCAGATACATATACGCCTGATTTAAATGGTGTGGCAACCTCAACAAGAATTTTAAGAGATCAATTAGTAAAAAACGGACATGATGTTGTTGTTGTAACTAGTGAATTACCTAGTGATACTGAATATTTTGATGATCCAAATGATAATATTTTAAGAGTTCCAGGTTTAGAGATTCAAGCTCTTTATGGTTATCGGGCATGTAATATCTATTCTTTTAAAGGAATGCGTGAATTAAAAAGAATGAATATAGAAGTAATTCATGTTCAAACAGAATTTGGAATTGGAATTTTTGGACGTATTGTTGGTGAAGTTTTAGATATTCCAGTTGTTTATACATACCATACAATGTGGGCTGATTATACTCATTATGTAAATCCGGTAAATTCTGAGGCACTTGATGGATTATTTAAAAAGGCAGTTTTTAAGATAAGTAGATTTTATGGTGATAAAAGTACTGAACTAATTGTTCCGTCTAAAAAAACAAAAGAGGCGTTGGAAAAGTATGGTTTAGATAAAGAAGTACATATTATTCCAACTGGATTGGATTTACAAAAATTTAATCCAGAAAATAGAAATGAAGAATTGATTGCAAAGATTAAAGAACAATATGGCATAAAAGATCAATTTGTAATTACTTTTTTAGGTAGAATAGCTAAAGAGAAAAGTATTGAAGTTTTAATTGATGCAATGAAAGAAATTGTTAAGATAAATGATAATGTACTTTGTTTAATTGTTGGTGGTGGACCACAATTAGATGAATTAAAAGAATTAGTAAAAGATGATCATATTAGTAAGTATGTTGTTTTTACTGGTCCTAAGCCAGGTTATGAGGTACCTAGTTATTATCATCTATCTAATGTTTTTGTTTCAGCATCAGTTTCAGAAACCCAAGGGTTGACGTATATAGAAGCAATGGCAAGTGGAATACCAGCAGTTGCTCGATATGACAAAAACCTTGAGGATGTTATTACTGATGGTTTTAATGGGTATTTTTTTAATGATACTAATGAATTGGTTGCAATTTTATTGAATTTAATAAAAGATGATTTTACAGAAATTGCTCATAATGCTTTGTTGAGTGTAAAAAAATATAGCAGTGAAGTTTTTTGTGAGAAGGTCTTAGAAGTTTATCGCCAAGCGATTAAATCTAAACATTATTCATATACTGTAAAATCGATATATCCAATTAAAAATGGAATTAATGAAGTAGTTTTCTTATATGATGAAAGTGAAATAATTGTAGAAGTAAGTGATAAGTTAATTAAAAATTATCAATTAAAACCTGGTGTTGTTATTGATAAAGAAGTTTTTGATGCTATTAAGGATTTTGAACAAGTTAGCAGAGCTTATCATAAAGCTTTAAAATTATTAACTATAAAAGATTACACTTACAAGCAAATGAAAAAAAAGCTGATGGATAGTGGTGCGTATGATGATACACAGCTCGATGCAACGCTTTCTTTATTGCAGGAGAAGAATTTAATCAATGATGAGGCATTTACTACTAATTATTTAAATCGCTGTCTACGCTTAGGAATTGGCATAAATAAGGCAGTTTATAATTTAAGAAATTACGGTGTTGATAGCGAAGTTATTGATAAATGTTTAGCTGAATTAGATAATGATAGTGAATATAATGAAGCAACGGCACTGATTGATACTATTTATAATCGAAACAATAATTTTTCATATAAAGCAATGTTAAAGAAGATTCGTGATAAGCTATTTATGAAAGGTTTTACATCAGAAACAATTGAACGAGCTTTAAATGATTATGATTTTGAATATGATATAAATAAAGAACAAGAGGCATTAAGAAAAGAATTTGAAAAACAAAAGCATAAATTTCAAAAAAAATATAAAGATTCGCAATTGAAAGAAAAAATCATTGATACTCTTTTAAGAAAAGGTTACAATTATGAACATATTAAAGAATTAATAAATGAAGAAGGAGCATTAGATGATGAATAAAATTATTGAACTAAAACCGGGAGATGAAGGCGTTTTAATAGAAGCTTTAATCAACCGAGTTGTAACTGGTAAAACTAATGGCGCTAATCGTTCTACATATTTAAGCATAACATTGCAAGATAAAACTGGAACAATAGATGCTAAATTATGGAATGCAAGCAATGAACAAGTTGAACAACTAAAAGCAGGTTGTGTTGTTCAAGTTATGGGTGATATAATAAAATATAATGAAGATCGTCAAATGAAAATCATTAAAATAAAGATTGCTTCAACAGATGCTAATGAACAAGTTAAATTTTTAAAAAGTGCACCTGAAGATGCTGGAGAATTAATTAAAGAAATTTATGGTTATATTGATCGAATTGATAATCTTAAATTACATCAATTAGTTAAAACGATCTTTAATCGTTATGTAGATAAATTATCTATTTATCCAGCCGCTAGTAAAAACCATCATGAATATGTTTCTGGTTTGGCTTATCATACATGTAGTATGTTAAGAATTGCTAATGCGATTTGTGAATTATATCCTTCATTAAATAAAGATTTATTATTTTCTGGAATTACGTTACACGACCTTGGTAAAACAATAGAGTTAAGTGGGCCAGTTGTTCCTGAATACACTGTTGAAGGTAAGTTGTTAGGACATATTTCTATCTCTCAAGCAATTATTAAAGAAACTGCTGATGAAATGCATATTAGTGGGGAAGAGGTAGTTTTATTACAACATATGATATTAGCTCATCATGGTAAAAATGAATATGGTTCACCAGTATTACCACAAATTAAAGAAGCAGAAGTACTATATTTGATTGATAATATGGATGCTCGTATTAATATGTTGGATAAAGCATTAGAAACAGTAGAACCAGGAAGTTTTTCTAAACGCGTTTTTGCTTTAGAAAATAGAGCTTTTTACAAACCAAAAATTGATTAATATTTAATAGCTGAAACGATTGTATTAAATCCTTCAGCTTTTTTGTTTAGAAAAAGGAGGTATTAACCTCCTTAAATATTATTCCATTATTTGATTAAATAAACTATCTAAATTAACTTCATTACTTCTATCGCTAAAATTAATTTCAATTTGATCATTATTATCATAGCGTGGAATAATATGAAGATGAAAATGCATCACAGTTTGACCAGCTACTTCATTAGCATTAGTTAAAATATTTACCCCATTAGCATTTAATTTAGTAACAATCTTATTAGCAATATCTTTTGTCACTTTAATCATATAAGCTAGTGTATCATCATCAACTTCTAAAAAGTTTTTGAAGTGCTTTTTAGGAATTACTAATGTATGACCATTAGTTGTCTGACTTAAATCTAAAAAAGCAACACAAATATCATCTTCATAAATTATTTTACCTGGTATTTCTTTATTAGCAATTTTACAAAAAATACAATTATCCATTTCAAATTCCTCCTATTTATATTTTAACATACAAAAAAGATAAGGGGAAACCCCTTATCCAAAATAATCTTCATTTGTTTCTTCAATTTCATCTTTTAAAGCTTCTTCATATACATCGAAGTTATACTTACGTAAATAATGAGTTTCCATTTTTGTTGAAATATCACTTAATGAAGTAAGATTTTCTTTGATTTCAGATTCTAAATTAGTTTTATCAGTATTATATACATATACAACAGCATATTTAGAGTCTGAAGTTTTAATTACTTTATTATAAATGCCATCTTTTTTAAACTTATCTAATTTATCAATAATATTTTTATCAATGCTACTTGAATCAGTAGTTACCATACCATTATCGCTGCCACTATTAGCACTCATTAAAGTATCAAAGTCACTACCATTTTTCACTTGATCAATAATGCTTAAAGCAGCTGATTCAGTATCTAAAGTAATTGTTTTTATATATTTTACTTTATATTCATCAAGTAAATCATCGTAATTTTCATCAATATATTTTTTAAGCAATAAATTTTGTTTAACACCATC
Source organism: Erysipelatoclostridium sp. An173 (assembly GCF_002160495.1). Lineage (GTDB taxonomy): Bacteria > Bacillota_I > Bacilli_A > Erysipelotrichales > Coprobacillaceae > Thomasclavelia > Thomasclavelia merdavium. The sequence continues at coordinate 15,607 of NZ_NFKR01000038.1, read as the reverse complement.
AGTAATTACATCATCAATATATTCTTGACTAGATTCATAACCACTTTGTTTAGCATAATCTTCAAATGACATTGTTAAACTTTCAGTATAAGAAGCGACTTGTTCATCAATACCTGCTTGAATTTGTTGTTCATCAGTAATTTCTTGATCTGCGATATAAGTAAGTGCTAATGTTAAAATTTCTGAACTACCATATTGTTCTAAAATATAATAGTAAATATCATTTTTTGTAATCTCAACATCATCACCAGAAATAATAGTTTTATCACCATCAGTAACTTCTGTAGAATAATTTACAGTATTAGAAGAACCACATCCTACTAATAAAGTAGCAATTAATGCAAACGAAATTCCTTTTTTCATTATTCGCTACCTCCTTTGCTAGTTTTACGTTCTTCTAACGCATTTGAAATAACTTCATTAATTATTTTCTCAGTTTCTTTATCATCATATTTAAGATCATATGATTGATAAGCATCATAAACCATATAACTATCGTAAGCAATTAAAGGGGTATCAATTGATAAATCTTTTTTAGTTTGTTTTTTGATACTATCTTTATCAGTGTTAGTTACTTTAACAATGTAATATCCACTTTCACCTTTGATAGGATCACTAACTTGGTCTTGACCTAAAGAAAAAATTGTACTTTCTACATCCTCACCATAAGTTTCAGATAGATATGATGTTGTATCAACAATACCTAAGCGACCTTTATTTTTATTTGTATTAGTATCATCAGAATAATCAGTAGCAATATCAGCAAAACTTTTACTAGATGATAATAACGCAGTTACCTCAGATAGTTTTGCAGATTCTTCTTCTGTTGGGTTTTCAACATCAGACATTGCCACTTCAATTATACTAACTTCACGAGGTGTTGCTTGAGTAAAATAATCATCAAAAACTTTATCAAAGTTATCTTCTACATAAGCAAGTAGAAAATTACTTCTTTGATATGCTTCTACCATATATTTGCGATATTCATCTAATGATTCAAAACCGCTACTTGATAATGCTGATTCAAGGTATTCTTCAGCATCCTCACCATAAGAGCTTTCGTAGTATTCTTGAATTTGAGTGATTGTGTTATCAGCATCAGTCTCCATATCTTCATCAACTGGAAATTTTTGATCGATCAGCTGTTGTAAAGCAGCATCAAAATATGCACTTTTCCCACTAGCTGTAGAAATGATATCATCAAAAACATCATCAGCAAAAATATTTTTTTCTTTATCATCTTTACTTAATGAAGAAATTACGAATTTATCATCTTCTTTAACTGTCTTAGATCCATTTTGACAGCCAGTTAATAAGAAACTAGTAACCACAAGTGCTGCAGCACATTTTCCTAATTTCATATGTTTCCTCCTTTTGTTATCGAACGTTACAATTATACTATTTATTGCTTGTAATTTCAATAAATTAGGCAAAAACACATTGGCAATTGTTATTTTAACATAATTTATAATATGTAGGTGGTAGGAGGGAATTTGATGAATAACTGTAAGTGCTCGAATGTAAATGTCTTTGTATTGTTTATTATTTTAGTTATTGTTGGAATCTACTGTATTTAATAAGGGGGCGATTATAATGGCATGTCAAGATAATTCTTTTACATTGATTTTAGTATTATTTATTTTACTAGTTATTATTTGTAATATGTGTTAAAACGAATTAATTCTTGATAATGATTCGTTTATGGGTGCTTTAAGCACCCTGTTTTTTTGTTGATGAAAAGAATCAGATGTTTAAATAATAGGTAAAATGTTATTAGTAAAATGAATAAAAAAGACAAAACTTTTTAACTAAATCCCAATAGTTAAATTATTAACTAAGGATTAGTTTTAGTTTTGTCTAGATATAAAATACAATTGCAATAAAGTGTAAAATCGATGCAAGAGAAATAAAAATATGCCAGATAACATGGTTATATGGAATTTTTTTATTAGCATAAAAAAATGCACCAATTGAATATAGAATTCCTCCAGCAACAATTAATACCATAAACATCGTCGAAGAATTTTTTATTAAAGATGGTAAAAATAATACAGCTGTCCAACCCATTACTAAATAAATCGTTAATGAAAGTTTAGGTAGACTTTTTATTGAAAGAGATTTATATAATATTCCAATAAGTACCATTGTCCATTGAATAACAAGAATAATAATTCCTTGATAACCTTTAATTAAACATAAAGCCGCTGGAGTATAACTACCAGCAATAGCAAAATAAATAAAAATATGATCAAGAATTCTAAATACTTGTTTATGAGGACTATCGTGTTCCATTGCATGATATAAAGTAGAAACAAGAAACATTAAAAAAATACAAATCATGAAAACACTAACGCCTATCGCTTGAACAATGCCACCTTTAATGTAACTGTATACTGCACAAGCTGGAATTAAAAGCAATGTAATAAATGACATTATGCCATGAGTAATACAGTTAAATAATTCTTCTTTAAAATATGGTGGAAAAATTCGTTTAATTCCTTTTGCAATTTCTGTGTTTACCTTACCCATTTTATCACCCGCAATTACTATAATACAAATTACTTTGAATTTCAAACAAAATAATATAAATAAAAAATGATACCTAAAGCAGTATCATTTAAATTAAATATTTTTTGTGATAACGATCTTTGTAAACCTGAATTGCAACCTTGATAGTCACTAATAAAGGCATTGCTATTACCATACCCCAAATACCAAATAATGATGAACCAGATAAGATACCAAATAGTACCCACATAATGCTCAAATCTATTTTTGAAGAATAAATTCGAGGAGTAATTACATACGATGTAACAATTGATTGAATAAAAATCAAAATACATAAAATTACTATTGTAGAAGTTCCCATACCTAATGAAGTAATTAATCCAAGACAGTTAGCCGCAATTGGTCCAACGTAAGGAATAATTGAACTAGCACCAGAAATACACCCTAGAATCAGCCAGTTAGGATGACCAATGATTAAATACATTACCATTGTTGTAAGTGCCTGGGCTATTGCACCTATAAAGAAAGCTTTAACATATTGAATTAATGAAAGATCAATTTCTCTTAAATAAATTGGCAAACGATTATCAATTTTTGTAGCAATATTTTTTATATAACTTCGGATATTTGAAAAATTACCAGACATATAAACAGCTAGGATAGTATAGATTAAAAAGTTTGTAACATTTATTAAAACCTGATTTAATACATCGATTGTTGTATCTACAACAACTGAATCATCAAAAAATTGATTGATAATTCCTTCAATATATTTTGTTAAAGAAGAAATATCATAATTGAAATTCTCTTTTACAAAATCACCGATTTCACTCAATCCTGAATAGAATGCTGGAAACATTTCCGAGATACTTTCAGAAATTAATGGTATTGCTAGTGAAATTAATAAACTTAATATAGCAAAAGAAGCTAAATAAACCATGAATACAGCTATTCCTCTTTTTACAACATATTTTTCAACATAATTGATAACAGGATTTAAAACATATGCAAAGGCAAAGCCGATAATAAATGGTTTTGATACAAGCCATATTACAGATAAAATACCATACCACAACTCACTAGTATTCATAAATAAAAGTACGATTACTAAAACTATCATCAAATTTAATAAAGTATGGGTGATTTTTTTTGAAGAAATTATTTTAAATAATTCTTTAAGAAATTCCATTTTTACACCCCCATTAATATAAATATACCACATTTTGGCTATAATATAAATTGAATTGGATTTCTATTTTAGAAAAGAAATAATTTTTTATTATTATTTATCATTTTATTTGTTTTTTGTAAAGTTATCTAGTAGAATTATTGAAGATAGAAAGGGGCTTAAGTATGTCAACTTTAAAAATAGAAAATTTGCATGTAAGTATTGGTGAAAAAGAAATATTAAAAGGTATCGATTTAGTTGTTAACACTGGTGAAACTCATGCGATTATGGGGCCTAATGGTAATGGTAAATCAACACTGTTATCAACTATTATGGGACATCCTAGATATACAGTTACTCAAGGAAGTATATACATAGACGATAAAAACGTATTAGAAATGAGCGTAGATGAACGCAGTAAGGCAGGATTATTTTTAGGAATGCAATATCCTCAAGAAATTCCTGGAGTTAAAACTTCAGATTTTTTAAGAGCAGCTGTTAATGCTCATCAAGAAAAACCAGTATCATTGTTTAAATTTATTAGAATGCTGGAAAAAAACATTGATGAATTACATATAGATGAAAATCTAGCACATCGTTATTTGAATGAAGGTTTTTCTGGCGGCGAAAAAAAACGTAATGAAATTTTACAGATGAAATTATTGCAACCTAAGTTTGCGTTGTTAGATGAAATTGATTCTGGATTAGATGTAGATGCTTTAAAAATTGTTGCTAAAGCAATTAATGATATGCAAAGTGATGACTTTGGATGTATCATGGTATCTCACTATGAACGTTTATTTGAACTAGTTCCACCTACACATGTTCATGTAATTGTAGATGGAAAAATTATTTTAAGTGGTGGAAAAGAAGTTATTGAAAAGATTGATCAAGAAGGATATGAATGGGTAAAAAAATTGGGAGTAGAAATAGCTGGTGAAGAAGAAAAGAAACCAATTTTACTTGAAAACTGTGCCAATAAAGAAAGAATTAAATCTAAATAATGAATCAGTTAAAAACTATTAACAATTATTTAGTATTTCATAATGGCACAATAGAAAGTCAAGTTTGTAATGATGATATTATTTTTGAAAAAAATAATGTAACTGTTAAACAAGCAGTTTCATTACAAATTGTTTATCTGATTGATCAAGAAGGTGAATATCAGTTTGATTTAAATATTAATGGTGAATTAGAACTGATTGAAATATATGATATTAAAACAGATGCTGTTTTAAATAAAAAAATTAGTATTTATGAAAACAGTAAATTATTAAGATATGTAGATAATCAAAGTATTGATAACATCAAAACAAAAATATCTGAAGATGTAGCAGTAGCTAAAAATGCTGATATTAGATGTGCATACGTAGAATTATCTAATAGTAATGTTGATTTAGATATCAACTATTCATTAAATGAACCTGAAGCAAAAGCAACAGTTAGACTTGCTTCTTTAGCAAAAAAAGATGAACAAAAGCATGTAACTATTGCAATTAGTCATGATGCTTGTTATACAACAGGAATCATGGATAACTATGGTGTTGTTAAAGATGCAGCTAGTTTAGTTATTGATGGAATTGGAACGATTCATAAAGGTAACCATCAATCAAATAGCCATCAAACAAATAAGATTATTGTTTTTGATGAAAAATGTAATGCTAAAGCTAATCCATATTTATATATTGATGAATATGATGTTAAAGCTAGTCATGGTGCTAGTGTTGGTAAAATTGATGAAAACCATTTATACTACTTACAATCTAGAGGTTTAAGTAGACAAGAAGCTATGCATTTGGTTACTTATGGATATTTTATCCCAGTATTAGAATTTATCGATAATGATGAATTGAAAGATATATTTAGTCAAACTTTAATGGAGAAGGTGGGTCTTTAATGCTTGATGTTGAAAAAATAAGACAAGATTTTCCGATGCTCAATGGAACAACAATGCATGGGAAACCACTTATATATTTTGATAACGGAGCAACAACTTTAAAACCACAGTGTGTAATTGATGCTGTTTGCGATTATTTAACTAATTATTCTGGTAATGCTCATCGTGGTGATTATGATTTATCTCATGATGTCGATACCCGTTTTGAGCATACCCGTGATTTAGTTGCAAAATTAATTAACTGTGATCGTAAGGAAGTTGTTTATACTTATGGTTCAACTGATAGTTTGAATTTAGTAGCTTTTGGATATGGAGCGTTACATTTACAAAAAGACGACGAAGTTTTATTAACTGTAGCTGAGCATGCCTCAAATACTTTACCATGGTTTGAGGTTTGCCAACAAACAGGCAGTGTTATTAATTATATTGATTTAGATAACGAAGGCCGTTTGACAATTGAAAATGTAAAAAAAGCAATTACAGATAAAACAAAGATTATTTCTATTGCTCAAGTTACAAATGTTTTAGGATACGATGGTCCTATTAAAGAAATTTGCAAACTAGCTCATGATCGCGGGATAATCGTATGCGTTGATGGGGCTCAAAGTGTACCTCATCAAAGTGTTGATGTAAAAGATCTAGATGTTGATTTTTTAGCATTTTCAGGTCATAAAATGTGCGGACCAACTGGTGTAGGAATTTTATATGGTAAATATGATTTATTACAAGAAACTAGTCCTACTCGTTTAGGTGGGGGCAGCAATTCAAGATATAATAGTTGTGGATCTGTTAAATTAAAAAATGCACCGACTAAATTTGAAGCTGGCACTCCTAATATTGAAGGGGTAATCGGACTTGGAGCAGCAATTGAATATTTGATGGAAATTGGGATGGACAATATCCATGAACAAGAGTTGAAATTACGAGCTTATGCTATTAAAAAAATGCAAGAGCTTGATAATTTAGAAATATATAATCCTAATGGTCAAGGAGCAATTGCCTTTAATATTAAAGGAGTTTTCAGCCAGGATGCTGCTTCTTTATTTAATACATATGGTATTGCAGTAAGAGCGGGACAACATTGTGCTAAAATATTAGACGAATTTTTAAATGTGTCGCAAACATTAAGAGTATCATTTTATTTTTACAATACTTTTGATGAAATTGATCAATTTATTGAAGTGTGCAAGAAAGGAGATGACTTTTTAGATGCCTTCTTTGGATAGTATGATGATGCGAGAAATTATTATGGATCATTATGAAAACCCTCGTAATCACGGTTTAGTAGATGATAAAAAATATGATAGTGTTAACATGGATTCTGAAACTTGTATCGATAATATCGATGTTCAAGCATTGGTTGAAGATGGAGTGATTAAAGATATCCGTTTTGATGGAGAAGCTTGTGCAATCTGTACAGCAAGTACATCAATCATGAGTGAGCTTTTAATTGGTAAAACAATAGAAGAAGCAAATGTAATTATTGAAAATTATTATAACATGATTTATGAAAAGGATTATGATCCTGAAATTCTTGAAGAAGCGATTGCTTTTATGAATACACATCGACAAGCTAATCGAATTAAATGTGCAACTTTAGGATGGACAGGAATAAAACAGATCCTTGATCAAAAGTAGGAGGAATTATATGGATGATATAAAAAAAGAAATTCCTGATCAAGATTATGCTTATGGTTTTAATGATGGCGATGTTTCTGTTTTTAAAACACCAAAGGGTTTAAATGAAGATATTATTAGAGAAATTTCTCAAATAAAAAATGAACCTGAATGGATGTTAGAATATCGTTTAAAATCATATCGTTGTTTTATGGAAAAACCAATGCCAACCTGGGGTGTTGATTTGAGTCGTGTAAACTTTGATGAATATACATATTATATTCGTCCAAGTGATAAACAGGCCAATGATTGGGAAGATGTACCAGATACAATTAAAGAAACTTTCCAAAAACTTGGGATTCCTGAAGCAGAGCAAAAATATCTTTCTGGAGTTAGTACTCAATATGAATCTGAAGTTGTTTATCATAACATGTTAAAAGAAGTAACTGAAAAAGGTGTTATTTTCTTGGATATTGATAGTGGTCTTAGAGAATATCCAGAATTGTTTAGAAAATATTTTGATACAGTTATTCCTTACAATGACAATAAGTTTTCGGCATTAAATGGTGCCGTTTGGTCTGGAGGTTCATTTATTTATGTACCACCAGGAGTTAAATTAGATAAACCATTACAGTCATATTTTAGAATTAATGCTGAAAGAATGGCTCAATTTGAAAGAACTTTAATAATCGTTGATAAAGGTGCCGATATTCATTATGTTGAAGGATGTACAGCACCAAATTATTCAAAAGATTCACTACATGCAGGTGTAGTTGAAATCATTGTTGGTGAAGAGGCAAAATGTCGTTATACAACAATTCAAAACTGGTCTAACAATATTTTAAACCTTGTTACCCAAAGAGCTAAAGTTTATAAAAATGGTTCAATGGAGTGGGTAGATGGAAATATTGGTAGCGCTGTAACGATGAAATATCCTACTTGTGTTTTAATGGAAGAAGGAGCTAAGGGCTCATGTATTACTATTGCAGTAGCTGCAAATGATCAAATCATGGATTCAGGATCTAAGATGATTCATTTAGCACCAAATACATCAAGTAGTATTGTTTCTAAATCGGTATCTCGTCAAGGTGGAAAGGTTAATTATCGTGGAATGGTACAACATGGTAAAAATGCTTATAATTCTAAAAGTAAAGTAGAATGTGATACTTTGATATTAGATGAGATGTCAACTAGTGATACAGTACCGGTAAACTGGATGCGTAACAATGATTCAATTATTGAACATGAGGCAACGGTTTCTAAGATTTCTGAAGAACAGTTATTTTATTTGATGAGTCGTGGATTAACAAAAGAAGAAGCGATGGATATGATTATTATGGGCTTCATTGAACCATTCTCTCGTGAATTACCAATGGAATATGCTGTTGAATTGAATCGTTTAATTAAATTGGATTTTGGAGATAAGGGAATTGGATAAATCTAGTTTAAGAAAACAAATGATAAAAGCAAGATTAGATTTAGATAGTGTAAATTACACTACTAAATCTAATTTTATTATTAGTAAGTTAAAACAACATCCTGATTTTATCAAAGCTAAAACTATTGGTATTTATGTTTCATTTCGTAATGAAGTCAATACAATTTCTTTAATTAAAGAGATGCTAAGTAATAAAAATATTTGTGTTCCTAAAATTGAAGATAAAGAGATGAATTTTTATCAAATTAAATCTTTTGATGAATTAAAGCCTAATTATATGAAAATCTTAGAACCTGATAGTCATCATTTTATAAGTAAAGATCAAATTGATTTAATGATCGTACCCATTGTTGCTTACGATTGTTTTAATAATCGTTTAGGCTATGGAGGCGGCTATTATGATCGTTATTTATCAGACTATAAAGGCAAGATAATAGGTTTGGCTTTTAGTTTTCAAAAAGTACCATTGTTACCGGTAGAACCCTTTGATTTACCAATTAGTACAATTATTGATGAAAAATAGAAACGATTTTGTTATAATATGGTATGTAGTTGTTTTTTAACAATGGTAAATATAAAAGTAGGGTGAAAATATGTCGAGAGAAAAGAGTTTGATCAAAAATACACTAATAATGGCAGTGGGAACTTTTTTACCACGAATTATTAATTTATTAACGACGCCTATAATTACGAGTAGTACTACTGGTGCTCAATATGGGCAAATTGATTTAGTTACATCAACAATCTTAAATTTTATTGTACCACTATGTACATTACAATTAGAACAAGCACTATTTCGATTTTTGGTTGATGCTAAAAGTGAAGAAGAACAACGAAAAACGATTACTAATGGCTATTTAATTATCTTTATAATGATGATTTTAGCAGCAATAATATGCTTGTTTGTTCCAATTAATATGTTTGAAGGTCCATTGAAACTTTTTATAATCGGTTATATTTGGATTGAAATTATTGCAACTACTTCTAGATTTGTTTTAAGAGCATTTTCAAAATATAAAGAATATTCTTTTTTAGCAGCATTAGTAGTTTTTGTAAACTTTATTGTTGTATCAATCTGTTTATTGTGGTTAAAAACAGGATATATCGGGGTATTAATTGCTTTAGTTGCTGCTGATGTTGTTGGCTTTTTATATGTATTATGTGTTTGTAATGTTTTCAAATATATTCGTTTAAAATATATAGATTTTGGATTTGCGTCTAAAATGTTAAGCTATGCCTTACCATTTATTCCTAATCAGGTATCTTGGTATATTAATCAATTATCAGATCGTTGGATCATTAATATCTTTTTAGGAGCTAGTGCCAATGGTATCTATGCATTAGCAAATAAGATTCCTTCAATCGTTACTATTTTATATCCAGCTTTTAACTTAGCATGGACAGATTCAGCAACAAGAAGTGTTAACGATCCTGATAGTGCTCAATACTATAATCGAATGTTTAAAATGTTGTTTTGTATTGTTTCAGCGGGATCAATATTGTTACTAGCTGTTTCGCCATTTCTTTTCATGATCTTAAATCGTAATGAATCTTTAGAGAGTGCTTATTTATATACACCAACTTTGATTTTAGCGATGTATTTCTATTGCTTTTCACAGTTTTTTGGTAGTATTTATGTGGCTGTAAAGAGTGCTAAAAATATGGCAGTTACTACTACAATTTCAGCAGCAATCAATATTATTATTAATGTTGTTTTTATTAATATTATTGGAGTTCAAGCTGCTGTAATTTCTACTTTGATTGCTAACTTATTTTTAGCGGGGTATCGTTTTATTGATTTAAATCGCCGTTTTTGTCGGCTTCGAATTAATAAACGATTGACTACTTTAACAATTATTGTTTTTGTGATTTCAATGCTTTTAGCTTTATCTATTGATTTGAAATTATGGATTGTTAATATTGTGTTTGCTGTTATTTTTGCTTATTTCATTTCTGGTGATGTATTCATAAGGATGATTCGTTCTTTTATTAAAAAAAGATAAGTTTTATAAATGTTAAAATTTAGTGATAGCATTAAATTTTAACATTTTTTTTATTTTCTTTTTTATATATTTTAATTTAAGGATATAGTGAGGAGGATATAATGGAAGCTTATCAAAAAACTTTTAGTCAAGTACAACATGAATTATCAGTAAATGATCAGGGTCTTAATTCAAAAGAAGCGTTAATTAGAATGCAGAAACATGGTAAAAATGAAATTGTTGCAAGTAAACAACCGAGTGTGTTTTCAATATTTATTGATCAGTTTAAAGATCTTTTAGTAATTATTTTAATTGTTGCGGCTTTGATATCAGCGTTTACTGGCGAAATTGAAAGTACGTTAGTAATTATTGTAGTAATTACTATAAATGCAATATTAGGGACTATTCAAAGCGTAAAAGCGCAAAAATCACTTAATAGTTTAAAAGAATTATCAATTCCTAAAGTTAAAGTAATCCGTTCAGGAAAGAAAATGGAAATACTAGCAAATGAGTTAACAATAGGCGATATTGTTGTTATTGTAGCAGGCGATGTAATTTCAGGTGACGGTCGTTTAATAGAAGCTAATAACTTAATGATAAATGAAAGTGCGTTAACCGGAGAATCAGAAAGTGTCGAAAAACAAACGTTACCTTTACACCATGAATGTTCGATTGCTGATATGAATAATATGGTCTTTTCGGGTAGCTTAGTTACAAATGGAAGTGGCAGCTATGTTGTAACTAAAATAGGAATGAATACCCAGATTGGTAAAATAGCAACTATGCTTAATGAAACTAAGCAAAGAAAAACGCCTTTACAAAAGTCTTTAGATGAATTTTCATTAAGATTATCAATTGGGATCATAGTTATTTGTATTTTTGTTTTGGTGATGGATATTTTATTTGCTAAAGAACAATTATTAGATGCTTTAATGGTGGCTGTTGCTTTAGCTGTAGCAGCTATTCCTGAGGCCTTAGGATCAATTGTAACGATTGTATTATCCATCTCTACGCAAAAAATGGCTCAAGAAAATGCGATTATAAAGAATTTAAATGCGGTAGAAAGTTTAGGGTGTATATCGGTTATTTGTTCTGATAAAACAGGTACATTAACACAGAATAAAATGGAAGCTACTGATATATATACTCGTGATCGAAGAATTAAAACTAGCGAGTTGAATCATCGTGAATATAATCATAATATTTTATTGAAGTCTTTTGCAATCTGTAATAATGCATCAATTTCAAATGGTAAAAATATTGGTGATCCTACAGAAATTGCTTTGTTAGAAGCGTATCATAACTATTGTTTTAACCATGATTATGATCTAAAAACAAAGCGTCGTTTAGAACTTCCTTTTGATTCATCACGAAAATTAATGAGTGTTGCTTCAAATAATCATTTATATACTAAAGGAGCACCTGATGTTTTATTAAATCGTTGCAAAACTATTTTAAATGATGGCTATAAAGAGATTTTAACTAATCAAGATAAAAAGAAAATTTTAGAGCAAAATGATTTTTTAGCTAGTGAGGGTAAAAGAGTCTTAGGTTTTGCTTACAAAAAATTTTATCGTAATACTTTGACGATTCAAGATGAATACGATTTAGTTTTTATCGGCTTAGTGGCTTTAATAGATCCACCACGGCCTGAAAGTTTTCAAGCAGTTCAAGATTGTATTAATGCTGGAATAAAACCGATTATGATTACTGGGGATCATGCAACGACAGCTTGTAGTATTGCTATGCAAATTGGAATATATAAACCTGGCGATAAATGTCTCGATGGTAAACAATTAGATAAAATGACTGATAATCAGCTATATGCCTATTTACCACAAATTTCTATTTATGCCCGTGTTGCTCCTGAACATAAGATTAGAATTGTTAAAGCGTGGCAAAAAAGTGGGAAGGTTGTTGCTATGACCGGTGATGGGGTAAATGACGCTCCGGCTTTAAAACAAAGCGATGTAGGGGTAGCAATGGGGATTACAGGAAGTGAAGTTGCTAAAGATGGAGCAAGTATGGTTTTAACTGATGATAATTTTGCTACTATCGTTAAAGCAATAATGACGGGGAGAATTGTTTATACTAATATAAAAAATGCAATTATTTATCTATTATCGGGTAATTTATCAGCGATTATCTGTGTATTAGTAACTTCATTTTTAATCTTACCGACACCTTTTTTACCGGTTCATCTACTATTTATTAATTTAATAACTGATTCATTGCCAGCAATTGCAATTGGGATGGAAAAAGGAAATGAGGAAATTCTAAAACAAAAACCACGGAATATCAATAAATCGTTATTAAATAAAGAAACAATTTTACAAGTTGGCTTTGAAGGTTTAATCATTAGTATTTTTACGATGTTGAGTTATTTTATGGGACTTCGAAATAATGAATTAACTGCTTCGTCAATGGCTTTTGGCACTCTATGTTTAGCGCGATTGTTACATGGTTTTAATTGTCGTAGTGATTTACCACTAATTAAATTACCGTTAAATTATTATAGTTTACTGGCATTTTTAATGGGAGGACTTCTTTTAATCTGGATTCTTATCTCACCTAATTTTCATTCATTTTTTTCTATTAGTGAATTAACGTTGAGACAATTAGCAATGATTTTTATTTTTGCGACTTTACCTAGTATTATTATCCAGTTTTATAAGATGATAGCTTCTAGACATAATTTTTAGTTGATCATAGTATAATATACTGGTGATTAAATGAAAAAACGATATATATCATTGATTATAATAATAGTCTTGGCAATTATAGTTCAATTAGTTTGTATTAGTATTACGCCAGCGTTAAAAACAATTGCCAGTAAAGAAGTTAATCGTTTTTGTCAGATGATCATCAATAATACACCATTTCCAGTAGAATTAGAACATGATGATTTAATTGCGATAAGCCGTAATGGTGATGAAATCGTCGCTATTAATTTTAATACTAACTATGCTTCAAGTCTTGGAGCAAAATTAGTAAATCAGTTAGAAGATCTTTTTTATTCAATTGAAGCAGGCACCTATCAAAAAGAAGATAATTCGTTTTATCAAAATAAATTGCAGCAAATGAGCGATAATGGTGGGGTAATTGCAACTATCAGACTAGGTCTTTTAACTGATAATCCTTTTTTGGCTAATGTTGGACCAAAGATAAATCTTAAATATAAAACTATTAGTGCTATTACTAGTACAGTTGAGGAAAATATAGAAAACTATGGTGTTAATCATGTTATGGTTTCGTTAAAGATAGTTATTAAAATTAGATTGATGGTGTTATTTCCCTTTTATAATGAAGAATTTTCACATAAATATGATTATCCACTTGTGATGGAAGTAATAGAAGGTGAGGTGCCAAATTGGTATCAAAACTAGATATCTTGCAACGTTTTTATCAAATTTCTTTAGATAAAGAAAGTGATTATTTTGAATATCAAGGACAATTATATTATTTTAATCAAGTTAATAATTTTACTAATTATTATCCTTATTATGTTAATGCTATAGGGTTGAATGGATTTCAGGTAGTAATGAATTGTTTTAATCATCCAATTTCTATGGATTACATGCTGTATACTTATCAAATAGAAGAGTATCTTCTTGATAGTTTTATTAATCTATCTTTACAATCGATTAATAAAACGATTGAAATTATAAAAATAAAAGAGAGCTGGTGTACAATTTTAGATCAAGCTAAAAGTAAACTAGGCAATTATGCTTCAAGAATTAGTCATTTTGAACATTTTATTATCTTGTTTTATTATTATCAAGGATTAGGGGAAACCGCGATAAATATTTTAAATATGATTAATGAAGAAGTATTTCATTTAGGAGTTGAACACTTTTATTTTAATGATTGTTATGAGGATTTGTGTAATCCAAATAATCTTATTTTTGCTTCGCGAATAAAAGATCTTGCAAGCAGTTATAAAAAGGGAATAATTGGTATCGAACAATTAGATAATTATATTAAAAAGGGAAATCTTAGTAGTAATGAAATAATATATTTATATGCTCGTTTATTGTTTCCAAGTGAATTTATGGCTCTAGCGATAAACGAGGATTGTAATGATTTGCAGATTAAAAAGAAACTGTTATTAATGTATCAAAATATTGATTATGAAAGACAACGACTTATTATAGCTATTGATTTATTAAATAATTATGTAAAATTACCACGAATAGCCTGGTTAGAACATTGACATCAAAAGATATAATGTTACTATTTAGTTATGATTTAAAAGAGGTATTGTTATGGAAGTGATTGAAAAGGTTTTAACTAGATTAGATAATTTAAATATTGATTACCAGTTAATAAAACATAAACCGGTTTATACAATTGGTGAAATTAATCAAATTAATGAAATTGATATTAGTTTTGTACTAAAAAATTTATTTTTAACTGATGATAAAAAACAACATTATTATCTTGTTTTATTAAAAAATGATCAACAGCTCGATTTAAAAAAATTAAGAAAAGTTCTTAAATCACGGCGCTTAACTTTTGCAAGTGAAGAAGATTTAAATAAGTATTTAGGTTTGAAAAAGGGTGCTGTTAGCCCGTTGGGGATATTAAATGACCATGATAAAATTGTTGATGTTATAATTGATAAAGAAATTGAAAAGATGATAAAAATTGGTATTCATCCTGATATTAATACAGCTACGATTTATTTATCTTTTACTGATTTATTAAAAGTAATCGAATCAAATGGTAATAGACATTGTTTTATTGAATTAAATGATAATGGTATGTAAAATAAAAAAACTTACAAACAAAATGTTTGTAAGTTACTTTTTTAATGGAGCGGGTGATGGGAATCGAACCCACGTAGTCAGCTTGGAAGGCTGAAGTTCTACCATTGAACTACACCCGCATTGAAATGGTGACCCGCAGGCGATTCGAACGCCTGACCCTCTGATTAAAAGTCAGATGCTCTACCGACTGAGCTAGCGGGTCATCTTGGCTGGGGTACCTGGATTCGA
>NZ_NFKR01000037.1 GCF_002160495.1 Erysipelatoclostridium sp. An173 | reverse complement strand
AATGTCACTATGGTCAAATCTATAGTGACTATTTTTATCATCACACTAGTGTGATGACGTCATCAAATGAGTGAAACGCTGTCATCTTTTTAGTGAAATACTCACTAAAACCATTATATTCCAATTGGATGAAAGAATTTTTGTTCATACTAATAGATCTAAGCTCAATTACTTTTTTAGTATGATCAGATTTTTGCTTATGATAATGATATTTCATATCATCAATGGAAACATGATGATGGTTACAGAAATCGATCATGGATATAAAGTTCTGGTTGGATTTGTATTCATCGATCAAAGCATTCCAGTCAATTGTTTCATTATTTTTATTCATTATAAGTGAACCTCCTTTGCGAGTATTATCTCACAATCATCGGTTCACTTATAGTGTATTAATTATAGACCACTTACCTAATGATTTTAAATAAAAAAAAGCTGTGCCAACATTGACACAGCTAAGTTATAGTTTAAGAATTTTTTTAGGGTTACTTTCAAGTAATAATTCGGCCATTTTACTACCATATTTTAAATCTAAGTAAAACTGAATCTCACTCATATCCGGAGTTCTAACATCAATGCCATGACTGTCCGAAGCAACTACGGTTACCAGCTTTTCTTTTAATAAATAATCAACACATGTTTTAATATTTAATCCAAAATGACCTAAGATACTCGATTTATTGCATTGAATCAAGGCTCCCATTTTTAACAATGTTCGCACTCTATCCGGATCTTTTATTATACAAAAATAACGTTCCGGATGTGCTATTAGGGGTCGATATCCATTTTTTAGTAATTGTTCTACGATATAATGAATATAATCAAAATGAACAAAAAAATCAAACTCAACTAATGGAACATCTGTATGATTCAAAGTAATTAATTGATGGCTATTTAATTTTTGAATAATATCATCAGAAGCCATTATCTCCATTCCTTCAATTAACGTTAAAGATAAATTATTATCCTTTAAAGCTTGTTTTAAATGAGTAAAACGTTGTTTAAAGTGGTGATCATAATAATTTTCATATACCCCTTTAAAATTACTATGCGGCGTAGCAACTATCACCTCTACTCCTGAATCTTCAGCAATTTCAGCCATTTCAATCGAATCATAGATATCCTGACTGCCATCATCTATTTCTGGCATTATATGACTATGTAAATCAATCATCTTATCTTTACCTCTAAATTTTTAGTTACTATAACACTATTATCACTTGATGTTAGCTGATATGAAACATTATACACACCTGGTTGCATTGTATTTAATGATGATGAAATCTTAACTTGATCTTTAATACTATTTCCATTTTCATCATTAGCTATTTTAATGTAGTCCTCAGGGTAAAATACACTACCAACATCTAATTCTATTGACGAGCGGTATAATTCAAGGATTGGGTCTGATATAGCACCACTGATATTAGCTTTAACTGTCAGCGAAGTGCTATCTAAATATATATTATTTAAAGTAAAAGTTAGTCGATAAATTCCATCGCTAACTTTTTCTCGTTGATAAGTAATTTGATTAGTAATATCTTTTCCAAAACCATCTAATCCTTTTAATTCGCCCCGCCCGTTTAAAACAGTAACTAAATTACTTAAATCTTTAACATCAAAATTCAAATGATCATTAGCTATAATTTCAGGTCCTTGATAATTCTTTAAAACTAAATTTCGTGCTTTATAAACAATTTGACCATTATCATTAGAAACACTATAACGAATTTCTTTATCATTACCAGCCAAAACAATCTTTGCATTAAGACGATTAGTCAAATCGGTACCATCTTCACCTTGAGCACTAACACCATCTAGTAAATCAAGTTCTCCAGTACCATCATAGACTAAATCATCATCAAATATAATTTTAATATTTTCACTTGAATTTTGATTATTCTCATCTTTATAATTCATTGTCATTTGATATGACAATATCAAAATAATTACTAAAGCTAATAATGAAATTACTCCGATTAGATAAGTAATTTTCTTCATAACTATTTAGCAGCTTTTTTTTCATTATTATAATAACTGTAATGTCGATAACCGTACTTATTATAATAACGATATCCATAACGGCTATAATCTCTAAAAGTAAAACTATCGCCATTAAAAACATAACCTAGTAAAGGAAGTTCACTATCAGCTAGAGTTCCAATACAGTCAACAATCCTTGGTCTTTGAACAAAGTCTTGTTTAATTACATAAACAAAAGCATCACCATATTTTTCTAATAAAAATACATCTTCAAAAGCCTCACATGGTGGAGCGTCAAAAATAATATAATCCATTTTTTGTCTCATATCATTCATAAATTGTTCCATATTAGGATTTGTTAATACTGCAGTTAAATCATCTATAGTGCTATTGCCACCTAAAAAATATAAATTTTGTTTTTCTAAATATACTATTGCATCTTCAACAACATCGCTACCATATTTAATACTACTTAATCCAACACCATTAGTAGTTAAATTCATTTGTTTACTTAAATCCTGTTTTCTCAAATCAGCATCTATTAATAATACTTTTTTATTATTTTTAGCTAAGGCATAAGCAACATTAGTAGCAATAGTTGATTTTCCTTCTTTAGCTACTGTACTTGTAAAAATTAGTGTTTTACCATTAATATCAGCCAGTTCTTTAGCTAAACGAATGTGCAAGCTTTCAATATTTTCTAAAAATAATGGATTGGTTTGTAAATTTAATATTGAAGGCATGATAGTTTTACCTCGACTTCGCTTTTTTTGTTTTAAATAAGGAACTGTCGCTAAACATTTTATATTAGTTACTTCTTCTAATTCTTGAGTTTTGTGTACTGTTTTTCTAAAAAACGCATAAATCGCTATAATCACTAAACCGACCGCTAAGCCTATTAAAGCGCCTTTAGCCACAGTATTAAAATAATTAAGCTGATTATAAGGAACATTAGATACTGATGGATTTTCAATCATATTAAATTTAGTCATTCCAATTACAAATCTAGCTACTGATGGATAGACACGAATTGTCGATTCTAATATTTCTTTAGCATCATCTGGATCAGAACTGATAACTGTCATTGTAATCATATTAGAATTAGGAATAATTGAAGCAGAAATTGATCCATTGATAGCCTCTACTCCTAAATCGGCTTCAATAGCATCATTTAAAATCTGACTGCTTAAAATATAAGGAAAAGTTAATGATAACTGTTCAGCAGTAGAGCTATCATAGTAATAATTATAATCACTTTGATTATTTTGATCTGTTGTAGTATTGGTTGTAACTGTAAAAGTAGCGCTAGCTTGATACATTGGTGTATATGTTTGAATATTAGTTACAAACATAATCGCACCACCAGCAACCATCAAGGCTAATATTAGCCACCAGAATTTAATACAACCACGAATAAAATCACGAAACAAAACTGTCAAATCAATAGTGATTTCATCTTGTTCAATATTTTTTTCTTCCATTATCCTGCCTCCCTACTTATGCAAATTACTAGTTGTCCGTCTTTGATAATCGCCATAATGACTATAACTATCATTACTAAAAATACTGCGGTGAAATGCATTTAAAATAAAACCGATAAAATCTTGATCATTTTGTTTTAAAACATCACAAAGATCATTAATAGCTCCTATTTCACTCCAATCTTCACGAACAACCATTACTGAAGAATCACTATGATTAATAATTGCTTCAACATCCACACATGCTCCCATTGGTGGCGTATCAATAATTATATAATCAAAATTTGAACGACATTTTTTAATAAACTGAGTAAATTGGGCTGTTAAAAAGTAATTACTAGAATTTTTTTTAGAATCTTTTTGGCTAATAATAGCTAGATTATTTTGATATGTAATAATATCTTCATATTTACAATTACCGTCAAGATAATCAGATAAGCCATTTTTAAGTTCTTTTAATTCAAAAACTTTATATAGTGCTGGTTTTCTAAAATCACAATCGATAATTACTACTTTTTTACCACGATCAACCATTGATAAGGCAATATTACCAGCAGTCGAAGACTTTCCTTCATTTTCAGCAACACTAGTAACTAATAATACTTGCTGGTTTCTTCGACGCATATGTCTTTCAATCAATGCTCCTAATTTTCGATTAGCTTCACTATAAGGCATGCTTAATAAAGGTGAGTTAATCAAAACGGATTTTTTTGGTTTTTTCTTTAATTCTTGTAATGAATGATACTTGCGTTCATATGGAATGGTAGTTATTATCCGACCATCTAATTGATACTTAGCCTGTTTACTTCTTTTAACTGTTTGTCTAAATATCGATAATAACGCAATTATTCCAATCATTACTACTCCAGAAGCTAGAGTACCTAATTTTTGAATCCGTGAATAATTAAGGGGATTAGAAGCACTCATAGGTACAGAAGCATCTTGAACCATTTGTAATGAGGCATTAGAAAATAAGTAATCAGATACACTTGTATAATTATCTAATGCTGATTGCATAATTTGATAGGTCATTTTTGGAGTATTTGATGTTACCGTTAAAGTCATCAAGTTAGTTTCAGAAATAACTGAAGCACTAATTTGATAATCAAGATTATCTACCTCTAAATCAGCTTCTATTTTTTCTTTTAAAGTATCACTTTGAAAAACCTCACTAAAAACCTCAGCCATATTCATTGCTGTCGTTAATGAGCTATAAGTACCACTTTGACTGCCACGAGCCGTTACAGCCATTGTTGCTGTTGTTGTATAATGAGGACTATAAGTTAATCGATAAACACCAGCTATTGCAAAATATGTGGCCAACATTACTAATATTATCATCCAGCAATTTCTTACCATATCGACGATAATACTTCTTAAATCAATATCATTTATTCGAAATTCCATCATTACCACCTCTACTCACTAACTATTACCGTCAAATATGTTGTCCCATGACCACCATTAGAAAAAATATTGTATTCTACTTCATAAACGCCAGGAACACTAGTATTGACATTTGATTGATATTGAACATTTCGTTTTGCTAGTTCATTTCCATTGCTGTCTTGAACTTGATAAATATAACTTACGGGATCAAAACTAGCCCCTTGATCTAAATAAACAATATTTTGATTTAGCTCAATATCAATTGTTTGATCATCTTCTTCAATGACATGAACCGGTAATGTTACATCCACATAATCACCAAAACTATTGCTAATAGAAACGCTAACACTATAATCACCAACTAGCTGATAGTTAACATTACTATCTACTAAAGTAACTGAATTTGATACATCACCATCTAATACATCATTAGCACCAATATAAGATAAAGCATCGCCACCGTTACCAGCAGTAAATACTAAAGGATGTGATAATGATACTTGTGGTGAACGATAGTCACTAAAAACAACTTTACGTTTAAAAGTTGTGGAATTATGATTAGAATCAAAGACCACATATGTAACTTCACTAGTCCCGGATGTTGAAAATCTAGAGATTCCACCAACTAAAATATCATCACTAATATCACCATCTTTTTTGTCGTAAGCTTTTAATCCAGTTAGTAAATCTGCATCGCTATAATTGCAAGTTATTTCTAAAACTTCACGATCGCTTGTTATTTGTGGATAAGTAGAATCTCGGGATAATTTTTCGACAATTGAGGAATAGCCATAAACTCCTATTCCCAAAATAAAAAAGATAATTACTATGATTCGTATAAATTTCATCATATCCTCCATTTATGACTTAATTTTTGAAAATAAAAAATAGTCGCTATCTTCAACATCTTTTATTATTTTTAATATTTTGATATAATTAAAGATAACAAAAGAATAGAAAGAAGGTATGGTCGACTATGAAAAACATTAATCAAGTTTTTCTAAACTTATTGTGCGCCTATTTTCAAAATCAAACTGTTGCAGAAATTTCTCCTGATTTAGGTGCACTTTATGATTTAACATTCAAACATAATTTAGTACCAATTATTTATGACGTACTAAGAAAAAATGATGATTTCAATCCATCATCAAATAAATTCAGAGAAACTGCAATTAATCAAATTGTCATGCAACAGCAAAGAACAGAACAGTTTTTAAATATCTATCAAAAACTATTAGCTGCCAATTTAAAACCTTTAGTTATTAAAGGTTTAATCTGTCGGCAGTTATATCCTCAAAGTGATTTCCGCTGTTCTTCTGATGAAGATATCTGGATTAAACCTGAAGATTTTAATACCTGTTTTCAAGTATTAATAGATAATAACTTTCGTTGTATAAACAAACAGCTAATAACTGATGATTTTTTAAATACGGTTCAAACAATTAATTTTACTAATAATATTTTAACAATTGAAGTTCATATAAATCCTTTTGGAACTTTAGATAACTTACATAAACAAATGAATAATTACTTTAAAAATGTCTTTGATGATTCAATATCAATAGAAATTGAAAACCAAACAATCTATACTTTAAATCCAACCAATCACTATTTATTTTTAATTATTCATTTATATAAACATTTTATTAGTGCCGGGGTTGGCATTAGACAAGTATTAGATATTTTAATTTTCTATCAGCATTATCAAAAAGACATCGACAATAATAAAATCAAAACAATCTTAAAAGATTTACATATTAATAATTTATATAATGCCATTATGCAAATTGGTAAGAAATATTTAGGTTTTAATCTAACACCAAATAATCAAACCATCAAAAATATCGATAAACTAACTGATAATTTAATTGAAAACGGCTGTTTTGGAACTAGTAATCTAAATCAAGTATATAGTTATTTTTATCCTACCATATCAACTAGAAACCAGGATAGTTCAGCAATTAAAAATATTGTTACAATACTATTTCCACCAGTTAAACAATTATCAATGCGTTATCCTAAACTAAAAGAAAAACCATCGTTATATCTTTGGTTTGCACTAAAACGAATTTATAATTTTTTAAAAAAAATCATTACTGGCAAATTAAATCCCTTTAAAATTTATTCTCTAGGTAAAAAAAGAACTAAAATTTTAAAAGATATGGATGTATTTAAATAAAAATATGCTGTAAATAACAGCATATTTTTATTCATCACCCGCTAAAAACTTTTGGACTTCATCATGATTGGCTTCTTTAATCATTCCATCTTGTACTCGATAGACGCGATGACACATTGAAAAAACACTAGGACGATGTGCCGCTACAATTAAAATTCTAAGTGGATCTCTTTTCAAAATGTTTTTTAGTACTTTCTTTTCTGTAGCCATATCTAAAGCACTTGTTGCTTCATCTAACAATAAGACTGGTGTGTTTGCTAATAATGCTCTAGCAATTGATAATCTTTGTTTTTGACCTTCAGAAAATCTCCGGCCTAATTCTCGCACTGAAGTATGAATGCCTTCTTCTAATTGTGCGACAAATTCCCAGGCACAAGCTGTTTTCAAAGCTTCAATAATTTCCTCTTCAGTTGCTTCAGACTTTACCATGGCAATATTTTGAGCAATCGTACCACTAAATAAGATGTTACCTTGAGGAATATAACCAAACAAGCAACGCGTTGCCGATGAAATATCAATCATTTCATAACCAGGATTACCAATTTTAAGTTCACCTTTACGAATGTGGAATAAACCTAATAATAAATTTAATGTTGTGGTCTTTCCTTGGCCAGAAGGGCCAAGCAAACCAATAATTTCACCAGGTTTAGCATAAAAACAAGCATTTTCGTAAACCGATTGACCTTCTTGATACCAAAAACTAACATTATTCATTAATATTTCTACACCACATTTATCAGCAATACTTAAAATCTTTTTAGCTTTTTTATCATCTTCAATTCTTTCACGAGGTAAAGTTATAATCTCAATGATTCGTTGAGCATTAATACAAGCTCTTATTAATGTTGGTGCCAAATTAACAATCGAACTAAATGATCCTCGAAGCGAACCAGCCATTCCTACAAACATGGTCATTGTTCCATAACTAATATCCCCATGCCACAATCGAAATAAAGCATAGCCATAGCAAGCATAACCGATTACTTGTCCTACTAATGAAGTAATAATCGTAGTTAAAGATTGAAATTTATTTTGATCTAACGAAATTTTCATCGATTCTTGAGTTACCTCATGAAAATTGTCAATAAATCTCGGTATCAATCCAAAAGCTTTTATCATCTGAAGATTTTGAAAAGTCTCTTGATCAAAAGACATTTTATTACTTGAAAAATCTTGATTTCTTTTTGTGTACTCTCGCATTTTAGTCATTGCGTATCTAGAAGTAACTAACGTAATAGGAGCCCCCATTACAGAAATAATTGCCATAGTATAGTCATTTTTAATCATAATCCAAAAAGCACTAAAAAAGCTAATAAAAACAGAGATAACCGTCGGGATAAACGTTAAGACACTTTTTGCAACCATCCCTGCATCTCCGTTAGTGCGATATAACAAATCACCTGTTCGATATTCAGACAATGCTTCCCAATCTGTTTGCAGTATGTGCTTAAAAATGTCTTCTTTAATTTCATTTTGAATTTTTAATTGAATTTTCAAAGAAATTCGCGTTCTTATCACATCAATAAAAAGTTGTCCAATTCCAACCCCAACATAAGTAAAAATAACTGAAGAAATGGTCTGAATATTACTTGCCGTTACCGCATCAACCAAATCACGAGAAATAACTGTCGAACCTAAACTAAGCAAAGAACCAGAAGTCATTGTAAAAGTATATATTGCAATTAACCACCAATATCTTTTTACATAAATTGACATCCAAGCTAATTGCTCAAATAATTCTTTTAACTTATCTTTTTTAATTTTTTCCATCAAACACCGCCTATTTAATCATCAATGCTAAATCTTCATCTTTTTCATTAACCAATTTTTCAACCAAATAGAAAGAAGAGCATTTACCTATTTTTGATAGGATTTCAAATCTATTTAAAATTCTAATTTTATTTTTCTTTTCCAGTTTCAACACAATAAATATTTCAACTGATATATACATTTTACAACAAAAAAAGCCAATAACATGTTATCCTCACTTGTTTGCCTTTATAAAAAATTTTGCTCATTCACCCATTATTTATTAATTATTTCATTCTTGTTTAAAAATTTAATCTTTTTAATTAAAAAATCGGAAATAATTCACATCTACTTTATCCAATTCAAATCATACTTTAATATAATATTACATAATCAAATTAACTATTTTCTCATTTATAAAGCCTCAAAAATATTATGCTGAAAATAAGATATAAATCATTAAAATTATTTCCCAATCTCTTTTACCTACTAGCACAACAACATATTATTTACTTATAATTTTTTTCATAAATCTAATTCATATTTTAATATTTGCTTCTTGCATCCCCTCCAAAAATAAAAAAGAACTACTAAGTAGCTCTTATAATAAACTTACAAAAACTGTCAAAAAGCAAAATAAAAAAGCATTTACATACCATGTCTAATTTTATGCGCGATTTGCCAGTTCGTATAATACACGAACTAATACTTATGATAACAGAATTATAAAACCAACGTGACGTAGCAACGATTAATTATAAAATTCATTTGTAAGTTTATATTTATTTTAAAATAATCAATTTATTTTGTCAAATTCAACACATTTTGATAATTACTGTTATTCATATTAATATTTTGTGTCATGTTAGTTCCCCTTTATATAACTTGTTACTTTGATTGAAATACATTTCCATCCCCTTATTGAATACTACTATTTTTCATATCAATTGTAATATTTTTAATACATGAAAATACCTACATGTCATTTAGTTATCTCGTTTATTTTTTAAAA
The DNA here is from genome assembly GCF_002160495.1 of Erysipelatoclostridium sp. An173. Taxonomy (GTDB): domain Bacteria; phylum Bacillota_I; class Bacilli_A; order Erysipelotrichales; family Coprobacillaceae; genus Thomasclavelia; species Thomasclavelia merdavium. The sequence goes on along the minus strand of NZ_NFKR01000037.1, from coordinate 13,275 downwards.
GTTGTATAGCAATATATAGCAACTTTTTTTCTTCTTTGTTCCACGAATAAAGCAATAACGTTAATACAAATGAAAATAAAACCAAAATAATAAATTTAATGAAAAAGTTTGTCCAACTACTAACTAACCAATTACCAAATATTATTGAACACACACAAACTATTATTAAAGTAATACAAATATTTATTACAATACTTTTATAATATTCTCTTACATTTTTATCAAAAAATTGTTTAAATAATAATTTAGGTTCATACCAAAAATATGTAGAGATTCTAGCAATGGATGTAGCAATTAAAATACCCGCTAAGCCAATCCACTTTCCTAATAATATAGATAAAATTAGATTAACGATTGCTGTAGCAACCATTACATATTTTGTTTGCCGGTACATACCGGTTGCTTCTCTATACGACCATATTGGCATTAAAACAATAGAAAAGAACATATTTATTACAATCGCAGCCACAACCAAATTATCCAACATATATTTATTTCCAAGCCAAATTGTAACAAAATCATTAATTAACAAATAAACTCCTGTAAGCGTAATCGAGCTGATTACAAAACTAACGAACTGCATTGTTTGATACACAGAATAATTTTTCTGTTTATTATTTTCAACAATTAAATTTCCTAAACTGGCTGTTACAGAAGAAAAAATAATGTTAATAATCAATGAAAGATTATTAATTATCATTGTATAATTAGAATAATAACCTACAACAACTGTTCCTAAAAGAATAGAAATTATACTATTGTCAGTACTTCCAACTAATGTATTTGCCGTTTTATAAATAAATACAGATTTAACATTAGTAAATATTTCTTTTGCCTCATCAGTAGGTAATTTACCTTTTTTTACATTGATATACGGATACATTTTTGATGCAACATGTGATAAATAAAAATTATTTAGATATGTAAAAAAAACTTGAGTTACAAGGTAAATCATAAATTTTTTTGTAACCAACAAACATACTATGCATCCAATTGTTGATAAAAAAGAAAAAATAATATTATATTTAGAAGTAATATAACTTTTTTGATCTGCAGTAAGGATACAAGTTTTATAAACGACAAGATAAGATGATACTGTATTTGCAAGATATAACAGATAATAAATACGAATATATGGGATATTTGTATCTAGATTGATTATATATTGTAAAAATGGCATCAGTGCTATCCCTATAACAGAAATCGCTACTGCAATATATGTATAGATTTTTTTATATAGTTGTACTAGTTGTGATAATTTTGTTTCATCATGCGTCGCAAGAGGTTTGTACATACTAAAAACCATTGCTGTACCAAATCCCAAATCTGCTAAAGAAAGCATTTGCAAAATTTCACTAAAAACACCGTTTATACCCAGATATTCTACTCCTAAAACATAAATAAAAACCGTTCTACTAATAAACCGTAATAAAATTGTTGCAATCTGAGCAATAATCCGATACGTAATATTTCTAATTGAATTCTTAACTCTTCCTCCGTTCGAATTGGGACTATTTTTCTTTCTCACTTATTATTCCTCCATTATGCAAATAACATCATAGTAGATGAATTAGTAATAATCTAATATCTAATTTTGTTTGCTTTTCATATATACATTTCCTTAAATTTAATATATAGCTTTTATGCATTAAAATACAAATCTTATATAATTTCTATCAATCACATTACTTTATATTAAATATAACTTGTCTAAGGTTTTAGATGAATATAAAATCACGAATTAATAGTCATAATATATGAAAATTATTTAAGTATCATAATTTTCACCTAACTAAATTAAATAATCATACGAAGATAGTATTGATTATTTATTAATTTTTTACTTAATAAACATTAATTAAAATAAGCGATTTTAAAATTACAATAATATATTTTTAACGTTTGTCAAAAATAATTAATATTTTTTCTAAAAAATACTTTTATATCTTATTAAATCATATATTTCTAAATTAGTTTGCACCTTTTCTACTGTTTGGCATTGGATTACCTAATTGCGAAATTATTTTCGCAGGAACTCCTCCAATTGTAATATTTGGAGCATTAAATGATTTAGTAACAACCGCACCTGCAGCAATACATATATCATTTGCAATATATACATCACCAATAATCTTTGCACTGTTACTAATATAAACATTGTCGCCTATTACTGCAACCTTCCACTTCTTCCATCAATACCGATACAAGTAAATGGATGCAATCGACAATTCTTTCCAATTTTTGCAAATCCATTAACTACAATCGGTCCCAAATGTGCAATTGAAAGTCCAGGACCAAATACATTCAACGGTATTCCAAATCCAGTTTTTACCGATGCTCTAAATAAACGGTATTGTATCCATTTATAATAAAACTTATTAATTCCTGTTGATTTACAATTATGTAAATATTCAGCTTTTCTCAAAAGACGTTGAAATTTCCAAATCACATCAATTTCCCAAATAGAAATGATATGTGGTTTTTTTCTTTTTTCTCCAAGCGAAATTCGATCAGCTTCAAGATAATATAAATAATCCTCTTTGCTTTTAATCATATTCAGCTTATACACTCCTAAAATAAATTAATCAAACAATTATCATAATTACATATATCTTAACGGTATCATCAAAGAATAAAATTAAATTTAAAAATATACAGACACCAATAAAACTCAATATATATAATTTATTTTTATATCAATATCCTTTTTTCATTATTTTTCTTACAATATCAAGTCCCCACCGCATAATTGCATAATATGCACGAATTGAAACAGAAGGTACATTAGTATATTTTTCTAAAGCCTCTTTACATCCTTTTTCTGCATACAATTTATAAAAATCATCTCGATAAGGATTTTTCGTACTAGGTGCATAAAGTGTACGTTGCCCTGCTTTTGCAGTTTCAAAACTTTCTTCTTTCTCATCAAAAAATTGTGACACTTGTGAATATACATCAATTCCTTTTCTTGTATTAAGCATAACTACCGATATCCCTTTATCATCATCCCACTTAGGATATTTTTTTCCAATCCCCCAAAAATCGCCTAATGTAATATCTCCAAAGCGCTCACTTTTTGTGAATTTGCATTCATAGCACGCTGGTCGTAAAGAGAGATTATTCAAAAACATACTTTCATAACGATCATACCCACTATAAATGTAATGTCTCTTTCCATTATCAAAACATACTTCCATATAAAGTCGTTTCCATCCTCGTTTTTTATTACGAAAATTTACAGAAACCGGTTTTCCGTCGCCATATTGCTGACTCAAATACTCTAGATAATCAGCAAATAATCCAGGAGATGGAACGCCATGGCATAATACGTCTATAGCAAATAAATTATCATAGTCTTTATTTAAATATTTTTTAAGTCCAGCAACTTGACAAGGTGTACCAGAAAACATTACTTTTTCTCCAGCAAGCAAACGTTCTTTTATTTCACACATAGTGTTACCCATTTCACTTTGTACATATTTTGAACTTCTCAATTTAGGAAGTTCTTCAAGTGTAGATACACTAATATGACGCGCAATCATATTTTCATCTAATGCGCAACCGTAAACTACACCGCCATTAACTATGTGATTTTTTGCAATTTCACTAAAAAAACCACCTGAAGAACTTTTCGAACGAATCTTTTCATTTTTATTTTTTTCAGCTAAAACTTTTTTTGGTATATTACCACCTTCATGATTCAATATTGGACAAACCGCTACACAACGACCACAATTTATACACTTATTTTCATCAATAGATGGATATAAAAATCCTTCTTTATCCGTTTGCATTTTAATACACTTTTTGGGACAAGCACTTATGCACGCTGTACAACCACAACATTTTTCTAAACGGGTAATTTCAATATGTTTTAATTTCTTTTCTATTTCTATTGGTAGTTTTGAAATTTCTTCCATAGCATGATCAAGGAATAATCTTACACGCATACGTTCCTCAGCAATTATGCTATCAACTTTACTATAATCAATTGGCTTACTTAACTCATCTAAATTATTCTCGTTAAACATTCTATTTTCAAGTCCAAAGCGTTGTAATAATGTCTGTAATCTACTATTCATAGATTTTCCTTTTTCACTTCGTTCAAATACAATAAACTGTTTGTGAAATAAAATAGAAAATACTGCACCATGGAAAGAATCAACAAATACAAACTCCGCTTTACGAATAGCATCTACCACATTATCTGGACCAAACTCCAAATATTTAGGAGCTTCTCCATTGAGCAAATCAATATAATCCATTCCTTTTGAAAAGTTCTTTATATAATCAATATATTTTTTTTCACGTACGCCAAGAAAATATCCAACAGTAAATTTTTTTGGTAATTTAGTATTTGATAAGTCAGCCATTTGATTCCATTTTTCAAGTGGAATTAACATTGTAGGATCAAGAAAAACTTTTGGCTGTATGCCTGTTAATTCATTAACTATTTCTGCTGCTCTATTTTCTCTAACAGATAAGTATTTAATTTCCTTCATCCATTCAGAATATTCAGGCAACATCATATTTATATTAGAAAGACCAATACTAGCACAAAGCGCTATTCGACGTTTTTCTGGTGCAAACTGTAAAAATGCATTTCTTGTTGCCGTTGGGTATGTTGGATTCCATATTTGATCACTTCCACAAACCCATGCATTATATGATTTTACCCACTCTTCATCGTCATCGCCACTTAAATGAAGTAATTCACTTTCATATTTTATATACTTATTATCAAAAAAACGGAATGATTCATTCCGTTTGATTATTGCTGATTGAATTTCATTTTTATGTTTCAAATAATACATAAAACGAGATACCATGTTCATTTTACGATTACTCAAATGATAATTTATTAGCAACCTACTATCTATAGCTTCTTTAATATATATAGGATTATAATAATTTATTTTATTTTTTTTATTATTTGAAACTATTTTCTTCTCACATTTAACAGTATATACATCGCCATATTTAGATAACAACTCCTGCACCGCATAATTTTGTAATCTATTTCCATAATTATTTCCAACCAAAGTAATAATTCCTATCTTCATAATATGTCACCTTATTTATCATTTATCAATTCTTTTAATGCATTTCCTGATAATAATGCTTTTTTAGAATAATCAGGAACAATTTTTATCAAATACGCACTTTCTCTATCCAAGTTATTATAAATTGCATCAAAAGTATTTATTAGTGTTTGATTATCCATTGTTTTAATGGATATTATCTTACCTTCTTCACTTCCAAATAAATCTCTTGCAATGCCCCTTGCTTTAACAGAATATCCAATTGCTAAAGTAGGTACACAAGTTGAATATGCCGCAATTGTTGCATGCGTTCTAGCACCAACAAGCATTTTACATTTTGAAATAATATATTTTAATTGTCTTGCATTCAATGATTTATCATCAATAAGTAAAACGCGTTTAGTATGGGAATACTTATTGTATATTCTCTTCAACTCATCCATATCATCTGTAAAACTAATTCGAACATGAGGAATCAAAACAATTTTATCTTCAGTCGAATCTAAAATATGTTCTACAAGTGCATCAATAGCATGGCGAGGACCATCTTTTTCTACAATATTTCCCATAACCATAGGACTAAAATTTAAACCGATCATCTTTCCTGATTCCCATTCATCCGGCAAAATACATTCTTCCGTCGGAAGAAGAAATGCAGGGTCTGCACAGCGAATAATTTTTGTATCAACATGATTATCAATAAGTGCCTGATAAGATATTGAATCGCGCACAGTAATCACATCAAAATTACTTAGATGTTCAGCCATTTCACCCGGAACATCTTCTGGTTCAATAGAACAACCCCAAAGCATCATTTTTTTTCCTAATTTTTTCATTTTACGTTCTAGTGGCCAATGTTCTTTACCTTTATTATAGCAATATGTATCTCCTCCAATTGCTATACAAACATCTGCGTTTTTTGAAAATTCATAGCATGGCTTACAGTACATAAATGTTTCTTGTATACTTTTACTATTTAAAATACGACGATCAATTTGATAAATAAACCATGGAAAAGTAAATCTTTGTAACCATTGATTATTTTGAATAAAATGATCAACTGAAGGAAAACTAAATTCTTCATCTTCATTTTTATAATACGACTGTACTACCACAGAACTTTCTGGATATAAATCTTTAATTTGTTTACTAATAGTATATACAAGCGCCTCACAGCCATGATTATAACTGCTTTGATGCTGATAAATCATAAATTTCATTTTTTTCCACCTTTCATTTTTTTTGCAATCCGAATACGTAGATTACTATAATATCCATATACTAACATATTAATAATTTTCTTTTTTTTTGCCTGTAAAAAAAGTTTTTTTATATCATTTTTTAATAAATTTTCAATCTCCGTATTCTGACCATTTAATATTTCTTGCATCCGCTTAGAACTAATTATTTCATTTAAACGGATATACGAACCATAAATTCCTCTATGTTCACGAATAGTCATACGTACAAGAGCTGGTAATCTTTGTACATATAAAAATTCAATTGATTTTTTTAATTCTGTACACATCAATTTATTTGAGATAGCAAATTGCTCAATATTTTTAAATGCATAATTATATTTTTCAAATAAATTTGTGTGAACTCTCGACACTGCACTATTTCCTGTCAATCGATAAAAATATAACTTTTCAGGAATATATGCAATTTTTTTTGATACTAAACAGCTTTTCCAACAAAAAAATAAATCTTCACCATATGTCATGGTAGTGTCAAAAGCAATATTATATTTTCTAATTATCTGAGCAGAAAATTGTTTATTCCAAAGACTAGTACTAATTCCTAGTGAACACATATAATTAAAAGCATCAATTGTATCATGATCAAATACAATAACTTCTTCATTTTTACACGCCTTATATGCATCTAAGTTAAAAATATAATTCATATCAAAATCACTACAGATATAGTCTGCACCTGTTAAATTGCTTACTTCGATCATACGTTCAATATAATTCGGAAAATAAATGTCGTCGCAATCTATAAAATATATCCATTTTCCCCTCGCATGCTCAATTCCCTTATTACGTGCAGAACTAACCCCACGATTTTCTTGGCAAATCAAAATTATTCGTTTATCTAGTCGTTGATATTTTTTGATAATTGCAACCGAATTATCATTAGAACCATCATCTACAATAATTAATTCTAAATTTTTATAAGTTTGATTTAAAATACTTTTAATTGCCTCTGATAAATATTTTTCACCATTATAAACCGGCATAATTACGCTACTTATAGGTTGCGATTCCATTTTCTCCCTCCCAATCTTCTTTTAATATATTTAATTTCCACGATTGCCTGTGAGTATATTCCACCATTTTGGAAAATGTTTAATAAATATTTTTGCTATTCCAATGCAAAATATAACAGAAAAAAAAGGCATAACTAAATAGCTTAACACCTTGATCAAATCACTTGAAAACAATCGCATAATAAGTTGTTGAGAAATTTGTAGCAGATACATATGTGTACAATAAATAAAAAAACTAATTTTCATCCACCACTTAATTTCAATATTTGGAAATAAATCAAATGCAAAAAAGGCAAATATACAAAATAAAAGCCTATATAAAATCATTATAAATATGCTGATTCTAAATATAGTAATGTATATATTAAATAAAAAAAGAATTAATAATCCAACTAAACAAGCCCAACTTCTATGCTGATTAATAGATTCACATTGTTTCTTCCAGTTTAAAGAAAAATATGCTCAAACTAGATAATATATACCCTCATATAAATACAACCAAATAGAGTTTGAAATGACTTCAACTGGTATTTTCAAAACACTTGATTGTATTGAATAATACAATAGAAAAAAAGCAATAAGTAAACCGAAAACACCCTTTTTTTATCACAAAAAATAATATAAACTCCTGGTGCTATAACAGTAAAAATTATCAAATGTTTAACAAACCACAATATACTATAGTCTGCGTTTAAGATAGATAATATTATTTCAATAAATGATGTTGGAATTATCACTTTTGCACCACAAATTTTCATTATTAAATAGCTGTATATAAAAGCGACTATATTCCAAATCAAATACGGGATAACAAGGGTTTTTACTCTTTTTTTGTATTTTTAACTTAATTTGCCCATCGAAAAATTTCTATAAAATAAGTAACCAGACATAAAAAAGAACATTGGTACACATATATTTTGTAAATTAAAAAAATATAAACGTACTGTTGTCAATAAATTATTTTTTACATCCCAAACCGAATGAATATACACTATTGATATAGATAAGATAAACGATAATACTGTTATTTTATTTGAAAAACTAATTTTGTTCATTTTTCCTCATTATACTAACTAAAACTATTTAATTTTTTTAAACTTTTTATAATAAAGCAACAATCCTACCGGATAAGCAAAAAATGCATACGTTGGATATACAGCATTCTTTATAACAGGAACATTATGTGCTAGTGCCATTGCAACATAACGAACTGAATCTAAAAATTTTTCTTTTGGTGTCTTATCTATAAGCAATCGTTGATTGATAAATTCAAAATATCCTTTTGGATTGTTTTTCAATAATTTTGCCATATTATTAGTATAACCATCTTCTAAATACTCACAAATATAGAGTGTTTTTTCCAATAAAATCAACTTACCTTCTTGATCAATCTGGTCATATAAATATGCTTCAGGAACAAATTTTTCCCCTTTAAAATATGGGAAACGATGCTTCTTAATCACTTCTGTTCGGAATACAAGCATTGTATCCCCCACTAATCCTAAATGATCATAAGCATTTTTTAATGTGGTACGTTTTCCATTACCACCATTTTTAATTTTTGTTAAAGTTTTATTCTTGGTACCTTTAAAAGCAAGAATGCCTACATCATTTTTTTTAGCATTTTTCCAACATTGAAGAACTTCTTCTACCGTATTTTGGGTAAGATAATCATCAGAATCTACACAAAGAAATAACTCTGTTTTTGTTAATTCAACCCCTTTGTTATGTGCCATAGGTTTACCGAAATTATTTTGTTTAAAATATCTAATCGAAATTTTATTTTCACTTATCCATGTTTGTACTAATGTTTCAGTACTATCTATTGAACCATCATCAACAATCAACCAACAAAAATTTTGATTTGTTTGTTGAAGTAATGAATAATATAGACGAGGTAATGTCTTTGAACGATTATAACTTGGAGTAAATATCGTAATTAACATTATTTCATTCTCCTATACTCTAAATTTAATGTATTCATTTGTTGCCTCTCTCTTTGAATGTATACAAGCTGGATTGCCAATAACAATTGAATGAGCCGGTACATCAAAATTAACAAAACTATTGGGTGCGATTATAACGTCATCTCCAATAATTATTTTTCCTATCACTGTAGAATTAATGCCAATTGAAACACAATTTCCAATTGTTGGTGAACCTTTTCTTTTACCCCTATTTTCTCTACCTATTGTACAACCTTTATGTAAATTACAGTTATTACCAATTGTTACCCCTTCACCAACAGTAATTCCATATGGATGTCCTAAATACAATCCACGCCCTATTTTTGCACCAGATGAAATTTCAAGAGCATATTTTCTTGAATAATGATATAATAATAACTTCCTAAAAATAGTTTTATGTTGTTTATATTTTCTCCAAATACGCATAAATCTAATTTGATGAGAATATAAAATCACAATAAAACTCTTAATGCCAACCTTATACACATCTCCAGTCATTCTTAAATAATCTTCTTTCAATTGTTCGGCTAAGTTAGTCATCTTTTTTTTCTCCATTTTTTAAATAAAATTTTTGCATTTCAATAGCAATTTTCGAAATATTATACTTTCCTTCAAGTATTTTTTCACTATGACTAATTCTAGTTTTAATATTCTGTTTATTTTCCATGATGACATCGACCCAAGCTTTTGTAGAATTTTCTAGTCTAAGTGTTTTAAGCAAACCTACCTTTATATCTGCTTCTAAAGGTATTGCATCCGATACAATGCAAGGTAAACCACTTGCTTGTGCCTCTATTACAACAATACCCAGTCCTTCATGCAAGGAAGGAAATATAAACATGTCAGCAGCACAATATAGCTTATTAACATCATTTCTATTTCCTAAAAACATTACATGACTAGAAAGCTTTGCAACTTTAACTTGTGTCTTAATATCATCTTCTAAGGGTCCTTCACCTACTAAAAGCATTTTCCAATCTGATTTATCGATCTTACTATAATTTTCTAAGATTTTTATTAATAAAGTGTGATTTTTTTGTTTAGCAAATCGTCCTACATGAATCATAACAAAAGATGAGTTTGATAGTCCTAACTGAAATCTTGTTTCATCTCGATTTTCTTTTCTAAAAAGGTAATCCTCTAATTTTATTCCATTATAAAGTATTTTACATTCTTTCATTCTATGTGGAAATAGCCACTTTGCGGCATTTGATGAACATGCAAAGAAGTAATTTGCATTTTTTTCTATTGGGATACTTGTCAAACTCTTTATAAAAGCAGCTATTTTGGGAAGATCATTCCTTGCATTATGAGAATGTGCAATTCTACAAGGAATATTACATTTTTTTGCAGCTTTTAAAACAATGGCCATCCTTGCATGTGTGTGTGTATGAATAATCTGATATTCTGGATGATTATGAAAAAATTCAATCAAAGATAAATAGTAGTTCTTCTTGTTTTTAGTATACAAATAATAAATTTTACCACCCATAGATTTAATTTTTTCATCAAGTTCTCCTGGACGCTCTACTAGAAAATCAAATTGCACCCTAGTAATATCAATATTCTCATATAAATTAAAAATAACCCTTTCAGTTCCCGCATTATTCATCTGCGGATAGACCTGTAACACGCGCATCTCTATACTTTCCTCCATTTTTAGTCAATAAAAATACTTGCACCTTCTGTAATAAAACTAGTAAAAGTTGCAAGTTCACCGCCATCAAAAACTAAAACATATCTAATCATCCCAACAAAACATACAATGAAAATTCCTAATGAAAAAACTAATTTATTTTTAAATCTTAATTGTTCATTTCTAGAACCTAAAACACAATAACCATTGCGATATTCAATATTTTTCATAGTATTACTTTTTAATACATACCCTAAAATAATACCATACATTAAAACTAAATAATCTTTTTCACGAGTAAATATTATCCATTCCCTAAATATCGTAAACATTGGAATTACTAATAAAAATAATTGTAAAACCAACTTTACTTCCCCATTTTTTTCATTAGATATAATTTTTTCATAAAATATTAAAATAAGAATAACCATAACATAACATTCAATTGTATGAATTATGCTTATTTTTTCCGTAGCTTCAACCCAATGTTCTCCCTTTGAACTTCCTAAAAAGTTAGCACCGAGCATAATTAAATTACTTATGTCTACTTTACTACTAATAAACCACGTTGGTGCCATAACCAATGAAAAACGACGAATGAATTTTTTTGATGTAGGTATATAAGTAACAAAATATAGCGGAAAAAGAAAAACTGCACCATTATGTTCTAAAAGTGCAATATAACAAAGCGGAAAATAAATATACCATTTTCTATCTCTAATATATTTTAGCATATAACAAAACATTGCAATCGTAAGCCCTTGCCGTATACTTATGAAAGTATCATAAAACATTAACTTGTACATAAAAACAGCAAAAAATATGGACCAACTAGGTACAAATTCATTAAGACCTTTAACCATAAGTGTATAAAAAATAATTGTCCAAATTAAAATAAAACCAAAATAAGAAAATCCAAAGGACTTAATTATAGAGCATAATAACAGAAATCCAACTTCCCAACTTGTATTTACGCCATTATTGACCCCGGTAAAAAAATAATTTAATACAATACTAGGTGATGGTACGCTATTATATGCAGCCTCATAAACATAAACATCACTTCCTCCCATGTAATACCTAGTTCCTGATATAAAAACTAGTAGCAATATTACAAGTGCTTTGATAATTTTACTATCACGTTTATTCATATAGAATCCTAAAGCATTTAATATATATGTAATCGAGTATATCGCCATTTATATCTCTCCTAATACTTCTTCGTATGTATCAATAATTATTTTAGAGTATTCATCTATATTATCAAAAATTATTGCTCTTTTTAATGCTCCACTAGATTTCTTATCTAAATAGGTACTATCAGTAAGTAGTCTATATATTTCAGAAACAAATTCATTTTTTTCAACACAAAGTTTACCACATTCATTATTTACAATATCTTTCAAACCACCTACTGGTGTTGCTATAACCGGTTTTCCAAAACACAATCCTTCAACTGCGACCAAACCAAAACCTTCCCAAACTGAAGGAACACACAATATTTTTGTGTTTTTTACAAACACATATGGATTTTCTTGAAATCCATATAACACAACATTTTTAGAAATATTATATTGAGTTATCTTTTTTTCAATCTTAATTTTTAAATCTCCTTCACCAACAATTGCTACTTTTAAATTTGGCAATTTTTTCACTAAATCAGCAATAATATCAACAAATAATATTGGATTTTTTGGCGGCATCAATCTCCCAAGAAATAACACATCAAATTTTTCATTTTCTTCTGCTGCCTCAGCTTTTCTTTTTATCGATGATAAGTTTATAGGATTTCCAATAATAGTCATCTTTTTTTTGAAAAATTTACCAAATATAAATTCATCCATTATAGAATTAGAAACAGTTAAAATCTTTCTATATCTATAACATGAAAATCCATATAATATACTTTTCAAGCCAATTTTTTTTATCCATGGGGGATTGTTATGAAGATGATTAATGATTGGTATTTTTCTAGTAGACAAAGAGCATATTGTACCAGCAGTAAAATCATGTGCATGAATTATATCAGGTTTAATATCTCTAATAGCTTTTTTAATATTTTTTACATCAACCCTATCGATTACATAATGTTCAATTCCATTTTGCTGTACAACTTTTCGAATACTACCATTAGGTGAAACATAAATACTGTCTACCCTATCTTTTAAACTATTAATAAGTGTTATTGCTACGTTTTCTGCGCCAGAATATGTACTCATGCACAAAACATGCATTACTTTTAATTTACCCATATTTACCTCCATTTCCGTCCGTCTTCGTCGGTCGGACACAAACATTTTATTAAAAATAATTTCTCTCCAATCGTTTTTGTAGTATCCTATAAGAGAGGTGGTATAC